>JAJDDQ010000001.1 GCA_029260215.1 Phycisphaerae bacterium
CCGAGGCAAACCCCGGCCTACCTTGCGAATCTGATTGACATCCATGCTCGTCCTACTGCCAGGAATCAAAACCCTTGTCCTGATAGGAGTTATCGATCCACGCCCCAAAATCGCTTGAGCTTACTTTGCGCTGTACTGCTAATGCGTAGCCCGTTCAAAACTTGCAGGATTCTGTCGTAGAATCCCCGGCAGGCTGCAGTCACGCTTTGAATTATCTCGAACGGGACAACCTGGCATGCCTTTTCGAATCCGTGGGCACGAAGAGGATCCGCCCCGTGTCGACGACACAACCGAAGAAAAGAAGGCGATTCTTCGGCGACAACTGATGGATGAGATTCCGGAATGGTCTTCAAGTCATGGATTGCGCGAACAGGCTTTGTTCCAGGATCGCCTCACGGTGCGCGAAGCGTAACAAGCGCCCACGGGTTTCGGCCCGCGGGCGCTTGAGATCCGCGGCCTACCTGATCGAGCCGGCGGCCTCGGCGGCAACCACGACAATGGCAGGCGCCGTTCCGGTCACTTCGATCTTGTCACGATCGCCCGTGCCGACCAGGAATGTCTGGTCTCCGATGGACTCGTTGTGCAAGATGTCAATCGCAAACGTGCCGACAGCATTGTCGGAGACTCTGTAGGTGAACGTCGCCAGATATCCCTTTCCAGCTGTCGCTGCCGGATCACTGCCGTAGTGCAGGCCGCTGAGCATCTGACTTGTATTTACATTGAACGCCTCAAATACGCCACCGACTTTGGCAAAGACGTGGTCGTCGCGGTCTGCGATCGACACGTCCACCAGCTTGAGTGAGCCGCTGCGACCACCGGACACGCCGGTGTGCAATTGGTAGCCGCTCAACGCGGCTAACGGGCTGTTGATGTATGCCCGAACTTGAATGGTCGCACCGCGACGGATCGTGCGAGCGTCGGCTTCGAGCGTAAGCCTCGTACCGCCTACCACGCGCGGCCCAATCTCCGGCACTGGGCCTCCGGCGCAGTTGCACGGGTTCACCTGTGCGAAGCAGGCAGCGGCGTGGTTGGCATCGAACAGGTTACCGAATCCGTCCGGCTCGCATTCGCCGAACGGACCGCCCGCGTCGATGTTGATACCGGGACAAGGACTCACGGTGGCGAAGCTCAGCAACGCATGGTTGATGTCGGAGTTGTTGCAGAATCCATCCGGCTCGCAGTTGCCGAACGCGCCGCCCAAATCAGACGGTTCGACCAAGGCGTAAGACGAGCAGACGTCGGACGCTCCCGTCATGCACGTGTTGCCAATCCCGCAATCACCGTCGGCGTCACAGGGTTTTGTCGAATCGTGCGAACACGTCCCACCGCCGCACGACCACCAAAGGCAGATATCGTCCGTCATGGCGTCCGGTCCGCATGGGGGTGACGCGCAAAAACCGTCGTTGTCGATCACGTCTGCGCACTGCGCGACCTGGGAGCACAGATGGATTACGCATCCCGATGTGCAACCGTCACCGTTCGTCGTGTTTCCATCGTCGCATTCTTCTCCGGACGACACATTGAGCGTACCGTCGCCGCACACCGCCAGCGTGCAGTCCGGGTCACACGTTGGGGACTCACCCCCGGAATCACAGACTTCCCCGGCGGCCATGTTCAGCGTGCCGTCGCCGCACACCGCAAAGGTGCAATCAGCATCGCACGTCGCCGACTCCCCGCCATCGTCACAGGCTTCGCCCGCCAAGCCATTGAGAGTACCGTCGCCACAAACCGGGAACGTGCAATTGCTGTCGCACACCGCCGTAGAGGGTGGTTCGCAATCCTCTCCCAATTCGAGCACGTCATTGCCGCAACCCGAGCAGGGTGACCCGTCATTCGTGATGGTCAAATCCCCAGTACCAGCGTCTCCAGCTTTCCAGCCGCCGACGCGGATGAGAAAACAACTCCCGCCCAGAACGGCCGGGATTGTCACCTGTGACTGCACGCCGCAACTGTCGTCGTCACAGGCGAGCAACTGCGCGTTTGCCTCCGCTTCCGTACTAGGGCAATTGCAGCCGTCGTAGACTACAAGATCCGAATCGTAGAGCGATCCGCAGAGACTGACAGTCACGTTGCCGTCGCACGGCACGTCGTACCGATACCAGATGTCGTTGTACGTCTGTCCGTCGAACTCACACAGACTCAAGTGCGAATAACTATCCGCGCCGGTTGTCGCGCCGGTTGTGTCAAACGGTGTGGTGCCTTCCATGGTCACGAACGCATCGACGCACGCGTCATTGCTCTCATTCTGACAGAATGCGTCGCAACCGTCGCCCGACGTGTTGTTCCCGTCGTCGCACTCCTCACCAACGTCGACGAAGCCGTCGCCACACATGGGAATTCTCAGGCAATTGGCGTCGCAGTCCACGCCGTCAGGAGGGTCGCAAGCTTCGCCAGCGCTGACGTTGACGACACCGTCCCCGCACACTGGCAGTGTGCAATCATCGTCGCACGCAGCAGTCACTCCGCCATCGTCGCATTCCTCACCGGCCAACGCGTTGTGAACCCCATCGCCGCAGACGGGGAACGAGCAATCGGAATCGCAGTCAGCCGTATTGGGTGGCTCACATTCTTCCGGCACGTCAACCCGACCGTCCCCGCAAATCCATTGACAGGCACCGTCGCAATTGAGGCCGTCAGGTGGATCGCATTGCTCGCCCTCTTCGACAACGTCATTCGGACAGACGGCGCAGGGGAACGCATCGTTGGTAATCTCGAGCGTCCCGAGACCCAAGCTGCCAGCATTCCAACCACCAACACGAATCAGTTTGCAATCACCGGCAAGTACAGGGACCGTGACCGTTGACAGGACGCCCGCACAACCGTCGTCGTTGCAAGCCAAAAGTAGCGCGTCCGCTTCCGCTTGGGTCGTGGGACATGTGCAACCATTGTAGACCACCAAGTCTGTATCGTATTGCGAGGAACAAAGATCGACTGTCAGGTTACCGTCGCATGTGGCGATATGCCGGTACCAGAGATCGTTGTAGGTTTGGCCGTCGAATTGGCAAGAGCCCAAATGGGCGAAACTGTCCGCGCCGGTTGTGGCTTGTGTCGTGTCGAACGCCGTCGTTCCCTGCAGCACAATCTGAGCGGCAATGCACTCGTCGTTGAACTCTGATTGACAGAGCGCGTCACATCCGTCGTTCGGAATCGTATTTCCATCGTCACACTGCTCGCCCACTTCAAGGACGCCATTGCCGCATTCGCAGACAAGACCCGGCTCGCATTCGTCAGGAACCTCATTGAGGTTGCAATCCTCGCTGGCCGAATCGCACTCATCTGGCATGCCGTTGTCGTTGCAATCGGTCGCGCAGTTCGCGGAACAAAACCACGGCCCCCCGGGTGCTGGACTGTTGACATCAATTTCGCACTCATCCGGTACGTCATTCATGTTGCAGTCGGGGCTGGTCAGGCTGGCAAGGTCGCAGCTATCCTGCACACCGTTCTGATTGCAATCCGGTTCGCACGCGTCCGGTACGCCGTTGTCGTTGCAATCCGGCACACAGTTCGCGGTGCAGAACCAAGGCCCACCGGGCGCGGGACTGGCCACGTCGATTTCACACTCATCCGGAATGTTGTTGTCGTTGCAGTTTTGCGCGCAGAACGATTGACATGTGCCAGCCGGCGGTGGGAGCTCGCACTCATCGGGCACAGAGTTGCCGTTGCAGTCCGGGCTAGTACCACTGGAAATGTCCAAGCCGTCTTCGACGCCGTTGTTGTTACAGTCCTGAGGACCCACGGGCGTTGGGCCAAGCGTTACGACCTGCGCCGAGCCGCCGGTCTTGAAGAGGCCGACGTCCGCAAATACGTTTTGCGGAGGGCTGTTGGCATCGAAGCGAAAATTGTACAGCGTTCCAAATCTCACCGCGTTTGCGTCGGGGTCGACGGCAAACGAATCCGTGGCCCATGTGACGGCCCCGACGGGCGTAGTCATCGTCCAGGGCGCATTGGAGTAGTTGTCGGTATGCAGTTCGGGCGCGTGGTTCGGCGGAGCATGAAAACCGGTATTGGTAATGAGCACGCCACTCGGAATAGATACACTGAACGTACCCAGCGAGCGATCCAAATTCATATTGTAGAGTGCGTACTCGTAGTGCCACGTCGTGGCATCAAGCTGTGTGACCTCATAGGCCAGGATCGCGCGCCCATCGACCATGGGCACGGGCTCGATCAGGCTCTGGGTGGCGGAGGCCCACGCGTCCAACGCCGGCGACTCCCGTACGGTTGGTCCCAGAGGCGGGAAGGCAAACTGGCCGGGGACAGACTCAACAACGTCCACTTCACGATACGATGCATTGTTGTGCATATTGCCGGCCGCGAAGGAATCGGGATTGTTGAATTCGTGCGCGCTGATGTACTGTCCTTCCGAGAAGTAGCGCGCACCGGGATTGAGTACCGGAGTCAAGTCGACGTCCTGAACTTGAATGCGGTGCGAAATCCCATTGTGTACGTGATCACGATGGTCACGCGACGGAACATTGCTGCAGGGCGATCCGCCGAGTCCCCCGCCAGAGGGTATGGCACCGGAAAACGGATTGACCGCCGCACGAGGACCCAGCCCGCATTGGCCGGCATTCAAACCCGCGCTGTACGGGTCGGAGCAACCAACACCAAGCGTCGTGCCACCCGTCGCCTGGCACGGCGTACCAAACACTGCAGTGCATGCCGAACCCTGCAATGCGGTAAAAGCATGTTTCATCCAGGAGTGACCGATCTGCTCCATGCGGTTCGTGCCATCGACGGTGCTCAGCCGGTACATGTTCATCGGAATCATCGGGTGATCAACGTTGGGCAGCGCGAACCAATTGAGCGGCACGTTGCCCTTGTTGCAGGACGTCGTGCCGATGGAGAGTCCGACCATGCCCGAACCCGCGGGTCCGTCGCGGCCAGCTTGAATCGTACTCGGCAGCTCGCCAACAATGACGTCGGGACCGGGCGTCGGAAACGCACCCTCCGGAACGGCGCCGCCGACCGGATACATCGTGACCGAGTCCACTTGATTGTCCACATCGAACTCGACCGTTTGAGACAGTTCCATCGTGATAGTCGTGGTAACTCGACCAATCAGGGCACCCGACCATTCCGCGCGGTTCGTTCGCGTTGCGAGATATTCCCCCACAATCAGGTTGCCGCGGATCGCGAGAACGCCTTGATCGTCATCAAATTCGTATGAGACTCCGTCCACGCGAAACCAAACATGGTGCCGGGTCCACGCGTCGCGGAGTTCAATCTCTGAACCCGACGCAGCCGCAGGATCATGAAAAAGAGTCAGACCCCGCAACACCACCTCGGTCCCGTCCGCAGCGCTGAATCCAAACGGAGCACGCTCCGCCCTCATATCCCCGCCCGGCAAGGAACTGAGCTGCCCGTTGGAAAGAACGATTTCGTAAAACGTCTCGCCCGGTCGCAGTGCGAACGCGAGCACCCCCGACGGCTCATCCGAATCCGCCGACCCCGCAAGCATGCGAAGGCCTGCGCTTTCGAGCGCGTGTGGTTCGATCTTGATTTCCATCGCACCGTCCAGCCCGAGGTATCTCTCCTGAACTTCGATGGCAGTGCCAAGTCCGTCGTCGGGCGACTCAGCCAAGACGACAAGGGGCGTGACCGCACACACAATTCCGCCAATTAGACAAACTCTCAACATCACCGCACCAATCTGCCCCTTGGGCGCTCCAGTTCATGGATCCAATAGACGGCTGCCGTACGGAAGAAAGACTCGTCTTCCCATCCGGCAATCCCGGCGTATAGAAACGGCCGCGTCCTGACGACGAGCGTCATGAGAGCGGCCGAAAGCACACGTTCTTTCAACATCCGTTTAACCCCAATCTCACCTCCGTGAAACCCGAGCCCTTGCACGCCGTGGAACCAGCATTTAGCGTGCCAATCCGAGTCACGGCCAGGAATTGGAGCCAAACCGTGCAATAACCGCAATTGCGGTCCACAGATGCCATCTCGTCGACGATTCCAAGGCCATTGCTTGTGCGCAAAAACTCGCATCCGCTGTGACCTATGTCACAGAAGAGTGGTTCCGATCCGATCGCGCAGCGCTCTCACACTGCTTACGCCGCCGCGCCACGTTTGGCACGCAACGTGACAAGAGAGTCCATCGTATGAATGGCAAGGTTAGCCGTCAGGGATGAAAAGCGTGAGTGCCTGGAATTCGAGCGCGGCAGGCCATTCGGAGGTTTTCGATGAACGCGCAACCAAGAATGAAGAAACTGGCATGGACGATGGATTCATGGGAGCAACCAGCCAAGAACTTGGGAGGCGACTTCGTTGTTTGCACGCGCTCCACGCAAACTTTGCGTGTCTTTCTTGGAGACGTCACGGGCCACGACAGCGAAGCCGCTGCAACCGCCCGACGCATCAGCAAAATCATCCGGACGGATCTCGAACACGAAATTGATGAATCTACCCTGCGCCGATGGAGCAGCGCATCGCGCATCATAGATGGTGACCGTTTCGTCGCCTTCTCCTATGTCGAGATAGATATCGCAACCGGGCACGGGACTATCGCCGCAGCGGGAAATCCACCCACGATCGTCGCACGCGATCACTTTGAAACATTCGAATCGGTGATGCCGGACGGCATGCCGCTCGGGCTGGTGGACGACGACGAATGGGTGCCCCCCACACTGCGCCGAATCAAACTGGACGCCGGTGATTCCGTCATTTGCTTCACCGACGGGATGACCGACATCCGAGTCGACGATACACGAAGCACCTACGGCGTCGCCCGAATTCTGGCCGCGCTGGCCAGGACCGCTCCACAAGCCGCGGTCAACACGCTGCGCAACAACTACACAGCTTTTCCCGCTCGCGACCAACGACACGACGATGTCACAGTCCTATCCGTAAACGCGGTGCTGAAGCGCGCAGCCTGACGATTACTCACGAAAATCCATCCATGCCGTGCGAGAACTTATCTTCACGTGCCGATTGAGCTGCTAGGGTCCGGTGAACGCAATCTGAAGACTGGCGAAATCGAGGAGGTCCACGTCGTTGTCGCGGTCAAAGTCCATCACGTCGCATGCCGGATCACGCTGGACACCCGACCCTGAGATGCAATCGAACCAAGCTGCATAGTCAAACGCATCAACCCGAGTATCAGCGTTGGCGTCACCGAGGGTTGTAAACTGCAGCCAGATCGGGTTGGTAAGCGCATGGTAGGTGCCGTCCGCCGAGTCCGCGCGAAGCGTCACAAACCTGTCCGGCGGGCTAAGATTCATCCCGCCCAGCAGCAAATTCAACGAAAAGCCGGAAACTCCAGTTGGCGGAATCGTAAAGCGGACAACGCCGTTCACCAGAACCCTAATCTGATAGAGGCCTGTCTGGCCGAATTCCGGCGAAGTCGCCAGAGTCAATTCGAGGTCGTTGTCGGAGTCCAGAAGAAAGCCGACTTCCCCGATCGGCGCACCGTTGATCATCGCAATCAGCAAGGGGCCATTCGACGCGACGCACCGACCCATCATCAAAGCCTCGGTGACCGCAGCCCGTGAGAGTTCGGTAGCGCGAGCGTAGGTGAACGTCGCGCCAATGAACCTCGGCTCATGGGCGTCGCTGTTGCCGATGCCCACCGGAAACGCATTGGGAAAACCGGGACGCTCCGCGAGCACGCCCTCAACAGGGGCGGCAATCTCATTGAGCAACTCATGCCATTTGACGTAGGCCTCGTCGTCGTTGGGTTGGATCTGTCCGTCCGCGTCGCTCCATATCTCTAACCCAGACCAGCCCGTGGCACCGTTGTCGAAATCCCAGGTAGCGAACGTCAACCCAAACGACTCGAACGGATGGGCAATGAATCCGAACCCGCCGGCTGCAGCCACTCGATCGATTATGACCTGCTCGGGTTCGCAGTTGGCCAATTCAAAGAGCACCCCGGACGACGGATTGTCCATGTAGCCTGTGGAGTCGCTCGAGAATGGGTAAGCCAGGTAGTGCGACGGAAGATTAAGGAATCCGTCCTGCCCCGCACCCATTTCCTGCGAGTACAAAGCCAACAAAGGATTCACGGCGCTGTAAATTGCAGCCTGGGCAGCCCCTGCCGCAAACTGCTCGGGCGTGTAGTAGGGGGTGCCGAACCACTCTGTATGTACGTTTGAGTGGTCCGTCGTAATGATCCAATTCAGACCGACAAGCTCCCCAACGGCTGCGTAATCAGCCACGTCCTCTTCCGTCCCGTCAAGCGCAAGCGCATCAAGCGAGTGAACCGTGTGCAGATGTTGATCGCCAGCCAGCCAGGTCGCCCCGCCCCCCACCGCTTTTACGTCATAAGGTGCTTGCCGGGGCAGCAACGTTTCACCAAGTACGTCGTATCGGAAACTCGTCGCCGGCCCGGCCCCATCAGGTAGCAGCGGCTGAATGGGAATCCTTACTTGACGCTCAATGACCCGGTGAACACCGTTCTCGATCAGATCGACCTCCACTGTAATCGAAACGTGCGACCCCACATGCCCAAGAACCCGATCCGCGGGAACAAGAAAACGATCACTCACTCCTTCAACACCCATCACCCCAAGCAGATCGCGACACTGCCTGGTCAACCGCTCGACCGCGTCATCATCCTCGCGGTCGGCCGATTCCTCCAACCCAGCCAACGCCTTCTTGTAAAGCTCGAACTGTACCCGCCGTGTAGGAAGGAATGCACCGAAACGATGGGTCTCAGCCAAACCGAGCGGCGGCGATTTGTATCTAATCTCCGACACGACCACATCGGCAACGCCGGCAACATTGCGCACAGACACTCTAATATTCACGGGGCCACGATTGCGAATAACCCGGGTGTGATAAACCGCGATGTGCCGACCGCGATCATGCGACGCAACATCCAACCAAGACGGAAGATGACCATGGCCGACCGCCGTTGGAACGCACACGAAAACCGCAAGCGCGCTCAACAAACCACCTACGGACAAACTCGCGAACAGAGATTTGTTGTTCAAGGACCACCCCGTGAAATTGTTCTTTGATTCAGCCCATCGGCTAGAGCGCGTCGAAAACCACAGTTCGCCCACTCGTGGGTGCCCTTATCCGACGCATTCCAGCGCACCAGATTCCATTCAGCCATGCTATCCAAACAGACGGCCCCACTCAAGCGAAACGACCTCTCGTACCGCGATTCCCGTTTTCGCTGCTGCTCAATCCTGACAAACATCGGTGTGGACTCCCGAAACCGGGTGACAAAGCCGGGGCCGTCACACTGCCGCTCAGTTCCGAGGCGTTGTTCTGCGATGTCGGCACCTGTACTTCACCACCGTGGACTGGTCCACCGTGGAGCCAAGCAGCGCCAACTCAGATTGAATCCGAGGCGATCCCCATGAGGCATTCCCGCGAGACATGCGCCGAATCAGGCCACGAATTTCCGCGTCGATCTTGGGACGCCCGAGTTTGCCGCGCGACTTCCAATGCCATTAGAGCCTGAAGCCGTCGCGGTGCCAGCGAAGCACTGTGTCTGGCTTGACAATCATCATGGACGAACGCCAGTTCGCCCAAAACCGGTACAGCCAAACCCAATAAATTCGATCACGCTGCCAAATTCGTGGTGTACTGGTTCAGCGTGAATTGAACAATCCGTCCATTGTGTTAAGCAACTCCCCGTCACGCGCGTGACGGGATTTTCGGTTTTCATCATTGCCTCCGGCGGGCGTGCTCGGCCTCGGGTCGGGAACTACCGAGGGCCGC
>JAJDDQ010000002.1 GCA_029260215.1 Phycisphaerae bacterium
CGGGCATGAAGTGGGATCACGCCAACGCCGCCGGCATGATGAACCTCGTCGCCCTCCAGGAAAGCGGCCAATGGGATCAGTATTGGACCACCCGGAAACGACAAGCGGCGTAGTGCCAAAAAAACTAGCCAGACCCGGTGAGCGTGATGGCGCCTACCTGAACCGTAACAGATGCGGTAACCTCGTCATCGTCAAAGGCTCTGACCGCTCTCCGGATTTCCCGAGTATTTTCGCCGTTCACCGTAAGTTGGGCCGGGCAGGTATCAGCAACGACCATCTCCAGAAACTTCAACCAATCATCGACCGAAGTTTCGAAAACGTACAGATCGCGAAGGGATCCGTCGGGCTCAAGTTGGCCGCGAATATCGCCGTAGCTCAATCGTTCAATCATCGCCTTCTTCTTCGACGTACATGTCGAAAATAAGCGCCCAGCCGCGTTGTCCGAGCTGTTCCAATATGTCAGGGGCAATCTCAAAACCACTTTGGTTTCGCACGCCAAATAGTCCAATAAGAATGTCTTGGGAAGTGCTTAGTTCACTCAAGAGTTTGAGTTTTTCTTCAGAAACGAGTTTCGTGAATTCTCGCAAGATGCTCTCGAAATCTGCATGCGATCCGTTGCGTTCAAGGGACCATTGACCGTTCGTGTGTTTCTTGTCTGCCGCCGAGTATTCACTAATCCTGTCGCCCCGGCTGTACTGCGACGTTGGTTCGGTTCCGAGAATCTTCGTTACGTTATCTGGGTCGAGTTCTTCCGAAAACACTCGAAGGGTAACAATCACTCTTTTCATAACGATGTGTTCCGTGTCCCCTCGTAGCCATCAAAGATGGTCGAGAATGGGTCACCGTAAGTTGGGTCGGCCAGGCACCAGCAACGGCCATCTCCAGAAACGTCAACCAATCATCGACCGAGGTTTCGAAAACGTACACGTCGCGCAGGAAACCGTCGGCCCCGGATTCGCCGCGAATATCGTCGAAGCTGAACTGCTCAATAATCGGTTCCCATATTCAGTGTTTCGTTTGTGTAGGCGCGCCGAGACGGTGCGAACTCGGATCAGTCGAGTCGAAAACGAGGCCACATTGGTCGCATTTCGGATCGGCAAGGTCGTTGAGCAAGCGACCGCAGCCCTTGCAAAATGCGAATTCGGAAAATCTGTGAAGCATAATCGGTTCGCTGCGACGGTAGCCGCGTTCGCGAAAGGCGCAGCGTCGTTCAGGTGTTTTCCGCCACAACCTGCACGTTCTTCAGCTTCAACACCCAGCGACGATAGTACGCCAACCCGAGGCACGTCAACGGAATCGCCAGCACCACCCCGAGAAAACCGAGAACCTTACCCCACACAAACACGCCCAGAAGAATGATCGCCGGTCGCAGGCCGGTGGCCTTGCCCATGATGCGCGGCACGAGCACGGCGTCCTGAATCACCTGAACAACCGCGAACACCGCAGCCGTCATCGCCAACATCACCCAGATGGTTGTGTCACGCTCCAACGCGGTCAGGATGGCCAACACCGAAGCGGGCAGCAGTGCGACCATCTGAAGATACGGCACCATGTTCAACAGCCCCACGAACAGACCCAGCACAATGCCCATCCGAAGCCCGATGACCGAAAAACCGATCGCACACAACAGCCCGACAGCCGCCGCCACGACGAATTGGCCACGGAAGTAGCGACTCATCGCCAGTGCGAATTCGTCCAGAAACTGCACCAACGGCGCTCGATAGGCCGGCGGAAGCTGATCTTTCCAGGCTTTTTGCACAATGCTGAAGTCGTTGAGCAGGAAAATGACATACAGCAGCACAACGATTAGCCCAGTCAACCCGAGCAGAAAACTGATTGCCCCGGTCACCACGTCCCAAAGCTCGGGCGCGACTTTCTTGGCCAGCGCGACCAGCCGCTCCCCGATGTCGAAATCCTCGGACGCAGCCATCTCGCGCACCTTCGAGAGAACCCAGCGGACGCGCTCGTCTGTTTGGCTTTCAATCAAAAGGTCGAAGCGATCCGACAGAGTCAGGGCGTCAGCCTCATCGCCCGTCGCGGCCACCGGCTGCTCCGATTGCCCGCGAAGCTCGTGGATCAGCCCGCTGAAATCGTCGATTTGAGCGGCTACGAGCGGAATCGACACCGCGACCCCGATTCCGATGATAATAAGCCCCCCAAACACCGTCAGCAGAACGGCTGCGGGCCTGTTGCCGATGCGACGTTCGACGAAACTGACCGACGGGTTCAGCAGGTAGGCGAGGAGCATCGCGATAACGAACGGGATGAGCGCGTCGGACAAATACCGAAGCAAAAGGACGACGGCCACGAGCGTTCCCACGGAGATGAGGGAATGCACGATCCGATCGAGGTCGTAACGCGGTGCCGCAGTTCGTTTCTTGGTCATCGCTTCGACATTCAACCCCGACGCGTTCGATCCCGCAATCCTGCCCCACGAGCATCGTCCCAGAGTGAGCGTGAAACCACCTGTGATGTGATGGTTGATTGGCTTGTAAGCTATTTACAAAAATGATGTTATGGATTCTCTGTGTCGAATTTTACAGGCGTGACGAATATTTAGCTTGTGAGTTTCATGTGAAACCGGTAGCTTATCGGTCGCTGCAAGGGGTTGCCGCAAAGATCAACATCCGGAGGTTGTTTCATGGGCCGTGTTCATTCACGCCGTTTTTCGGCGTCTGCGTCGGTTGTTATCGGAATCGTGCTTCAGGCATCGGTTGCGCGTGCGGGGATCATCGAGACGTTCACAAACGACGCGCCCTTCAGCTCGATGTCCGTCAACACGTTCGACGGCATGGCCAACGGCAATATTGAGACCCTCTCCGACGTCAGCGTCGGCGACGCCACGTTGCTGTCCATTCCCAACATTTTCGCCGTCGATGGCGGCTACAACGACGGCGTGGCTGGTCCGCTCGGCGCGGGTTCGGTTCCTTTGATTTCGGCCAACGGCAGCGATTTTCTGTCCTCCGAGGCGGTGTCGTTCGCCGAAGCCACCATCGAAATCGAATTCGACTCGCCCATGACAGCGGTGGGTTTGAATCTTGGCGGATTGCTGCATGTGGGGATGGGTGCTGAGATCGGTATCGAGTTTGAGGACATCAATGGTGGGTTTTCCGCTGCCACGATCGAATTCGCGGAATTGAATACGTTCTCCAACCTCGACACCTTCGCGTTTCGCGGTTTCACCTTCGACGGCCCTGGAATCACGCTTATGAGCATTTCGCTCTCTCACGGGGTCGAGGGGATCAATGCGCTGGGGGTCGATAATCTCTTTTTCGGCAGCGCTTCTGATCTTGTGACGGTGCCGGTACCGGGTGCAGCCGTGCTTGCGATTGTTGGTTTTGGGGCTGTGGGCTGCGTTCGTCGGCGATTCGCCTGACGTTCTCCGCCCGCCACGCACGAAAACGTCGCGGCTGGCAGCACCTTCACAAATTCGCAAATCCTCGATTCAACGCTACAATGGGCGGTTCGATCCCGGTTTTTGCGCTGGCTTCGCGCAGTATGCGCTCTGGCCCGGCCAAGCCATCCCAGACATGGATCAAAGCGGAGATTCCGCGGGATTTTGACGATTTTCTTTTCTTGAGAAGATGGTGCGCCCTGTTTTTCGGGTGATCGCTCCATTCGCAACAGGTACGTTCATGGCTGACCGGAAACTCATTCGTAATTTTGGCATTATCGCCCATATTGACCACGGCAAGAGCACGCTGGCCGACCGGCTCCTCGAACGCACGGGTTCCATCAGCAAGCGCGAGATGCGTGAGCAGTTCCTGGACGATATGGACCTCGAACGCGAGATGGGCATTACCATCAAAGCCAATCGTGCGACCGTCAAGCACACGCACGACGGGCAGGAGTACATGCTCAACTTGATCGACACGCCAGGCCACGTCGATTTTCACTATGAGGTATCGCGTGCGATGGCCGCCTGCGAAGGCGTGTTGCTGTTGGTCGATGCGACGCAGGGTGTGCAGGCTCAGACCGTTGCCAATGCGTATCTCGCGGTGGAAGGCAATGTCGAGATCGTTCTCGTTATCAACAAGATCGATCTGCCCGGTGCCAATCCGGACGAGACTGCGCTCGAGGTCGAACACATTTTGGGGCTGGCAGCCGAAGAGGCGATTTACACGTCTGCCAAAACGGGCGAGGGGCTTGATGAACTGCTTACCGCCATTGTGCAGCAGGTTCCGTCTCCGGGCGGGGATGAGAATTCGCCGCTTCGCGCCCTCGTTTACGATGCCAAGAGCGATCCGCATCGCGGTGTCATTTGCAACGTGCGCCTTGTAGACGGTGTTGTGAAGCGCGGCGACAAGATTCGCATGATGGCCGTCGGCAGCGAGCACGTCGTGACCGAGGTCGGCAAATACATGCCCAAGGCGACGGCCGTTGCGGATTTGGCTGCGGGCGAAGTCGGCTACCTTGTGGCTGGCATCAAGACTTTGGCGGACGTCAACATTGGCGACACCATCACGCACGCGAGCAGGCCGGCTGAGACGGCGTTGCCCGGTTACGAAGCGCCCAATCAGATGGTGTTCTGCGATTTCTACCCAGGCCCCGGTACGGACACGGCTGAGCTGCGTGAGGCGATGGAGGAGTTGTGGGTCAACGATTGCTCGTTCACGTACGATCCTGCCACTTCGGATGCGCTGGGTATCGGTTTCCGCTGCGGGTTCCTGGGCCTGCTGCACATGAAGATTATTCAGGAGCGGCTGGAGCGCGAAAGCGATGTGAACGTCGTGCAGACGGCGCCGACTGTGACCTATGAGATCGCCATGAACGACGGTTCGGTCAAGCAGATTCAATCGCCCAGCGAGATGCCTGATCCGTCGAAGATCATGGAAATTCGTGAGCCGTTCTGCACCGCGAATATCATCGTGCCGGCTGAGTACATCGGTGCGGTGATGAGTCTTTCGCTCGAACGTCGCGGTGTGCATAAGAAGACGGAGTACCTCTCGCCCGCGCGCGTCATGTTGACCTACGAGTTTCCGCTTGGCGAAATCATCTACGACTACTATGACAAACTTAAAAGCTGCACGCGTGGATATGGCACTGTGGATTACGAAATCACCGATTTTCGCGGGGGCAAGCTCGTCAAGATGGACATTCTGGTGAACGCCATCGCGGTCGACGCGCTCTCCGTCATCGTCCACGCCGACAAAGCCGCGCGCCGCGGCAGAGCGTTGATTTCGCGACTCAAAAAGGAAATCTCGCGTCATATGTTCGAGATACCGTTGCAGGCTGCCATCGGTGCGAAGGTTATCGCCCGCGAGACCATCAAAGCCTTCCGCAAGAACGTGACGGCTAAGTGTTACGGCGGCGACGTATCGCGCAAGCGCAAGCTCCTCGAAAAGCAAAAAGAGGGCAAGAAGCGCATGAAGCAGGTTGGCAGTGTTGAAATCCCGCAGGAGGCGTTCATGTCGATTCTTGAGCCGGAGGATGGCTAACGCTCGGCGTGTAGGCTCCTTGCTACCCGTAGCGGTATCCCTGATGTCCAAGACGCGGCGATTTGATGTGCTGGTTGTCCCTTCGGATCCGCCGGAAATCGAGAATACGGACACAGCCAGCCTCGAAGAAGAATTGCACGATTGGGAATCATTTCGCAAGTCAAATATCCAACTGGCTCCCCAAAATATGGGTTGGAGCACCGAAGGATTGGGACTGGGAATCGATTATGATCGCTTGCCTTCCCCATGGATTCAAGCTCGACCCGCGCTCAATGGATGCACCGTATTACGCGCTTGTCCGCGAGATTGCGCAAGCGGAGTGGCCGAAGGATTGGGATTGGGATAAGAAACTGCAAGGGGCATTGGCGCTTTCGCGCTTGGTACACTGCCATTCGGCTGGAAACGCATTTCGAGCAAGAGTCACGTTCGATGGCGATGGGCGGATGTCGGAAGTGTTCCCTCCGTACTGGACCAACGATCAGGCGTACCACCCCAATATCTTGCGTAACTACCTCAAGCCGGAGGAGTGGCGAGAAGTGGGCCGATTGTTGGCCTGCTACTCGCAGTCCGTCGCAAGGAAATCAAGGCGCATTACCAGTGCGATGTGGTTTCGCGAAAAGGCTGCGATCGAATATTGGCACGATGTCGCGTGGGCGTTTATCGGGTCGGCCATCGATCGGCTCGTCGGACCGGATTACAGCGTCAAGCGATGGCAAGCGGATGACGAGTCGTGCGCACCGCCGGAGCGACGTCCGATAGATGTGACGTGTGCCGTGGACAAACCTCCTCGTCGTGGCCCTGCGAATCGACTGCCAAGGGGGAAAATCTTCAAGAGTCGCCTGTTTCAACTTTCGAAATTCATAGGTCATCAACTGTACTGGGGCGACGTTGAAGACGCTTGGGATTTGCGTTCGCTGGGTGCGCA
The DNA here is from genome assembly GCA_029260215.1 of Phycisphaerae bacterium. Taxonomy (GTDB): domain Bacteria; phylum Planctomycetota; class Phycisphaerae; order UBA1845; family UBA1845; genus OFTM258. Next base: position 6,364 of record JAJDDQ010000002.1, read on the forward strand.
CGGTGAATGTCTTACGTCGCATCCGATGCCGGGCGATAGCTCCGACAAGCCGATTCGCGAAGAATTGTATCACCGCGTGGTTCTGCTGCTCAATGCGGTCCTGCGTCGTGCCATCATGGACGATGATTTCGCGCTACATTTTGAGTCGGAATGCTCGGTAAGGGAGTTTCTGGATCGGTGACCGCCGGGTAGGATGAACTCGCAATGCAGGAATCAACACAATCACTCGTGGCTCGTTACCGCGACAGAATCCTCACCATCGCGGAGTCGCACGGAGCGCGAAAAATCCGTTTGTTTGGTTCGACTGCCAGGGGAACGGCGACAGGCGACAGCGATATCGATCTTCTGATCGATCTCGAACCGGGCAGATCCCTGTTCGATATCGTTGCGATCAAACAGGATATTGAAGATGTTCTGGGGCGTCGGGTTGATGTCGTCACGCGAGCGGCTCTGAGTCCTTACATCCGCGAACGTGTATTGGGCGAGGCTGTTGATTTATGAGCGCCGACTTCATGTACTTGCGTCATATTCTGGACGCGATCAAGAAAGTCGACAGATACGCGGCTGTGGGCAAAGAGGCGTTCATGGGCGAGTCTCATTGGCACGACGCCGCGATTCGTCAGCTCGAAATAATTGGAGAGGCCACCAAGAATCTTTCGGACGCGATTCGAACAAAACACGCCGACGTTCCGTGGCGTCGAATGGCTGGCATGCGCGATGTCTTGATCCACGGATACATGGGTGTCGATTTGGAAGCTGTTTGGGAGGTCGCCCAAGCTCAACTGCCGCCGCTCAAAGAACAAATACTTCGGATTCTCCATGAACTCGATACGGAAACGAAGTGAAACTGGCTCAGGGTTTCGCGTTCGGCTTTTGAAGTTTCCCAATTAAGGCGTTCATTTCCATCCTCGAACCGGGGGAATAAGAGAGGACGGTAGCGAAGTGCGTATCCTCATCACAGCCGGTCCGACGCGTGAGTTCTTCGATACCGTGCGGTTCATCTCCAACCCGTCCTCGGGCAAGATGGGCTTTGCGTTGGCTGATCGGGCACGTGCTCGGGGGCATGAGGTCGTGCTGGTGGCTGGTCCGGTCGCGATTCAGCCGCCTGAGGGCGTTCGGACTGTTCACGTGGTTAGCGCCGACGAGATGTTTGAAGCGAGTTGTGCGGCTTTTGAAACCTGCGACGCAGCCATCATGACCGCAGCCGTCTGCGACTACAGGCCCGCCCGCCGCCTGGACCACAAACTCCGCAAGCGATCCACGCCGCGGGCGATCAAACTCGTCCCCACGCGCGACATCGCGGCTACCCTGGGCCGGGTGACGCGAGGGCGGGTACTGATCGGTTTCGCGATGGAGGATCACGATCACCACGCCCACGCCGAAGAAAAACTTGCCCGAAAACGCTGCGCCGCCATCGTGCTCAACGGCCCGGAAAACGTGGGGGCTGACGAAGCCACCGTCGAGATTCTTCGGGCGGACACGGGCTGGCAGGAGCCGATTCGTGGGACAAAATCGAAAATTGCGGATGAGATTGTTTGCCTCACGGAAGACCTGGCGGAGGCTGGCCTGAGAGCGTAGCCGCAAGTGAACACGGTGGGCAGGCGGCGTCGCAGGTTAGTCGCGACTTATTTTTTGTAACCATATTGAATAAATGATCTTGTGTGTGTTTTGGGTTGGTCGGCGGGCGAATGTGGCGCCTGTGAAATTTTTCAATTCAAGGTCAACCTGTCTCGCGTTGCGGATCGCTTGGCGCATCTGAAAATCGGGCTTGCGACGCTGGCAGCGGCCTGTTTGTGGTCTTGGGCGGCTGCAATAGTTCAAGCGATCGCAGTTGAAGCGCCGATATCGCGGAATCGAGGGCGCGGGCTTTGCTCGTGCCACCGGCGACGATGGATCGTCCGTCCGGCGTAGGTGCGAGCGAGGTTATTTGCTATTTTTTCGTTGATTAGGTGTTGACGGCCAAGTGGCAATTCCTACAATTCGCCCGCATTGGGAGTGCTGCTTGCCCCGAGGTTTTGTGTTTCGTGAAGTGGGGTGGCGCATTTATGCATGGAGGCAAGTCGTAGCGGATGAAGGCGCGTTCATCGTTGCGGCAGCCAAACACCTCCGTACACAAAGCTGCGATCGGACTCGTAAGGTTTTTTGGGCATCGGTTTTTCGATGCGGCGCGGCAGTAAACGAGTTCTGTTTGGAGTGGCGTCTGATCGGTAACCATCCAAACGAGTGTAGGTTGAATGTTAATGGCTTCGCGCGCTGTGTGCGGGGTCGTCGGTGATATGCGATTTGGGTTGTACGTCACAATAATGAGACCGCGTGGACCGCATGACGCACGCGAAGGAATTCACTGGAGGTCTAAGTAGAATGGTAGGAACAACGAAGTCTGGTTTCTGGAGCCGAATCGCGGCAACGCGCGGTCTCCTTGGTGTCTCCGCCGTGATGGGGCTGGCTGCTTTGCTGCCGCTCGTCACCGGCTGTCCCCTTTTCCCTGGTTTTGGTGCGACCGACTGCGAAGACAATGACGGGTGCACGACCGATGCTGCTCCGTTTTGCCTGATCGCAGACGGTGAGACCAGCGGAACGTGCGTCGCGTGCCTTGGTAATGCAGATTGCGACAACGGCACGTTCTGCGATGGTGCCGAAACTTGCAGCGACATGAATGCCTGCACCGAAGGTACCGCCGAGTGCGATGCCGAATCGCAGGAGTGCGATGAGGACGCCGACATGTGCGTCGATGTCTGCACCGACGACACAGAATGTGACAATGGCGACTTCTGTGACGGCGACGAGACGTGCGTGGAAGGTCTTTGCACCGATGGCGATAGCCCGTGCATGGACGATGAAGTCTGCGACGAAGAGGGCGACGCTTGCGTCGAGTGTCTGGTCGACGGCGATTGTGCTGACGGCGGAACCTGCGTCGAGAACGCTTGTACCGCTGTCGCGGCTGAGTTCAGCGTGACCATCGATGGTTGCCCGGGCGATGCTAACCTCAACGATACGTTCTCGTTGACGGCCAGCGCTTCCGGTGCGGCGGGTGATTCGACTTCGTTCGCGTGGAGCGGTACGGACAACGTCACCATCACCGGTGACGATGATGACGATGCCAGCACCGTCGATGTCGAAATCACCGGCACGGGTACGTACACCGTCACCGTGACGGCCAGCGACAACGAAGTCGTTGCCGGCACGGATGCAGTTGTGTCCGAAACCGTGTGTGCCGACGACACCGAGTGTCCTGATGGCGACACCTGCAATGCTGATGGTTTCTGCGAAACGCCTGGCACGGACGACACGGTGACCGAGCTTGATTCCGCCACCGATGATTGTTCTGGTGCGGTTGTGAATGACGAGCCTATTCAGGTGAACGCCGGTGCCGATCGTTCCGCCAACGTCGCCTTCGCGGCCAGTCAGCCGATCATTTTTGACACGAACAACCTAGTTCCGTTGTTGCAGGCGACCGGATTTGATCCGAATGCCGAAGCCGGCGACTCGCTCCTGTTCCAGTGGACCGTGGTGAGCACGCCGGATGAGACGCTTCAGCCGGCGAGCACGGTGTCGATTCTTCAGCCGAATTCAGCCGGCGATGGTGCGACCTCGGTGGACGTTCTTATCAACCCGCCGGGCATCGCGTCGACCCAGACCCGTCTCAAGCAGGACGGCACGACGACGACGCTGACCAACATCCCGGTTCCCGGTCCGTACAACTTCATGGTCACGGTGACGAGTTCACGTGGTCAGACGGCTTCGGACACGGTGGTGCGTACGATCACGCCGACGTGGGTACCGCAGGCCGCGGTTGGCGGCAGTGGTGCGGGCTTGGCCGCCAACAACGGCATCTACAGCATGGTCACGAATCCGACCACCGGGTTGGACCTTGACATCCTGTCGCTGTCCCGCGTGACCGGCACGGTCGATTTCACTGCTCAGGACGATGATACCGCCACGAGCATGCAGGATCTCGCATCCGTCTCCGTGACGCCGAGTGACACGCCGGCTGCGATCATGCCCGCGTTCCCCGCCAGTGCTCGTGGTACCTGGTCGATCAACGCCGGTTTGAATTCCGGTGAAGTCAGCGTCGCGTCCGGGAACACCGGCGTGGACGTTCTCGTCGGAGCCGACCTCTCGTCGACGACGGCTGGCACGCAGCTTGACATCACGGCCGCCCAAATCGGTGCGCCGCAGTCCAGTGCTGGTGGTCGTCTGTACGCCGGTCGTGCAAATGACGATCTCGGCAGTGCTGCGAACACCACCGCCAACAGTGAGGCATTGCGTGGTCAGAATGTCTTGTTTGCCGACATCAAAGGCAACGGCGACCTGCACCTGATCGTGTGGGGCGGCGACGATGCGAACAACAACTACGACGCTCAGGACGTTCGCATTTACGGTCCGTTGAACAATCAGACCGGAAACATGAACACGCTGGATATTGAGCGTGAGAACTTCCTGTTCCTCGAGCAGATCGATACCGGCTGCACGGTGAGCGACGTTGCGGTTGGTCCGCTTCGTGGCAATGCAGCTTTGCCGGAAATCGTCGTCGCGTGCAATGCGGCTGACCCGCTCGTGAAGGTCTACCAGAATAACGGAACCACTGGTTTGACCGACAAGGTCTACTCGGTGGCTGCTGACCAGACGACGGCGGCTGCTCCGAGCACGATTACGTTCGATTACACCAATTCGAACGTCGCTAACCTGCCGCCGACGCTTGAGCTGGCTCCGTTCTCGAGCACCAGCTTCGACGACCTGATCCTTGGCGATCCGGGTTTTGATAGTGGCGCGGACGGCTTTATCGAAGGTCGCGTGAACATCCTTCAGGGTGGTACGGCTGGTGCGATTCCGGCGGCGGGCTTCTCGCAGTCGACAGGCGCTGCTTACGCCAACCTGCCGAACAACAAGTGGGACACCTACTCCGGTGTCGGCGAAAACGGCACGACGACGGACGCGGACGATGAGCCGTTCTTCGGCTTCTCGCTGGCGACCGGGTTGTTCACCAGCACGTCGCAGATGGACATCTACGTTGGCGCGCCGGGTAACGACGCTGCCACGCAGAACTCCGTCGATGTGGCTGGTTCGGTGTACCGTATCCCGGCTGGCAGTGCTCTGAACAGCACCGATGCCGAGAGCGACACGCTCGCGGTCGGTTGGGATGGCGAAGCTGACGGCGATCAGTTCGGCTTCAACATCGCGACCACCGCTTCCGGTCAGGTTTGCGTCGGCGCGACCCAGAATGGACACACGGCGAACAATGCCAACGGTAACGGCAAGATCTACGTCTATCCGGCGGCCACTGCCAATGCAGCGGGCGCGGGTACGATTCCGGGTCTCGCAGGAGAGCAGGCCAGTGACTTCTTCGGTCAGCGTTTGGCGACCGGTAGCTTCGAGGGCAGTCCGGTTCTGCTGGCTGCTTCGCCGGGTGGTAACTATGTCCGGATCATCCAGACGGGCGGAACGCTTTCGAATCCGATCGTTGCCCAGACCAAGGTCACCATCACTGACGTGGATACATCGCAGAACCTCGTCATCGGCGACTTCAACGGCGACGGCAAGAACGACATCCTGACGTCTGAGCAGGATGCCGATCTCGTCACAGCCCTTTGGGGTCGCAGCTAATTTCGGAACGTTCGACCGTAATCGGTCGAAGGCTCTGATCAGGTAAACAATTGAAAGCCCGGCGGTTTCGTGCCGCCGGGCTTTTTCGTGCGCGGAAGGCAAGAGATTCGGCTGACGGCGGGTTGTTGGGCGGAGTCTGCGCCAGCAGTGTGTGGTGCGGTTGTTCTGACACTTTGGACAAGGGACAATGACTGAGGTCCACGGCGTGATGGCGGACGCTTGGGGCTGTGGTTGATTAACTCAGCACAAGGAGTCAGATCATGTGGCCGGCGAATTGGACGACGCGCACGAGGGTAACTGAGAGTTTCGAACACGAGCCGTCGGATATGAATAGCGAGAATTCAAGATTGGCCGTTCGTCGTAATGGCAGGTGTGCCTTGCGTCCGGGGCTTCGGTACGCGGCTGCATTGTGTCTTGGTATGTTATTGACGATTGCGGGGTGTCCATTCGCACCGGCTGGTCGAACGTGTTCGACGGACGCCGATTGCCCGGTCGGAGACTTGTCTCGTTGCCTGGTCGAGGGCGACGGAACCGGAACGTGCGTGGCCTGTCTGACATCGGCGGATTGCGACAATCTCCTATTCTGCGACGGGGCAGAGGTCTGTACCGGGAATATTTGCGAAATCGGCGTCGATCCGTGCGGTGACGACGTCTGTCTCGAAGACGTCGACGGATGCTTTGCCCGTTGCCTGGAAGAAGCGTGTGACGACGGCTTGTTCTGCAACGGTGAAGAATTCTGCGATGCCGACGGTCTGTGTCGTGATGGCGAGATTCCCTGTGCCGACGACGAAGTCTGCCTCGAAGATTCCGGCTGCGTGGAATGCGTGACGGATGACGACTGTGGCCAGGGCGAAACGTGCGAGGACAACGAATGCGAACGTACGTCCCCTTCGTTTTCGGTGACGATTGAAGGCTGCGATGAGGAAGAATGCCGCGACACAAACGAACGAATGTTGACGGCGGTTCTTTCCGGAAATGTTAGTGACGGAGATTTTGGTTTCGAGTGGACCGTGTCCGACGGTGCCAGTCTGACAGGCGACGACGATGATACGCCGGAGTCGGTCGTCGTGACGGGACGCTCCGGCACAATCGTCGTCGAACTCGCTGTTCGGAAACTCAGTCCCAGTAGTGAAGGTGAGTCAGTCACTGATTCTTGTTCTTATTTCGCGTTTCATGCAGAGACGCAACCTCAAGTGAATGCAGGCACTGACATGAGCCATCATGTAGAACTTGCAGTTGGCGAATCCGTCACGTTCAGCCAAGTGGATATCCCTCTGCTCAGCGCCGTGGGATTCGATCCTTGCGATCGGTCCGGCGAGTTCTCGACTTATGAATGGACAGCCGTGAGTACTCCGGATTCCGTCAATCAGCTACTGTCAACCGTGCAAGTTCTTCATCCGGTGGAACCCGGAGACGGCGAGACAACGGTCGACGTGCAAATCGATCCGCCCGTTGCCGCATCTTCGGTCACCATACTCAAACGCGACGGCACGACGGGCACCGTCTCGAATATTGTGTTTCCAGGCCCCTACGTGTTCATGGTCAGCCTAACGACGTCAGATGGGCTTACCGCGGCGGATACTGTCCAGAGAATCATCACAACGCCGTGGCTGCCACAAGCTAGCGAAGCCGGCGATTTCGCGGCGTTGGCTGTCTCAGACGGCGTGTACAACAAAGTTATCGAATCCAACGTCGCCACCAATATTTCGATGCGATCTCTGTCCCGCGTGACGGGAACGATCGACTTCGCCGCCGTTGATATTCACGATGAGACGAACGCGAGCGACCTGGCTTCGATCAGTGTGACACCCGGTGACGCTGTTATCGCGATCGCGCCGCCATTCCCGGCCATGAACTCGGGCACGTACCGTATCGACGCTGGCCTGAACGCGGGCCAAGTCAGCGTTGCGTCGGGCGACACAGGCGTGCGGTTGCTTCTGGGTGACGACCTGTCGTCCGACACTGCCGGCCAAACGCGGAACATCGCAGCCGCAGCCGAACTCGGCGTACCGCGAACGGGTACGAATTTGCGTTACGCGGGTTTGTCCGGTGATGCGGTAGGGACAGCCGGTGAGACGGCTGAGGCGCTGCGCGGGCAGGGCATCTTGTTTGCGGAGATAAAAAACGACGGCCGACAATACCCAATCGTCTGGGGCGCGGACGACGCGGGCGGGAATTTCGACGATCAAGACGTACGCATCTACAAGCCGCTGAATTCGCTGAAAGGCAATGCCAACACGATGGGCTTTGATGTCGCCAACTTCGAGTTGCTGGAGAGGGTGGATACCGGTGCAACGGTCGCGGACGTCGCCGTCGGGTTCCTACGCAACGGAACCGTTCCCGAGTTGGTCGTCGCCCAGGCCGGAGTCAGCGGGCCGGTGATTCGTGTTTATCCCAACAACGGCGATTCGGGCGAGAATGACAAGGTGTACACCGTTCTTCCCGGCCAAGGAGCACCCTCAACGCCCGCCACCGTCACGCTCAACTACAGCGGGGCGGGTTCGACGGCCCCTGTGATTGAGTTGGCATCGTTCGGCAGTGCGACGGGCACGGACCTGATCGTCGGCGATCCTTTCTACGACGCCAATAACGACGGATTCGCCGAAGGCAGGGTGACCATTCTCGAAGGCGGTGCGGCCGGTGCGATTCCCGCCGCCGGTTTGGCGATCAACGTGGGGGCCGCCTATGAGAATCTGCCGCCCAACACGTTCGGCAGCTACTCCGGCGTGCAAGCCTCCGACGCGAACGACACGGAATTCTTCGGGTTTGCGTTGGCTGCGAGCGTCGCCACGGGTGCGTCGCGTGCGGATGTTTACGTAGGTGCTCCGGGGCCTAATACGGGAAGTGGCGCGCTCACCGGTCGCGTGTATCGTATTCCGCCGCTGGCATTGACCGGTGCGGATGTGCCCGCGTCGTCTTTGGCGGTTTGGAGTGGTGAGTCCGTCGAGGATCAGTTCGGTTTCACGCTCAACGCGACGACTGATGGGCTGATATGCGTCTTCGCGCCGATTGACACGACGGCTGCCGGAAAAATCTATCTGTTCGACCGCGACACGCCTGCCACAACGCCCGCAGCCAACATACCCTCAGTCGTCGGTGAAGCGGATTTCAATCTCTTTGGCCTGCGTATGGGGTCGGGCGTGTTTGAGGGGCGGGCTGTCCTCATTGCAGCCTCCCCCGGCGGCGGGTATGTGAAGATCATTCGAACCGAGTCGCCGTTGAGCAACCCCGCATTCGTGACCACCCGCTTGCAACTCGCAGCCGTCGATGAATCGGCTGCGTTGGTCGTGGGTGACGGCAACGGCGACGGGAAAAACGACCTGCTCGTTTCGCGCAGCGACGCCGACGCAGTGACAGCCGTCTGGGGACGGCGGTAGAACTTTCTGCGGACGCGGGCGTCGCGGTTTCGTCCCCTGTATTCCGAAGAGCCTGGAGATAGAATCCAAGTGACCACAATACTACTAGGCATTGAGTCTTCCTGCGACGAAACAGCGGCTGCGGTCGTTGTGGACGGGTTCGAGGTGCGGTCGAGCGTGGTAGCCTCACAGATCGACCTGCATCGCAAGTACGGCGGCGTGGTGCCGGAGATCGCTTCGCGGGCGCATATCGAGCGTATCGACGGCGTCATTCGGGAGGCGATGGAGCAGGCCGACGTCACGCGGGATGATATCGACGCGATCGCGGTAACGCGAACGCCGGGCCTGATCGGCTCGCTGCTCATCGGGGTGACCGCCGCCAAAACGCTGGCATGGCATTGGGGCAAGCCGATCGTGGCGGTGAACCACGTGCTTGCCCACGTGTGTAGCCCATCGATCGAAGCTGGTCGAGGCATTTGGCCTGCGGTGGCGCTGGTCGTATCGGGCGGGCACACCTCGCTCTACCACGCGGCTGACTTCGACGACATCACGCTGCTGGGCCAAACGGCCGACGACGCAGCCGGCGAAGCCTTCGACAAGGTCGCGACGATTCTCAATCTGCCCTACCCCGGCGGCCCGGAAATCGACATGCTCGGCAAGAAGGGCAACGTGAAGGCTGTGGCGTTTCCGCGAACCATGCTAAAACGCGATTCACTCGATTTCTCGTTCAGCGGAATCAAAACCGCCGTCCTTTACCACGTCCACGGCCCCGGCAAGACATCGGGCGGGCTTGAGAAATTGACGGAGGCTGACATCGCCGACATCGCCGCGAGCTTTCAGGAGGCCGTCGTCGATGTACTGGTAGCCAAGACGATGCGGGCCCTCGATCAGACGGGTTGCGATTGTGTTGCGCTTTCGGGCGGCGTGGCTGCCAACAGTCGTCTGCGTCAGGCTATGGAGTGTGCATGCAGCCAGCGCGGTGCGACGTTTTACGCGGCAAGGCTGGCCTACTGCGTGGACAACGCAGCGATGATCGCAGCCCTTGGATACCATCAATTCCAACGCGGCCAAACCGCGACGCTGTGTTTCGACGCAGCCGCTCGGTAAGCGGTTACCGGTAAGAACTTCAGGGTCGCGAAACGGCGCGCGACACGACGATTGGAACCGCGTCCTCATTCGCAAATGCCGTACGCTGTCACCCAGGCGATGCAAGTATCGCGGCGCATGGATCAGCGACAGTTCACAATGCGCATGACAGTAGGCAATTCGCACCAGTCGAAACTGTGAGTTTGTCGATGATAAGTTTGACGGGACCAATGACTGCGTCGTGGTCGCGCAGTGGTCGCGTCACGCATTCCTTAATGAGCTTTACTAACACTCCCGGAAGGGTTGTATTGGGCTATGCAACTGATCGCCAATCGACCTGCTCGATTGCGGCAAACGTTCGACCCCGAAGAGCTGTCGCGAAGCCCATACGGGTCAACCCCGGCCACCACCGGGTTTGCGAGGCGTTTTGCGACGCTGTTCAGGGCTGCGGGAGTCCCGTCAAACGGCATGCGAATTGCGTTGACACTTTAGTGTGCCCTCTGGCGGCCTCAAAAACGCGGTTTCCCCCGTTGAACGGCAGCCCGTTTTTTTACAAGGATACTTGCATTGGCGTTACCGATCTGATACAAATGCCCCTGTTGGATACTCGGACCGTTGAGGGTCCGGGAATTCTGAGGCTTTGCTTGCCCGGGCAGGCTTTTGGGGAAGGGTGGCTCTTGCGAGTCGCTCGCTACGGGCACGAGTTTGGAGGAACTCGGAGCGGGAAAAGCGTGGGTGTCGGCTCTTTGCATGGGGATGCGGTGCCAACCTTCCAGCCTATTCTTGCTTTCGATCGCCTCCATTAACGAGGCGTCAGCCGTGTAGCGGCTTGACGAGGTGTAAATGTCTGAAATGTACTGCTCAGAACGGATTCGACGTGATGGCGATGTGGTGCTCCGCAAGGCGGGGTGCGTGGGTCGGCGTTGCGGATGAGTTTGGTTTGAGTGGTTGCTACTTTTAATGAGGTTAGCAAAGAAGTCTATTCGGAGGCCCGTGGTAATGAGATCTGATTCGAATGGTTGTTGTGGAAGCATGAGGTCCGCTTGGCGATTGGCCTTGTGCGGTCTCGCTGTGGCGATGGTTTTCGGCGTACAAGCCGATCGTGCATCAGCCCAAACAGAAGAAGGGGCACTAACGGTAGTGCCAACAGCAGAGCTGCAAAGCCCTGTTGCAACGCAGCCCGGCGGGAAGGTGAAGGTTACGACCGATTCCGCACAGTCTGCCCAGCGTTCGCAGCAAATCATCCGCAAGGGTGGGGGTGTTGTCGAGCAGGCTCCCGAGGGGCCAGCGCCGGCCAACGATCTTTGTGCGAATGCCATCGACATTTTCGATGGCTTGAACGCAATCGATACGACGGGCGCGCTTACCGATGGTGTCGGTCATCCTGGGACCGGTTGCGAGTACATGACTGACGGTGGCCAGTTGTCGTTAGACATCTGGTTCGACTATTCTGCCACATGCTCGGGTATTCTCACGCTCAGCACGTGCAACGATGGCGATCCCGCGACTGGCGATTCCACCTTCGATAGCCGCTTGGCGCTCTATGACTGTGGTGGCGCGGGCACTGCCTGTGACACGCTGCCTTGTCCGCCGACCGCCACCGAATTGCTTGAATGCAATGATGATGGCCTTGGTTGTGCTGGCTTTTCGTCGATTCTGACCACTTCCGTGGTCATGGGCAACGAGTACCGCGTTCGCGTTGGTGGATTCAATGCTGCCGCCTTCGGAACTGCAACGTTGTCCATTTCGTGTGTGCAATCCGTATGCGGCGATGCGTCTTGTGGCGTGGGCGAAGATGTCTGCAACTGCCCGGCCGACTGTGGTGCGCCTGCGGTGGACGAAAGCGGCCTTTGTGCCGACGGCATGGACAATGACTGTGACGGCGACATCGATTGTGCCGACACGGATTGCCAGGTCGGAACGGAGTCGTTGTGTGCGGATGGTATCGACAACGATTGCGACGGAATTATTGACTGTTTCGACGTCGATTGTGTCGCTGCCACCCCGGATTGCGACGGCCCGTGCAACGAGTCTGGTGCCAATTGTCAGCCCTTCGACCTCGCAAACGCGACGGTTTCCGATACAACATCCCAGACCACTGCCGACAACTTCCTGCCGGATGCGGCTGGCTCGATTTCGAGCGTCTGCTTCTATGGTGCTTACCTTCCGGCGGTAGTCTCCCCGGATGCGTTCCAGATTACATACTACGCAGACGCCGGTGGAATCCCGGGTGCCATCGTTGGTGGCCCCTTCGTCCAGGGTGTAGACCTCGTCGTGAGCGCCCCGTTTGATACGGGTCAGCTTGTTGCGGGCCTTGCCCCGATTCAGGAATACACCGCTACGCATGCTGCGGTTGCCGTCACGACTGATTGTCACTGGATTGAGATCACGAACGACGTGGTCACTTGGTTCTGGCAGGATTCGCTTGATGGCGACTTGACGGAAGTCATCGATATTGGTGCGACCGGATACGACGTTGGCGACATTGACAACACCAACGACCGTGCGTTCTGCCTCGACATCACGCACAACGACACTGGCTGCTTCGTCAGTGCTCCTGAAATCTGCAACGACGGCATCGACAACGATGGTGACAGTCTTGTGGACTGTGATGATGTTGTCGACTGTGCAGCCGACCTGAACTGCCAGCCCCCGGCCAACGACGATTGCGTCGCCGCGGTTGTGGTAGGCGATGGTGATTCGGCGTTCGACACCACCAACGCCACACTTGACGGCACGGCTCCTGTTGCGTGTGACCCCAACCTGACCGAAGACGTCTGGTTTGTTTACACCGCCACCTGCAACGGTTCGGCGGTCGTCGGAGCCGGTTGTAACGACTTGGCGGCTGATGAACCCGATACGGTTGTCGAAATCTTCGGCGAAGGCACCTGCCCGCCGGCAACATCCATCGGATGTGCAGACGACAATTGTGGTAACGGCTCAGGATTTGCCGCCGAAGCAACGGGCGCGGTGGTCATGGGCAACGATTACCTCATCCGTGTCAGCGGATTCAATGGTAGCGACGAGACAGGCATACTCAGTATCGCCTGTGTGGCTGACGGCGCCTGTTGCGACGATGCGACGGCCACCTGCAACGATCCTGTTTCCGCTGCCGCGTGCCCCGCTCCCATGCGTTTTTCGCCGGGCGAGACATGCATGACGCAGGATCCGCAGTGTGGCACCAGTGCTTGCTGCCTGCCGGACGGTACGTGTCAGAATGTTCTGGACGCGACGGCCTGCACGACCATCGATGCGGACGGCCAGTTCCGTTTGGGACTTTTCTGCAGCGACACGACTTGTAACGCTGCCGATGATTGCGATTTCGACAACGGAGCGCCGACTGCTGACGCCAACGGCCTGATTAGTCAGTACGACCCGGTGGCCATGGACTATGTCGAAGCCGCCGATGACTTCATCCTCAAGGGCACGCCCAACGGTTGCGACATCGACAGCCTCACATGGTTTGCCGCTTACGGTCCTTGTGACGCGCTTGTTGATCCGACGTGCCTCGGCGATCCCTCTGACTGGGACGCGATCCGCGTTGTGATCTACAACGACGGCGAAGATGCAGGCGACAACAAGCTGATCGAGTCGCTCGACTGCGGATCGCTGCTCATTCCGGACAACGACAATCAGCTCACCTGCACCGTGGACGCGGATTGCGTCGATGGCGGCACGTGTGTGGACTCTGATGGCGACGGCATTGACGACAGTTGTGGTGCCGAATGCGACATTGTTGTTAGTGCAATGAACACCATCGATGACTTGGATGTGGATCTCCTCATCGCCCATACGTTCCAGGGTGATGTGACTGCCCGCCTGACGCACCTCAACACAGGTACGTCCATCCAGCTCATCAATCAGCCCGGACTTTGTGGAGGTGCCAATGCATTCGGCTATGGTTCCGCCAACTTTGGTGATCCGATCGGACAGGCTCCTGCGGACAATCTGATCCTCAGTGATGAAGCCCTGTTCGGGATTGATGTTTACGGTGGATGTCCGGGTGCCGGCGGTATTGCGGACTTCGCAGGACCGGCCCAGCCGACCGAGCCGCTGGCCGCGTTCAATGGCGAGACCAAGGAAGGCACGTGGCGTATCACGGTCGTCGATGCGGAAGTTACTGGAGCGGACTCGGGTACGCTGATCAACTGGTCGTTGCACTTCAACAACGCCCCGTCAGCACCGAAGGGTCCGACTGGAAACCCGGTTGTCGATGGAATGGGTATTGCCGACGGAACACACACCGGCACGCCTGCTCCGAAGGTCGACATCACGACCACCAATTACACGTTCGTCGCGGGTCCGGTGGCCGACACGTGGGAGATCCTGATTGATCTCTCCGCTGAAGGCATCACCCTCGACAAGAACAAGAAGAACTGGTTGGCAGTCTCGGCTGAGCATGACGCAGCCGTCGGCGTTGTCGGCTGGATGTTCTCGCAGACGTCGAACAATAACGACGCCCAGCAGTACAACGGCGCCATCCCAGCGGGTTGGGCACCGACCGGTACGGACTTGGCGTTCGTTCTCAACGGCACAAAGGAGATGACCGGATCGAGCTGCCCGAACTTCCTCACGGAAGAGTGTGCGGACCTTGTCGACAACGGCACGTTGCTGCCGGGAGCAGACGGCACGACCGACGATGTTTGCGTCTGGTGGCAGTGTGGCGAGGGTACGTGCATCGGCGACCCGACCCAGCCTTGCGACTCGGACGGCGACTGCGGCGGCGCGCCTGGTTCGTGTGTGCCCAGTGCTCCGGACGCCTGCTTGGCTGTTGCGTTGACCGAGCCGTCTGATATGGGTGGTGGATTCGGCAATTGTGAGCCGGACGGTTTCTGCAACAACTCCGACATCAACCATGCGTTGTTGGCCTTTGCCACGGCGAACCCGTGTCCTGGCATTAACATTGACGCAGGCAGCCCGTTTGGTGCATGCCCGCCGGATGGCTTCAGCAACCTGTTTGATGCCAACCACGCAGGTGCCTGTTTCGCGACAGTAAACGCCTGCAATTGCAGTGGCGGCCCCGCTCCGGAGATCGGACCGAATGTTGTTGGTGGTACAGGCCTGGCGCTCGAAGCCAGCAACCGTACGGTGCGTCGCGGTGCGACCATCCAGGTTCAGGCGTACATCAGCAATCCGCTGGCCGCTTTGAGCGGATACCAGGTACACACGGGTGTGACCGGTGGTCGCAGCGGCTCGCTTGACTTGGTGGACGTGTCGATCGCGGATCGCGACGACAGCGTGTTCGCCAAAGCCAGTGGCGTGTTCGACGCTTTCAACGTGGACAACAGTCAGGTACTCAGTGGTCTGCATTACGGCAGCGGTGCTGTCGCGACGGCGGGCAAGGGTTATCTGGCCACGTTCACTTATCGTGTATCCAATGATGCGGTTGGTACGTTCGTGATCGACATCCTGCACAACGAGGCCGCCGGCGACCAGACGTTCCTGGTTGGCGCGACCGATCGTGACAAGATCGAAATCACAAGGACGACCCCGGCTGTTGTTGTTGTCACTTCGGGTGCTTCACGAAGCATCCGTTAGTTCAAGAAAGAAAGAGTGCGGGGCGGGCCTGTGCGGGTCCGCCCCTCCTCTCCCGGTACGATCTGTTTTGGCGTACTCGTTTGTGGGGATCAATTATGAGGAATTGTGGAAAGGAACGAGGCATGAGTTTTCTCAAGAAGTGTTGTGTATGTACATGTGTGCTGAGCCTGTCAGGACTGGCAGCGCTCGGTCAGGAAAACCCGCGTGCGTTTTTGTCGCGCCCGGGTGAAGAAGGCGGTCAGCCCACTTCGGGCAATACCAGCCTGTCCATGAATGCTGGCGAAAATGCCGTCATTCATGCGTTCGTGGACGGTACGGGTGATGCCCAGGAGCTTCAGGGCTATCAAATGGTTTGGCGCGACGTTGCGACGCCGCAGGCGGGTGCCACAGGAACGGTAAGCTATCGTGACTTGCCGAACTTCACGTTCCCTCAGCCTGGTCCGCCGCCCTTGGCGAACAGCAATACGGTGAATTTCGATTTGGGGAATGGCAATCCTGCCCTCAATTGCACCGGGCTTGGCGCGTTGACCACGACCGAGATTCTCGGAGGCACGAACGTTAATGGCTTTGGCATGATCCAATCCAATGGCAGCCTGTTCATTGGTTGTGCTGTGCCTGGCATCGCGTACCTTGGCGAATTCGAGTTCACGGCGTCGCCGGATGCGTGCGGCACGTTTGTGCTTGATTGGGTTCCCAATGGCGGCGTTCCGAGTGGTGGTACCGGACTCACGATCGCTTCGGGTCTTGAGTATGTCCTGGGCACCAGTGATCTTCAGAGTCTGACGATCACCGTTGGTGGCGGCGATGACTGTGCCGCGCCGAACATGGCCAGCGATGGCACGAACAGCTACACCAACACCTGTGCGACCGAAGATGGTACGGATACCTGTGACGCCAGTGGCGACACGTGGTACTCGTACATGGCGACCTGCACCGGTACGCTCAATGTGACGTCCAACGGAACGGCGATCCCGGCTGTCTACGACACGGCGAATGCATGCATGGCCAGCGATGGCAACAGCATTCTTTGTGGAAACGGTGATGCAGCCGGTCTGGTCAGCGCAGGCCAGACGTACACCATCCAGCTCAACGGAAGCGACAACAACACGTTCGACGTCACTTGTACGGCGGCGTGCAACATCGGCGACACTTACTCGGCTGGCGATGCATCCAACCAGCTCGTTCTCGATTGTGTCGACAACTCGGGACTTACCGATGGTGTCGATGTCGACCTCCAGTGCACCGATATCGCTTGTACCGCTTCGGGCTGCATCTTCAGTGCCGGCAGCTCCGCTTGTTCTGACGGCGACGTCTGCACGCTCACAGATAGCTGCAGCGGCGGACCTCTTGGAGCTACTGGTGGTGCCAGTTGTGCGGGTAGCAATATCAATACTTGCAACGACTTCAGCGACTGCACGGCCGACAGCTGCGACGACGCCAACGGTGGCGACGGCTGTGCCAATGCGGATCTCAATGGCGCTGCCTGCACCCCCGGTGCGGCTGGCGACATGTTCTGCCAGTCAGGTGGCAACCTGAGCGCGTCCTGCTCCGCAGGCGGCACTTGCGATTGCACCTCTGGTGTGAGCACGTGCTGTGATAACGCTCTGTGCCTGGACGTCCGCAATGCGGGCGACCGTGTTGGTGGTCCTTCTTGCGAGACCGATGCGGATTGCATGGGTGGTTTGAGCTGTGTTGATACCGACATGGATCCGATCAACGGCAACAGCATCTGCGTTGACCAGGCTTGCTACAATCCTGGTGAGCAGATCATCGTCGATGTCGAATTTGGTAATGCGACCGAGGTCATCAACGGCGCCCTCAACGGTGCTTGTGGTGCTCAGTTGTTCCTGGCCTACGACAACACGACGTTGGATCTGAAGAGCGTCGAGACCGATCCCGACGGCGAATTCAACTGGGGCTTGGTCCTTGTGAACATCGCCAACGAAAGTGCCGGCGAAATTGATCTCGCTCTGGGTCTGCCGGTTGGTACCACCTGTGGTGGTGCGAACATGACGGTCACGGGTGGCACGATCGTCCGCTTGACGTTTAACTCCATCGCCGACTGCAAGAGTGGTGGCGTTTGGTTCCGCGGTCACAATCCGCCGACCAAGGTCTCCGGTCCCAAGGGTGGCATCAATCTCCAGCCGTGCTCGAACGACACGGTCACCGACGAGATCGACGTGAATCCGGCTCCGGAGTGGAGCTGCCCGCCGAACATGGATCTGGATTCGGATTGCGGAAGCAATCTGGCCACGATCGATATCGATCCGATCTCGGCGAACGATGCCTGTGATCAGGTCTCCGATCCGGGTGCGGATTGCACGATCTCCTACTCGCCCGCTTGCACCGATTCGCTGGATTGCGAATTGGGTGATCTGTGTGCGGACGGCAACGATTGCGGAAGCGGAATCTGCATCGCGGACGGCTTGGCGGCTGGCTTCAACGGTGGCACCTGCACCGGTGCCTGCACCGGCTTCTGCGAGGTCACTGCCTGTGTCGATGGTCTTTGTGCCAAGTCGATCCAGTTGCCGGGTCTTACCGACATCCTTAACGGTGGCGTGCATAGCCTGCCGCCTGGACAGGTTTCGATCAGTTGCTCGTCGACGAATAGCTGTGGCCAGACCGGCTCGTGCGATTCGACGATCAGCAACAGTGGTTTGAACCGTCTGTGCATCGATGTCGAAATGTCGCCGTCGATGGCTGCCGGCTCTGCCAACAACACGATCGATCGTTGTGTTGACTTTGAGCTGAGCATTTGCGATGACAATGGCCAGACGACTGTCCATGCGTTCTCGCAGTTGATCACGTTCGGTGCTCCGTTCAACATTCCGGGTCACGGCTCAACCTGTGTCAAGGTTCCGCCGGCGAACTGGACTTGCCTGACGGCCAAGGATCCGAAGCATTCGCTGACGTCAACTTGCTTCATCGAGTGCGTTGATGATGAGTATCGGGCTGAGTTCAAGGGCTCGCCGACCACGAATCCGCTTTGCCACTGGTTGATCCAGGGTAACGTGGATCAGGACGAGCGCATTGACATCTCCGATTACACGATCCTCGCCGGTCAGTACCTGCAGGTTCTTGGCAACGACACGCCGTGCAAGAACGAAACCCCGATGGGCAACAACTTCCATTCCGATCTCAATGGAGACGGATTGGTCACGTTGGCCGACTTCACGTTCGTGATCTTCAACTTCTTCGAGCTTTCGAAGGATGCATGCGACGTCATCTGCGGCGGTTCGCCGGCGCCGGTGAACGTTCCGCAGTCTGAAATCACGGTTCGTGAGCTGACGGCTCGTGGCTTGGGTGAGTATGCTCAGGCTGCTGACGTGAACGGCGACGGCAAGGTCAACCTGACCGACGTCGGCCTGTTCCTCGAGGTCAATGGTGGCAACGACACCCTGACCCGCGACCTCAAGGACGCGGTTCAGAATCGCGCCGCTTCGAGCTCGAACAGCCTGCGCTAATCGCGTAGGGTCCCGTAAGGGAAGACATCCAAACGGCGTGCGGTGCCCACGGGGGCATCGCACGCCGTTTCTTTTTTGGGACACTGGCGGAGAGGTTCTTTTGGGACGTTGGTCGGTAACGATTGGGGACGGATGAACTTGTGGATTTGGGCTGATCGGCCTTGCGATTGGGTGGCGAATTCGGTATCATTAGCCCTGCTGTCCCTTTGGTCGTGCTCGGCGCGGGGGTGCCAGGTCTCTAGTCGGCCAAGTTCCGAAATTACTCTTCGAGAGGAATTGCGTCGGTGATTGTCCGACGTGGTTATGCGGGGAAAGGAAGCACATCTTGATGGCTAAAAGAGGGGTTTACGTCACGATCGTTGGCGTGGCATGGTTGATGTGTGCGGAAGCGTGTCTCGCCCAATGCACCAGCGATCCAGACTGCGATGACGCTGTTGCATGTACGGTTGATCGTTGCACTATTCTTACGGGAGTGTGCACCAACACGGCATTCGATTCGTTGTGCACCAACAACATCTTCTGCGACGGTGCTGAGCGTTGCGATGCCATTCAGGGGTGCCTGCCGCCCTTGTCGCCGGTGATTTGCAGCGATGGTGTGCCATGTACGGTGGATACCTGCGACGAGGCCAATAGCACTTGCGTGAGCACGCCAAACGACGCGTTGTGTGATAACACCTTGTTTTGTGATGGCATTGAAACATGCACGCTTGCGGGATGTGTGGCTGGTACGCCGATAGCTTGCGGCGACGGCATTACATGTACGATCGATACATGCAACGAAGGCACGGATTCTTGTTCGAACAGCCCGACTGACAGTTTTTGCAACGACTTTCAGTTTTGCACGGGCACCGAGAGTTGTAACCCGAGCGATCCTGGTGCAGATCCAACATCCGGCTGTCTTGCCGGGACGCCTGTCGCTTGTAACGACGGCATTGCCTGCACACAGGATACGTGCAACGACTTTATCGACACGTGCGAGTTTTTTCCAAACGACTTGCTTTGCGACAACGGTATTTTTTGCGACGGTATTGAGGCGTGCGATGTGAACACGGGCTGTGTCATCATTTCGCTGCTCGACTGCGATGACGGCATAGCGTGTACGGTTGACACGTGCGACGAGATCAATCAGGTGTGTATCAACACGCCGTCCGACGCTCTTTGTGATAACGGTATGTTTTGCGACGGCGCGGAGACGTGCGATGCATTGCTCGATTGTCAGGCTGGCGCGGTCGTGAATTGCGATGACGGTGTCGGATGCACGGATGACTCTTGCGATGAGGTTGGGGATGCGTGCGTGAACGCCGCGAACGACGGTTTGTGTGATAACAGTTTGTTTTGCGACGGCGCGGAGACGTGCGACCCGTTGCTGGATTGCCAGTTGGGAATAACCGTCAATTGTGACGACGGAGTCTTGTGTACGGTTGATTCATGCGACGAAGTGAACGACGTCTGTTCGAATCTCACGGACGACGTGTTTTGCGACAACGGCATCTTCTGCGACGGGGCGGAGGTGTGCGACTCGGTGCTTGATTGTCAGTTCGTTCCGGCTGTTGATTGTAACGACAACGTGGGTTGTACGGTTGATTCGTGTGACGAAGTGAACGACACGTGCGTCAATACTATTGCAGACGCGCTGTGTGATGACGGACTGTTTTGCACGGGTGTCGAGACCTGTGACCCGGTTTTGGATTGTCTGGCAGGCGGGAATCCGTGTCCTGGATTGGCCTGCGATGAGCCCTCAGGCCTGTGCGTGCCATGCACTGTGGATCCGGAATGTGACGACGGGCAGTTTTGCAACGGTTTGGAAACGTGTGTGGCTGGTGCCTGCATTGCGGGTGTTCCCGTAGTTTGCGACGACGGTATCGGATGCACACTCGATTCCTGCGACGAATTCGCGGATGTATGCGTTAATGCGACAAACGACACGTTGTGCGACAACGGCTTGTTCTGTGACGGTGTGGAGATTTGCGACGTACTGCTGGATTGCCAACCGGGTCCGGCGGTGAATTGCGATGACGGCGTGGGTTGTACGACGGTGGATGTTTGCGATGAAGTGAATGACGTTTGCGTGAATACGCCAAGCGACGCATTTTGCGACAACGGCCAGTTTTGCGACGGCGTCGAGACGTGCGACAGCATCCTGGATTGCCTCGCGGGCGTTGTGGTCAGTTGTGACGATGGGGTTCCGTGCACGGATGACAGTTGCGACGAGATTGGCAACATTTGCGTCAACGCGCCGAACGACGGGTTGTGTGACAACGGTCAGTTTTGTGACGGTGTGGAGACGTGCGACGCGGTTCTGGATTGCCAAGCCGGAACGCCGGTCAATTGTAGTGACGGAGTGAGTTGTACGAGTGACCTGTGCAATGAGACGATTGACGCATGCACGAATATGGCAGCTGATGTCCTGTGTAACGACGGGCAGTTTTGTAACGGGGTTGAAACGTGCGATGCGGTGCTCGATTGTCAGCCGGGGGTTGCGCTGACCTGTGACGACGGTGTCGCGTGTACCACTGATTCTTGCGACGAAATCGGGGACCAGTGCCTCAACATCCCGGATAACACGGCGTGCGATAACGGCTTGTTCTGCGACGGGGCTGAAACGTGCGATGCTGTGCTTGACTGTGTGGCTTCGACTTTTACATGTGACGACGCTGTTGGTTGTACCGTGGACACGTGCAATGAAACGACGGATGTCTGCATTTTCACGCCGGTGGACGGTTTGTGCGACAACGGTATTTTTTGCGACGGGGCTGAGACGTGCGATTCGTTGCTTGATTGCCAAGTGGGAATCCCCCTTACATGCGACGATGCCGTGGTGTGTACAATCGATTCGTGCGATGAGTTGAACGCCGTTTGTGTGAATACGCCGGACGACACAGCCTGTGACAATGCGGCATTTTGCGATGGTGTGGAAACGTGTGACCCGCTGCTCGATTGTCAATCCGGCGCGCCTGTTGATTGCAACGACGCCGTAGCCTGCACGATCGATACGTGCGATGAAGTCAACGATGTGTGCGCCAATACGCCAAGCAACGGGCTTTGCAATACGGGGCTGTTCTGTGACGGGAACTCCATTTGTGATGCGGTCTTGGACTGTCAGGTCACGGCGCCGCCCTGTAACGACGGCAATGATTGCACGACGGATGTGTGCGACGAAGGCACGGACTCCTGCATTTTTGTGCCGATAGCGGGTTGTCAGGAGTGCATTGTTGACGGTCATTGCGATGATGGAATTGCCTGCACGCTTGATGAGTGCATCGGCTCGAGTTGTGTCAACACCCCGCTGCACAGTTCATGCGACAATGGTCTGTTTTGTGACGGTGCGGAGCTATGTGATACTTTGCTCGGTTGCCAGGCTGGCGACGCGACGATTTGCGATGACGGCATCGCATGCACGACGGATGGGTGCGACGAGTCGACCGACACATGCATACGCACGCCTAATGACGCGTTGTGCGCAAACGGCCTGTTTTGTGATGGTGTCGAAGTCTGCGATCAATTTTCAGGTTGCGTGGCAGGCCCCTCACCGTGTGACGACGGCGTGGCTTGCACGGTGAACGCGTGCAATGAGTTTACTGACACGTGCATCGTCCAGACGGTCGACAGTTATTGTGACAACGGTGTATTCTGCGACGGTATCGAAACGTGTCATCAGTTTTTCGATTGCGAACCGGGGCCCTTGTCTTGTGATGACGGCATCGACTGCACGGCTGACACCTGCAATGAGGCGACTGACGGATGTACGAACACGCCGCTGGACGGGTTGTGTGATGATGGTGTTGTGATCAACGGTACGGAGATTTGTGACCCCGACCAGGGTTGCATACCCGGGCCAGCGCCAACCGTCGTTAGTGTTGTAACCGTGGTTCGGCAGGTGCCGAGCGGTGTGGACACCGCCATCGGCCAGCCGCCGGTGAGCGACGCTGAAATACGCGAAGGCTCTACTTTTGTGGTTGAACTCTGGGCTCAGCAGGCGATGAATCCGGCGACGCCGCCGATGAGCGGGCTTTGCTGTGCGTTCGTCGACTTGCAATTCGATCCGACATCCGTGTCGTGCCTGAGCGTCGCGCCGGGGCCGGACTACGACAGTTTTAACACTGGGACGTGTGTGGCGAGCGGGACGGTTGACGAGTTGGGTGGTTGTACATTGATTGTTGATACGGGTGTGACGCCGGATTGGGTGCGCATCTCAACCGTGACCTTGTCAGCCAATGCGACCCAATTTGGTGCGACGATCAACAGTGTTCCGGCGAATACTCCGATCTCCGTCTGTCAATTCGGCAATGTTGGCGTCAATCAGACTTCGTTTGGCGATGTGACGTTTAGCATTCGAACGCCGTGTATTTACGATCTGGATTCGGACGATAGCGTTGGGCCTGGCGACTTGGCGCTGCTCGCGCCGTGCTGGTTGCGTCTCGACACGGATCCGCTGTGGAATACATTCAGTTGTGCACGAGCGGACTTCGATTGTTCGAGCGTGGTCGATCCGGGTGATTTGTCGTTCTTCGCGACGGCTTGGCTGCGGAGTTGCCAAGATCCTCTGATCGTTTTTCCGGCAGGGCCTTGTGGGGTTCCATCGGGGCAATTCCTGCCTCCCGCAACACAGGAAATGGTTGAGTCATTTGGGCTTCCGTATCCGATCGATGACGATGATGAGGAAGATCGGGCTGTGCGAAGGCCAGCTCCTTCAGGCGCGGGCGGTAGCGGAACGATTTCGTTGGATTCTGAAAATGCGGTGCGTCCTGGTTCACGGGTTTCTGAAAAGGGCGGAGGCCGATCGGTCGGGCTTCGCGGATCAAACAGCTTGGAGGGATTAAAGCGATGATCAAAGGGGCGTTGAGTGTGGCGTTGATGTTAACGGTCGTGGCGTCTGCGGGGCCGTCGGTGGTTTGTCCGCCGAATCCCACAGGGCCGACCCTTGTGTTGGTTGAGCCTGTTGTCTTGCAGAGTGCTTCCCCGACGAATACGACGGTCGGCGATCCGCCTAACGGCATGTCGCAGATTTTCACCGGGCCGTACGTGATTGAATTGTGGGCGACGCTATTTCAGGATCCTTCTTTGCCGGCGGGCGTGGGTTTCACCTGTGTATTCTCGGATGTCACGTTTACACCGACGGCGACGACTTGCGTCAGCGTTACGCAGTCGCCTTTGTTGACCGATTTTGATACCGGGACATGCGGGCCGAGCCTGGTTGATGAAGTGGGTGGTTGCAATCTGAGTGATCCCAACGGTGTTGGCGACGCTGACGGAACGTGGGTCAGGGTTGCCACGATCAACATGAACGCGGATTTCGCCCAGGCGGGGAACGTCGTGTCAGCCGTGGCTGCGTCCACCACGATTTCGGTTTTCGCCTGCGGCAACATGCCCGCGTCTCGCATCTCGTTTCTGAGCGCGAACTTCGACATTATTCAGCCATGCACCACGTCGGCGCAGTGTTCTGATGGGAATCTCTGCAACGGCATCGAGACGTGCAACTTGGTTTCGGGCCAGTGCGAGCTGGGCACGCCCGTGGTCTGCATGGGCGGAGACAACTGTAATCCTGCGGACGGCGCGTGCGTGGAGTGTTTTCAGGATATGCAGTGCGATGACAACAGCGTGTGCACGTCGAACGTCTGCAATCTTGCGACGTTCACTTGTGAATTCACATCGATCGTTGATTGCAGCGATGGGAACCTTTGCACCCAGGATGTATGTAATCCGAGCTTGGGCACTTGCTCGAATCCTGAAATCGATTGCAGTGACGGCAACAAATGTAATCTGGATTCCTGTGATCCCTTAACGGGCGATTGCATTCACCGCAATGGCGTGGAAACAAATTTTGAGTTGCGACCCGGTGTGATCGCCGCGAATCTCGGTGAAATCATCACCGTTGACCTGTTCCTGAAACCGACGGACAACGCAGCCGTGCTTACGGGCGGATTCCAAGCGGTGGTTTCGTGGGATTCGTCAAAGTTGAGGTTCGACGGGTGGACGGACAGCAGTCCTTACAACTGGTTTTTCATCGGATTTCAGGATGATTCGGGAATCGACAACCTCAATGCCGGCTTGAGCAATCCGCCGATCGGATTGCCTGATAGCGACGGCGATGTGTTCATTGTGGCGCAGGGGCAGTTCGGGGCACCGGCGGGCATTGGATCGGCCCAGATCCCGTTTGGCGGATTGCTGGCTGCAACATTTCATTTCGAGGTTCTTGACGTAGCGACGAATTCAATCTCAATCGCGCCGACGGCAGGAACATTTACAACCAGTGAAATCATTTGGGGCGGGGAAGATTTTCGTTGTGAGATGAGCGGTTTGCCCTGTGATGGGCTGAACTGGCCCTCGGAGTGCGGTTTTCCGGTTGATACCTGTTCCGCTTTTCCGTTGTTCCTGCCCGCTGGCTGCAACATTGCCAATGACTACGGTGAAACACTGGTTCTCGGCCCCTGTGTGACGGTTAGCGATTGTGCGGATCTCGTGGACAACGACGGAATGTGCGTGGGTGGTCCTCCCTGTCCGCCGGACGGTGCGACCGACAGCAACTGCTTCTGGTTCTCGTGTGATAACAATGCGTGCAACGGAGTCGAGCGTGTCCACGGAGATGTCGGTGGTGCCTTTGGCGATTGTGCTCTGGATGGTTTTGCCAACCTGTTTGACGCGAACCAAGTGCTCGCGTGCTTCGCAAATGTCAGTGCGTGCGAGGCCATCAACATTGATCCAGGAGGGCCGTTCGGTGCGTGCGACCCCGACGGTTTCTGCAACCTTGCGGATGCGAATCACGCGTTGTTGGCGTTTGCCAATCAAAACCCCTGTCAATGTCCGCTGGACCTCGTTGGCCCTGCGCCGCAGATGGCGATGGCTGCCGGTGGAGAATCCTCATTGACGCTGGTTGCCGACAGGCGCGTGATACGGGCTGGCGAGTCAGTCGATATTGATGTGTATCTGGACGATGCGCAGGAAAATATTCAAAGCTACCAGTTGCACGTTGGTGCCAGTGGCGGTCGTCGAGGGCAGTTCGAGGTGTCGGATGTGCGCATTGATCAACGGTGGGACAATGTTTTTGGGGCGGAAGGTGACGCTTTCGAAGCGTTCGCGCCGCACAATGGGCAGATGTTGGCCGGTGTGTACGGCTCGGGCATAGCGACCCCAGGCAAACGCTATCTGGCGACCTTTACGCTTCAGTCTTCTGAGAACGCTGTTGGTCCGTTTGTAGTGGATTTGCAGCTTGACGGGCAGACAATGATTGTAGCTTCATATACAAGTGAAATCGAAGTTAAGACAACGACACCGGCAGTTGTGGTCGTGACGCCGAATCCAGCCAGTTCGCTTCGGTAGAAGCCGTTCGCTGGAATCAGAGACTTGTTTTCGGGCCGGTGTGCATAGGAAGCGCACCGGCCCGAAATTGTGCGCGTGGTGAATCCGATTATGCCGGTCAACAGAGTTCATTCATGCTTGCGTTCTTGACCCAAATTCGATAACCTCGTGGGGTAAGTTTCAGGAAGGGTGCGATCGCGTTTTCCAAAGGCTGTACGCGCTCCACACCCGTTGGCAAATGAGGTGCCTCGGTGTCTCAAGGTGCAAGAGTGTGCTGGTTGTGTATGCTCCACACTATTTCGTGAGTCAATTCCATGAAAAGCGTGACAACAAATCTTTCGGGCTTCGTCGCATTGTGCTGCATTGTGTTGGCAATGGTTGCGGGCCCTGTGGCGGCGGTAGTGGTCAACATCGATTTCTCGACCGACGATGGCGGATTGCTTGTCGCCAACGGTCAGCGCGTCGAGTCACCGCAGCCTGATCCCTGGGCCGACTATTTCATCATCACATCGACGGGCAACAATCTCGGTGCGACGATCTTTGACACGACGATTGGTGGCCCCAATGCTGCGGGCCCCGATTTCGACTTGCTTGTCGATTCGGGGAATATCCTGATTCTGCAGGATAATGTATCGCCCGCGATCTTCGGCGGCATATTCACCACGCCCGACGATTCAGGGATCGGCGGCAACATCAATATCGATTTTTCGCCCGCGGTCGGCTTTGTGCGCGTGGTTGACGTTGATGTAGTCGATCGCGATGCCAACGGTGTGGTGATGATCACGCTGACCGACTCGGCTGCGTTGACGCGGATGGTCACTGTTCCGGCGGAATTCACCGGTGAGGTACCAACTGATATCGGCATCGCCATGGTCGATCTGAGCTCTGGAATGCCGACGGAATCGCCGAATATCCCAGGCTTGTTCACCTCGGTTGTAACGGACCCGGGTTTTGATGGTGACGATATCGTTGGCCTCGATTTCCTGTTCCTGGGCTCGGGTGGCATTGATAATTTTCAGTTTGAGATCGTCGAATGTCTTGATTCCGGCGATTGCGACAACACCGACCCCTGCACCACGACCACGTGCAATCTGATTGGCGAATGTCAGTCCGATCCTGTTGATTGTTCAGGGTTAGACACTGCCTGTGAAACCTTCTCGTGCTCTCCGGGCGGGCTGCAAGGCAATTGCGATGTCGTCACACCGATCGTGTCGTGTCCTGCCGACACGCTTTGCGAAACATTCGCGTGCAACCCGACCACGGGTGCCTGCGACGCGACTTCGATTGTGACGTGCCCGACTGACACCGCCTGTGAGACATTT
>JAJDDQ010000011.1 GCA_029260215.1 Phycisphaerae bacterium
GTGCGATCAGGCTGGTATCAACCCCACCCTGTTCTATCGCTGGCAGAAAGAGCTGTTCGAGAATGGGGCGGCGGCGTTTGGCCGGCGGAGCAATGAAGGCCCGAACCGCCGACTCGAAGCCAAGGTCGAAGCCCTGGAGAAGAGGCTGGCTGACAAGGACGAGGTGATCGGCGAGATCATGGAATCCCATGTCCGGCTAAAAAAAAGTCTTGGCGAAACCTGAAACGCGGCTGGGCGGAGCCGGACACACGCGATGCGGTCGTCGATTACGTCGGTTATTGGACCGGTCGCACGGGGCTTCCGACGGACCGTTTGGTCCGTTGGCTGAGCATCGGCCGGAGCAAGTATCACGCCTGGAAGTGTCGCTATGGCAAGGTTAATGAGCACAATGCGACAGCGCCGCGCGATCATTGGCTCGATGATTCAGAAAAGCGAGCCATCGTGGACTACGCCGGAGAGCATCCCGGCGAGGGGTATCGACGTTTGACTTACATGATGATGGATGCCGACGTCGTCGCAGTCAGTCCGGCCAGTGTGTACCGCGTGCTCAAGAGTGCCGGACTGATGGCATCGTGGAATCGCAAACCCTCGAAGAAGGGAACCGGTTTCCATCAGCCGATCAAGGCCCACGAACACTGGCATGTGGACGTTTCGTACATCAATGTCTGTGGCACGTTCTACTACCTGTGCAGTGTTTTGGACGGTTTCAGCCGGCACATCGTGCATTGGGAGATTCGTGAAGCGATGAAGGAGCGGGACATCGAAATCATCCTGCAGCGCGGGCGCGAGGCTTTCCCGGGTACGCATCCGAGGATCATTTCGGATAACGGCCCGCAGTTCATCGCCAAGGATTTCAAAGAGTTCATCCGCGTATCGGGCATGACTCATGTACGAACTTCGCCGTATTATCCGCAAAGCAACGGAAAGATCGAGCGTTGGCATAAGTCGTTGAAGACGGAGTGCGTTCGGCGTCAGACGCCCTTGACGCTTGATGACGCCCGGCGTGCCGTCTCTGGTTTCGTGACACACTACAATACAGAGCGATTGCACAGTGCGATCGGTTACGTCGCGCCGCGCGACAAACTCGAAGGTCGAGCCGAGACGATTCACGCCGAGCGCGATCGCAAGCTCGCCGCCGCTCGTGAAGCGCGTCGCAAGCGTCGCCAAGCCATGCGTGCGTCGTGCGCATCGGAGTCGGGCAGTCGCCCTCAAACGTGCGAAGTGGAAAGCCCCTGTAGTTCCGTCGCCTCGGCGTCGCCTCACCCAGTGCCGGGTGGCGTCGAGGCGACGGGACGGAAGGGGCGGCCCCCGGTAGTTCCCGACCCGAGGCCGAGCACGCCCGCCGGAGGCAATGATGAAAACCGAGAATCCCGTCACGCGTGTGCCGGGGAGTTGCTTAACACAATGGACGGATTGTCCAATTCACGCTGAACCAGTACAGGTCGTACGCTTGAGATCACGCGTCAGCCCATTCCGCCTTTCAATTGAGAGGAACGACTTCCTGTTATCGCCCCTTCGCAAGAACGAAAAGAAGAAGCCCAGATCACAATTGCAGCAACCCATCGCTCACAACCGTCGGTAAGAAACGACGTTGCGACGGAATTCAATATCACCTCACAGTTACCATCGGTTCCCGCTTGATTCCACCGTTTGACGCTGTCATCACCGGTTCTACGATAGCGAGAATCGCGTCGCGCGCGTCAATCGCAACGGGAATCAATATCCACCCGCTCAGCAGGTTCAAAACGAAATGTCCGATCGCCAATTCGTACACATTCACGTTCACACGCACTACAGCCTGCTCGACGGGGCTACGCGCATCAAGCCGCTGATCGAGACGGCCAAGAAAATGAACATGCCCGCCGTCGCCATCACCGACCACGGCAACATGTTCGGGGCCGTCGAATTCTACAACGCCGCAGTCGCCGCTGGCGTCAAGCCGATCATCGGGTGCGAAACCTACCTCGCCCCCAACGATCGCCGCGTGAAACAGGGCAAGCAATCCGAATCCAACTTCCACCTGCTTCTGCTGGCTATGAACAATGTCGGCTACCAGAACCTGCTCAAGCTATCGAGCATCGGCTACCTCGAAGGATTCTACTACAAGCCGCGTATCGACAAGGAAGTGCTCCGCGAATTCTCCGAAGGCCTGCTCTGCACCAGTACCTGTCTTGGGGCAGAAGTGCCTCAGGCCCTGCTCAAAAAGGACCGTGCCGCCGCAGAAGAACTGGCGAAATCCTATCTCGAAATCTTCGGCCCCGATCGATTCTTCATGGAGATTCAGGACCACGGCATGGACGAGCAGCGGATGATCAATCCGGAGTTGCTGGACATCGCCAACCGTCTCGGCGTCCCCGTGATCGCCTCGAACGACGTGCATTACCTCGAACATTCAGACACCGAAGCCCACGACGTTCTCTGCTGCATCAGCACGCGGGCACTCGTTTCGGACGAAAATCGCTTCAAGTTTCCGACCGACCAGTTCTACTTCAAATCCGGCCAGGAAATGGCGGACCTTTTCCCGAACTGCCCCGAAGCCATCGACAACACGCTCCGCGTGGCAGACCTGTGCAACGTCGAGTTGGATTTTTCGAAGCGTCATTCGCCGGTCTACAAACTCCCCAAGGGTCGCGAGGAGGACGAGTACCTTCGCGGGCTGGTCTACGACGGTGCCATGGAACGCTACGAGAAAATCACCAATGAAGTCAGCGAGCGTATCGACTACGAGTTGGGCGTCATTTCGAGCAAAGGCTTCAGTGGCTACTTCCTGATCGTCTGGGATTTCATGAACTACGCCCGTGCCCAGGGCATTCCCTGCGGCGCACGCGGCAGCGGTTGCAGTTCCGTGGTCAGCTATTGTCTAGGCATTAGCGCTCCCGATCCGCTGCGTTACGAGCTTTACTTTGAGCGTTTCATGGACCCCGATCGCGACGAAATGCCCGACATCGACGTCGATATGTGTCAAACGCATCGCGCTGATGTGATCAATTTCGTACGCAAGAAATATGGCCACGTCGCCCAGATCATCACCTTCGGAACGCTCAAAGCCAAGGCAGCCGTCAAGGACGTCGCCCGCGTGATGGGTCTGGACTTCAACAGCGCGACGCAGTTGACCAATCTGATACCAGCCGAGCTGAACATTACGATCGACAAAGCCCTCGAGAGCGAACCGGAGCTGAAAAAACGCTACGAGACCGATGACGAGATCCACCGCATCATCGACATCGCCCGCAAGCTCGAAGGCCTCTCGCGGCACGCGGGCGTTCACGCCGCCGGCATCGTGGTGGCCGACACTCCGCTCGACCAATTCCTCCCCCTCTACAAACCCGCCAACGACGACCAGATCGTCACGCAATACGACGGGCCGACGGTCGAAAGCGTCGGCCTGCTGAAGTTCGACTTCCTCGGCTTGCGTACGCTGACCACGCTCGAACGCGCTCGAATGTTGGCCCAAAAAACCGCCGACCACAAAATCGATCTGGACAAGCTCGACCTGACCGATCAGCGCGTGTACCAGTTGTTCTCACGCGGCGAGACCAAGGGCGTGTTCCAGTTTGAATCGGGCGGCATGCGCGACGTCATCATGCGCATGAAACCAAACCGCATCGAAGACCTCATCGCCGCCAACGCCCTCTTCCGCCCAGGCCCTATGCAGTACATCGATTCCTACGTCGCGCGCAAGCACGGCGAATCCTGGACCACGCCGCACCCCATCATGACCGAAGTGCTGGCTGAAACGTACGGCATCATGGTCTATCAGGAGCAGGTTTCGCGTATGGTCAATCGCCTGGGCGGGATCGAACTCAAACGCGCCTTCCGGCTGGCCAAAGCGATCAGCAAAAAGAAAACCAAAATGATCGAAGCCGAGCGCGAGCCTTTCCTCGAAGGCGCAGCCGTCAACGGCGTCGATCGTAAGGTGGCCGACGAAGTCTTTGAGGATATTCTCAAATTCGGCGGCTACGCGTTCAACAAAGCCCACTCCACCGGCTACGCGCTCGTCGCCTTTCAGACGGCCTACGTGAAAGTCTACCACCCGGTCGAATTCATGGCCGCCGTCATGACCTTCGAAATGTCCAGCACGGACAAAATTCTCGAATACTTCGACGAGTGCAAGCGTATCGGCATCACCGTCCTGCCACCCGACGTCAACGAATCCGACAACGACTTCACCGTCGTCACCATCGAACGCGAAGGCAAAAAACGCAAAGCCATCCGCTTCGGCTTGGCCGCTGTGAAGGGCGTCGGTGGGAAAGCGGTCACCGCCATCACAGACGCACGCGCGGAGGGAGGCACATTCACCGACATCTACGAATTCTGCGAGCGCGTCGACTTAAGTGCCTGCAACCGCGCCGCCATCGAATCACTGCTCAGTTGCGGCGCGTTTGATTCCACCGGGGCGATGCGCAAAGCACTCTCCACCGTTCTCGAAGCCGCGTTCGACCACGGCGGCCGAACGCAACAAGACAAAAAATCCGGACAAATGGGATTGTTCGGCGAAAGCTCCGACAGCAAGACCGAGCATCCCCCGCTCCCGTCCGACGAATGGACCGAAGCCGAAATGCTCGCCCGCGAGAAGGCCGCCCTCGGATTCTTCGTCACGCGGCACCCCCTCACCCACGCCGAAAAACTCATCGAATCCTGCGTGACCGCCTACACCGTGGACCTGCCCGCGCTGCCACCCGAAGCACAGGTCACGCTCGGCGGCATGGTCTCCGCCCTCCGCACCGTCCCAACCCGCCAAGGCAAGAAGCTGGGCATCATCATGCTCGAAGATCTCAAAGGCCACGTCGAAGGCATCGTCTTCCCCAAGAGCCTGCCCGAGTTTCAACCCATGCTCAGCCCCGACAGCCTCGTATTCCTTTCGGGCAAGGTCGATAAGAAGCGTGAGGAACCGTGTTTGCGCGTTGAGAGTGTCATTCCAGCGGCACAGGCCTACCGACTGCTGAGTGAAAACGTCCTCATCACGCTGCCACGGGACATCGACACCGACCGCCTCGAACGGTTGAAGAACCTGCTCTTGCAGCATCACGGCGACAAGCCGCCCTATCTCCAGTTCCACACCGATGACGGCTTCACCGCGACCATCAAGTGCTCCTCCACGTTCGCCATCGACATCACCGCCGCCTTCATCCACGCCGTGAACGAATTCCTGGGCCACCCCTCCGTCACCGTCCTGAGTCGCAACAGCCGCCCTATCCCACTCGACACCATTGCCGACGAAACCCAAGCCCCCGCCTTGGCCCAAGTCTAATGCTCAGTCAACCATCGCCCGAAGTGAACAGACAGACGAAGCCAAGCCCATAAGAGACCATGAAAACCGGGGTGCCATTGGCCTGAAAATAGACGAACCGACTCTTACAACAGCTGGTACATAAAACGGAGGTAGATCACTTACCAGTGCAAACGCTGGCCCGACACGCTGACGATGGACCGATACACTCACACGCTTCACGGTGAGCAAAGCGACGCCTTCGCAGCCACTTCTTGGTTTGTCGCGTCCGGGTGGCCGCGAAATCGCCAAGGCAACAGGCACATACAACGCAAAAACCGACGCGAAGAACTTGGCGTCCTGCTTGGCGCCAAATCAGCAACTCACAGGGAATTCAGCGCTCATCTGTGGACCGGGCCAATCGAAGTGTCAGCAGCGTGTCACAAACCAAAAATCCCGCCAAACGCGAAGAAAACGCGGTCTTAGCGGGAATAACGGAGAGGGGGGGATTCGAACCCCCGGTACCGGTTTAAACCAGTACGACGGTTTAGCAAACCGTTGCTTTAAGCCGCTCAGCCACCTCTCCAAGTGCTTTTTTCATAACAACTTACGCAGCTGTCGCCGATCAGGCGATTCGCAGACGACAACCTTGACGACAACCGACACCGCTTGTACGCTCTTCCCGGTGCTTGGTTGGAACAACGTCGAATCATCGCGGTACGTCGTCATGGCGAATCCAAAAACAAAGCCGAAAAAACCGTATCCATCGTTTCCGTTGACTCCACACGCGAACGGCCAATTCTGCAAGAAAATTCGCGGCAAGGTGCATTTCTTCGGTGTCTGGAGTGAACCACAAGCTGCCTTGGATCGATACCACGACGTTGCAGGCGACTTGCACGCGGGTCGTTCACCCCAGAAAGGGAACGTAGCAACAGGTGAGATAACGGTCAAGGATGCGTGCAACGCTTTCTTGACCTGGCAAAAAGATAAACTGGACGTGGGTGAGATTGGCGCACGCTGGTTTGAGGACTGCCGCAGCGTTCTTACAGAGTTTGCTCGGGGCGTTGGCAAAGAGCGTATCGTTTCCGATCTTGAAGCGATGGATTTTCAACGCCACCGGACAGGGCTTGCGAAGCGTCTCGGCGTCCACGCTTTGCGACGCCATATCACCGCCATTAAGAGCGTTTTTAAGTATGCGTACGACATGGGCTTGATTGAACAACCGGTACGTTTTGGCCGTGGGCTCGAAATGCCGACAGCGGCCCAGCAGCGGAAAGCGAAACAGAATTCAGAGGCAATCAATGGCAAGAGGCTCTTCACGCCGGAAGAGATGCGTTGCTTGATCGATGCGAGCGATGGTTACATCAAGGCAGCGATTTTTCTGGGTGTCAACGGTGGGTTCGGCAACACCGATGTCGCCACCCTTCCAAGGGCGGCCCTCGATCTCGAGAAAAACCTGGTCTCGTACGCAAGGCCCAAGACTGGGGTTCAGCGCGTGTTTCCATTATGGCCAGAAACGGTGGTTGCCCTCAACGAGTTTCTGACACATCGCCCAGCGCCGAAGAATGCCGAGGTGGCTCGCCTTGTTTTTCTTAATTCCCGAGGGAATCCGCTTGTGCGACAAATCGTCAGTACGGATACGTCGGGCCTGACGAAGGTGACGAACATAGATAAATTGCACGTTTGTTTTGCCAACTTGCTGCGATCGCTCGGCCTAAAGCGGCCAGGCATCGGTTTTTATACTCTGCGCCACACTTTTCGCACTTGGGCGGACGAAGTGCATGATCAGCATGCAATCTTCAGAATCATGGGTCACGCCTTGCCTGGCATGTCAGGCGTATATGTCGAGGAAATCAGCCTGGACCGGCTACGTGTCGTCACCGAGCATGTTCGAGAGAAGATGTTTTCTATTTGATGAACTCATGGTACGACGGTGAGCGCCTTCTCTCGATTCGAGCGGTATGAGCCATGTTTGCGAGAAGAAACTTGTCGATCCATTCTGCGCGAATCCGATACCGATTTCTGAACCCGCGACCGGCTGGCGTGGTGATGACTGACGCCTTCAATTGACCAGAAGATATGAGACGATCAATTGTCGTTTCGGAGACTTGTAGCAATTCGGATGTTTCCGTGACGGTTAGCCATTCTCTTGGAATTCGATTGTCTAGAATAGTCGCCAAACGATTTTCGATACGTCCGAGTGTTTCCACAACCGCGACAATGAACTGGGCGTGCGCGCGTGCTATGGGATCGGAAATCATCTCGGGCTGATCGATGTGTTCGTTCATTTTTCAGATCGGCCGTAGGGCGGGTTCATCCAAACGGTTCCGGTCCAGCGCTGATTCAGGGCGTTGTCCTGTTGGGTGAAGTACCGTCGGCACTTGGCGTTGTCCCGCGATGCGCAGGCGTCGAGATCAAAATGGAAGATGTCGTTGAGTTCGTCGAAGAGGTCATCGAGCGTCGACCACTCTGGGCTGTCGCTCTTGAAGTGTACGTCGAGTCGTGACTGCACTATTCGGCGTCCCGATCCGGGCAAGGGGAAGTCTCTTGGTGGCTGCCTGATTTGTCTGACTGGACATGCGTTGTTTCTGCATTCGGCTTTGAACCGACGCGATGGTGCCACGGCTTGTTCTCTCTTGTCATCAGGAATTCTGTGCTGTCGCAGCGCGGGCAGGCATGTGGAGGCCGATCGCAGAACCACTTGGCCGTGCATCGCTGGCAGGCGCAGTAGATGCTCTTCGCATGTTGACCGGGAGTTTGCATTGAGCTCTCACACTTAAGTCGCAGGGTTGCGGAATCACAACACGAGTACGCGTTGCGCAATATCGACACTGTCAGCGCGCCGCCGGTCCGCGAGGGTCTGGCTTTCCGCCGCCACCTGGTGCGGTACGCAGTGCTGCAGGCGGCTTGCTCTGGGGCCGCCGTCGCTTTTGTCCGTGATTTTTGAACGCCCGGTCCTCGGCCATGAATTGGCGGCCCATCTCGCTAAGCAGATCCGCTTCGCTGACGGCCACACCGTAAGCGTCTTGGTAATACGCCTGGTAGCGACGAAGTGCTTGCGTGAGTTCATGGTCGGCCTCGACGGTGAACCGGGTCGTTTCCACGATGTGAAACGGCGGCAGTGCGATGTTGTTCTTCATAACTGTCTCCTCACCCTACCAAACACGATTCAACGAGTTTTCCTTACACGTTCGAACGGTGCGAGAATCAGATCCCTGGTGACCAGGACGTTGAACTCCATGCCGGCGCGGATGCGGATGGTGGGTTCGAGACTGAGTTCGCGATCGATGATGCGTTGACCGAGACCCGAGGCCTGCTGCGCGACGGTCGTTCCGACAACGTCGAGCTGCCTGCGATCGGGACCGTTGGCGGCGAAGTTGCCACCGAGTGAGACGAACGTAGACAGGAGCGTGGCCGCGGCCAATCGACCGAGATGGTAATCGACGCGATCCGCCATACCCGCGATTCCGGCGGCGTCCGTACCGGGCATGGTTCCGACAACGATCGAGTTACCGTTGGGCAGGATCAGCCGACGCCAGGCGACGAGGATGCGGTTTTGGCCGTTGCGCACTTCGCTGTCGTACTGGCCGATCAAGCGTGTGCCCTGCGGAATGAGCAGGTATCGTCCGGTGACCGAGTCGTACACGTTCGTGGTGACCTGACCGATGATATCGCCGGGCAGGTCACTGTTGATCGCAGTCACCAGTGCGGCGGGAACAACGGTCCCCGCTTTGATTTCGTACGGCGAGCGCGGAATCTCGAGGTGGCCACGCACGTACGTCCGGACGCCGGTACGATTCGCGAAGACGGAAGAATCTGTTGCGTTGTCGGACGGGACGAACGCAAGTCCGGGTGAGCCGGCATCCGCTGATGACGTGTCACCTGCGATCCGACCTAAATCGGCGTGTGCTGAAACTCCAGCCCGTGCATGACCGCTTCGCGGATCGTGGCTTCGCGCATTGTCGCTTCGCGAGCGGTTTCCCTGAAACTGTATGGGCGAGTCCAGGGCGAGTTCGTTTTCACGGCGGAGTTGCTCTCGGCGGCGAAGCTCGTCCGGGTCGGGGCCCGGCTCGACGATCGCCGGCGCTTCGACTTGGACAATCGGTACCGGCGGAGGTGGTAACGGTGCGGGCTTCAGGAACGCGTAGTCTTGGGGCAAAAGGCCGATCGGACCGCGCTCGATCGCGTCTTCGGTCGGACGAAAATGCGACGCGTCCAAGCTGTTCCCGTGGTCGGACAGGGGGTTGTCTCCACCGATCTCGAGAATCATGCGTCCGGCGAGCACCGCGCCCACGATCCCGAGCAGAACGGAGACCGCTTTGGGGTTCAGTCTTTTGACGGACGGACTTGGCGCGTGCGCGCGCAGCGCTTGATCTACCGGTATCTTGGGCGGCGGCGTTGATTTCGGGTCCATGATCTATTCTCCGCGGCCGATCGCACGGATCATCCGCACAATCGGGTTCTTCGATTTGGATCGTCTCCTGTCGATGACCACGCGTTCGTAGCCAAGACGCAATTCCGCGCGATCAAAGAGCTCGTGTACGACATAGGACGCGCCGTCGACGTGGTAATTCACCAGACGCACCGCACCGTCGCGCCCGACGATAAAGAGCGGCGGGCGACGGAGATCATCGATGCCCTCCGGGAAGCGCACGTGAACGCGATGACCGTCGTCGAAGACGCTGATCGGAGACCACTTGGGTGCCGGACCGGGAGGCACCTTGATGTCATAAGCATAATTGCGCGTTCCGTCGTCGCGCCGACGCGCACGCACCGCAGAATTCGTCGAAACACTGATCGAAAATGCACGGGGATAGGTCCACGCGACGACCGAGTGGTAGGCCGTCGCCTCGACGCTCTTGAGATCGATCAGATAGGTGCGCTGGTTGGTGGCAATCACTAGATTGGTCTCGAGGCGCGGACGACGCGGTTTGATAAGAATCGACACGCGCGTAGTGTCCGGCTGACGGCGTGGGGTCGGCAGTGTTTCGCTCAGTGTCGCGTGCGGATCGACGATGCCGGCGACAACCGTGTCGACCGTCCAGCGGCTCGTGTCCCCGGCGGCGAGGTGCAGGATCTCTTCACCTGCGCGCAGGCGCAGAAGCGTCAAGAATCCCGGCGTGGTGATGACCTCGTAGACCGATCCGGGCACGAAGTCGTAAATCTGAACCGCGTCCACGAAGTCTCCGACCTGCGGCCGCTGCGTCGCCCGGCGACGGGCCTGTTCGAGAAGATCCTCCGGTGGGATATCGATCGCGATTGTCTCGGTCCGGATGGACGATCTTCGGGGCACGTTGACTGGAGCCCGTACATCACCTGCTCCATCGGCCCGCAACGACACCTTCGATGACGCCTTCGGCGATGCCTCCGGCGATACCGTCGAAGACGCCGTCGGTGATACATTCGACGACACCTTCGGCGTTGCCTTTGGTGATACCGTTGACGGTGGCGCTAAGGGTGAATTTGAAGATACCGAAGGCGGTGAGGCTGAGGGTATCGAATACACGGCTTCGGCATCGTCGGACATGGGCTGCCGTTCGGTCATCGGTTCGATCATCTGCCAGGGCTGGCGATAGAGAACCAGATTCTCGGCAGGCTGAACAAAGAAGCAGCCGCCGCACGGCAGCAGCATCGACAGTGCATACGTCAATTCAAGCGTCGGGCGATTCATGGTCGGGCTCCTTTTGGGTTTCGTTCGTTGTCTCGACGGGTGGTACGAGGTCGCTGTCGATCGGTCCGCTGAATTCTTTGCTCCAGCTGAAGTTGACCACGTAGATGCCAAGCGGATTGCGAAACAGGTCCGTCTCGTCGCGCGGCGGTTTCGTGTCAACGTGGAACAGTCCGGTGCGTTGCTCCGGTTGCCGCGGGACGCCGCCGACGTAGTCGGTCTCCCGCCAGCGCACCTGAAAAGCATCCGCAGCTTTCTGAAGAACGTTGGTAATCTCGACCACGCGGGTTAGGGGGCGTCCGTCAACGCTGTTGAGCGGCGGGTCGACGGCGGCGTAGGCGTTCATTGTGTGCACGGCATCGCCGGCGAGGAACGCGTAGGCGTGTTTCCAGTTCTCGCGCACGATCACGGGATCGAGCGGCCGACCACGGACCAGTCGAACGAGATGGCCGACGAAGTAGCCGATCTGTGCCGACGTCGGTTCGTATCGATCGCCGATGAGCGTGACACGCGCCGGGCGTCCCAGTTGGTCGGTCTCAACGACATAGGTGCGCACGTCCTTGCGCGCACTGACCACGGAGAGTGCCACGCCGAGGGCGATCATGCCGACCACCGAAAGCAGCGCCAGAATGCGCCAGTGAAGTGCCTGCACGCGTGCCGTGCCGAGTCGCTGATCCCACTCGCGTTTGGCACGATCGTACGGGGAAGTGCTGCCTTCCGCGTCCGGTCGGCGTCCGTAACATGTTGTTTGCTTGCTAAAAACCATTTGGGTTTCGTCCTTGCGGTTGATTCCTGCGTTACTTCCCACTTCCAGACGGTGACTGTCCGGCTCCGCCGACATTGCTCGCGGCTTTGACGGCACTCAGTTTCGAGCCTCCCTCCAATGCCTTGGCGATGCTCATCGATTTGCGCACGACGTGGTTGGTGGCGTGGCCCGCGCCGACTACCGCCTGGCCGGCGTCGAGGGCGCTGAGACGTGGTGTTCCCGACGCCAGTTCACTGGCCAGACGTGACGCGGTGAGTGTGAGTGCCAGGAAGACCAGCGCACCCAGTGCGATTTCGAGCGCGGCGCGCAGGGTAATCGTCCGGTATCCCATTCGACGGATATCGAATACGTCTTGGCCGACGCCGACCACGAAGGTGAGCAGCATCAGGCGCACGCCGGCGCTGACGACCCAGCCGAGTGGACGCTCAGCCATGAACGACGTGTGTTTGATGAGGCTGAAGGGCAAGAGCACAAACACCACCAACGTGCCAATCTTGAACGTGAGGATGGCCATCACGACTTGGATTGCGATCAGGAAGAACGAGACAATGACGATGAGCGACGCAACGATGAGAATGATGATCTGTACGATATTGAAATAGAAGCCAACGGGGCCGGAGAGTTCGCCCGCGGCCAGGAGCATGGGAATCGCCGTATCGATTCCGTGATCGGCGATTTGCGTTGGATTGAGCATGATGTCCAGAGAGAAGCGACCGCCACCCGCTTTGCCGCCTAGCTGCATGAAGGTGCTGGCGAGCGCGTTGGTGAGTTCGACCCAATTCTCGATGATCCAGGCGAAGATGCCGACGAAGAGAACCCTTCGTACTAGCTGGACAACGACCTGATCCTCGCTAAATGCCCAGAACATCGCCGCCATGACGATGTTGATGACGACCAGCGTGTTGAACACCCAGCGGACGTCGCCATCGATCAACCCGAATCCCAAGTCGATCGCATCGACGTACCGTTGGAGTGTGTCGTTGATAATGCTCATGAGTATTTCCTAGCGGATGCGCGCGAACGGATACCGTACCGGACGCGACGCAGCGGTTGTTCCCCAGTCACGCATCAGTACATCCAGGCGCTGGCGCTGAAACGTCGCCAACGCCTGCTGTCGGGCTACCTCCTCCAATTCGATGCGGATCGCGGTCAATTCCAACGCCTGGAGGCTCTGCACCTGCGCGGTGAGCGTCGCCAATGTTTCGTTTGAAGCCTGAAGAACCGCGGTCTGACCGGGTGCAATGCGGGCCTGTTCCACATACTCTCCGACGCGTTGCTGTGTGGCGGGCATCTCAGCAATGACGCTTTCCTGGGTCGCTTGGGTCTGCCGCACGGCCTGTCGGCGTGACGCGATCCAGCCACGTCGCAGGTCGCGCATGGCTTCCGCGTCGCGATCGGTGTAAGCGCCCGGACTGATGGAGTACTCGCCGGCCAGGTCCAGGCCGGCAACGCCCTCAGTGCTCGCGCTGACGCGTTGCATCGATGCGAGCAGTTCGACGAGCCTGGTAAAATCCCAGTTTTGGAGCATCTGAATTTGATTGCGGATTTGCCCATCGAGTCGGGCGATGAGCGACACGTGGTGCGTGACCTGCTCGGCATTCACAATCAGGTTGGTCGGATCGAGGACGATCACCGAAGCGATGCCGCCGATGGACAACAGCAGAACCGCGAAAACGGCAGCGGTCAGGATGGATTGATTTTTTTTCATCACGACTGGTCCTTTCGGTGCCCGCCGAATGGGTTGCGTACCGGGCGAACGGATCGGGCGTAGCCGTCTTCCCAGTCGCTCATCAGCGACGCGCGGCGGCGGGCTTGGTACGCTTCGATCGCTGCGCGTCTGGCGTATCCAATGATTTTGCGCCGGGCGCGCAACGCCCGAAGCCCGATCAGCTTGTCCAATTCGCCGGAGTGCAGGGCCGTGAGTTCCTGTTGGGCCTGCAGGACAGCTTTGGGGCCTGGGAGTTCGTCAACGCCGAGATCGACACCGTTCGAGGCGCGGATTAATAGGGCCAGCCGATCGGTGGTCGGTGACATGGACCGCTGCACACGTTCACTCAACGCGCGTTCGGTAGCGAGCGACGCGCGTTCGGACTGCGTCCAGTCGCGTCGCGCGGTGTCAAGCCATCCGGGTGCAACGTCGGCGTGGGTACCGGTGATCGGGTACATTGCATCAACGTCGGGACCGTCTTCGAAGAGGATCTGGCGGACGACATCATTCGCGAGCGCCTGCTCGTGCGCCACACTGGCCGGCAGATCGGCCAGCGCCTGCACCTGCAACTGTATTTGCGTCGTCGCTCGGGTCACCTGCGTCCCCAACGCGGTAGCCTGCAGCACGTTCTTCGCAAGATTTGCGGGGTCAAGGATGATGCCGTCGAATCCGCAGAAGAACGCTACGGCACTCCCAGTCGAAATCGCGAGCGTGATGACTGCAAGCAATATCAGGCGTCGATTTGTCGAGCCATCGGTTCGTTCATGATGACGAATCATGATCACTCCTTTCGGCATTGGGGGACGAGTCGGCGAACGCGCGCAGGTAGGCCGTCGCGAATCCGTCGCGTCCGTGTTCGGACAGCAGGCGTGAGATCATCATCTGCACGCTGGACGATCCACCGCTGCACAGTGCCAGTGCAGTCCTTCCCAGCCCGAGTTCGAAGAGCCGATTGCCGGCGGGGCTTTGGAAGTAGTAATCGCGTTTGGGCGTCGCGGTCGCAAGAATGTCGATCTGCCGATCGTTGAGACCAAAGGACTGATAGAGTGATCGTGTGCCTTGGTCATGGGCCGACTCATTGGGCAGGAGAATGCGCGTCGGACAGCTCTCGATGATGGCGTGGGCGATGGTCGAATCGGTGACGTCGGCCAGGGACTGCGTGGCGAAGACGACGGCGACGTTCTTTTTGCGCAGGGTTTTGAGCCATTCGCGGATCTTGGCGGCGAACAGCGAGTCGGTCAGGAACAGCCACGCTTCGTCCAGGAACAGGAATGTCGGGCGTGGTTTGGAAATACCTGTTTCCGGATTCGTAAACGGTGCGGCGAAGCGTTGTTCAAGACGGTGGAACAGATAGGTCAGCACCGGCACCATGGCCGGGCTGTGCATCAGGGCTTCCATCTCGAATGCCTGAAAATCTCCGTCGCGCAGGGCGTCGCGGTCGGCGTCCAGGAGGTGGCCGTGCGGCCCGTCGAGCGTGTAGCTCTTGAGCGCGTCGCGCACCGTGTTGCTCTGTGCCAATTCCAGGAGCGTGGTCAGCGTGCGATGTTGCGCAGGCATGGTGGCCAGGTTGGACAGCGCCGACCAAAGCTCCTGTTTCAGCGGCGGCGTGATCTCGACCCCCTCGCGGTGCAGCATGTCCACCAGCCATTCCTGCGCCCAGCTGAGCTCGCCCTCGCCGTCCAGTGCGGCCAGCGGTTGAAAGCTGATCGCAGCGGCGTCGGCGGCGAGATCGTAAAAATCCCCGCCCATGGCCAGGGTCATGGGCAGGCAACTGCGCCCTTTGTCGAAAAAATAGACCTGAGCGCCTGGGTAGCGCCGGCTTTGTCCGGCGAGGAAGCTCAGCAGCGTCGATTTGCCCGACCCGGTGGGGCCAAGGACCAGCGTGTGGCCAACGTCACCGTGATGCAGATTCAATCGGAAGGGTGTCGAACCCGTCGTGTGTACGACCGCCAGGGGCGGACCGTCGAGATGGTCGTTGCGCGGTTCACCCGACCAGACGCTGCTGGCGGGAATGAGGTCGCAGAGACTGAGCGACGAAAAAATCGGCCGCCGCACATCCGCGTAGGCGTGACCGGGCAAACTCCCCAGCCAGGCCTCCACGGCGTTGAAGTCTTCGATGCGTGAGACCAGCCCCACCCCGTCACAAACGCGCTGCACGGTTTGCGCGGCTTTTTCGGCGGCGCGTTCGTCCGGGTCGCGGACCGTGATGGTCAGTGTGAAGTAGCCGAAAGAGGCACAATCAGCGCCGAGTGCTTCGAGGGCGTCGGTAATCTCCGCAGCCTTATTGAGGCTGTCGGTATCGAGGAGTTCGCTTTCGGTTTTGGTGATGAACTCCTTGAGCAGCGTTGCGATGCCCTTGCGGCGCGAGAACCAGTGACGGCGCAGGCGGTTGAATTCGGCCTCCGCTTCGGTCTTGTCCATGGGCAGGTAGCGTGCACACCACCGAAACTCGATCGGGAGGTCCTCCAGTTCGTGCAACAACGAGGGAAGTGTCTCGTTGGCGTAGGCCCGAATCGAAACGACCTTAAGAAAACAGCGTCCGAGCTTCGGGCTCAGCCCCCCGGTCAACGGCGTGTCCGTCAGGAACGCATCCAGATAGCAGGGCGGATCGGGCATGCGCACAGTAATGCGTCGCTCCGAAACACAGTCGTGCAGGTAGCTGAGCGTCTCGTCTTCGGTCAGGCGATGCACCTCCGGCAGGAAGGCCGACAGCATGTTGACCATGCTGTCTACCTGACGTTGGAAGTGTTCCAGTTGTTCACGGTAGAAAGACGCGCCGCGATCGGGGGTGCGCTGCGGGTCGCTCATCAGCATGTCGGTCGCCCGTCGCACGCGATCCGCCGGCGGCAGGTAGGTGAAGGTAATGTACTGGGTCGACTCGAAGGCCGGCGTCGCGGTCGATGCCTTGCGGTGCTCCTCTTCGATTTGCCGGGCGATCGGGTTGGCCGACGGCCGCGTCACGGGATCGGTGACCCTGCGCCGCATGCACTCGATATGCAGGCACCAGCCCGATCCGAGACGCCGAAAAGCGTTGTTGAGCCGGGCGCGAAACGCCATCAGCTCTTCGGGTGTGGCGCTGTCCACGTCCGAACCACGAAACAACACGGACGTGGACAGACTGCCGTCCTTGTTGAGCATGACCCCGGGCGTGACCAGTGCCACCCAGGGCAGGTGGTCAGACAGGCGCTGCGGGTGACGTCGGTATTCGCGAAGGTTCCACATCGTATTGCTCGCCTACCAGTCAAGGAATGTGGGTTGTTTCAAATGACGACGAAACACGGCGATCCAGTGGGCGTCGTGGCGGGTAAGCGCCACGGACACGCCGAAAAGCCCAAGCCCGAAGCCGAGACCGATCAACCACAGGTGCAGCCCCAGCGTGAACACGAGCGTGGTGACCACGGTCAGGATGCCGAGCTCGCGCGGCACTCCGGCGAACAGCGGCGGCTGCGTCAGCGCGACGTACACGGGCAGCTTGAAGCCTTCCAGCGGCGGTTTCGAGTGCTTCATGGTTAGAACGTTGCTCCGTTGGCAAGTCCGAAGAATTCCAGAACGAAACTCCCTGCCGTCGCGGCGATGGCGCCTCCGAGCACGACGCCCAGTACGCGCCGCAGAATGGCCCC
Source organism: Phycisphaerae bacterium (assembly GCA_029260215.1). GTDB lineage: Bacteria > Planctomycetota > Phycisphaerae > UBA1845 > UBA1845 > OFTM258. The sequence goes on from JAJDDQ010000011.1 coordinate 16,972, forward strand.
TTCCGAGAAAGCCAGCGCAAAGCCGAGCAGAACGATGGCCAGAATAAGCACCGCGCGCACAACGGGGCCGGTGATACTGGTGACCAGTCGCTCGAGCGGCTGTTCCCACGGCATGCCCGCACTCGCCGCGTGGGCGGATTGCGTCATCAGGAACAATGCGAGCAATGCGATCGGCGCAACCGATCGACGAAACGAACTTTTGAACAAGAATAAGAATGAGAATAAGAACAAGATCATGGACTCACTCCGTGGGTGAAGGGTTGAAACACAAATAGTCCGACTAAACTTCGATATCCTCGAACAGGTATTCGCCGGCGGCGTCCATCCGCGGCCGGGTGATGGCCGCCACGCGGCGATGTGCGGCGTTGAAGGAACCACGCTCGATGAAGACGACGAGCCCGATGGCGGAGGCGATCGAACGGCGCGGGATGGTCACGGTGGCCTCGCGCATCAGATCCTCAAGTCGATAGAGCGCATCGCGCGGCCCGTTGGCGTGCACGGAACAGAGACCGCCGGGATGACCCGTGCCCCACGCCTTGATCATGGACAAGGCCTCGCCGCCGCGTACCTCACCGATCACAATGCGATCGGGAAACAATCGCAGCGTGGTCTTCACGAGGTCGTCCATGGTGACCGACCTCAACGCGGGCGGTGCGATCAGGCGCACACAGTCGGCGGCACTGCATTGCAACTCGCGCGTGTCCTCGATGATGACGATGCGGTCGCGGGTGATGGCCGGTTCCGCCAGGCAGGCGTTGATCAGGGTTGTCTTGCCCGACCCGGTCCCGCCGGAGATGACGATGTTCTCTCGTGCGGTGATGGACGCACGGATGATCGTGGCGGCCTGTTGCGAAAGAACGCCATCCCGGACGAAATCGTCGAGCGTGTGTACAACTTCGGCCGCCTTGCGCAGTGCAAAGATGGGGCGCGGGGATACAGGAGGCAACACACCCTGAAAGCGCACCATGGTTCCGGGGAGCACACCCGAAACCGTCGGTCGCCGGCGCGTGGCGGACGCGCCCATGTGCGTGGCCAGCAGCCGGATCAGCGATTCGGCTCGATCGGGCGCCATCTCGCCCACGACGCGTACGCCCGAACCATGATCGATGACGCGAATTATCCCGTCGTCGTTGACGTGAATGTCGGTGACCGCAGGATTGCGCAACTCTTCTCCGATCACCGTGCCCAGTACATGGTCCATACTCGCCGTGCGGCGTGCATCAGACGCTTCGCGTGTGTACGCTTCGCGTGTGAATGCTTCACGTCCCTGAGCTTCGCGTTCGTGGACTTCGCGTCTATCGGTATCGCGGCAATGAGCCTCGCGTTGCTCTTCATCGCGTCGCCGGCGTTCGGATGCGGGTTCGGTATGCGTCATGCGTCGATCTCCGCGTCATCGAGAATGGAAACACCGTCGTGCAGGTTGCGGCGGGCCAGTGCAATGAGACGCTTGAAGCGCAGGCGTCCACTCATCGACGCGGCATCGCGGTCGCCGGGCACCAGTTCGGGCGTGTGATTCAAATAGGTACGCACCGACAGGGCCAGCAACTCGCAGATCAGGGCTATGTCGCGCCCGAGCACCTGCTCGTGGGTGTTGAGCCGCGAGAGGACGAGCTTGCGGAATTCCTGCATTTCGCTTTGCACGGAGGTGTCGGAATGAGATAGCAGGGACTCACGTGCCGCGTTGGCCAGAACCACCGCGCAGGGCAGGCCGATGCGCCGGCTGCGCTGCTCGGCGGCGCGTACCACATCCGTTTCGAAGCGCACGGTTTTTTGAAGTTTGCGTTGTCTGTGTGTCATAGGGCGTAGTCGTCTCCGGTGGGTGATGTTGGGGTGTCCGGCGACGGATTGGGCGAGTCCGATTCATGCGCGCCGTGCATGCCGGGCAGCATCCATTCCTCATCATCGAGTTGGCTGTGGTCGAAAATCACCTCCGACGGGATGCGTTCTCCCTTGGGACGCTCGCCCAGCAAGTCGTGGGGAACGCCCAACTCGGGATGAAGATCGTCGCCATGCGGCGAGTCGATGCGCACTGCCTGGTCCGGTGGAAGCAGGACGCGGTGTTTGAATACGGGGTCGGTGTAGTAGCGAATTTTTTGAAGGCGCATGGGTTTGTGGCCGGTCACGAAAACAAGCTGTTGATCGCCGGAGAGGCAGCGTACTTCACCGGGTTGCACCAGCGGTCGTACCTGCTCGCCCTGATGCACCGAGTCGGGGCCGATGTGGGGCCAGCGACGATGTCCGTAACTGTCCCGGTATTCCACCGACTCGCCGCACATCTGACTGACGCGCTGCGCGGTGACGGTGTCCGCACAGGCGAAAACAGAGATGACGTGGCAATTGTCGATGATGCTCTGATGCAGTCCGTAACGCTCGATCAGGTCGTTGAAGCTCTGCACGATGATGTGGGCCTTGATGCCGTAACCGGCCATCTGGCGCAGACTGGTGCTCAGAAACTCAAGTCGTCCGAGTGAGACGAACTCATCGAGTTCGAAGAGCAGACGACGTCGTTTGGGGCGGCCACGATTGTCGTGGTCGAGTTGCTCCAGCAGCGCCCTTGATATCTGATTGAGCAGCAGGCGTGTCAGCGGTCGCAGCCTGGGGATGTCGGACGGCGGTGGTTGAATGTAGAGCGTTACGGGATGCTCGGCACACATCAGGTCGCCGACGGTGAAGTCGGACGCCGAGGTGTTGCGTACGATTAGTTCGTCGGCGAAGAGCGTGAGATAGGACTGCGCCGTGGCCGCCACGCCGGCGACGAACTTCGGTGCCTGACGAAGCAGCTCTTTGGCCACCCGGGCGATTTCGGGATGGGATTCGAGCTTGCCCGTCGCCGGGTCGCACAAATGGGGTAGCTCGATCATGTCCTTGAGTGTGTTCTTGAGGTCCAGGACGCGTTCACGCACCCTGCCCAGATGCTTGCCCGAATCGGGTTCGGTGTGGAGTACGTGCAGCATCACCGCGGTCAGGAGTTGTTTGCTGTGCAGATCCCAGACGTCGAATTGCTCCTTTGCCCCGTCCGGATTGACCAGCATCTCACTGATGTTCTGCACATCGCGAATCTGGTTGACGCCCTTGCGCACCTCGGTGAGCGGGTTGTAGTGGGCGCTGTCGGTGCTGGTGGGATCAAAGTACAAACAGTGCGAAAACCGTGACCGCCAGCCGGCGGTGATCTTCCACAACTCCCCCTTGACGTCGTGAACCACCGCGCTGTCCAGCCACGACAGGAGTGTCGGAATGACCTGGCTGACGCCCTTGCCGGAGCGCGTGGCGCCGACGGTCAGCTGGTGCTCGGGGCCGTCGAAGATCAGAACACGTCTGCCGTGACGCGCGACCACCACGCCGTCTTTGGCGACCAGCCCCGCCCGTTTGATGTCGCGCAGTGTAGCCCAATGCCCCTTGCCGATCGGACGCACGCTCGGCGAAACGTTCTTCAGCACCGCAACCAACAGGGCTCCGCCGGCACCGTGCGCCGCGAGAATCGCCTCGGCGCTGCGAAACACGTCCGGTCGTGATCGGCCCCAGCGGTCGTGCCAGCGCAGCAGTGACCACGGTGGGTAAAGTCGATGGCTGCCGATGTGAAGATTCCAGCCCAAAGCCCGCTCGGGCAGGCGCGCCGCGGTCACCTGCGTTGCGACGACGACGCCGATCGACAGAGTGAGCGACAGAATTACCAACGATCTGATGCGTGTACCGTTCATCGGTCCATTCCTGTGCTTCGTTGCGGGTTGCGTGGTTCACGTCGCCCAAACGTTGAGTGACGACTGTTGACGACCTTGGCCGTGATCAGCGTTCCCCGTTCAATCCGCGGTGCGCTGGAAACCGGAGCACCGTAGAATCGCTCCCAGGTGGCCACCACCGCGTAGGTACCCTGGTGCAGATTCACCGTGCTGTGGTACACACCGGGAACTTCCCGCCGCGTGCTCAATATAGAAAACCCCTTGCCGTTCTTTTCCTTACACTGCTGCGCGAAATTCTTCAGCTCGACTGACCTTAGATGGTCGATCGCGCCGTAAGGGAATCGGACAGCATGTTGGTCTTTGGAGCCCGGATCGCGCTCGGCGAATCCATGTTCGACAAGCCACGCGGCGCGTTCGCCCATCGCAGCGCGCACCGCCGGCATGTGCGTGATATCGTTTTGAGGCAGAGTCTCGGAGAGTCTGATTCGAATCATCTGGCGATCCAGCCAGGTGTACGCTTTGGCGGTTGTTTGCGACGACAAGGAGTGAGTCGCGTGGACACGGACATCCAGCCAGCGCGAGCGCCGTGCGGTGCATTGCTCCAACATCTTCGGGTTGATCGTTGCGACGTTTTTGCCGGAATGCGTGACACCGCTTTCGGCCTGTCGGGCCAGACGAATGACCGATTTCGAGAATCGGCGGAGTCGGTGTTCCGCCTGATCACGGGTCAGATTCGTTCGATGACGTTGCAGCCATGCGCGATGGGCGGCGGTGCTGTAGGTGGACGTGTCGTTGCTTCTGGCAACCTCGATCACCTCACGCATCTGAGACCAGCGTCGCTGCGCTCCGCGTCCGATCTCGACCACGCCGCCGATGTCGACGGCGTCGAGTGCGGGGTCCGCCCAGACGCGGGCGTGACGTGGCTTGCCGTCGTGTCCTTCGACAATGACCAGGCGTTCGTCGCTCTGCTCATCCAACACATTTTTGGCAACCAGCAACCCACGCACCGGGGACGGCGGCTTGTCCTTGCGCGCAGTGTCGGAGGGCAGCCCGGTGATCGCGACGGCAGCATGCGCCGCGGTGCGCCCGAGGGCCTGGTGCAGGTGTTTGAGAATGTCGTTGCGCTCGCCCAGTTCTCGGAGCCTCGACTCGAAATCCGGCGCAACGTACCAGGTTTGCGACGTGCTTTGAGGCTGATGCGTGCGGCCTGCCTGCCGATTCGCCACGCCCATGCGGTTGAGCACGCCGAGTCGTTCCCGCAGAAGTTCCACGGTGGTCAGGCTGTGGCGACTGAGCCTGACGGCGCTGAGGTTGATGCGCAGCCCTTCAGGCGTCGGTTCGGCGGTGCGCAAGATGACCCGATCAAGGCTGGTGAAGCGTTCGGCCTGCGCTTCTCTGGCCAGCGCGGATCGCGCATCGTCGCGCGTGCGTTCACCCAACCATTCGGTGGCCACTTCGGCTGCGCGCCCGCGAATGCCGCGGGCGATGTAGTCGCGTGGAATGACGAGATCGGAGCCGTCCGACGCGCGTCCCCGAATGAGAATGTGCGTGTGCGGATTGTTCGTGTTGGTGTGGTTGACGGCGATCCACTCGATATCGCCCAGGTCATGCTGAATACGCGTAAGCGTCTCGCGGACGTAGCCCTTCAGATCGTTGAGTTCGCGGGCATGCTCAGGGCTGACGACCACCCGGAAATGATGGCGATCTTCGCGCCATGCGCGTGATTCCTTCCCGGCATTGATGTCGTCTCGTGTGGCGTCGAAGAACCGCCCGCTGCCGACGTCGTGTGTGACCGCTTCGCGCGTCAGGTACCCGATGTGACGACGCAGAGACGCGCGGCTTTTTTGCGGTGTGTGATGGCGCACGACGCGCACCTTGGCGACGACGCGTTGAGGCAACCCCCCGTGTGTCGGTCGGGATCCATCGCGCCGCTGTGCGCGACCTGATGTGCCGCCTCGGCGGGATCGCGATACGCCCGAACGCACGCGATGCGCCTCTTCCCTGCCCTCGCGCGCGGCGCGACCGAAACGCTCCGGATCCAGGTCATCGTTGTGTTGCTTGGCCATGAGACTCTCTCCAAACCACGGGGCCATAAGGGGTTGCAGATTTGCAGACTCTCCATACTCCGGCAGAGTCTCTGTAAGCGCTGTGGAGCACGCTATTTAGGAGAGACAGGAGTCTCCCGTTTATCTTGCCTTCCGATTTTGACATGAATTCCATCATGATTCAGTCTTCTGTCTTTCCTTGAGAAAACTGTCGCCGTTCGGTTTTCAACAACGGGTTTTTTCCACGTCACCGCCTCGGCCAGAATTGGTCAAAAAAAATTCGGCACAAGGTTTTCCAGTTCGACAAAAACTCGCGAATTGCATTGACAACATAGGCCATTTGGACTACATTGAAATCGACAAGACAGTGATTCACGACGTTCGTGAACGTTAAGAACCAATTGGAGGAATATGGAGAAGAAGCATGCGAACGCTTACAACGGTTGGAGCAACTACGAAACCTGGACAGTGAGTCTTTGGCTGGATAACGAGGAGTCGAGTTATCGTTACTGGAGAGAGCAAGCGCTAAGTTGTCGACACGAAGCGAGTCAATCATCCAACGATCTCCAGGGAAACTGGACCCCGCAAGAGATGGCGTTGACGAACTTGGCCGACCGACTCAAGTGCGCGGTCACCGAGCAGGCTCCGTTACAGGAGCCCGGCATGTACAGCGACTTGCTTGCGGCGGCACTCTCTGAAGTCAGCTGGACTGAGATCGCAGAACATTGGATTGACGAATGACAAGACGCATAAAACCGACGGACGTCACGGCGACACTTGGCGATCATATCCGTGACGCCGCGAAAGACAGCGGGCTGAGTGTCAATCGTATCGCGCAGGAAACGGGACTCAATCAGTCTGCACTGAACCGCTTCTTGAACGGAACGCGCGAGAACGTTCGTCTCGACGTCGCAGACCGTTTGTTCCGCTTTTTGGGACTTCGTGTACTCCCACCAAATCGTAAGCCGTTGTCGCCACGATGACGTTTTGGTAGTGCTATGTATTCGCCGATTGATGCACATTCCAAGGCCTGACTCCGTGCCCTGTTGGTCTGCAATCGGGTTTTCGTGGCGGCGATAAATGTTCATCGGGGCTCACCCCATGTGATGAGAGACTTGCGCACCGCGACGATATCGCGGTACAGAATCGGGCCGAAATAGCGCGAGTCGAACGAGTTCCACACCCGACCGCTGAACACAAAGAACTCATCCGCCTCCAGTGCCCGGTCGGCCCGCCAGATGGGCATTGGCCGACTCTTGGAATCGTGCGTTTGGATGAGTGCGATCACGGCACCGTTGATGCGCAGGAAAGGCCCCGTCGTGTCGATATGATCGCCTTCGGTCGCGAGAACGTGCTTCAGAACGGTGATCGTGTTCTTGCCGCGTGAAGTGCGCGCAAAAACAGAATCTCCCATCACGCGAGGCACGTGAAACTCGATCAGACTCCCGCGCCGGGGAGGTTTGTCGATCGCGACGTACAAACCCGGTGCAACGCTCGGCGAGACGTTTAGAACAACGTAGCGACCAGGGAGCACCAACGACAAAACCACCGTCAAGGCCGACAGTGTCAAGAGTACCGTCAACGCAATGTGTCGACGGGCGACGGTGCTCAGGAATTTCCGAGAACCGATCATCGATTGGAGCACCTTAAATCTCACGCTTCGACCTCCTCAATCAATCGGCGCAGGAGGATTCGGGCACGCCGCAAACGGGTCCAGATCGCTCCAGGCGTCGTGCCCAAATATGTGGCGATTTGCGCGCAGTTCATGCCCTCGTAGTAGAACATCCTGACCGCGATCCGATCGTCGTTCGAAAGCCGTTCAAGGCAATCGCGCAGATGATCGATCCGGTCGACAAGATGGCGATCACCGACAGGGGCTCGCGACGTCGCATGCGCTTCGGTGGCGGCAGAGTCGGCGACCGGTCGTTTTCGCCGGCACGCGTTGAACATACGACAAATGGCGACCCTTCGGATCCAGCCGTACATGGCAGCCTCGCTGTAGTACAATGGCGGTCGTCGCACCAGAATCAGCAGGCTCTCCTGCAGCGCGTCCTCGTCGAGACGAAGGCCGTATTGCCTGCCGAGCATGATCTGTCGAAGCGTCTCGAATGCAGCTGCGTCAAGTGTGTTGACGTCGGTTTGACCGGACGGCGTGCGCGTCAACAATGCGGGCGTTTTGGGGCCCTCATTACGATCTGCTTGGCAGTCCGCGTTGTCGCCGTTCATGTACGTCATTGGCCACACCGACCGATCCGAGACGGTGCATCACCAATCGTTGCGAGGGTCGTGCATTGTGCGGCAGGTGCCAGCCTGTTGAACGGAACGTGAAATGATCGAGAGAAGTCGATGTTGAACACCAGAAGCCAAACACGGCTGTCGGGCTGGTACTGCCAATGCAGTGTCGTTCCTGCGATGTCGGCCTCAACAAATACCGAAATCATGCTATGCTTGATGAAGTACAGATGACGTTGTCGCGACGTTCGGGATCGAGCTCGGTGTGCCGCACGGTTGACCGCCCATAGCGTGCTCGCGGCCAGTCGAAGAAACGCACGGAATTCGTAGCGGAGGGAACCGAGGCACGGAGTGCACGCAGTAGATCTTTGCGTTTCCTGCGGCCTCAACGGGTGGGCCGGCGCAGACAACGCCGCATAGGCCCAGTCACACGCTCGAGCGGCTTCCGGCACGAGATGACGAAACACGACCAACGCCGACGCCATGATTCTTGGGAGCGGTCGTTCGCGATATCGTCGACCGGACGGATGAGTGGACGACGCGAGCAAACGCATGGCCAGCCTGGCCTGCGCCAATACGCGACACGCGTTGGACAGCCTGATTTCATGTAGGGTGTCGTTTAGAGCATTGTCCTCATTGCGTGCGATGCGGCGCGTGCGTGCCCGGGGATGAGGACTTTCAACAAGTCGTCTCGTTGCGTCGGTTCCGGTCGTCATGGCCTAGCCTCCGGTCGGGTTCGTCGTCATGGCCGGCAACAACTGCCAGCGACTCGATACCCGTCGCGGGACACGGAACGGATCACCAATTTCGAGATTTATTTGGAGCACGTTTCGAAGGCGCTGGAATGTCTACACGAGGGCGTCGGCGCAGAGCGAGTATCTCGCCGGTGGCCCGGCTGGGCCGACGACGATCGATTGGAGGCGTTGAGTGTCCGGTTGATCAAGAGCGATGTGATGCACGCTGGCGTCTGGCCACCACGGCGCATATTTGAACAATCGGCGCGTCTTGCCCTGACTCCTTTCAGAGGTTCGGTGTATGCAGTAGAATCCACGCGGTTCCTGGAGTTTTCAGTCGTCACGCCGCAGTTTTCGGGTCAGTCAACGAGGTAACGCCACATGATGAGCACTGGATTCACGGACGCCTTTGCCAAAGATCCGGTTGGTGAATTGGATCGACTCTTTCGAATGGTGGCGGACCGCTATGAGCGCTGGCTGCGAAGTGGCCGAATGACGCAGCGCTTCGCTCGGAAACGCGTGTCGCTTGGCACGGTGAACCGCCGGGTTCTGCAATCAATTCAACGAAAAATCGACAACGGAGAGGAAATCAACGGATCCCTGGTCGAGGCCGTTGCAATGCGGTCCATCTACGACAAGCTGAGCGAACTGAACAGGCAGGAACAACGACGCGGTGATGATGGCCGCATGCCGCAACTGTCTCAGTTGGCAACTCCTTCATCCGAGCGCGCGATTGAGCCGGTCAACCCGGTTCAGCTGACGGAACAGGATCCGGCGGAACTCGCCTCGCGTTCGGAAATCCTTCAGGCCGTACGCGCACTGTTCGTTGATCCCGAGCTCAACGAGCAGGAAGCGATGCTGCTGCGTCATCTGTTTGTACATCAAAAAACAAAGGCGGCGGCCGATCACGCCGGCATCCCCCACAGCACCGCCAAGCGCAAGTTTCGAGAATTGTTTGCCAAGTTGCGTCGCCACTTCGGTGATCTTGAAGATGCGTTGGAGGCGTGATGGGTTCATCTGACACGGCAAGATCCGACGTGAACAAGCCCGTTCACGGCGAGACGCATGCAGACTGTGCCGCCATTGAGAGGGCCTGTGAGAAGCTGCGCTCGGCCTGCCGCGACGCCATTCCGGCGGTGGAACGTATTGCTGATTTCGTACCGCCGACGCGTCATGCCAATGCCTGTGAACGAGCGGAAACACTGATCGACCTTGTCGGCGTCCATCTCCGCGCGCGTATCGAACGACTCGGCAATCCCGATCTGGGTGAATATTTGCAGCTGGCCGGCGACGACGCCGAACTGCAGCGGGAATTGCGAACGCTCTTTCGCAACGTTGTGGGGGCGTTTAAGCGTGAGCTTGATATCGAAGTCGTTCATTCCATTTACCCACTCACGCCAGGAGCACGGTCCGTCGTGTACGCGGCGCGAGACCGCGCTCCCGATCTCGACCAGGCCGCGGACGTGGCCGTAAAGGTTCTGCATCCCGAACTGCGCGACGACGTCGAATCACGTGAGCGATTCCATCAGGAGGTGGAATTGCTCAAACGTGCACGGATGCACACTGAGCGCGTCGTTCGTGTCTTCGAAGCGGGGCATTTGACGTATTTGCCGGACAACGTTCGGCGCTGCCCTGCGATTGTGATGGAGCATTGCCACGGAACACTGCATGACCGCATCGGCGATTATCGGGGTGACGCCGCGGCGGAATTGGTGTTACACATCGCGGTTGCCGTTCAAAAACTCCACGACGACGGCATCGTGCTGCGCGACCTCAAGCCGAGCAATGTCTTGATGCGCCGGACGGCGGATGGAGACGTCCCCGTGCTCGCCGACCTGGGAATCGCGAAAGATCAGTGGCAGCAACCGGACATTACCACCGACGAAATCGCGCCGCGCGGAACGCCCGGTCACCGATCACCGCAGGCCGTGCGGGGCGAACGCCTCAATACCGATCATGACGAAAAAAGCGAGGATGTTTGGGGAATCGGAGCGCTTTTGTTTCAGATGCTGCATCCCGATCATCGCAGTTTCGTAGATCGTGAACACGATCTGGATGACCCAAGCCGCCTTCGCGAGATGATTGCTCAAGGACTTCCTCAGGTCGATGACGTGTTGCGTGCGATCATTAATGATTGCCTTTCGCCTCGTTGTGTGGATCGGCCGTCCATGGCCGACGTATCTGAACGACTCCGGCTCCACGCGTCTTTGCGAACGAAACATCCAAACAAAAAAAATCGCGACGTGCGCATCGTTGCGACGTGCATGATCATCTTTGTCGCTGCGGCAATCTGGTTTACCGTTCGGACGAGTTTCCAAAACGGGGATGACGCTCCGGGAAACTCGCATATCAACAAACACCCGATTCAGCTCCACCCCGCGTTGTGGGATACGAGATTTACCGACGCAGAGATCGTCCTGATCTATCGAATTGATCCTGACAAGCGATCCGAGAGCCTGGACGTTATCCTCGGGCAATCTCTGGATTCGGACTCCCGGAGAGCCTTCGACAAGGCCAACATACCGCAAGACCAACGAGACAGGCTATTTCGAAAGCGAAGCGAAACGCCTCTTTTCGACGGCAAGGACGACCTCGTCGCGTACCGCTATTCGCTGCGTTAGCGTCCGTCCTCAGTTTGCGTGAGCATCGCCTCAGCCAGCGCGGCGCATGATCGGGCGATCGCCTCGGTGTAGTTCCGGTCCTGGGAATTCGCCAGTCCGAACCAGATCGGCCGGGACGTTTTCAGATCGATGATTCGAACACTCACCGCTCCCTGGAACGCTTGTACGTTGCGAACCAACCTTGTGTCCCGGTCCAGGAAAACGTCGTCGGGACTCTCAAAGAGCCGAACGGACTCCATGTCGACCGGCGCGGGTTGCGTTCCGGCAACGTTCGCAAGATTCGTCGCCGCACGAAGCGCACTAAGGTCGACATCGCCTGCCCCTGTGAACGAGGGCGCAAACGACATTGGGTTGACGAAACGATCCTCGCGTTCATCGTCCCACACGCGTCGCTCCTGCGTGCGCTTGCGGGCCACGTCCGGATGCGATTCAACGAAAGCCGTGAGCTCATCTTCCAATCCCGCAGACGCAGACGACGACTCATCGTCGTGTACAAATACGGTCGACTCGTCCGCCTTGGAAGCGAACGTGAGCAAATCGCTCTCGTATTCATGCACCCGTGTGTTGTAATTTGCCACATCACGCAGGTATTGGTCGCGAAGGTTTTCGTATGTGTCCCAGTCCTCAGGCGTAACCCGCCAGGGAATCTCGACCGTCACGGGGTTGTTGGGCACCTTTACCGCATGCACGACGATGTAGAATGACACCGCGTCCTGTTCTCCCTGTTCGATCTCCTCGCGCTGTAGCGGCGTCAGGTTAATGATGTCATTGCTGACGATGTCCGAGTATTCCGCCAGCTTCATGACGCGATAGTCACGATCCGCCAGGCTGACGTCACGCTTTTGGAGTTCGGCGAACAGAAGGTCGCTCACGAACTGGCCCGCCGCGGACGATCCGCCGACCAGGCTTTCCCGACCGATGACGGTAATCAGCTGAGCGTCACGCGGATCGAACGCACCGCCCTCCGAACTGCGCACTTCGGCCGGCGTGTTGGTCAGGAGGTCCGCGTCTTCCGGGGTCAGTCGCGGTGGTTGCGGCGGGATAGGTCGGATGGGTAGATCCAGACGGGTTTGGATCAACCCGCTTACGTCCAGTTCATTCCGGGCCGTTGAGCGCGATGCGCGACGCGAATTTCGGGCATAGGTTTGGCCGCTGGATCCGCTTCCGCCCCACCCATTCCGCAGCCCGCCAGCAATCCCTTTGTCGAGTTCACCGATCGTTTCGCATCCTGACAACAATGCGACGCCCAAAACGGACTGAAAAATGACGATGTAACGCTTTTGAAATCGGTTCATTTGACGTTGTGCCCTTCAAGCTCTACGAGTTGATATTCCATTGGTTTGTCAATTCTGCCTGTTCAAGCCAGCACACCGCCGGCCCTCGACGCCAACGATTAGCATCGCGCCGCGACCGTTCTCGCCGGGGCGTATCCCAACGATCGAAGTCAGAACAGTCAAGGTGTTTTTTCAAGAACGGGTGTGATTACACCAACGCCAGCTACTGGGCTGGCGCTTAACTTGGCGGCTCATCTCACCCGGACAGGCACGTAGAAAGCGGTAGTCAAGTAATTGGCCGGGATACGACATCGCATCGGCGATCTACGACACAAACGGCGGGGCAACGTTACGTGGCGTCGTCGACAAGCCGGTTGGTTTCCTGAGCGGCGTGCCGAAAGTGGATCACATCAACACCTTGCCGCGCTTCGTCCACGCGATAGAAGATCAGATAATTGCCGAACACGACCCTGCGGATCTCGGTGCCGACCTCAGCCGACGCTTTCTCGGCGATGGGGTGGCGGTGCGGCCAATGCGTCAGATCGTACAAGTCGGCGAGCCAAGCGGTGACACGCTCCACGGAGGTGTAATGTTTCAGCAGGTATTCAACCTGTCGATCGATCGCCGCGACCACACGCGGCATGTACCGAACGCGGTAGCTCATCGATCGAGATTCAGATCGTGCTTGCGCGCGATTCCACGCAGCGCGTCGCTGGCGTCCTGACCAAGTCCCGCATCGGCGTCGGCCAGACCCTGCTTAATCGCCGCGATATCGCTGGCGAATTCAGCCTGACGCACGAGTTCGTCGTAAACGGCCGGGCTGAGTACGACCGCCGCCGGACGCCCGTTGTGGGTGATGACCATCGGCCGCCCGGTCTCCTGAATCTGGCGCAGGTGCTCGGTAAGGCGAGCGCGATGTTCGCTCATCGGGTGGATGTCTTCGGCGCGCATGCTCCAGTCCTCATCTTCTTGCGATGCTACAACAGATTGTACAAGTAATTGTAACATAGAAAATTACGTAAGTCGAGAAAAAAACACCCAAAGGCGCCCAACATGCATGCGTATCGCGGTCCATCGGCCGGCGGATGCCCCTTTTCCCAAGCCAGCAAGAACAGACCCGCCGCCGGGGACGGGCTTCGCATCGATTCGGGACATCAATGCTCCGAAGGCAGGTACAGCGTCCAGAACGTTCCATCGAATCCCGCCCAGACATCGACGGAATTCAGCGGAAAGTCTGTAAACGGAATCGCCTGAGTGATGGCGGGTTTTTCACCGGAATCGGCCCGCATGGTAAGAACGGCGGATTGGCCCCCGCGGACCTTGAGATGCCAAAACTGTAGCGAACACAGCCGGTCATCTTGCGCCATCGCCCTGTCCATTTTCGGATCACCGAAGTACGACGCGATCGCGTCGATCAGCCAATAAGCACCGCCGCGGTGCAAGCGATTGGTACAACCTGGCTTCTTATGGCTTTGGGCGACGACGCAATGGCCGCGCGACTCATCACCGCCGCCTTGGCGAGCATGGCAATGCACGTTGTGGGCAACCGGCCAGGACGCGTGGAACCCCGCGCGATCAAGCGCCGCCCCAAAGAACATGCGTTACTCACCAAACCACCCGCCGAAGCCAAGGCCAAACTACGGAAATGAAAATCGATGTAAGTCCTTGCTACATAACCAGCAGTGCCATTCGCGACTGACCCCTGTTTCCCCGTTTCGTCCCCCGTTTCCGTTTCGCTGCTATTTCTTCTCCTCGTACCATTCCTCTGGGATTAGCTTCTCGCCCCGGCGCCACTCCTCCACCTCGTGAACGCCGTCGATATCACTGTAGATGCTGCCGTCTGCATGATCAAGTACTATCGCCTGCCATGCGCCGTCCGTACCGATGATTGAATCCGCAAGGGTTCTGAACATCTTCTTTACGGCTTGGACGTCCTCGTCTTCATACTTATGATCGTCCTCTTCTTCTTCGCGTCCGCGTCGCACTTTCGGGAAATATACCTGGCTGGGCTGATCGAATATTACGAAACTGGGCACTGACGAGACGGCCTGCCCGATGAAGTGCTCTTGCAACGAGCAAAAGAGAGCCAGATGGAAGGACACCCAATTGGATGCACTCCCGACTTCCGCCAAGTAGTGCCAACTGTCATCGGTGCTGAGCACTGAAATGTTCAGATCCTCCACATCAAATCTCGGTGCGACTTCGCGGTATTTCCCTTCCACGTCCAACGTCTTGAGGTGATAGAGCATTCTCTGCGCGATCCGCACGGTAGCTGCTTTGAGCCTCTTCGTGACACCCCCTCGATCCACTATCCTGTTCAATCGCTCAGATTCAGATTGAAGCAAGGACACTTCGTCGTGGAACTCCCCGCCATCGCCGAGGCTCTCGAAGGTCTCCAGTGACGCTTTCAGGTGGCCCAAGAAAAAGAACATGTTCTTCCTTCTTTGGAACTCCTCCTGGGCCTTGGTGTCGCGAGCAAGCAAGATGTCATATCGGCCCTGGTGCGCCTTTTTAGCCTCAAGCAGCGACCCCAGCTCCACCTTTAGGCCATCCTCTTCCCTTGAGAACGATGTAGGTATTTCCTCGAGCAATTTGGATTCGCCCTCGTACGCTCGGAATGCATTCCCAATCTTGCGAAGCTCCGACTTGCTGCGGGGATGCTCCGCACTACCACAAGCGGGGCAGCTGTTCGATCCCTTGGAAATATCCTCCAACCGTTGCGAAATGTGCAGCCTGTCAACTCGTCTTCTTACAGCGTTGCCATAGTCGGTAAAACTGCCCTTGAGACGATCAAGGGTGCTCAGCCTCTTCTTCACAAGGGCAATTTCTGTGCTGAGGCCGTTCTCCTCAGTCTCCAATCGAGCGAACTCATCGTTGGAACCACGAACGTCATCAGCGTCGGTATTTGTGTGATCCGGAACATTTTCAAGAATGCGCTTGGCCGCCAGCAGAAGATCCTCTGACGTCGCGGTCTCCGTGATCTTCTCGTCGAGCAACCCATATTCGACTGCCACCCTAAGATGGCCGACCATGTTGTTCATCCAGGACAACGAGTGCGCCTTCGCCTTCTCGAGTTCCCGACTTAGGCGCTTCAGTTTCTGCTCCACCTCTTGGAGTCGCTGCCTTGCCTGCAATATTTCGATGGTCTCCGCACCCAGTATAAAAGGAAACCAGTTCCGAAGCCGTTCTCTGTGTACGTGCGCGTGTGTCTTATAGAAGAGGATGTTCTGATTAGCTACGATATCTTGACTTTGGAACACGAGCGCCATCAGATCCCGAAATCCAAGGCGAGCCTGATACCCCCTCTGGTTCTCATCGCCCTCGAGGCTGAAATAGGGGACGGACGATATGGTGTTCAAGATATTCTTCACTCCGTCGAGTGTCTCATTCGCCTCACCGATGGCAGGCGGGATACTGACAGCCGACGCACGCAGGACAAAGAACGCATTGGAAACCTTGTTGCCGGTGGAAACACATCTTGCAAGGAGCATCTCCTCTGAGTCGGTCTGCACGACAACTCCATACCATAATGCGTTGTCACGGATCGTATCGATTGGGACAAAGCAATCGCTGGAGGCCAGGCAATAATCGATGATTGGGATGATGGCGGATTTGCCGGTTCGAGATCCGCCTGTGATTACATTCACAACCCCGGGAGTGAACTCGACAACTCGGGGTGCGAATTGCGGATCCTTCGGCCAAATGACCAGCCGCAGCAGTTGGAATCTCATTAGAGGACCACCTTTAGATAAGTTGCAATTGTTGCAATATGATGCTCCGAAAACCAGCGACCGAGAATTGCGGCTTTTTTGCCGTCTTTGACGAACTGAGCCTTCAGCGCTTTGCCCCGCCGTGCCTGTCTCATGTCCTCTCGGGGATGAAGCTTTCCGGCGTCAGTATCCCACACAAGCAACCCTGCTGAAACCGCGATATCGATCGCGGCCATCGTGTAACTGCGCTCCTGTTTGATCCTATCTTGTATGCTCATCAATAAATCGGACTCTTTTAAGTCCTCAAAACTGCGAATATACGATTGCAACCCCTTCCGCTTGTCGCTAATGGGCGTAATTAGTCTCGTGCTTGTCAGTAGCGGCACGGCTATAAAGTGAAGCAACGCGACCGGGGCGTCGCCACTCCGGTGCGATTCGCAGTAACCTGATGTGAACTGCCACAAGAGAAATGCGCCTACGGATGGAGAATTCCACTGGCGCACTTCTTCGACTAGTGTCTCCATAACTATTTGTCCTTACGATCGGTGAAATACTGTTTCCAGCTTGGGTGCCAACCCAAGACAGATGCATTGGCCAGCGCATGGTATGTTCCTGCAACTGTTGCGGATGGCGGGGGCATGTTTCGAATGGTCTCCTGCCGGACCTTGCATTCAAGCAATAGAATCTGGCCCCGGTCATTGGCAGGTGAGTCAGCGCGGGTCAGTTCTATGTGTTTCTGCCGGTTCGTCCAGTATTCGACTAATCTGCTGTGGAAGTCCTGCGCAACGTCCTCGTCGATAATCCCGAGCTCTATCCACTTGTCGCGATTGACTTTTGCTCGCAAGAACTCCGAGACCGCTTCAAGTTGTTCGTCCGCATTACATCCAATCACGTCCAACTGCTTCAGGTAACGTGGCCGTACCTTCGCTTGTTGCTGTATCTCATGCGTGCCGATAGGGGTTCGCAGCGTGAAGTCAATCAACTCCATTCGTCTAGCGCGCTCGAACATTACCAGGAAGCGCGTGTTGAATTCCTCCCACGTGATCGTGGCGTCCTGCTTTGCAACAATCCGGTCAAGGACCTTCTTCTGCAACCAGCCGCAGATGCTCTCTTGCACGAATTCAATTTGACTGTCGGGCAAGAGCTTTTTGACGAGTTCGGCTTCCACATCGCCATAGGAAGCACCCTCGCCAATTTGCAATGCGAAACGCTGGATCAGTTGATTCAATTGTTCTTCGTTCTGATTGACGACGTAATTATAATAGGGCCAGATGGCGTGCTCGGACGTCACGTCTGAGAGGAGCTCTTGCGCGTCGGCAATAGCCGCTGAGGCAGCATCGCTCTTGGTTGCGGAATCAAACGAATTGACAATTCCAGGTCGGCCGGATTGATTGGAAAAGAGGACGAACGTCGTGCGAGCGATGTTGATCCTACCGGCATTGACTGCGGTGAGCCAATTGTAGAACGACTTCCAAAGATCGATTGATTTGTTTGTCAACGGATTGTTATTCAGAGAGGATTTATCTTCCTCGGTTAGCAAATGAGAGTCGGCCGAGAGAGTGGAAACGTCGCCCAAGACTTCTACGGAGACAGCGTCCCCAGGACCGGCTTTTAGGAGATGCACAACCGCGCGTGGGAGCTGAAGTCCGTATCCCAATAGTTGGCCTGGTGCATTCGAGTCCATGGGTCCTCGTGGCGGATGAGAGTCGATCTATTTGAACATGCTGTCCGGATTCATCGGGAAGCGGCCGTTGCAGCCAGTAAGGACGTGGCTCCTGCACGGTGTCAATCCATGGAATCGCAACGGTCGAGGATCAATATTGCCCTGGCCGACGGTTTGTGCGGTTTGCGATTGACCTGTGTGGCGTTTGTCCTCGCTGGCGGTGCTCTCGCCGCTTTGTGAGCTTGCTGCATTGAGTGTGAAGCCCGGCAACTGGCCGTTCACGTTTGTGATGAGATTTCTCCGTTCGATGCAAGGCCGATGTTCCGGTCGCAGCATATTGTCATTGACAATTACAGCTTGCCCCTATTCGAGTTGACCCCGACAGCAGCATCCAGATCTCATTATCACCGTCCCAAGCGGCGGCTGTCAACGAGCATCGGCCCTGCCCCTCGGCTATTAGCCGAGGGGTGCATGACCGCTTAGGCGGCTTTTGAGTAGGGTGCTCTCGTGCTCCAGTAGCGATTCCAGCGATCGTCCTGCGAGAGCCAGAACGCTCGCAGGGCGAGGATGATCTCCATGCCGGCTTCGGTCATGCCCGAACAGATCGGCCAAACCTTCTGGCGATACTCCGGATTGTTCATGTGGTGCTTATGACGGGTGCCCGAATCCCACGTACGTTGTCTCACTGAATATGGCCGTCAGGCTTGCGCCGCTTGCCGCCGACACGGTAGTGTCTTCGCGCCGACATGCTGTTTGAGGTTGGAAACGGTTAAGTCTTGAATCGAAAGTTGATGTTCTTGAACTGAAAGGTAGGAATCCAAAATGGCTGAATCACAAAAACCCATTCACGAAATTCGTTTCGGACGCATCAAGGCGACTATTTGGGCCAACGAATCCCACGACGGCATTCGTCACAACGTCCAGATTCGTCGCCTGTACAAGGACGGCGACGACTGGAAGTCGACCGACAGCTTCGATCGTGATGATTTGCTGCTGGTCGCCAAGGTCGCCGACCAGGCCCACACGTGGATACACGAGCGCCCCCGGGAAAAGTCGTAACCACTTTTCGCCGGCACGGTTTTGTTCAGCATGTCGGCGTTCATTCGCACGGAACGCAACCCCGCGCGGCCACCAGTCGCACGTTGTTGAGACGCTGTATTCGGAACGACTCAGGCGTTGGTCGGCGCAATGGATCCCGCACAAAACGCCCCACCGTGCATAATGTAGCTGGAATGAATCCCGAACGTGGACAGGAAATCGATGGCCTCGTTCGTGAGTTGTTCACGGTGACTTTCTTCGAGTTGGCATTCGCACCACTGAATTTGCAGCCGCACCGAATTGTGTTCAACGATGATCGCACCAATCCACCTGGGGAAGCGGTTGTGGACGACGAAAGTGCGCGTTTCGTCAATCAGCGTGTCGAGCGTCTCGCCGACAATCCACCGGGAAGAATCATCGTAATCCATGCAAACCAGATTGCCACAGATCCCAGGACGATGGCAAGTGTTGCACGCGATTTTAGATCCCGGATTTTGTTTCCGGCTGCCGCCCCGGCGTTTCGCGTCCGCCTTTGTGAGGGCTGCAACGCGCGGACAACGCGGCGGCGCGCTCTCTCGAACACGTGTCTCTTGCGTTGCACGGGAAACCGAGGATCACGTGTCTCCAGCGTTGCAATCCACAGCCCAATGCGTGTCGCTTGCGTTGCACTTTCGATGTCCTCGCGGATGTGGACAACCTCCCCAACCCACCTGAACAACTCGACTTTCCCTCGTCGATTCTCACGCATGGTCAACCAGACCAAAGTACTCTTTCAAGGTACCTATGGTACAACCAAAGGTGTCCTGCTTTTGAAGAGTCAGTGTTTGAGGTTCCCGATCACGCCGGCCAGGCTGGTGAGACCGGACTGATCGGCTTCGCTCCCCTGCCCCGCCGTGACGGCTTCGCCGAACACTTCGCCGCGAATGCGCTCGAACAGATCGTGGCACTCCCGATCGTTGAGGTCTTTGGGAGTTTCAGCTTGCGCCAGCGCACGCCACCAGTCAGGCGGCGTGCGTATTCCCTTCGCAGCGTTGGCCACCGAATCGACAAAATACGCCATCGGACTCTTCTTGAAGAACGGCCGGCCGAAACGTTCGGCGGCGGCCTGCGTGATGTCGGCCCATTCAGCCAGAAGCCGGTGTGGATAGCGTCGGAGCAGTCGCTCCGCGGCCGCGGCGTCGAATCCGATGGTGCGCAGGGATTCACAAAGTGGGCCGTCACTCACTTGAGGCGGTTTTCCGTACTGACGATCCCGTACAAAATACGCCCCGCGTTCCATGGAAACGCGATATCGGCCCGGATGTGTTCTGACAACTTCAACCTCGCCAAGCACGCCGGCACGCTGCAGACTCTCGGTACATCGAAGGACTTTGATTTTCAGGTTACGCGTCGCGAGGCTGGGCGAGTAGCCCAGCAGATTGATCGCCAATTCTCGAAGTTCCACCGAATGCAGTTTTCTGCGTCGGGAAAAAATCTTGCCGGCGAACAGAAACAAGCGTCGCGACGCCGGGGACAGACGGCGATAGCAGTCGAGATCAAACCGAAAGTGCCCAGCCGCCGCCTTCACCACGTCGTAGAACACCGGATCCCACGTGATACGCCACGCCCGATTCGAATCGGGGTCCAGCGGCAGGCTGTAGCTCAGAAAACCGAAGCTGACCCGGCGATGCTCGCGCCGCGCAGGATCGTAAAAGTGGTCGCACAGGTAACTGACGGTCGACAGCCGCGCGAGACTTTCGGCGAATCGGCGATATTGGCGTCCCCCGCGACGGGATTTCGGATCGATCAGGCCCAGCTGACGCAGGCACCAGTGCGGCGTCGCGTGTAACGCGCCCTCTTCATGAGCGTGTGTCATGGTTAGCGCCAGCAGGCCCCAGAGATAAAGCTCATCCGCGGACGTAAGCCCCAACGGACAGAGAATCCGAGCGTGGGCAGTCTGACGCTTTCCTTGGGCATCGCTGAATCGATAACCGGCTGAATGCACAAGATTTTGGGTGAGACCGGCGGCGGCATCGAGCGGACACAGGGCGTGTTCGACCAGGGTGAGTTGCCCGATCCCGGTGATGTTTCTGTGTATTTGCTGCGCAGCTGACATGGCGACCGTTGCTTCAAGTTGGTTGAACCTCACTATCACGCCACGCGCCTTCGCAAAAGTGGCAAATTCAAACAAGTCATGCGCCCGCGATGGCGGGCGGGAGCGGTGTGTCGATTTCGGTTGACGACCTTTGGCGGCCCGTGCGATGGTTTCCTCTGTGGTGACGGCGACTTGGACGAAATTGCCAGTGGCAATTTCCAGGGCCGGGCCGATTTTGAGGAGAACAAGCGCGCATGACAACGATCTGTTTCGTCAATCAGAAGGGAGGCTGTGGCAAGAGTTCCACCTGCCTGCACCTGGCCGGCGCGCTTCAATCGACAGATCGACGAATCCTGCTGGTCGACGCCGACCCCCAGGGTTCGCTGAGCCAGGGATTCTTCGGATCGGAGGCCGTCGAAACGCTTGCCCCCGAGCAAACGCTGGCCGCGGTCTTCGACGAATCGGTCTACGCACGTCCCGATGCGCTGCTCATGCCCACACGCTTCGACGGCATCACGGTCGTGCCGACCAATCATCATCTGGGGATCTTCAATCGACCGTCACCGGAGAAGGAGGGCATAACGCAATACGCATTGCGGAGTTTTCTTGAAGACGTCTCGGGGTTCGATTTTGTGCTTATCGACTGCCCGCCCAATCTCTACAGTTGCACGTGGGCTGCACTGATCGCGGCGGACTATGTGGTTATTCCGGTACCGCCGGAGGATTTTGGAACGCAGGGCCTGCGTGCCGTGCGCCAGGCCATCGAGCGGGCGCGGGAACTTAATCCTACGCTTCGGCAACTCGGTTTCCTGGTAACGCGATGCGATCGGCGTCTGTTGATCCACCGAGCTTACGAGCAGCGCCTGCGTAAGAACTATTCGAACTTGGTGCTCGACACCGTCGTGCCGGAAGCGGCGGCGTTCAAGGTGGCGACTGCCTCCCGAAAACCCGTCGAATACCACGATGCAAAATCGCTTGCCGCATCGACGATGCGCGGGTTGGCGCGGGAGCTTTGCGCACGCATCGCCAAACGCGAACAACGCCAGAGGGCCGCGTAGTATGTCGAACACCAGAGCAATGCTGGCACAACTGGAAAGCCATCTGGACGAGTCGATGGGTTTGCGCGCGAACGAGTCCATGCCGAGACTGGCTCCGATGCCCGCCAGGAAGGACGCGGGGCGACGCCCGCTTCGTGGGACGGGCACGATTGAGATCGACCGTGTCGTTCCCGATCCCGACCAGCCGCGTACGACGTTCAGCCAGGAGGCAATTGAGCAATTGGCGGCCAGCATCCGCGGGCGAGGACAGCTCATGCCGATTCACGTTCGATGGTCCGAGGAGATGGACAAGTGGGTGATCATCTCGGGCGAGCGACGGTGGCGGGCCGTCCGCTGTGCGGGCCTGCCGACGATTAACTGTGTTTTCAAGGAGGAGCCGCTGAGCGCTTCCGAGGTTCGCGAGCACCAGCTTATCGAGAACCTGCTTCGTGAGGATCTCAAGCCGGTGGAGCAGGCCAGAGCGTTTGCGGAGTTGATGGCAATGAACGGCTGGAACGGCAAGCGCTTGGCCGACACTCTGAGGATCCCACCGTCTTCGGTCAGCCGAGCATTGGCGCTGCTCAAGTTGCCCACCGATCTCCAGAGCCAGGTGGACGGCGGCGAACTCTCAAGCCGTTCGGCTTACGAATTGTCCAAACTCGGCGACGATGCGCAGCGCCGGAGTTTGGCCGCGAAGGCGGCCGCGGGGACGCTGACGCACGATCAGGCGGCCAAGGCTGTTCGCCAGCGTCAGGGAAAGAAAAAACACCGGTCAGAAAATGTTCGCGTTGTGTTTTGCGGCGACGACGGATGCAGGGTCACGGTGCTTGCGGAACGAACGGTGACCTATCTTCAGATTCAGGAGGCACTGCTCTCGGCAGCGGAGGAGGCACGAATTCGGCACAGCAACGATGTTCCGATCATCTGATCAGGGAACCTGTGCGAATCCCCCATAATGCGCACCACGGTGCGACGTTCAGGCATCGACAGTAATTTGGAGATTGCCTACCGCTTTTTCTTGGGTTGTTTGCCGAGCAGTTTTTTGATCGCTTCGGGCGGCTTGTCCATGGTGGCACGCCCCTCGGCGATAGCCCGCGCCCACTCGCGGTAAAGCCACTGCGTGTCCGCGTCATACGAAAAATACATCAGGAACCCGGCGGCGCACGCGAGCTGCTTTTGCCCGTGTTCCAGTTGGAAATAGCGATCGTAGACCTCTTCGGGCAGTTGCGACGCGATTTTGACGTATCTGGCCATGGGCTTATCTAATCATCAATCGCCACCGCTTAAAGCCAGATTTTACCTAGAAATTATCTAGTATCTATCTGCGATGCTGGGTACACTGCCTCGGCAGCAGTTCCGGCTCACGCCTGTCCTTGCAATGGGGCGACGTCAACCGGGCTTGAACGCGTGGAGATCAATCGGTTTTCGGAAGGGTAAGGTGTAGCGTGCAGGCGTGGCGGTCAGGTTTTAGCGATGTCGTATTGGGTGAGATCGAATTGGACGCGGCCGACCCCATCCTCGGGTTTGTTTCCATGGCTAGGCGAACGCTGCTCGAAGAGTTCGCACCCCGGAAGCGCCACAGCGGGTGGGGCCTGGGCAGGCTTTCCGACGCCTCGGCGGTTCGCAAGCCGGCCAAAATCCCCTGCGAGTTGCATTCTCCGTTCGAGTCGTGCGCCATGATCGCCGGCGGCGTCGTGGGATGTTTTGACGACGACGCCCTGCTGAAACTTCGATTCGCTGCGGGCACGGTCGATCTGGCGATGCACACGCACCAGCACTCCCGGCGGGTGTTGATGGTCGTCGAGGGCAGCGGATTCTTCCATGTCTCAGCCGAAGCCCTGGTGACGTTCAGCGGACGCCGCGTACACTCCGTCGCCGTCCAACCGGGCGACATCGTGGCCTTCGACAGGGACCTCATGCATACGTTCAGCGCGCCCACCGAAGCGTTGACGCTGCTGTCGTTCCACGCTCCGTTCATCCCGATCGATGATGAGCGGCAATACACTTTGCCTGAGTACCGGTGGTTTCCGCCGCTGATGATGCCGCCCATCGAGGCGCTTGCCTAACGGTGCCGATTGTCTCTGAGCGGCGGCATCAGGTCCTGGATTCGGCATTGAAAGACATCGCACAGGTATTCCAACGTATCGAGCGTGACGTTTTGCTGAGCGTTTTCCAGACGATGAATCGTCGTACAGGACAGCCCCGTGCGCCGTGCGAATTCCCGGAGCGTTGAGGCTCCACGCTGGTGCCGCATGAAGCGCCCCAGTCGCTTGCGATAGTGTTCCATATGTGGGACGGTAGATCAGATCGTGTTCCTCATGCGGAACAAATTACCAACGCGCACCGACATTCGACGACGGGCCGATGGATATCGAAAAATTCCTGGTGGACTACGAACTCAGGGTCATCGGCGACGGGGTCGACATGCGTCTCGGTGCGTTCCTGGAGCATGCCACGCACTGCGCGTATTACGCCGGCTACTGCGCGGCAGTCGATGACAAAAAGCAAGGCCGCCCGCGCCGCCCCACCGCAAAGACGATTCAGCGCCGGCTGGAGAATTCCCCCCAATCATCCGTTCACATCATCGTGAAGCGCATTGCCGAATGAGACAGCTCGTGAACTGATGCATTTTTGGTGCGTGCTGATGCCCTGCGGCTCGGGACCCGGTCGGCCGTCGCACACCGGGAACGAGCGGAGCGAGCCGGCGACGGGTGATTGGGTGGGCCGAAGGGCAACCCCTGCGGACGGGTTTTCCGAGGCTTGAGCAGCGTCCGCCGGTCGAGCCGGGAACCGGCTCGACCTGTCGGAACGCGCCGCGTGCGCGGCCAGCCACCCGTCAGGAATTTCTGTCTTCGCGGCAACGTTGGTAGTCGTAGTTCGCCAGGCCGAATCTCAGCATGACAATCACAATCGCAATGAGCCCTAGGTACGCACCGTACGCCGTCGTCGCGAGCGTCGCGGCGGCCTGCAATTGAAACAAGTACCAGCAGGCGGCCAGCATGGCGAGACACATCGTCATCAGCGCGAGCACGGTGCCCGAACCGGTTCGTCCGGCGATGGGTTGTCGCCGATTGGGATGTTGCGATTGAAACACCAGCAACTCCGCACCGCCCATCTGATTCACCTCGCGTTCGATTTCGTCGATGCGGCGCAGGTGGTCTTCCTTGGCACGTGCGTGGCCAACGGTGGTGGCCATCAGCCAACCGATGGCTGCGGGCAGCATCAGCAGGAACGTAAGCCGAACGGGTGAGGGCAGGGAAGAGAGCGAGCCGAGCAGGAACAGGAAACCGCCGCCCACCAGCGGCAATCGCCGGTCCATCGCTTCGAGCCGAAACCTCAGCAGCCCATACAGCGCGTCGTACTCGCGTAGCAGGATTTCAATGCGATCGCGTACTGTAAGTGAATCCTGATTCATCCCTTTTAACCTGCGGTTTTGTGATTCCCCCCCCCGAAAATCTAGCAGGAAACGTCCCCAAGCGCAAAACGAAAGAGGGCGCGTGTGGCCAAGGCCCCGTGCAAACCCGCGCGCGTCAGCACGTACGTCGTGCGCCGTAATTCAAGTCGCATGAAGCATTGACGGGTGTTCGGCGCGTTGCCACGTGTGGTACCGCAGGTGCAGCGGAATTGGCGTTCCGCAGCTATTCGTTACCACATCGTTGTTGTCGGTGGTGATGGGCGACCTCGCCCGGTAAACCGCGACTCACCATCGCGGCTAAGGGGATGGGCTTACCACCTGTCATGAACGGGTTTTTACTCGTTGTGAGGTCGATCCGTAGAGCGACGTGCCATGAGAGTGTGCGCCGTGAAATGCGTTGTAGGAATTGCTGACATAGTCAGCCGGAGTTCAGGATGATGCTCCGAAATGAATCAGCTTACCTGAAGCGGAAACGTGGAGGGGACAAGAGCATGTTGATAAAGCGGGAGACGTGATGAAGACGTGTAGCGCGTCGTCCCGCAACGTTTGAGTGATATGGTTAAAGTTAGACTACTTGAATCTGAATGCCCAGCGATGGAAACGGCACATCCGTTGATACCACGTCTGTTGTCGACGCTGCCTGGACACGCGAATACCACTTCTCGTTCGCGTGAAATTCTGCCAGGCAGGCGGTGGGGAATGACCCCACTAAAGGGCATGAGTCAGGAACCTACGTCACTCTATAACGTTCCACAGCGACGGAACACGGGATTGCCTAAGGGGCGAGAGCCCTATGGTAACGGAGTCCCCATAGTAGTCGTGGGAGTAACGACCCACCAAGGAGGACGGGAAAGCCGTCCACAGGGCAAAGGGGGACAGGTAGTTGTGATGGGAAGATGCGGAGGTACGCGAGATGCGTAACGCCGAAGCAATCCTTACCATCATCAGTGAGCGTGGCCAACGTGGGTTGCCACTGGAACGGGTATACCGACTGCTGTTTCAGCAAGACTTGTACCTCAGGGCCTACGCGAAGCTGTACGCGAACAAGGGTGCGATGACCCCTGGGAGTTCACCGGAGACGGTGGACGGAATGTCAGTTCGCAAAATCGATACCATAATCGAAGCGTTACGCTACGAGCGGTATCGATGGACTCCGGTCAGGCGAACGTACATCCCGAAGAAGAACGGGAAGAAACGACCGCTCGGAATGCCGACGTGGAGTGACAAGCTTCTGCAAGAAGTGATGCGCTCCATCTTGGAGGCCTACTTCGAGCCGCAGTTCTCTCCGCACTCCCACGGGTTTCGACCAAGTCGAGGATGCCACACGGCACTCCGAGACGTCTGGTCAAGAGGGAAAGGAACGAAGTGGTTCATTGAGGGAGACCTCTCAGCGTGCTTCGACAACATTGACCATTCGGTGTTGCTCGACGTACTACGGGAGAATATTCACGATGGACGCTTCAACCGGTTAGTTGGCAGCTTGCTTGTTGCTGGCTACCTCGAAGACTGGACGTTCAACGCAACGTACAGCGGCGTGCCTCAGGGCGGGGTGATCAGCCCCATCCTGAGCAATTTGGTTCTGAACAGGCTTGACCGATTCGTAGAGACGGAGCTTGTTCCAGCGAACACACGTGGTCAGAACCGGAGAACGAATCCGGCATACGTCCGACGGACGGTTGCGGCGTGGCGTGCGAGGAAGTCCGGGCAACCTGAGAGAGCAAAGGCTCTTCTCAAGGAAGCAAGGCAACTTCCCTCGCGAAATCCCAGAGACGAGAATTTCCGTCGTCTTTGGTATGTTCGCTACGCCGATGACTTTCTGCTTGGGTTCATTGGTCCAAAGACCGAAGCGGAGGACATCAAGAGGAGGCTCGCGCGGTATTTGCGTGACGAGCTGAAGCTTGAACTCAACGCTGAAAAGACGCTCATCACGCATGCGCGTGATGGTAAAGCGAACTTTCTCGGCTACGAGGTCCACGCACTCCACAGTGATAGCTGGCGCGATGGTCGTGGCCAGCGAAACATCAACGGTGGAATCGGGCTTCGGGTACCAAAACGTGTTGTTCGAGCACAATGTTCGATGTACATGCGCTTTGGAAAACCGATGCACCTGCCAGAGAGACTGAATGACGATGCTTACAGCATCATCGTTCAGTACCAAGCGGAGGTTCGGGGTGTCGTCCAATACTACCAGCTGGCGTACAACGTCCACGAACTGCAACGGCTCAAATGGGTAGCCGAGCAGTCGTTGACCAAAACGCTGGCAAACAAGTGGAGGACGACACGGAACAAGGTCTACCAGCGTCTCAAGACCGACTTGAAGACGGCTGATGGCACCTACAAGGTGCTTCAGGTAACGGTGGACCGACCCGGTAAGAAGCCATTGGAAGCGCACTTCGGTGCCATCCCGATGAAACGGGAAAAATGGGCTTCTGTCACCGACGTCGAGACGAAAGTGTGGAGTGGAAGGTCCGAGCTACTCGACCGGCTCCTTGCAAACGAGTGCGAACTCTGTGGCGCGAAGCATGACATCGAAGTGCATCACGTTCGCAAGCTTGCTGACCTCAACCGCAAGGGACGATCGCCAAAGGCGGACTGGGAGAAAGTCATGGCTGGTCGAAGACGCAAGACACTTGTCGTCTGCGGAGGCTGCCACGACAACATCCACACTGGAACCCATGACGGCAGGGCGCTCGCATGACTGCAACTACTGGAAAGCCGGATGACAAGGAAACTGTCACGTCCGGTTTGGGGGGGAGGTGTTGGAAAAGCATTCTTGAAGAAACTTGTGCCTCAGCTGAGTACAAGTCGAGAACGGGCTCGCTGGCTCCTTACCCTACTGCTTGTCCGGTTCGAGGGAGGCTCCTGGAAGTAAACCGCTTCTGTCAAACGAAGTTCCAATCTCCAGGTTCGATCCCATACGCCATGCGTGAATGCGGGCGACCGGGACAGACCCGCCGAATGGCGGGCCGTCACGCCCAAAGCCGGTAATCAATCCGGTCCACGGGGCTCGTGACCTCTTTGGCCTCTGGCCTTTGGGGTTCGTTCAACGTGGCTGGCGTCGGGAGTCCTCGTCTGGTGACAGGCGGGGCCGGGCGGATGATAACGCTCGGCGATGGGAAGAAAAATCCCACGATGAATAGCTCAACGACGAAAGGGGCGTCAAGCCCTTGCCAGTAAACGCAATCGGAGACGGTGCCGAACCGCGTTAGAAAGACCTCTGCCGATGGGTAGCTGAGGAGCTTCTGTGTTCTGCCCGGCGAAATCGCTCTCGCCAACGCGAGTGCGGAAACTATGCCCGAGCGGGAGCTTGGGACATACGGTACAGGTCAAGCGACGTGACCGATTGTGTGATGGACGTGAATAACCGGGGAAGGGCTCATCCTTCCGGTGTGGTAGCCGGTGCCTGGCTTGTCGGCCTGGTGCTTCAAACGGGTGAGTCTGGGAGTGTGCTCTGAGTAGAAAGCGGGCGGGAGCCCGGCGGTGTCCGCTGCAAGGCAGTGGCGGTCCGTTTGCGTGCTAACGGGTGGTGCTGAGCACGATGCAACGACGAAAGGAGCGACGGGTTTTGACCCATTTCGATGACGTGGCCCACGGTGGGCGGGCGGAGCATTGCTCCGTCTCCGCCTGCCGTACGGGCTTTCTGGGTAAGGACGATGCAGTGCGGTCAACCGAGACCGCTTCGGGAGAAGCGGCCTCGATTGGCGGCGTGATGATGGCGGACAAGCGGAGTGCGCTCCGCGTCCGCCGGAGGTTGTCAAAGCGCTACTGTCACCGGGCAGGTTAAAAGCAGCCACGTGCGGGCGGGTTAAAACCGGCCAATGATGTTGGTTCCTTTGTACTTCATTTTCCAGTCTTCCTGCAAGCCTGTTTTACTTTTCTGCTTTCTTGTCGGCCTGATCCGCGG
>JAJDDQ010000012.1 GCA_029260215.1 Phycisphaerae bacterium
ACAAGACGCCGCGACCGTGAATGGGGCTGGCTCGAAATCGTTAAATGGCACACCCTGGTGGCGATGCCGAATAGATGCTTGGAAAGATCCCGAATTCTTCCCGCAACCCTCTTGACGGAGACTCGCTCATAGATGCCACCCTGCACCACGAATGGCCACCCGTCTTGGGATGCCCCCATCAGCCAAATGTCGCCCCTCCAGCGTCTTGACCCAATTCCATGCCTCTTCTAATGTAGCCTCGTTCTTTGGCATGCGCGGTGCTGGGCGGCGGCCGGGACGAGCGTGGTTCCAGCCGGACTGACACATTTTATTTTCAGCGGGTGAATCGACTATGGCCATCAAGGTAGGCATCAACGGTTTCGGACGGATCGGAAGGCTCGTGTTTCGTGCAGCGATAGCGCGCGGCGACAAGCTACAGGTCGTCGCCATTAACGACCTTGGCAGCCCCAAAGACCTGGCGCACCTGCTCAAATACGATTCCGTTCACGGACGTTTCAACGGAACGGTCGAAGTCGAAGAGAATGGGTTCAAGGTCAACGGTCAATCCGTGAGAGTTCTGGCTGAACGCTCGCCCGCGAAGCTGCCGTGGGGCGATCTCGGCGTCGATGTGGCTGTTGAATCGACTGGGTTCTTCACGAAGCGCGCTTCGGACAAGGGCGGTTACGGGGACCATCTGACCGCCGGTGCGAAGAAGGTTATCATCTCCGCTCCCGCGAGTGACGAGCCGGACCTTACCGTTGTTTTGGGTGTGAACGACGACAAGCTCACGGCTGAGCACAAGTGCGTTTCCAACGCGAGCTGTACCACGAATTGCCTCGCTCCGCTGGTCAACGTGTTGCATCAGGAGTTTGGCCTTGTCGAAGGGTTAATGACCACCGTTCACGCCTACACGAACGATCAAAAAATATCCGATCAGCTTCACAAGGATCCGCGTCGCTCCAGGGCGGCGGCGGTCAACATCATTCCCACGTCCACCGGCGCTGCCAAAGCGGTGGGCAAGGTCATTCCCGAGCTCAACGGCAAGCTCAACGGATTGGCGTTGCGTGTTCCGGTGGCAGACGGATCACTTACGGACCTTGTGGCCACTTTGAGCAAGAGCGTCACGGCGGCAGAGGTGAACGACGCCCTGAGGGCCGCCGCCGGCAAGCTCAAGGGGATTATGGAATACAGTGAGGATCCGCTGGTCAGCAGTGATATTGTGGGCAACCCGCACTCATCCATCATCGACGGCTTGAGCACTATGACCATGCCCGCCAACGGTGGGAATCTCGTCAAGGTTTACTCGTGGTACGACAACGAGTGGGGCTATTCCAACCGCACCGTTGACCTCGTCGAAAGGCTTGCGGGTCTGTAGGGCGGATTCGCTTCAGGCGGATCGAGCCGCGAATTTTCGAGTAGTTGCGACTTATCGTCCGTCGCGAAGCAGGAAATCTGTCACGTCGTCGAGACGGGCTGTCGCGAGTGCCATGACCGTGTCCGCAGCGCCGTAGTACAGATGGAGCATCCCGCTGGATTCATCCACCGTCGCCCCGCACGGAAAGCACACGTAGCCGACATCGCCGAATCGCTCGTAATCTGTTTCAGGCCCGAAGAGCCACTCGTCGCCTCGGCGGATGAGTCGCTCGGGATTTTCCAGGTCCATCAGGGCTGCCCCAACGCGGTAGATGCAGCCGGCGGCGGTGTTGCGCACGCCGTGATACAGCAGCAGCCACCCTTCGGGCGTTTTGATCGGCGGCGGGGAAATGCCGATTTTGCCCGCGTCCCACCAGGCTCCGCTTCGGGAATGAAGTATCCGCCGATGATCGCCCCAGTGACGCAGGTCGGGCGAGTACGAAATCCAGATATCGCCTGACCCCTTTTTCGACGCGGGCATCGGACGGTGCAGCATGGCCCAGCGATCACCCACGCGCTCGGGAAAAAGGGCGGCGTCCTTGTTGTCCGGCGGCAGAACGACGCGAAGCCGCTCGAAGCTATGAAAATCGGTCGTTGTCGCCAAAGCGACGGCTGGTCCGGCTGACGAATAGGCGGTGTAGGTAACGGCGTATTGGTTGATTTCGTCGAGGCGGGTAATGCGCGAATCCTCGACGCCCCATTCCTCTTCCGGGTATTGCTCGGGTTCCGGTCCGAGGGTCGGTGCGCCGTCGATCTCCCAATTCGTGATGCCATCGGTGCTGCGGGCGGCTGTCAGGTGCGATATACCGCGACGGTCTTCCACACGGACCAGCAGCAGCGTCCGGCCATCGGCCAGTTTGGTCGCGCCCGCGTTGAAACAGGTGTTGATCGGGTAAGGCCAATCCCGCGCAGAGAGAATCGGGTTTTGCGCGCAACGCGTGAACAGGTCTTCACAGCCCGAATCGCAGGTCATCGATGATTGCTCCAAGCGGGTGGCGGTCGCGGAATACGTCAGCCCAGGCGTTGCGTCGGATCGCCGGTCTGCATTTCGTGCATGATCAGCAGCGACATCAGCCACGAAAGAAGCGACTCCGCCCCCTGATTCGCGTTGACGCCGTCGCGGGTCAATCCGTCGAAGCAGCCTCGGGTCTTGAAATCGATAAGGGGTTTCTTCTGATCGTTCGAGCCGAGGAACCAGTCGAAACACCGGCGCATCTCGCGCAGATAGCGTTGCTGTCCGCCCGCCCGAAAAGCGGCTTGGCAGGCGCTGACCAGTGCGGACACTTCGACGGGCTGTTGATCGAATTCGGCTTTGGTCTGACCCCGCCTCAGCCAACCCTCGTTGCCGATGAGCGACAACTGCCCGCCATCGCCCGTCTGGACCTCCAGAAGCCAGTCGAGAACACGGCAGCCGCGGGCCACCATCGTTTCATCGTTGAAATGCATGCCGGCGACGATCATCGCCTGAGACAGTCGCCCATTGTCGTAGGTGACCACGTCTTCGAACCAACGCCAGTCAGCCGATTCGTTCCGGTCGAAACGCTCCGCGATGCGGCTTGCCAATCTGCCCATCATGTCCGCGATTCTTGTGTCATTCGGGTTGCGCCTGAGAAAATACTCGCACCCGAGGATGGCGAACGCCAGTGATCGCATGGGTTGAATTTTGTCAAAATGGGGTGCCAGCCCCTGAAAGAGTGTCTCGCATAGTTCACGCGAGAGAGAATGCGGCGCGTGCGCCACCCCGCAACCCAACGCCCAAAGCACGCGACCCTGACAATCATCGCTTCCGTCCTGCTCCAGCCAGCGTCGCTCGTAGGACATGAAATTGCGGAACCGGCCTGTGTCGTTGCAAGCGTGATGTATGCAGGACAGGTAAGTGTCGAACAAACGCAGCACCTTCTCGTCTTTGAACAGGCGATAGCGTGTGGCGGTTACGACCATCCCTCGGGCTACGTCATCGACGGAATATCCGTGACGTCGATCGGGCGTTGCATGCACCGCGTGCTGGAGCAATCCCGTGTCGTCGGACATGCGGTGAAGATGATCCAGCCGGACCTCGGGCAGTGTCAGCCGCATGGCTGGGCGTTTCGCCTCTGTGGGCGGTGGGCTTTCCGATACGTGTTCTTTGACGGCTGCATCCAACACTTTTGCATACTCCCAAGCCACATTGCTCCATACCATACTTCGGCCAAAGTCGTACGCGCTCTTGCGTAGTTTCGTGCGTCGCCCGTCATCGCCCAGCAACGTGTGTAAAGCGTCGACGAGTGCATCGACATCGTCGAACGGAACCAGCATGCCGCGGTCGTCCGCCAGTATTTCCTGTGCGTACCAGTAGGGCGTTGAAACCACTGCACAACCACACGCGACCGCATAGGCCAGCGTGCCTGAGACGATCTGTTGTTCCGATCGATAGGGCGTGACGTAAATGTCCGAGGCGCACAGGTATTCGCAAAGATCATCGAGCGATACATAGCGGTTGTGAAAGGCTACGTTGTCCGTGACGCGCAGTTGATCCGCCAGCTTCTCCAGGCCCAGGCGATAGGATTCGCCTGATTCGCGCCTGACGCCTGGGTGCGTCGCCCCGAGCACGATGTAGGCCAAGTCGGGATGCTCCGGCACGACGCGGGCGACGGCTTCGATCATGTTCTCGATGCCCTTGTTAGGCCCCAGTAGACCGAAGGTGAGAATTGTGGGTCGGCCTGCGACTTCGAACCGGCGTTTGAAAGGTTCGGTGTCGCCGAACGGTGCGTCGGGTACGCCGTGGTGAATGAGGCTGATTTTCGCGGGTGAAATATTGAAGACTTCCACGAGCATTTGGACGGCGCGTTGCGCCATCACCACGACCGTGGCACTGCGATCGACCAACTCGCGCAGAACACGGTATTGCCCCGGGCTTGGCTCGGCCAGCACGGTGTGCAACGTGCAGATTACCGGTTTCGTCAAGCGATCCAGCATGGCCAGCAGGTAATCGCCGTCACGCCCGCCGTAGATTCCGTACTCGTGTTGAATGCAGACGGCTTCGTATTTGCTGTGATTGAGGAAATCGGCTGCGTTTCGGTAGTCCTCTTTTACGTGGTCGCGCAATTCGTGAGCAACCTGAGCGTCGTAGGCGTACGTTTCGTCGTGGTCGTTCAGGGCGATGATGCCTACGTGCGGCGACTTGGACAGCGGCTCGCCGAAGACGGATTCCGCAATGCCGGTCGAAAGATCGTGCGTGAATGTGGCGATACCGCACCGTCGCGGCACGTAAGAGCCGATCATCGCCACCGAACGTTTGGTCGTATCACTCATGGCTTGCCCTCGTGGTCCACGCCCCGACATCGATCCGAAACATCCCCGCGCAGGCGGGATCGAGTCACCGGTGACAGCGCAGTTGTAGCCTATCGCATCGGCTATCAGGACTTCAGAAGTTTAGCCCTAGCTGCTTCCGTGTCGCCGTAGCGTCGTTCGCGGCCTGCGAAGTCACGGATGGCTTCGTTAAGCATTTCCACATCGAATTCAGGCCAAAACCGTTCCGTCACGTGGATTTCCGTGTAGCTGATCTGCCAGAGCAGGAAGTTGCTGATGCGCCGCTCATTGGCGGTGCGGATGAGAAGATCGGGATCGGGCAAACCGGCGGTATACAGCGAATCCGCAATGACGGTTTCATCGATATCGTTCACGTCGAGCGCACCGTCGCGCACCGTCGCGGCAATTCTCCGCACGGCGTCGACGATTTCCGTGCGTGATCCGTAGTTGAGTGCGAGGCACAGTTTCAAGCCGGTGTTGTTCTGACTCTGTTCGACGGTGGTGTCCATTTCGCGGAGGACGGAATCGGGCAGGCCTTCGCGTCGGCCCAGGTGTACGAGGCGGACGTTGTTCTCCATGATCTCGCCGCGCTCGGCGATCAGGTACTCGCCGTAGAGGTCCATCAGGAAATCGACCTCGCGTTTGGGTCTCTTCCAATTTTCCGCGCTGAAGCTGTAAAGGGTGAGTGCTTCGATGCCCAGCCTCGCGCAGTGCGTGACCACCGCGCGAACCGCCTTGGCACCCTGGCGATGGCCTGCGATACGCGGCATTGATCGGCGCTTCGCCCAGCGACCGTTGCCATCCATGATGATGGCGATGTGTCGCGGAAGCTGATCCGGTTCCAGACCGAGCAGCATGCGTGTGTCCAAAGCCTCTACGGGCATGATGTCACTATGTTCCCGCCTCTTCGCGTGCAGACACGACCCGCGTGTTTCGCACGATGGTTTGCGTTCGCTCAGGCCCTACGCTGATGATCGTCACCGGCGCACCCACCAGAGATTCAATCCTCTGTATATAGTTACGAGCGGTCTCCGGCAACCGTTCGTAGGAATCCACCGAACGCAGGTCTTCCGACCAGCCTTTGACGAATTCGAAAACCGGCTCCACACGCTCCAGTGTGCTGCAATCCGACGGCGGCGTGCGCAGCGCCTGCCCGTCGAGACGATATCCGGTACACAAGCCAACGGTCTCGAACCCGCTCAGCGTGTCGAGGTGCATGAGCGCTATCTCGGTCACACCGCCGAATCGCACGCTGTAGGTTGTCGCGACGGCGTCAAACCATCCGCAACGCCGGGGGCGTCCGGTTGTCGTGCCGTACTCGTGGCCGACCTCGCGGATACGCTGGCCGGCGGCATTGTCCAATTCCGTCACGAAGGGTCCGTGACCGACGCGCGTGGCGTACGATTTGGTCACGCCCAGCACGTTGGCGATGCTTCGCGCCGGAACACCCGAACCATTGCCGACGTTGTTGGCCGTCGTGCCGCTCGACGTCACATACGGGTACGTTCCGTGATCGATATCCAGCAACGACCCGTTGGCCCCTTCAAACAGAAACCGTTTTCCGTCCATCGAGGCATCGTGAAGCCGCAACATCGTATCGCCAATCAGCGGGCGGATGCGCTCGACGCATGGCTTTAATTCCGAAAGAATCGCCTCGGCATCGATAGCAACGTTTTGCCCGCTCATGGCTGACAACGTCCGCCGCTTCATATCGGCCACCGCACGCACGCGGCTCGAAAGCAAATCCCAGTTCCGCAGATCGGACATGCGAATCGCCGACGTCCGCCGCATCTTGTCCGCGTAGCACGGGCCTATGCCGCGCGATGTTGTGCCGATTTGTCCCGAGTCACCAGCTGCCGATTCGCTCAAGAGGTCTTCCGTTTTGTGGTAGGCGAGCACGACATGTGCCCGGTCGCTGATGTGCAGCCGTCCGTCGATATCGATCCCGCGCTGGGAGAGCATTTCGATTTCATCGACCAGCGCGATCGGATCCACCACGACGCCAGACCCGACGACAGCCTGCTTGTCCGCGTGCAACACGCCGCTGGGCAACAGATGCAGCGCGAATTTTTCGTCGCCGACGTAGACGGTGTGCCCTGCGTTGGCACCCCCGTTGAATCGAACGACAAAATCGTAGTGCGGACAAAGAAGGTCCACGACCTTGCCCTTGCCTTCGTCGCCCCAACCCAGGCCGACGACGCAGGTGTGTTCATTGTGTGTGTGGGTGTTCGACACAATCCGTCGCTCCGTGCGCGTTAAAACGGGCCCGAAACCGGACCCGTTCAAATCAGACAGAAGGTTTCGCGCGCACGCTATCCAGCGGACAACATCGTGTCAAGCTGGCGCACAGAACGAGTGAGTGCTACTCGACATCCAACTCAATGTTGCACGGCTGAGCGAGGCGTAAGCTTATCTGCGTTCCGCAGGCGATGTCTTCACCGCGCTCGAAGGTGATTTCACCCATGAATGTGACTTCGCCTTCGCCGTCGACAAAACTCACTTCGCCAAGGCTGAACGTCTCCGCACACGCCATCGTGATCTGGCCCTGGCCGCTGGGTGAAAGGATGATCTCGATGCAACCGATAATCGGCAGGCAGGGGTGCATGGCCACCATGCCGTCGTCGGAAGTGTACGAGACGAAAATTTGCACCAACGGGCCATCGCCTTCGCCCGGATTCAGGCCTGTGCCGGTGACGACCGG
Source organism: Phycisphaerae bacterium (assembly GCA_029260215.1). GTDB lineage: Bacteria > Planctomycetota > Phycisphaerae > UBA1845 > UBA1845 > OFTM258. The sequence continues at coordinate 7,382 of JAJDDQ010000012.1, forward strand.
ACACGCGGTCCCCGCCTCAAACATTCTTTGGAACACGCCGAAATCGGGCAGGCCTATCGTGCCGTCGCCATTCAGGTCGAACACGGCGCAATTGTTGCCGCTCGGGTCCAGCCAGCAACCGAAGAAACCTTTGTAGTCGTTGAGATCGGTATCGCCGTCTCCGTCGAAATCGCCCAGTTGCTCACACTCGTCGGGAACACTGTTGACGTTGATGTCATCCGAAAACATCTCGGCTATGTCGCACGTATCCTCGCGACCATTCTTATTGCAGTCCTCCGTGAACGGGCTGATGCACTCACCCCCGATGCACGCCTCGACGCCGTTGCAGGTGACTTTATCGTCGCACTCGAAGTCCTCCATGCAGGGCGGTGAGGGTGCTGCCACCAAGACGGTCGATTCGCCGATGATCTTGAAGAATCCGACCGTGGCGTCTGCGTTGCCCGGAGGGGCGTCGGCGTCGAATCTGAAGTTGTACAGAGTTCCGAAGCGAATCGCGTTGGCATTGGGGTCAAACGCCAGCGGAAGCGTCGAAAAGGTGACGGCTTCATTCTCGTGTACTATCGACCAGGGATCGTTGGACCATGTCGGCGTGTTGGCCTCCGGGGCATGATTCAACGGAGCGGAAAAGCCCATGTTCGTAACGGTCGTGCCCGCGACAACCGGCACGCTGAACGATCCGATCGCCCGGTCAAGGTTCATGTTGTAGACCGCGAATTCGTATCGCCAAAATCCGGTCCCTAAATTGGTTACGTCGTACGCAACGAACGCCCGGCCATCCTCGCCCGGCGCGGGTTCGACCAGTCTTTTCGTCGCGGATATCCAAGCGTCGACGGCCTGCTCTTCTGGAATTGTTCCGGTCACATTCGCGAAGACGAATTGCCCAAGCATGTTCGGCCCCGTAACGCTCACCTCCTGCCAGCTTACGTTGTTGTGCATGTTCTGGTTGCCGAACGCGGCGGCATCGGTGAATTCGTGGGGCGTGACATACTGAGCCTCTACGAAATAGCGCGCGTCAACGTTGAATTCAGGCATCAAATCCACATCCTTAACCTGTAATCGGTGAGAGATGCCGTTGTGCGAGTGGCCGTTGTGGTTGCGCGAAGGGAAGTTGAGCGCCCCGCACGGGCTGCCGCCGACCGCTGGCCCCAGCAGCATCGCCCCCGTATAAGGGTTGAACGCCGCCCGCGGACCCAGGCCGCACTGCGTCGCGTTCAGAGAACTGCTGTAAGGATCCGAGCAGCCAACACCCAACATATCGTTCGATCCGCTGGACATACACCCATATTGGCAAGCGTCGCCCTCGAACACCGCGAAGGCGTGCTTTACCCAGGATTGACCGATCTGCTCGAACCGTTCGGCACCGTCCACGGGCTGAAGCCGGTACATATTCATCGCGATCAACGGATGATCGGTGCTGGGCAATTGGAACCAGTGCAACGGAGCGTCGCCCTTGTTGCAGGAAGTCGTGCGCAAAGCCAACCCGACCGTGCCCTCGCCGATCGGACCGACGCGGCCGAATTGCCCGGTCGACTCGATCAGGCCCACCACAACGTCAGGCCCCGGCGTGGGAACGCCACCCTCGGGAACGCCGAACGGTGCGCGTACAAGCTCGCCCGTCCGAGGATCGAAACGAAACGATTGCTCGATTGCGTCTGCTGATTGAATGGCCCTGACCACTTGGAATGGCAGGAGCTGCCCCGCCACCGTCAGACTCAAAACCAGAACAACAACGACCGCCGTTCCGGCATAACCAAGGAATCCGCGCACTTTCACCCTCCATTCGTTTGTGAAATGCACCCGCTTCTCCAGCCACCATCATAGCGAAAACGAACGCCAATGGCAGCCTCAAATTCACCCGATAATCGCTTTTTCGCGTATCCTAAGCTCGCATGTTCCGAAAACTCCGTGCGAATCCCGTTGAAGTGTCACAGTATTCGTGTCGAGGCAGCTTTGTGTGGCGGGGACGTGACGTGAAGACTCCGTTTCGAATCAGCACGTCCGAGTTTCGGTGCGAATCGAGGGCTGGGCCAAATGGCTGTTTCATACCGCACGTAACGGAAGAGTTGCCGCCGGGGCTACGGCGATTGTGAGATAAGATCGAGATGGTGCGAATCGAGGAACCAGAACAGGACACCCTCCGGACGCTTCCGGCTGACATCGAGTTGCATGAACGCGATGGAGCCGGTGTGGAAAATGAGGCTGGGCCCCTGTCGCGAACCGAGCAGGTGGTCCGCGACGGCGGAAAGCGTCGGCTCGTGGCCGCAAATCGCGATGGTGCGCAGCTCGCGACTCATCTCGATTTCGCGCACGGCGTCGTCAATTGCGTCGCAGGGGCGCAGGCTGTCGCGCTCGCGCAGTTGCGGCGTGTGGTGTAGGCCTTCGCAAAGCAGTTGAGCCGTACGCACAGCCCGAGGGTAAGGGCTGGTCAGTATCGCCTCCAGCCGGATGTCCATCCGGTTGAGGGCTGTTGCGGCGCGGCGTGATTTTTCAACGCCCACCTCGGTCAGTTCTCGCTGTTCATCGGTCGTGACGCCGTTTTGGCCGACCGCGCCGGATTCGCCGTGTCTGATAAGAAGCAGTTTCATCTTATTAGGAATCGGCTGATTTCTCGATGTCGTCAAGTGTTACGTCGAAACGGGCTGCGGAATCGGTCGTGATCAGAAACACATCCTTCGTCCCCCCGATGATCGCGTACAGGCTGTTTTCGGCGTCTTTTTCGCAGGTTTTCGACGAAATCAGCAGCTGGTACGTCCGGTTTTCGTCCGTGGCCACGGTGACGATTCGACGCGGGGTGTCCAGTCCGAATTTTCCGGGATCGTCGATATTGTAGGCTACGTATCGTTTCAGTTTCAGATCCTGCATCTGGATGATCAGGTTGGTCACCTTGGCCTGGTCGATCGGCAAATCGGGTTCCGACGCGAACACCCAGCCTTCATCTTTTTTGTCGAACTTGAGCGATTGCGCTCCGTTGGTGACGGAAACCGATACAGATTGCGATTGCTGGAAATCGAAGACGTTCCTGTTGCGAAACTCGGCAAGCATGACGTCGAAATCGACGGGGCGAAGCTGGTAGACGGTTGGGGCGTCGTTTTTGACGATGTAGTGATTTCGTTTGGCTTCACCGATGCGCAGGTGAACGATCACGTCCTCCACTGCCGAATCGCTTTGATCGTCGTCGGCTTCGGTTTTGATGATCGGCGTACCCGCGTGCGTGACGGTAATAGTAACCACCGGCGATGACAGGCCGAAGCTGCCGTCGTCGGACGTGGCTGCCACCTTGTCTGCGGTCAGGTTGGCCAATGTCGCAACCAGCTTGACGGCTGTTGTTGTGTCGGTCGGCGCGTCGACGGGTGAAGTCATACGCCAGCCGGTTTCGCGTCGCGCCAGTGTGAGCGACTCAGGCTCGCCGGAAACGAGATTGGCCCGATCGATCCGTACGGACTTGATCGAGGTGCTCGACAGTTGAAGCACTTCACGATTCAGGTAGGCGGTTGGCGGGCGATTGAGCACTGCCGCTTCGTCCGCGCGGATTTTTGCGATGGACGTGGATTCGCCCCGTCGAAGGTAGTACACACGTTTGGATACGTCGTCGGTCGCGTTGCCGAGCGTGAAGCGTTCGGGCTGGTCCAACCCCGGAAGGGTCAACTCGATCGTCGCCCGGGCGGCGGTCAGGCCGAAAGCGGGATCGCGAACATCGACGCCGTCCGCAAAGTTGAGCGCCTTCAATCCGTCGATGGTCGTGAGCAACTCGACGATCTCACCGCGGTCCGCGATCGAACCCGTGTCTTCGAAAACCCACGCACCCTGATCGTTCTTCTTGAGCTGGGCTGCCCCGTCCGACGTTTTGATGCTGATCGCCGTCGCGTTCTTGACGTTGACCGGGCAGACGTCCATGTTTCGCCATTTTTCGAGGTCGGGCTTGAACTTCGCGCCGACCGTTTTGGACACGATCGCGACAGCCTCGCTACCGAGCACGCGACAATAGACCGAAGTATCCTTGCCCAGCGGACTTCGCTCGGAAAGAGCGAACGCATGCGTTTCGATTACCTCGGTTACCTTTGCCAGCGGCCCGTCATCCGTTTCATCACCATCGTCCTCGGTCGGCGCGTCGACCTCGGTGCGCGTGGTGATTTCGACTTCGAGCGAAGGCTGATCCAGCCCGAAGCGTCGGAGACTGTCAGCCGATTCAGCGGCCGCCCATTCGATCGCGCGCAACCGGGCAGCCGACGTGACCGCGCCGGTGATCGTGCGATCATCGGCGTCCGCGTTGAACGGCTCCTCGAACCGCCAATCGTCGTCGGACTTGGTGAGGCGGTACGTTACCACTTCGCCGTCCGCCGGCCTGTGTACGATCTTCATGCCAACGGCTTCACTGAGCGTGAACTTGATCAAGCCCTTGTCGCGGTAGTCGTTCACGCTCTTTTTCACGACTCTTTCGAGGTTCTGTCGCGCTACGATAACATCCGGCTCACCGGTTCGACGAACGTATGTCTCGTTGGCACCAGCCGGTTTGCCCACCTCGACCGAAAGCTCGTCGCCGTCTTTTTGAATCAGTGAGATTTGGACGCGCGCCGGTGCCAAACCAGCCTGCTCAGCCGACATGGCATTTTCACTGCCGGACGCATACTTGATCTGATAGTTCAAGTCCTTAACTGTGCGAATCGCATTCTCGATCTCGTATCGCGGAACCGATGACTCAATCGGCGTGGTCATCTTCCACTCAGCCTCAGACCCCGTTTTGTCGTTGGCTCGCTCGAACCGCCAAGGCTCCTTGCCCGCCCATTTGACGACGAGGGCTTGGAATTCCTCAACCTCGGGCGCGTTCCCAAACAACTGTTCCGAGAAACCCGTCGGCGAAACCTTGCTGGGTGCGTCAGCCTCATTGCCCTGAATGTGCGGCTTGTCCAACAGCAGCCACGAGAGCAACCCGATGAACAGGATCGCCATGACGGCGGTGGTTTTGAATTGCATCGTCCCCTATCTCCGTCTGATCCACCATGCCACGCCGCCGAAGCACAACGCCACCGCCGGCCAAACGCCGTAGACAAACGCCCGAACAAAATTCAACGCAGGCCCCTCTTCGATCTCGATCGTCGCCACACCGACCGGTACGCCGACGTCCAGCCACTCCGTTCGATCGTTAAGCCAATGCAGCGTGTTCACCAGCAGACGAATGTTGCCCGGATTCATCCGCACGCGCGTCGGGCCTTCCGAGGTAATCGCCCACGCCTCCATCGCCGCGATCCCATCGCTCATGCAGTCTCGCGAACTGATGACCACGATCTTGGCGTCGCCTTTCTGGGCAGCCGCCGCAACGGTAAACGGGCCGTAGATGTCGTTCGGGTCTTTCTTGACGCTCTTCATCTGACGGGCTGACTCGATGTACTTGGTAACGTCCTTCACACCCCACAGGCTGCCCGTTTTCTTAAGCTCGAACAGAGGCTGCACCGCGACACCTTCGGGCAGGTCCGAAGCGATATCCAAAGGTGCGAGGTAAGGCAGCGTCATGTGCTGCCCGCGAAGAGCGCGAACCAGTAGATGGTCCGAACGATCGAACTGGTCAATGAACAAACTTGACTGAGCCAGCGAATACTCGCCGGGCTTCTGACCCATCACCGCGTTGATCAGCAGGATGTCCGAGGCGACGTGGATGCCCCAGTTGTCGTTGAGGTAGTTGTCGAACGGATACGGATCGGGATAGGCACCGAAAGGCCCCGGCGACCAACCGGCTAGAAAGAGCGCACGTGGACTCTCCCCCATCGCATCGAGCAGCTTCTTCTCATCAGCCTCGGAAAACTGCGGCTGCTGTTGCTGCATCGGGTTCGCCGGCAGAGACGGACGCAGCACGATGTAGAGCGTGCGCGATGGCGGAGGATCGATCGCCGGAGGAACCGGTGCCATCGACAAGTCCCACTCGTTGACCACGAAGTTGGCCTCCTCCAGCAAATCCTTCACCTTGGTGTAATAAGCTTGCCTCGGATGAGCGCCCGACGGCGAAGAGAACAACGGCTCTCCGCCGTAGCGAACAAACGTAACGGCGGTCTTGTCCTCCTCGGTCAGTTGCAGAATAGCCGATGCGATTTTCTCTTCGCCCTTGAAAAGCCGCTGGCCAAAACCCGCCGCCCGCGCCGGCATGTTCGGGTCCATTGGCGGCCAAACGTCGGCGAACCCGAGCACTTTGGCTTCCTGATCGGTTTCGACCACCAGGGCGTTCGACGTCGGACGGATTTGACGCAACACCTCTTCGTAATCGAGCGCCGGAAGCTCGCGGGTTTCCTGGCCTATCGACTGAAGGGTTTGAATCGTCTCGCCGTAACGCTCGTTGATGCCGGCGAAGAAAGCCCGCACCTCCGCCGACATGTCCGCGTTGTGATCGATGCGTTGCTTGCCGAAGGTGACAACGTTTCCCAAATCGCGCGAGAGGTTCGTCGCCACGTCGGAAACCACAGCGATCGCAGCCTCATAACGCGGCTTGGTGACGTCGACCGCGTCGTCGATGTCGCGCACACTAAGCCCCAGCTCCTCCCGCCAGCGGTCCAGCAACTGTCGCACCTGCCCCAGTTCATCTTTTTCGTTTTCGTTCTGCGTTGTTTCGATGAGCGAATCGACGGTGGCCAACTCGTCGCGGATGAGTTGGCCCACGTTCGCGGCGACCTCCGAGCGGTATCGCTCGATCAGATCGGCGTAGGGCTGAGTCTGTTCCTTGAACTTGGGAAGGTTGTTCAATCGTTCCAGAAGCTTCTCGCGCTTGGCATGGTCCTGCAACGGGTTAAAATGTGCGACTTCGATCTTCGTGCGGTTGGTGCTCTCGAACAGATCGATGAGATCGTTCATGCGTGTGCGATACTTGCCCTGATCCTCCTCTTCGAGATCCGTCTCGAAATAGAGCGACGTGAGGCGTACCTTCTGATCCAGGCCGGACAACAGTCGCTCCGTCCCCGGCGTCAAACTGTTGACACCCTGATCGGTCAGATCGACCTTGGCGTTCTTGAGATACGAAACCCACTGAATGGTCCCCGCGATGGCGACAGCCAGCGCGATGCCGAGGAAGACATTGAGTCCGATCGCAACGTGGCGACCCTGAAACGTCTTGTCCGGCGATGTTCCGGTGTTCATGTCGTTTGTGCTTACCGCCATCGTCGAAACTCCAGCATCTTGACCGCAAGGAACAAAAACAGAATCGTCGTTGTGGCGAAGAACGTCACGCCGCTCAATTCCACCATCCCCCGCGTGAAGTTTTCGTAATGCGTGTTAATGGACAGATGTTGCAGGAGCACGCGGAGCGTACCTTCCTGATTGGCTGCTAGGTAGTCTCCAAGAAACGTGAAGACCGCCAGGAGCACGATGCTGCATACGCCCGCCACCACCTGATTCTGCGTACACGTGCTGAAGAACAACCCGACCGAAATGAACAACGCTCCGACAAGAAACATGCCCAGGTAGCTCGAAACAGCCATCCCCGTATCCAGTTGGCCGTAGGCTGCGATGAAGATCGGATAGACCAGCGTCGCCGCCAGCATGACCATGTAGAACAACAGCGCTCCGAAGAACTTGCCGAGAATCACTTCGGCATCGTTGATCGGCGCGGTCATCAAAGTTTCGATCGTGCCCGAGCGAAATTCGTCCGCCAGCAGCCGCATGGTCAGAAGCGGCACGAAGAAAACCAGCGTCATCGGCACAAGGCTGAAGAGCACGCGCACGGACGACTCCGCGCCAGGCCTGAAGTTGGCCGATCCAAAGATGATGCCGGAAACCACAAGGAATACCGCCAGCACCACATACGCGATAGGCGAGTAGAACTGCGCGTTCAACTCCCGTTGCGTTAATACTGTTACATTTCTCATAAGCAGCCTTCGCTAACTTTGCAGTGGAACAAACTCACGTGCTTGTCACACGCGGGCGCCCCTTTGTTCCGCCGTGATCTTGATGAAGAAGTCCTCCAGCGATGCCACCTCGCGACGTATCTCGCGAAGCGACCAGCCCTTGGCGGAAACAAGCTTGAAGACATCCTCGCGGATGTCGCCCGTTCCGTTGGCTTCGATGGTCAGCCGGTTCCACGCGTCGGACGTTTCGCACTCGATCGCACTCACGCCGGGAATCGCTTTGACCGCCGACTCCACCGCCTGAGGCTCGCCCTTGATCTCCGCGATCAGGCGTGAACCGGCGCTGATTTCCTGACGCAGGTCCGCCGGTGCTCCGGAAGCGAGAATCTTCCCCCCAGCGATGAAGATTGTATGCGTACAAATCTGCTCGACTTCGTGCAGAATGTGCGAACTTAGAAAGACCACATGATCTTCGCCAAGTTCTTTGATAAGCCGGCGCGTCTCGCGAATCTGCGTCGGGTCCAGACCGATCGTCGGCTCGTCCAGAAAAATGACCTTCGGATTGTGCAGCAACGCGTCCGCCAACCCCACACGCTGGCGCATGCCCTTGGACAACTGCGATATAGGCCTGTCGATAAACTCACCCAGCCAGCATCGCTCCGTCACCCTGCGGATGGCGCGCTCCCGATCCCCTCGGGCCATGCCGTGCAGCTTGCCTCGAAAAGTGAGGTACTCGCGGCAGCGCATCTCCGGGTACAGGGGGGCACTTTCCGGCAGGTAGCCTATATTCCGCCGAACATCCATCGACTGCGTGAACACGTTGTAGCCCGCCACCGTGGCTGACCCGCCCGTCGCAGGCTGAAAACAGGTCAGAATGCGGATCGTCGTGCTCTTGCCCGCACCGTTAGGCCCCAGGAACCCGACAATATTGCCCGTGGTCTCCGCCCGAACGGAAAAACTCACGTCTTCGATCGCCGGAACCGGGCCGTACCGTTTCGTAAGCTTATTCACCTCAATCATTTAGGGAAAATCCTTGTCAGACGCTCTGTGACACGCCCCAGCGATCTCTTTACGCAGCCGGATCGCTCCCGGTTCGCCGCTCGCCAAACAACGGTAATTAACAACCCCCTCAACAGGGTGTCAAGCCGCCCCACACCCCCGTTGCACAATTGTTGCGCACCCAGTGACGTTGGATTCACGGGACTTCCAGCCGTGGCAATTGCGGTTCGTCTGATTACGCTGAACGACGGTTGACTGAGTCTTGAGTTGAAACTGCTCCGGCGTTTGGGAGTCGGGTTGCTTGGTGGCGAGGTTTGCGGCGCGATCATTCGGGCGATACGCTGACATCGGTGGGTACGCTGATCGCGACGCTGGGCCAACATCAACGCGGGCGTCGCGGTTGACGGTTGTGCCATTTGGGCAATCCGTGCGAACTGAAGTTCGTGGCTCGTGGTGTGCGGATGGAGCGGGACGGTATCGGCGGTTTTGGCGGCTGAAAGGACGACGATCATGGCGACGGCAACGGCGGGCAAGGCTTCGGCCATCGAACAGCAGGACGCACGGGCGTGGGAGATTCTGACGGCGGAGGGCAAGCGGCAGCAGGAAACGCTGGAGTTGATCGCGTCGGAGAATCATGTGTCGGCGGCTGTTCTGGAAGCGGCTGGTTCTGTCTTTACGAACAAGTACGCCGAAGGGTATCCGGGGCGACGCTACTACGGCGGGTGCGTCAATATGGATGCGGCTGAGAACTTGGCCCGCGATCGGGCGAAGGAGCTTTTCGGCTGCGATCATGCCAACGTGCAAGCCCATTCAGGCAGTCAGGCCAACACGGCTGTCTATCTGGCGGCGCTCAAGCCGGGTGACACGATTCTGTCACTGGATTTGGCGCACGGTGGGCATCTCTCGCACGGCCTAAGGGTGAACATCAGCGGGATGCTTTACAACATCGTGGGTTACGGCGTGAGTCGCGACGGCGAGCGCATCGACATGGCCGAGGTCCGGCGGCTGGCGAAGGAGCATAAGCCCAAGCTGATCATTTCGGGTGCGAGTGCTTATCCGCGTACGTTTGATTTCGGTGTGTTTTCGGAGATTGCGGCTGAGGTCGGTGCGGATCACATGGCGGACATCGCGCACATCGCCGGGCTTGTGGCGACGGGGTTGCATCCGAGTCCGGTGCCGACGGCGAGTTTCGTGACGACTACGACGCACAAAACGCTTCGCGGCCCACGGGGCGGGATGATTATGTGCAAATCCGACTGGGCCAAAAAGATCGATTCGCGCATCTTCCCCGGCACTCAGGGCGGCCCTTTGATGCACGCGGTGTTGGGTAAGGCTGTCGCATTCGGCGAGGCGCTTCAGCCGGAGTTCAAGCGGTATCAGCAGCGGATTCTGGACAACGCGACTGCTCTGGCGGAGGCGTTGACGGCTGCGGGCAATCGCATCGTGTCGGGCGGGACGGACAATCATCTGATGCTGGTAGACCTGCGTTCCAACTATCCGGACGTGACGGGGGCGAACGCGGAGTCGTGGCTGGAGCAGGCCAACATCATCGTGAACAAGAATATGATTCCGTTCGACGAGCGGAAGCCGACGGAGACGAGCGGCGTGCGCCTCGGCACACCGGCACTGACCACACGCGGGCTTGGTGTGGATCACATGAAGACGATTGCAGGATGGATCGACACCGTGCTGCGATCGCAAGGGGACGATGGTGTCATCGAACGCGCACGCGGCGAGGTGCTGGAGTTGTGCCGCGCGTTTCCGATCGGGTGAATGCATGGCAGTGCGATGCCCGGAGCACTGAATCAGCCGAACAAAATGTCGTGGGCGGCGATCATGATAGCTGCGTCAACAATGATGTGGCTGATCCACGGGGCGTACAGTCCACCGCATTTTTCGTACAGCCAGGCCCAAATCACACCGCCCGCAAAGACCCCTGCATTGAGCAACGCGACGAGGCCGACATCGTGAAAATAGACGGACAGTACCACGATATGGTGCAGCGTGAATCCGACGGTGGACAAGAGAGCGGCCGACGGCAGCGGCCAAACGCGCCGAAGTGTCCTGAACATGAACCATCGCCAGTAATACTCTTCCAGTGCGGAATTGATCAGACACAGAAACGGGGCGAAAAGAAAGAAGTGGTCCACCGCGCCGAAGGCCGCGACTTTCTCACGCAATTCCACCGTATCAAGCAAATCGGCGAACGCGAGGTAATAGAGGGCGAGAATAACGCCTCCGATTCCGAGGCCGGTCCCCACGCCCCAGAGTGCTTCGCGCCCAGTCGGGCGACGCCAGGGGAATGCTTTCTTTTCGACACCGAAGATCCAGACGGCAGGCAGCGCATTGATGAGAATTTTGGACCCGAAATAAACCGTTCCGCGAATCGTCTCGCCGAGATCGGCATAGGCGTACACGAGTGCAGCCAATGCGTGTCCGACAAACGCGACGCACAGGACAGCCTTGAGGTTTCGGGACAAGACGACCTACTCCAATCCGTAGACCGGCGAGAATTTCGCACGCACGTATTGTATGAACGGCGTCACTGAGAGCGGCGACCCGGTTACGACCTCCACGAGTTCGGTCGCTGTGTAGCGCTGGCCGTGGCGGTAAATGTTCTCGCGCAGCCAGTCGAGCAGCGTCTTGAAATCACCCCGGGCGATGCGGTCATCGAGATCGGGAATCGCGTTCCGCGCGGTTGCGAAAAATTGTGCGGCGTACAGGTTTCCGAGTGCGTAGGTCGGGAAGTAGCCGAAAGTGCCCATTGACCAATGAATGTCCTGAAGGCAGCCTTCTGCGTCATTCGATGGGGTCAGACCGAGCAGTTCTTTGGTTTTCGTGTTCCACGCTTCGGGTACGTCGTTGACAGCCAACCTTCCGGCGATCATCTCCCGTTCCAGTTCAAAGCGCAGAATGATATGCAGATTGTAAGTGACTTCGTCAGCTTCGACGCGAATGAACGACGGCTGGACTGCATTGATGGCACCATAGAAAGCGTCCATAGAAACATCGCTCAGGCTGTCGGGGAACTGCGTCTGGCAGAGTGGGTAAAAGTGTTTCCAGAAACCGCGGCTGCGTCCGACGAGATTCTCCCACATACGCGACTGCGACTCGTGAATGCCGAGTGATATGGCGGACCCCATCGGTGTGAACATGTGCTTTTCGTCGAACCCCTGCTCATAGACACCGTGGCCTGCTTCGTGAAGTGTGCCGAAGATGGCACAGTTGAAGAAGTTTTCGATGTATCGCGTGGTGAGGCGGACATCGTTGGGCGTGGTTCCGGAGCAGAACGGATGAACGGATGCGTCGAGGCGGCCGCTCTGAAAATCGAACCCGATAGCCGTCGCAAGTGTTCTGGCGAATTGCTCCTGTGCAGCCCAAGGGAAATGGCGGGTGATGATTGCGGGGTCGGGACGGGTCGAGGCCGCTGCGATCTGACTGACGAATTCCGAGAGAGGCCCGCGAAGCTCCGCGAATACGTTGGCGATTTCTTCCGCCTTCGCACCGGGTTCAAATTCGCTGAGCAGCGCGTCGTATCGGTCCCCGTTGTGGCCGACGAGATCGGCGACTTCGCATTTGAGTTTCAACAGTTCGTCAAGGTGCGGCGCGAACGCGGCAAAGTTCGAGTCCTTCCGGGCGACTGCCCAGGCGGATTTGGCGTGCGCGCTGACGCTGGCGATTTTGGCGACGAGGTCGGCGGGCACCTTAACGGCGCGATCGTAGAGTCTGCGAGTCTCGCGGATGTTGGTGGCGCGTACCGGATCGTCGGATTGGCCGTTGAGGTCTTGGAGGGCTTCGCCAAGCTCCGGCGACGTTCTGTGTTCGTGGACGAGGCGGGCCAGCGTGGAGAGTTGTTCGGCCCGGGCGTTCAGCCCATTGGGCGGCATCTTCGTTTCCTGATCCCAGTCGAGAAGCGACTCGACTGATTCGAGTCTTCCGATCTGGCGGACCATTTCGATGAACGTCTCGTATGTGCTGCTCATGATTCACTCCTGCCGAATGCCAAGGCGATCGCCCTCGCGTAAGGTTGTCGTGTTCTGACCGCTTTCTCGCGAACCAATGTAGCGGTACTGCGTGGGCATGGCGAGGCCGCGCTCGGACGTTGCTCTGCATTAAATCAACGGCCAGCCCGATCGAGCTTCACCGGCCAATCGTCGTCTCGATGGACGCGAAACTTCTCGCGGATTCTCTCGGCTGACCCATCCGCACGGAGGGATCGCAAAGCCTTGTTGACGGCGGCGGCGAGTTTCCGGCGATCGGGATGCATGACGAAGGCGTACTGTTCGAGGGCGGCTGGCTGCGCCAAAACGCGAATTTGGGCATCTTTTCGAGCGAGTTCCACCGCGTCAAATTCATCGACGACGAGCGCGTCGATCTCCTTGGCGAGCAGCGATGGGATGCCCGCATCGCCCTTGTCGAGAATAACGACTGTCGCGCCGTCGATTCCACGGGCGGCACGGGCGCTGGTTCCGCTGCCGGCTGCTCCGACGCGGCGGCTGCGCAGATCGGCGATGGTTCGCACGTTGTCGCCGGCGCGAACGATGATGGCTTGGCACGTTTCGAAATAGGGATCGGAAAAGAGAAACTTTTTCCGGCGCTCATCGGTGATACCCGTCGTGGCCGCTACCAGGTCGTATCTCTTTTCGAGCAGGCCGTTGAGCAAGGCAGCGTAAGGGCGGACGATTTCCACGCGCGATTCGAAACCGGCGCGCCGGGCGACGGCTCTGGCCAATTCAATATCGTGTCCTGTTACGCGGCCTCCTGCGTCGCTGAAGTGGAACGGGGGAAAGGCTGCGTCGGTTGCAATGGCCAACGTTGTTGGTTGCAGCGTGGCGGATCGATTCGACGATGTGGTTGCGCAGCCGAAGAGCGCGATAGTCACGAGGAAGGATTCAAACACATAGAGGCCCGCGTGGTAACGACGTTGACTCAATCGTGTTCCCGTCTTGGACCCCGTCCGGTTTCCGCGCCCAATCCGTGTTTTTGCGAGGCTCATGATCCTGCACCCTCCGATAACCTGATCCCGTTAGCAATGTCCATGATGAAAGCAATGTCGGCCACACGCAATCGGCTGCCGCGTTTCGAGCCCTTTCCGGTATAGTGGGATACGCTGGCAATTCGTTGTCAGGCCGGTTCGGGCGTTCTAAGATATTGTGCGGAGGGACTGGTTCGGCATTTTTGGAAAGGATTCAACTGATGGCCCGACGTGATTTTGACCCCGCAACCCCGTTTTCCGAGTTGCGACGCGAGATGGACCGATTGTTCGATACGTTTGTCGGCGGAGCTGCTCGGAACATCCCGTTCAGAAGCAAGCAGGACCCGCCGGTCAACGTCTGGGCGGACACCGAGTGCGTCTACGTGCAGGCTGACCTTCCGGGCATGACGCTCGAGGATGTCGAGGTGCAGGTGATCGAGGATGGAGTTTCGATTCAGGGCACGAGGCCCGCAATCGAACAGGAGTGCCCCAGTTACCATCGCCACGAACGGGCGGAGGGATCGTTCTCGCGATTCATTGAATTGCCGGTGAACATCGATCCGGAAAAGGTGGAGGCCGTCCTGAAGCACGGCGTGCTCACGGTCACGCTTCCCAAAGTCGCGGGCGAGCGGGCACGGAAAGTACACGTCACAGGCGAGTGACGTCGCCCCGCTCTCGGGGTGCAGCCGAAGCGAGAGTCGTTGCACCCGCGCGACACGGTTCCGTTTTCATGGCCAAAGCTGTGCGCACACGACGCGGTAATTTGAGGGCCGATCGCGATGAGCGGGAACACAAAAATCGTCGCAGTGGTCTTGTCGATCTCGCTTGCTTTGCTCACCGGTGTTGTCGTCATGACGGGATCGCTGGCATCGGTTGTGGCTGTGGGGCAGAGTCGTTTGCAATCTCGAATTACCTGTGCCAAGCAGGTGCAACTGTGCAGCAACGCTTGGAAGAAAGTACGCGCCGCCGATCTTCTCAACCGCATCGGCCCGAAAGTTGAACAGTCCCATGACCTTGCGCGGTTGGAATCGCAAGGCGTGGTCGCACCGGGAGTATGCCGTTGCCCGCAGACCGGAGCCTTTTACGTCGTTCACCCGCACGCGGATGCCAAGCCAGGCGTTTTCGTGTCAGATTCCGCGGACGCGACGCACGAGGGTTTCGTCAATGTGGCGTTTGCCGATGGCCATGTGGATTGCCTACCAGTGGGGGAGCTTTGGCAATTGGCGACGGATCAATCGTCCGCAACGCGGGATGACTAAAAACGATGTGGGGGAAGGACAGCTTCGCGCGGGCGAAACAGTCACCCGATTTAACCCCGCGCATAGGAGGAGATGCATGATTTCGCGTATCGCAATCGCCGTTTTGGCGCTCTCGACTGTCAACACCTTGGCACTGAACGTCGTGTCAACCGTCCCACCGCTCAACGCGCTCAATCAATCGGTCCACACACGCATATCCGTGACGTTCGATCAGCCGATCAACCCGGAAACCGTGACGGCTGGCGTCGAGCGTTTCTTCGCGGGCGGGCGATGGAGCGGACCGGTCGCCGGCAGCAAAGTATTCTCGAACGGCAATCGCACAGTCACGCTCATCCCCGACGAGCGGCTGTTCGCAGGCGAGATGGTCTTCGTGAACCTGTCCGACGCCATCGAAACCACCGGCGGTGAACGTCTGCGCAAAGGCGGATACTCCTTCAGCTTCTGGACCCACGTCCGCCGCGCACCAATGGAATTCTCCGTCATCGACACGCTCGTGGTCCGCACAACGCCCCAACAGCCGACGCAGGCGTATGGCGGCATCGCTTCCGACTTGAACAACGACGGCTACTCCGACGTCACAATCGTCAACGAAATCACCGAAGACCTGCGCACATTCCTCAACACAGCCGACGGCTCGGGACTGATGCAGCCGTTTATTCAACCGCCGGCGTCGGTCGGCGACCGAGCCAGCCCTTCGGAACCAGCCGACTTCAACCACGACGGCGAGATCGACATTTGCGTAGCCAACATCGACGACGACACACTTTCCGTGCTATTCGGAAACGGTGACGGAACATTCACCCCCGCACAGACCATCCCCGTCGGAGACGCGCCGCGCGGCATCACCGTGTTGGACGCCAACGGCGACGGATGGCTCGATATCGCCAGCACAAACTCGGGCACCGGCAGCACGTGGAGCCTGATGCTCAACAACGGCGACGGCTCGTTCGGCCTGCCGGTCCACCGCAACGGCGGAACGGCCGAGTGGTCGATGGCGGCGGCGGACATGAACAACGACGGCTTGACCGATGTGGTCGTCGGCTATCGGACCGACCAACGCATCGAAACGTGGTTGTCCGACGGCAGCGGAGGATTTACGGCCGCAGGCAGTACGCTGTGCGGCGGGCGTACGTGGATGATCGCGATCGGCGATGTGAACGCTGACGGATTCGTCGATGTCGCGACCGGCAACAGCACGTCCGCGACGGCGGCTATCCTCATCAACAACGGCGACGGCACATTCGCACCAGCCCGCGTCCACAATGTCGGCGCCTTCACGATAGCCACCGACCTCGGCGACCTCGACGGCGACGGCGACCTCGATTGGACCACAGCCAGCTTCTCATCAAGCCAATGGGAAATATTCACCAACGACGGAAGCGGAACGTTCGCCCCGTTCGACGTGGTAGCCGCACCGAACGCCGGTTCCTGCACGCTTATCCACGATTTCGACAACGACGGCGACGCCGACCTGTCCCTGATCGACGAAATCGCCGACGTCGTATTTCTCTACGAAAACAGCGGCAAAGCCCTTCCGTCGGACTTCGACGGCAACGGCAGTGTCGATTTGTCGGACTTCCAAAAATACCTCGACTGTGCAGCTGAAGGAAACATTTCCGTGGATTGCGAAGTCTTCGATGCCGACCTCGATCGCGACGTCGATTTCGCCGATTTCGTCGCGTTTCAACGAAACCGCACGGTCCGATAATAGCACCATGCCGCGAACACGCCACGCCAGCGATCAGGGCAGAGGCGAACTCGCAACTACCCCGCGTCCGTCGGCTGGAGCGAGCCCTGCGATTCTTGGTTTCGGTTCTTGGAAGATCCGCGTGAGCTGAAGTTCACGGTTCGCCGCAATTGGATTGAAACTGCCTTGGCGAAATCTACATTGAGAGTTCGTGGGCGATGATCGGACGGCTGCTCGCGAAGTCCAGCTTCGCTCCGCCCATGCGATGATCGTGCGGAAACGCGAGTTGCAGGCCGGCTTCGACGCAATCGGCGTAAATGCGCTTTTTCTCCTCGATCGTGCGCAACGGTTCCACATCGTAGGCCATCAGCCACGGAACGCGGAGGTGGCTTGAGGTGGGGATTACGTCGCCGACATACATGAGTCCGCCGTCCAGCCCGTCAAATATCGGCAGCAATTGCGCGGGCGTATGCCCGTCGGCTACGAAGAAACGCACGCCTTCGATGGCACAAGCCGGCGCGTCGCCGTCAACGAACACGAGCACACCGTCAGCGCGCAAAGCGTCCATGTCCCTGCTCAGGAATGAGGCTTTGTCTTTGTCGGACGGTTTCTGTGCATGCTCCCAGTGTCGGCGGTGGATCCAGTGTCGCGCCCTCGGAAACAGCAATCGGGTTTCCTGCCCAGGCTCATCGACCCATTCGGTGAGGCCGCCGTTGTGGTCGAAGTGCAAATGCGTGACGACAATGTCGGTCACGTCGTCCGACGAAAGGTCGAAATTCTTCGCAAGCGAACGCGCGATCGCTCCGGCGTCCGGCGTGATCGCGAAACGTTCCGCCTCCTTCGCCGGCCACTTGGTCCCCAGGCCGGTATCGACCAGAATGACACGCTTGCGGTCGTCCGAGACAGCGATGAGCGTGCGCGTCGCCAGGAGGATTCGGTTCTGGTCATCGACGTCTTCGCGCGGTGCCCACAGCGTCTTGGGCACCACGCCGAACATCGCCCCGCCATCAAGCCGAAACATGCCCGTCTTTGCCGAAACGATTTTGTATTTGCCAATCTCAAGCATTTTTCGCGATTCCTGAATTCGTCCCGTGTGCCAGTGGTCGTTCTCCCAACCGTCGCGCATTTTACTTCCACAGGACGGCGACGGCCACGGTGCCAGGAGAGTGCATCCCATTCCGGGTGGCATCTATGAGCGAGTCTCCGTCAAGAGGGTTGCGGGAAGAATTCGGGATCTTTCCAAGCATCTATTCGGCATCGCCACCAGGGTGTGCCATTTAACGATTTCGAGCCAGCCCCATTCACGGTCGCGGCGTCTTG
>JAJDDQ010000013.1 GCA_029260215.1 Phycisphaerae bacterium
CACGCGCGTGGCTGGTCCTTCAGGCGGATCGCCCGGGAGCTGGGGATCGACCGAGGTGCCGTTCGGCGGCACGTGCGGCTGGCGGCGGCGGGCTCACCGTCGGCCCATGCACCTCCGGGTCCGGATGTTGAAAACCAGCCAAACCCGCCCGCCGGGTCGGAGGGTCAAAACCAGCCAAACCTGCCCACCGGGTCAGGCCCTCAGAGCAAGGCTGAACCCTACCGCGAGATCATCGAGGGCAAGCTGGAACGCGGGCTGAGTTTTCAGCGAATCTGGCAGGATCTGCGGACTGAGCATGGCTTCGCCGGCGGCTACGACAGCGTCAAGCGGTTTGCACGGCGTCTGAATGCAGCCACGCCGCTGCCGTTTCGGCGGATGGAGTGCGGGCCGGGTGAGGAAGCTCAAGTCGACTTCGGCACCGGTGCTCCGATTCGCGGTCCTGACGGCAAGCGTCGCCGCACGCACGTTTTGCGTGTTGTGCTGAGCCATTCGCGCAAGAGTTACAGCGAAGCGGTTCGTCGCCAAACCACGGAAGACTTTATCCGTTGCATCGAGAACGCCTTCCGTCACTTCGGCGGCGTGCCCAAAACTCTGGTGGTGGACAACCTCAAGGCTGCGGTGATCAAGGCGGATTGGTTCGACCCTGATTTGAACCCCAAGCTCCAGGCCTTTTGCGCGCACTACGGCACGGTGATCCTGCCGACCAGGCCGCGAACCCCGAGGCACAAAGGGAAGGTTGAGGCCGGCGTCAAATACGTTCAGGCCAATGCGCTCAAGGGGCGAACCTTCGCCGGTTTGAACGAGCAGAACCGATTCCTGAAAGAGTGGGAAGTGTCCGTGGCGGACACCCGCATCCACGGCACCACGCGCAAGCAGGTGGTCAAGGTCTTTGAGGATGTGGAGCGTGCGTCGCTTTTGCCGCTGCCCGTCGATTACTTCCCGTTCTTCCAGGAGGCTCAGAGGTCCGTCCATCGCGACGGCCACGTGGAGGTGGACAAAGCCTACTACTCGGTCCCGCCGGAGTATCTGGGACGGCGGCTGTGGGTCCGGTGGGACGCGCGCACGGTGCGGGTCTTCGATCATAAAATGAAACAAATCACGATGCATGTGAAGCACGAGCCGGGCAGGTTCAGCACGCGCTCGGAGCACATCTGTTCGAAGAAGATTGCCTACGTGGAGCGCGGCACAAGCTGGCTGCTGAACAAGGCCAGCCTGGTGGGGCCTCATGCGCAGCGATGGGCGGAATCAATGGTTCAGGAGCGAGGCATCCAGGGCGTGCGCGTTCTGGTGGGGCTGCTGAGCCTGGCCAAACAACACCCCGACAAGTCCATCGAGAACGCTTGTGAAACGGCACAGACGCACGAAGCGTACCGGCTGCGAACCATCCGTGCGCTGATCAAACGACAGGCTCCCAAACAGGAACAATTCGAGTTCATGCAGGAGCATCCGATCATCCGGAACATGTCGGAATATGGAGAACTGGTTCGAAACGCATTCATGAAAGGAGAGGCAATATGAAAGAGTCCTTGCAAACCGCCTTGAAGAGCCTGCGCCTGTCCGGCCTGGCTCAGTCGCTGGATGTGCGTCTTCAGGAAGCTTCCGGCAACAGCCTGAGTCACGCCGAGTTCCTGGAATTGGCTTTGCAAGATGAGTTGGCTGTGCGCAACGAGCGTCTGATCAAGCGCCGCGTGAAGGCCGCATCCTTCAGAGAGTTGAGGACGCTGGAAGACTTCGACTTCTCGTTTAATCCCTCGATCCGGAAGAAATCCATTTACGAGTTGGCCACCTGCCGGTTCATTCGCGAGCGTCGCCCGGTCTTGTGTCTGGGGCCTCCGGGGACCGGAAAGAGTCACTTGGTTCAGGCCATCGGCTACCAGGCGATCAAGGCCGGCTTCCTTGTGTTGTATCGTTCGATCTTCGATGTGGTGCGCGACTTCCTGCACGATGCAGCCTTCGCCGGCCAGGACAAGGTTCTGAGGAAATATCTCAAACCCGACCTCCTGATCATCGACGACATGGGCATGAAACGGCTGCCCAAGCAGTCGGGAGAGTATCTGTTCGAGATCATCATGCGCCGGTACGAGACCCGCTCGACAATGATGACTTCGAACCGACCACTGGAGGACTGGGGTAAGCTGATCGGGGATGTGCCGTCCGCGACAGCCATACTGGATCGGTTCCTGCACCACGCGGAGGTGATCACCATCACCGGCAAGAGCTACCGCCTGAGCCACAGGCAGGCCGCCGCGGATCAGGCCGACAAGAAAGCAGAAAAGTAAAACAGGCTTGCAGGAAGACTGGAAAATGAAGTACAAAGGAACCAACATCATTGGCCGGTTTTAACCCGCCCGCACGTGGCTGCTTTTAACCTGCCCGGTGACAACGAGATTTTCACATGAACGCCGGATTCGACTCGCTGCGGGTTCATCGCAAAGGCGGCAAGAAGGGTTCACTGGCCATCAACCCTCAGACCGCGCAGCGCATCCGAACCTATCTCGAAACCGCCGGCCACGCGGCCGATTTCGACGGACCGTTGTTTCGGCCTCTGCGCAACAACGGCAAGGTCAACCGCAGCATGGGGCCGGACGTCGATGCCCGACACATGGACCCCGACGCGGTTGATCGCGTCGTGCGCAAGTACGCCCTGCACGTCGGGCTGGCCCGAGGCTACTCTGCCCATTCCATGCGCGCCACGTTCATCACCACGGCTTTGAGAAACGGTGCCAAGTTCGAGGACGTTCAGGACGCCGCCGGCCACGCCAATCCGTCAACCACCAGACTCTACGACAAACGAGGCTACGACCCCGAAAAATCCGCATCGTTCTTCGCGAACTATTGAGTCATTCGCACATTTCCCGAATAGCTTGTCCGGCACCGGACGTTCGGCCCGTTACAACACAGCACCCAGGAAAGTGGCGAATCCCCTTCCCCACCGGCGGCACAACCCCAAAACGAAGGCTGGCTTCTTCGAGCATGTCCGTACGAAGCCTGATTGTGCGATCGCATCCGTCCATGGCATGCTCGACGAAAAATTTGTGGTTGGGGTAGATGATTCAGGCGTTGCAATCTGAAATGGATTGGGCACGGGCGTTTCATGTTGCAATGTCACACGAAGTTAAGGTTTTTTGTTTCGCGGCAGCACGTACCAAATGCCCGGCGAAGCAAGTAGTTCGAAGGAGGAAGTTCGCATGAAAGCCATTCGTGCAGAGGTCAGCGACCGATTGTTGTCCAAGGCGAGCCGTCTGTTTACCGGCACCCTGGACGGCCGTATCAACGAAATCCTGCAAAACGCCAGACGCGCTGGTGCCACGCGTGTCGAAATCGGAAACAGCGGCGGTAAAGTCACCGTCCACGACAACGGCGGCGGCATCGAGCATTTCGCAAAAGTGCTTCACCTGGGCGCCTCGGACTGGGACCGGGATATGGAAGACGCTGAGGATCCCGCCGGCGTCGGAATCTTCTCGCTGGCGACGCGTTCGGTGACTTTCCGTTCCCGAGGCAGGATGATGACCATCGAAGGGCGTGGTTGGACCGGCGCACCCGTTGTGGTGCGCGACGATCCCGACCCCGTCGAAGGAACGATACTGCGTTTCGCCGACAAAGAATGGTCGCATTCGGTCGTTGTGCGCCACGCGGTCTTTTGCGGCATGAGCGTGACTGTCGACGGCAAGGTATGCGCTTGGGATGATTTCGTGTCTGAGAACGCCGTGTCGTACTCCGATCTCGGCTGCCGCATCGAAGCCAGAGAAAAGCACGAACTCACGCCACACCACCTCATGGTCGGACGCGGGCGGTGGGAAACCAACAACGTCCTCGTGAACTTCTACGGACAGGTCGTGACATTCGCCCACCACCCGGCGGGCAACGAGCGAATGAATTTCCTGGTCGATTTGACGGGTGAGCCTACCGCGCTGCGACTCATGCTGCCCGCGCGTACGTGTCTCGTGGAAAACGAAGCGCTCGGCACGCTCAAACACTACCTCGAACGGGAGGCGTATCGCTACATCAAGCGGCGCGGCCGGCACCGATTGACGTACAAGCAGTACAAACGTGCAGCAGAGTTTGGCTTCACGCTGCCGGAGGCCGAACCCACCTACTCGGTGGGCCTGGCCGTTGACGATCTTTGTCCCGAACCGGTCAGGTTGGAGGTGCCCGAGGAATTCCCGCTGGAAAAATGTTGGCGCTTAAAACCGGATGCCGACGAGAGCGAAGAAGTCAACGCACACCTCTTGGCGGCTCTTGGCAATCTGGATCAACCTTTCGTGCCGGTCCGCATCGCGCAGGGGTACGACGGGTATGGTTGGGCGAAGTTGCCTTTTGTCGAACGTGTGGAAGTAGCCGTCGGATGCGAGATTCTGCGAGATTACGTTTGGTTCGGAACCATTACCTGTGTGCGCGAGTTGACGATTCGTGCCCACACGAGCGACGGGCGAAGAATCACTTCGCCGGTGTGTATGGCCCTCGCTCAGAACGAGGACGAAACTGATTTGTTGGTTACGCCGGCAGCCGCGGAACGTCTCGCCCCCGAAGAAATCTGGTATCACCTTGGCGGCCAGGATGAAGAAGGCGATTCGTACGACACCCAGCGATCGCAATTCGAGGAGGCGCTTGACCGCTTCTGGGCCGACGTGAGCGGCCCCGACGAGTCCCTCCGCCGGTCGATCGTCAACGCGGTTCGATACACCCTGAGCGGGTGGCGTTCTGTGGTGGTTTCGCCGGACGGTGTGGTCACGATTCACGGCACGGAGGGTCCGGACAGAGTTCTCAGGCCGCCGGGTTGCGAGTCCGCGCCCAATGCAGGTGCTTCGCATGTGGATGATCACAAATGACGTTGTTGATAAGGGGGCACTTGCGCGCAGCGAAGGCTCGCAAGCGCCCCCGGATCGGTTCAGTCGAACAACGGTTGCCTCCAAGGTTGCTTCGTGTGGATTGTGCAACGGTCTTGGCACGCATCCGCCGTGAAAAAAAATAGCGGCGCTCCTGTATTGCGGGAATTCTGCTTAACGGAATGCCGGAGCCGTCGGCGGCGTGGTTGTTGCCACACCCATGCAACTCGCCGAGCAACTCGAAGCCCAGCAAATCATCGAGCCAAGGAAGGATACGTGAGCACTCCAACAGGGGCTGCCTGTGCTCATCAAGGAACGCCCGCCGTTTGCTCTTATGGACGATCTCGTGGCAGAGTCGGAGTTATGGCCAAGCTCTCGCTCAAATGGCAGGAAGATGGTCCTCGCTATTTCCTTGACGGCAAACCTGTTCACGCCGGGGACCTCTTGGATGCCAGAACGAACGACGGGGCGTGGACCGCCGTCCGGTTTGAGTATCATTGGGACCGCATGGCGAACATGACTGAACCGTACCTCATCCTCCCTGACCACGACCGTGAAAATCGCTATGTGCCGGCTGAGACAGAGTGCCGGTGGCGTGGCGAATGACGCAGCGTTCGCTCAGCATCCCCCAGAAGCCGGACAGAACAACGAAGTACCGCGCACGCACTACTTCTAACCCGCATTTCTCACATCGCGGATAGAAAAAGGCTGCGATCTGTGCGAAAATACTCGTGTTGAAGCAAGTTTTTCGACACGGAGACCGCAGCCTTATGTTCGCACAGTGTAACCAACAATCGTTCGGATTTCACCCCCTGGGGCGGCGTAATGTGGTGGCTAATTTCGACGGCGGACGCATCTCGTCCGACGCCGGCGGCTTGCTGCTGCGCGAGACCGAGCGCATCACCGCGTCGATCTTGGGACGCCCGCGCTTGCCGCGCGACTTCCATCGCCAGTAGAGCCTGAAGCCCTCGCGGTGCCAGCGAAGCACGGTGTCTGGCTTGACAATCATCAGGGACGAACGTCAGTTCGCCCAAAACCGAGACAGCCAAACCCAAAGAATTCGATCAAGCTGCCGAATTCGTGGGCGCTCTACCGACCGCTGCAAAATGCCGAGTTGATGACGCAGCGCGAGGTTCTCGGCTGCGATTGTGGAGCGGTTTGCGATGAGCGCCCCGAGGATCAAGAAAATCGTACAAACGACGCTCATTTCGTTTCCTCGATTCGGGTTTTGTCAGGGCAAATCGTAGCGGTTCGACGGGCGAAGGAAAAGCGCGCAAGTCCTTATGAGACAACACGGACGGAATATATCGAAGGGACAATGGTCTCCGCTTAGTGTCCTCCGGACAGGGTAATCGCATTTAAGTCTTTTGGCCGAGGAGCTTGAGCAGGTAGTCTTCTTCCAGGCAGGCTTTGAGGCGTTTTGCTTTGACGCCGACCTTGGTGCTTTTGTCCCGCCGAAGGAGATTCAGCGCCAGGCGACGGATTCGCGAGGCATTCTCGGCAGCGTGGCCTATGCGGATCCGAGACTCGTCCTCCCGGAAACTCACATCCAGTGACCAGTGCAGCTTGTTCTCGATTCCCCAGTGGCCGCGAATGTACCCGAGCATGGTCCGGGCGTCCTGCCCATTCAGGCTGCTGATGTAATAGGAACGCTCCTTCGAGGTGGTACCGTCAACTTCTCGCAAGCGTTCCACGCAAACGAAGCTCGATAGTCCCGCCCAAGCGGAGCGGTCTTGATACCAACCGGTCCACTCGGTGGTCCAGATCCGTCGTGTCTCCACACGACCGTGGCCTGCATCGATCTCCTCGTGATAGGAAAACGCGACGCCCGGCATCGGACGACTGGTCAGCTCATCGAATGTCTCTTTTACGAGATCGTGCAGGGTGGGCTGGTTCTTCTTGACCTGGAGTACGTAATCCGCGCCCCGGTCGATGATCTTTTCGGCGATGGCTTTCTGACAACCCATCGCATCGATCGTCACGACCGCCCCGGTGAGATCAAGCATCTCAAGAAGTTGCGGAATCGCCGTGATTTCGTTGCTTTTGACATCGGTAGCCAGTTGGCCCAGAACCATTTGATTCATTTCGCACCAGGCGCTGACCATGTGGATGGCCGTCTTGTCGCCAGCCTTGTCGAAACTGCGACGGAGGGTCTTGCCGTCGATGGCGACCAGCCTTCCGTCGCAGTATGACGCCAGGGCGGCCGTCCATTTCAGGAAGCATTGCTCCAGTTGCTCGGGGGCGAGGCGCGCGAAGACGCGGCCGAAAGTATCATGTGAGGGAATGCCGTTGGGCAGCGCAAGGAACGTTCGGAGCCATTTCCGTTTGGACTGGCCGAAGAGTTCTATTTCGGTCCAGTTGTCGGCACCGCAGATCACGCCGCAGATCGTGATCACAAGTATGTCGTAAAGCGAATGGCGTTTGGCACGATCCATGCGCGGATCCTCCAGCTCTTCAAAAATGCGCAGCAGGCCACGCGGCGCTTCAACTTCCATGTTGCAGCTCCTTACAATCAGGGATTCCTGTTGTTCGCGAGGCCTCACCCACACGTCCGTGCGGAAGTTATCCACAATCCGCGCAGGGCGCAATACCTAACATTACCCAAACATTCGGCTTGGCAAGCAAGAAACCGTCGAAGATAAGCCGGGAGCGCGGCGGGGGAATTAAAATGCGATTGCCCTGGTCCTCCGGACGAGCGAGGCGAAAACCGTTGACAAGTCTATCACAAATGGATAAACATCGGGCAAGGAGTCCGCGTATGCGCTACGAGCGAGGGATCGCCATCACGAACAGATTGAAAGAGCTTCTGGCGTTGGTTCGACGCGGCAACTCCTCCTGCCGATCGCTCGCTGAGAAGCTCGGCGTATCGGAGCAAACTGTCTACCGCGATATCCTCTTCCTGAAGAGCAAAGGCCATCCGAACCGTTCCGTCCGCCTGTCAGACCGATGGGCATACCGCTTTGACAAGGTGCATGCTCGTCACCCACGGGGAGTTCGCCAGGCATGAGCACCGAAGCAGCCAAGCACTGGCGACGTGCCTTCGGCATCCACACCTGGAAGCCGCCGGCCTTCTTCGGTTCCAAGAGTGAGATCAACGACGGGGGCAGTTGCGTACCCCAAGCCCATGCCTTACGCCGCGCCTTCGATCGGCTCGAGCTGGACGGTGTTCTTTGCCTCCACAACGACCCGGTCGTGTACTTTAAGAAAGTCGTCACAATCGTCCCTGATGACGTCGCTACGATCCACAAACAGTTCTGGAATCAGGGTTTGGCCCCGATTCTCGTACTAATCGACGACAACGATGTTCACATCTACTCGGGGCTGACTCTTCCCGCTAGCACAACAGAGACTCTTGAGAATGACAATCGGCTGGTCCAACGGCTGAACCTTGTCGCTGACGAGGCGGCCATTCGCCAACTGGTGCTGTCGATTGAATCCGGAGACTTCTTCCGCGTCCATTCTAAGGCATTCGATCCGAAACAGCGCGTGGATCGTGATCTCCTCCGCAATCTCCAAGCAACACGGAATGCACTTGCTGCCGCGACAAAGCGCAAATTGTCCGCGTCAGTGCTAAACACTCTTTTATGCCGAATCGTCTTCGTCTGCTATTTGTTTGATCGACACGTCATCGGCTCGTCATACTTGAAGTCGATCCGAATTCAAGACACCCCGCACCTACGCGACATCCTGAAACGTGACAAACGGGAGGCGAAATCACAGCTCTATGGGCTGTTCAAACAGCTTGGCGCTGATTTCAACGGCGACTTGTTCAGTGATGACTTGGACGCGGAATCACGCCAAATTACCAATAAACATCTGGAAATCCTAGCAGGCTACTAAATAACTCCCTTTTGGGATATCGCCAAACATAACAATCCGTACAATGCATCGTGTTGACTCAAGGAGGATTCACGATGCGCGGCAAAATCGATCAGCAGGGCGAAGTTTTTCATACGTTCCATCTCGACGACATGATCCCGTCCAGCCATCCGCTGCGGGCGGTGAAGGCACGGGCCGACAAAGTGCTCGGCAAGATGTCGCGAGATTTCAACCGAGCCTACGGCAAGACCGGCCGACCAAGCGTGCCGCCGGAACGACTCATCAAAGCGCTGCTCCTGCAGTCGCTCTATTCGATTCGCAGCGAAATCCAACTCTGCGAGCAGATCGGCTACAACATGCTCTACCGCTGGTTC
>JAJDDQ010000014.1 GCA_029260215.1 Phycisphaerae bacterium
GACCAGAGCAATGCGTCACTTCGCAAGAAGAACCTCCCCCTGAACGCTCCCGACTTGGTCGCGCCCAGCCTCCTTCTGAAGGAGGAGAGGAACAGGGCCTCTGCCGAGACCGGCGGGCACTAAAAACGCTTGCAGCCGTCCGAAATTGTGCATAGCCAAAGCCAAGCCGAGGCTATAATCAACCGTCAGGTAGGGGAAGGAGATTTCTTATGCGCATTTCGAATCTGTTCGCAGTAATTATCGCTACGATGGTCCACGCGACGGCCGGGGAACCCCTGACGTTCTTACGCCACAACGCCGTGGGATGGGGGACCGCACAGGTTTTTGACGGTGGGCCAACTGTGAGCGACAGCGGCGGAACTGAGGACTCTGATGATTCAAGTATGAGTTTTCTTGCTGTGGATTTTACGCCGGGAGGCAGTTTCGGTGCAGCGGCTTCCGCGGGTGGGCGATCGAGAATCACGAATTTCGAGCAAAGTATGACGATAGTCGTGGATCTTAGTGTAGGTTATTCGCCCTCTGTCTTTCCCGGCGGCGACAATCCGGGCGGTATGGCCGAGGGTGGAATCGACTCGGTTATCGAGTTCGTCATGCCGGTCGATGAACTGGAATGGGACTATGGCCTGACGATTGACCAACGTAACTCTTCAGCCATGTGCAATGTGAAGCCACGACCTGCCATTGCCTTGCGACAGGGAGCGGTCTTTTCCCCCCTTGCAAAGGGGGGATACTGGGGGGTCTCGACTGGAGTAGCGCTTCGGTTCACAGAAAGAACCTCCCCCGGCCCCTCCTTCGTAAGGAGGGGAGGAAGAGGGATACTATCGCATCCA
Source organism: Phycisphaerae bacterium (assembly GCA_029260215.1). Lineage (GTDB taxonomy): Bacteria > Planctomycetota > Phycisphaerae > UBA1845 > UBA1845 > OFTM258. The sequence continues at coordinate 831 of JAJDDQ010000014.1, forward strand.
CGAGATCCAAGTAGTGTTTGTCGCCATTCAACATTGCACATGGCTGAATTCTTACTGACCAACAATCGCCATTTCAAGGGTTTTCGCAAATTGTCTTCCAGAATCTGACCACTGGCGCAGTGCTGTTCAACTTGACTGAAGAGACGATCGTCAACGACGCAACCCTCAGTGCGAATATCGGTGACGTAATGCGCCTAACCACGAACCTCTCCGGGTTCGGCAGCATGGGTCCGGGTTCGGGCCGCAGGTACGGTGCTCGCGTGGTCATGTTGCTCGCCATTCCCGAGCCGGCGACATTGCTCCTTCTCGCCGCAGGAGCGGCCACCGTGCTGCACAGAAACCGGTTGCCATCCGTCTCGTGAAAAGCCCGGGTCAGAGCGACGACAGGCTCTTGCGTGCGCGGTGCGCGTGCGTCTTCACGCAACCCTTGCCGGCACGCTTGGCTTCGTACAGGGCGACGTCGGCCAACTCCAGCAACTCGCGACCGCTTTCAGGGTGAACGCGGTGCAGTGACGCTAGCCCGGCACTCAACGTCACCGGCTTGGCCACGTCCAACAACGATGCACGCTGGCGGAACAGCCTGATGAGCCGGTCGGCTGTTTCCTCAGCCTCAGCCGATTCCGTCCCGAGCAGCATGATGACGAATTCATCGCCGCCCAGACGCAGCCCGATGTCCGTGGGCCTTAGCGAACCGCGCAGCAACTCGCCGACGAATATCAAGATCTCGTCGCCGGCTTGATGGCCCAGCGTGTCGTTGAGAAGTTTGAAGTTGTCCAGATCGAGCACGATGATCGACAGATCCTCGCCCACGTCCAACTGCGTCTGAAACACATCCTCTAACCGGTCCTCCAGCAACGCCCGGTTGCCGAGTCGGGTGAGCGCATCCACCCAGGCTTTTCGCTCCGCGCGACGCAACATGCCCTGAACCTGCCGCGTCCGGTCGGACACATCCTGCTCCGCCGTCCGGCGCATGCGGTTGATACGCGCATGCGCGTCCTCATGCTGATCCTTCAACTCCTCAATGGCCCGCGCGATCGCTCCGATTTCGTCAGGCCTGTCCACCGGCGACGGTGACCGCGCCCCGTCGCCCATCCGCGCCGCGCAGCCAAGCTCTTCCAATGGCACAACCATCGTCCGACGGAACACCAGAACCGACCCCGCCCAAAGCGCAAGCCCGCCCAGTCCGATAACGACAAATGCACCCACCGGCAGCGACCGCGACCCTCGCCCAGCGGAATCAGCCAAAAGCACCACGCGAAAACCGGCTTCATCGCGAAAAGACGCAGTCCGCCCCACACAACCAACCCGCTCCGCCAGCGTCGGCCAATCCATACCGGAATCGCCCGCAAACCTGTCCGCCGGGACCGCTGCAAGAACACGGTCCTCCGGCGACACAAAAAAAACGGCATCGACCGCCGGGTCTTTCCAGGCCGACCACGCCACCCGTTTGAACGACGCACGACGCTCATCCAGCGAGACCGACGCCTCACGCGGCTCAATCGCCCGCCCAACCACACCGGCTAGCTGCCGAAGGTGATTTCGGTCCGATAGGCCACGCTCCACGCTGACGCGCCAAGCCACCGTGCCCACCAGAACCGCCATCGCACCGCCCAGAACGAGCGCCCGCCAGGCTGCGACCCTGAAAATGATGCTGTGTTGCCCCACGCCGCCCAAAATACCCAACCCTGTGAACCGAACATTTGCCTTACAAAACAGATGCAGCCCGAATAACCGGACATGTGTACCAACACCTGTCAGACACAAAATGACACCCTACGATACGAGATCACGAATTGCCATAACGTATTGTTTTATAGGTCTTTACGGGAATACAGTGCAATCAGTGAAACCTGAAATGGGTTCGAAATGACCTCGAAGACGAAGAAACAACTTGCCGATTCCCCGGTGTGTGATAACGTACCCCTGTCGCGGCGCACTCGGCGCGGTAATCGTCGCGACAGAAAGTCAATCGCCAAACGTACACCTACAAGAGTGTCAGATATGCGTGATTCCCAAGTTGATCATATTTTGCCGTTGTCCGACAACGCCGTCCTCGAATTCGAAAAGCCGCTTCTGCGCATACAGCAGGATATCGCAGCCCTCGAAGTCGAACAGGCACAGTCTGGGCGGGATCTTGCAAGCGAGATCAAGCAGCAGCAGGAGCGAATGATCAAAAAAACGAAACGTCTCTACAGCCATCTGACGGCTTGGGAGACGGTTCTGGTCGCGCGTCACGGCGAGAGGCCTCGGGTTACCGACCACATCAACAATTTCGTCGAAGACTTCACGGAGCTGCACGGCGACCGGACGTTCGGAGACGATCGCGCGATGATCACCGGCTTCGGCAGAATCGCCGGGCACAAGGTCATGGTCGTAGGCCACAATAAGGGCAAAGACACACGCGAACGGATCGAATGCAACTTTGGCTGCGCGCATCCGGAGGGCTACCGCAAAGCGCTTCTCAAGATGAAGCTGGCTGAGAAATACAAGCTGCCCGTCGTCTGCATGATCGATACCCAGGGTGCGTTTCCCGGTATCGGTGCGGAGGAGCGCGGCATATCGCAGGCCATCGCGGTCAACATGATGGAAATGTCCCGCCTGCGCGTGCCGATCGTGTGCGTCGTTATTGGCGAAGGCGGCAGCGGCGGTGCGTTGGGTATCGGCGTGGGCGATCGCGTCGCGGTCTTCGAGCACGGCTTCTATTCGGTTATCTCGGCTGAGGGTTGTGCAGCCATTCTCTGGAAAACGAACGAGCAGCGTCAGCGTGCGGCTGAGGCACTGCGTTTCACCGCCAAGGATTTGCGCAAGCTGGACATCATCGACGACATTATTCCCGAGCCGATCGGCGGCGCTCATCGCAATCCGATCGCGACGTCGCAGTTTCTCGAGCAGTACATCGGCGACACGCTTCGCGATTTGAAACGCCCGCGCATCGAAACAGTGTTGAAGCGACGTCAGGAACGCTTCCGCAACATCGCGAGTTTCTTCGACGATCCCTCAGCCACGGAAACCGGTGGCGGCAAAGCGGCACGCCGGGGTATTCGCGGCAGCCGGGCTACACGCAGCCGAATCGCGTCCGACCGATCCACCGTCGGCGTCGCGTAGCTCTTGCCACGCAATCGCCGAGCGCGAATAGGTCTTTCGCAAAGCAAGACTCCGATCCGCGCATTCACCTTCCCCGGTTCGCCCGATTGCGTGCTCATTCTCGGCGGCATGCATGGCGATGAGCCGAAGAGCGTTTTCGTGGCTCAAGAGCTCGTCGCGCTTCTGTCGGAGTCCCCGCCGACGCACACAACGATCGTCGTAACCATTGTCAACCCGGACGGATACGAGCGCGGAGTGCGCAGAAACGCTCGCGGCGTCGATATCAACCGCAACTTTCCAACCCGCGATTGGAAGACATCACCGCAACATCGACGCTTCCACGGCGGCGTGAAACCAGCGTCCGAGTCGGAAACGCGCGCGATCGTCAGGCTCGTGGAATCCCGGCGCCCGGTTCGTATCGTGACAATCCACTCGATCAGCGAGTATCGCCACTGCAATAACTACGATGGACCTGCCGGAGCGTTGGCCCGACGCATGGCAAAATTCAATAAGTACCCGGTTACATCGAACATAGGCTATCCCACGCCGGGGAGCTTCGGCACGTGGGCGGGCATCGAGGGCGGAATTCCGACGGTCACGCTCGAACTGCCGTCGCATCATTCGCGTAAGCGATGTTGGGAAGACAACGCGCAAGCACTATCATCCTGTTGCCATTGGCCGGTCGAACCATGATTGAATAAATCACTCAGACAAGACGAAACTCGTTATGATCAAAACCCTCGCACGCTACATGAATTGGCTTCACACGCGTTGGCCGGCGGGCACGGTCGAGAGACTGCCGCAGATCAACGACGACGGTTCGACCAACGTAGCCGGCGTCTACGTGGTGGGCGATCTGACCGGCATTCCGCTGCTCAAATTCTCCGCCGACAGCGGCGCACGCGTCGTCCAACGCATCGCCGCGGACGCATCGTTCAACAAACTGCGCGACGAAGGCGGCCCGGAAGTGCTCGACATCGCCATAATCGGTGCGGGCGTTTCGGGCATGGCTGCCGCGCTGGAAGCAAAAAAACACGAGCTGCGTTTCGAAATATGCGAAGCCTCCGAACCATTCTCGACGATCGTCAATTTTCCCAAGGGCAAACCCATCTTCACCTACCCGACGGACATGACGCCGGCGGGCGACCTTCAATTCACCGCCGAGGTCAAAGAGCCGCTGGTCGACGAAATTCTTGCCCAGACGATAGGCCGGGGAATCAAGCCGCGAACCCTGCGCATCGAACGCATCCGACGGAAGGGTAAACTCCTCGAATGCACAGCCGCCGACGGCAGCGTCATCGTCGCCCGTCGCGTGGTGGTCGCCATCGGTCGATCCGGCAATTTTCGCAAGCTCGGCGTACCAGGCGAAGACAAAGACAAAATCTACAACAGGCTGCACGATCCCAAGGTGTTTTGCGGCAAGGACACGCTCGTCGTCGGCGGTGGAGACAGCGCACTGGAGACCGCCATCGCGTTGGCCCAGTGCGGCGCGTCGGTGACCGTTTCTTACCGCAAGCCGGAATTCTCCCGCGCGAAGCCCGACAACATCGAAAAAATCGAAATGCTCCAAGCCGACGCGATGGCCGACGTCGCAGTGGAGCATCCTTCATCCGAACGGGTAACGACATCCTCCGGAGCGTTCCTCGGCAAACATCGCAAGCCGGGCAGCATCAAACTGATGATGGCCAGCAAGGTCAAAGCCATCGACAACGACGCGGTCGAACTCACGGGCGCCGACGGGCAACCGGCGCGCATCGCGAACGATGCCGTGTTTTCCATGATAGGCAGAGAAGCGCCGCTGGACTTCTTTCGCCGCAGCGGCATCACCATTCGCGGTGAGTGGCGTGCGAAGACATACGTTTCCTTCGCAATGTTCATGCTCTTTTGCGTGTTCCTGTACCATTGGAAAAAGGACGCGGGCATCCCGGTTTACCAATGGTTTCAATCACACGGATGGTTCCCATTCAACGTCGCAAGTCTGTTCGACTCGGTCGGCGGTGCCTTTTCCGAAGCAGCCAACAGGCCCACGAACATTCTCTACACGCTCAAAAAATCGATGTCCGGCGGCGGGTTCTATTACACGCTGGCCTACTGCTCCTGCGTCGTCATCTTTGGCCTCAGGCGCATCAAGCGTCGCAAAACGCCCTATGTAAAAGTGCAAACACTCACGCTGATGGCGATTCAGTGCATCCCGCTGTTCATCCTGCCCGAGATCATCCTGCCGTGGGCCGGTCGCAACGGCTGGTTCGCCGAAGGCACGACGCTGGCCCCCATCGTCGATCAACTGTTCGAGCGTTACGACGTCATCGGACACGAGCGCGCGTACTGGCGGGCGTACGGCTTCATCCTGGCTTGGCCTCTGTTTGTATGGAATTTTTTCACGGACAAGCCGATGTGGGCGTGGCTGGCGATCGGATCGTTGCAGACGTTTGTGGCTATTCCGCTGATGATCCGCTACTGGGGTAAAGGTGCGTATTGCGGGTGGATCTGTTCGTGCGGAGCGCTGGCGGAAACACTCGGCGATGCCCACCGCGATAAAATGCCCCATGGCCCCATCTGGAATCGCGTGAACATGGTCGGTCAGGCGGTGCTCGCGTTCGCATCATCACTGATGATCATGCGCATCCTGGGGTGGATTTGGCCGGGGTCGGTGTTTGAGAACATTTTCGCAGCCGGCTTATCCGGCATTCCCGTGTTGAACTACAAGTGGTTCGTTGATTTGATGCTGGCTGGTGTCCTGGGTGTGGGCTGCTATTTCTGGTTCAGCGGGCGGGTGTGGTGTCGCTTCGCGTGTCCGTTGGCTGCGTTGATGCACATTTACGCACGTTTTTCCCGCTTTCGCATCTGGGCGGACAAAAAGAAATGTATTTCCTGCAACGTGTGTACATCAGTGTGTCACCAGGGCATCGACATCATGAACTTCGCCAACAAAGGTCTGCCGATGGAAGACCCGGAATGCGTGCGCTGCAGCGCCTGCGTGCAATCCTGCCCGACAGGTGTTTTGGAATTCGTGCAGATCAACATTGCGACCGGCGAATTAGCGAAGCGCGATCGGTTGGGCGCATCGCTCGTGCGGATGGCGGAGGAGTAACAAGTCAGCCATGTGTAATAGCCGTCCACTCAAGGACCGCGTTCGCCCTATTTTCTACCCGGTTTTCGAACGCCCCCACGAGCCGCGGACTTCAGTCCGCGCGGACGCTCCCGGACCCATCCTGCTTGATTCTCAACCAGCATGTCTCCACACCGAAACATCGTCATTGCAAATTACTGACCAGTTACACAGAGGAATAGTCCGCAGATTGCGGAATTCATCGCTCTCTTCTGTGTTCCCTCCCTTACGGTCGGGGCTCTGATAAGACGCGGTCCGACAGAGATGGACTGCTATCGCGGGCCGGTGAACGCAGCGGTATGGGCGGCGACATCGGTCAGGTCAACGTCGTTGTCAGCGTCGAAATCGAATATCTCGCATTCGTCGCGCGGATAAGCTTTGCTTTCACCGGAGAAACACTGTTGTAGGCCCACCCAGTCGCGCAGATCCACGTCGGAGTCGCCGTCGAAATCTCCGCTGGCTGGAATGCGCACGTCGAAGATCCAGAATTGCGTCTCCTTGTCGCTGACCAGAACCTTGTCCCTGCCAAGAAACGGATAGACACCCCACGCACCGTGAAAGACGGTCGTGTTGACTGACGTATCATAGTGCGCGACCAACCGAAGCTCCTTCGCGATCGGGTCGATATCGAACGCCATCAACCCCCGGTTGTACCACGCGCAGTACGCGCGATAGCCCACGACATAGACATTATGTGACGAGCGAGCGTCGGCCTGCGGAATTGAAAACGTGTGGCGAAGCTCCAATGTGTAACCGTTGCCCGTGTCGGGCATCATCTCGTACAGATTGACAGGCCCCCCGTTTGTACGCTCCTCGTTCGTAACGATCCATCGCTGATCGCGCGTGGGCCAGGCTGAGTGCGTATTGTCTCCCGGTGCGGACGCGAGAAAAATCGGCGGCTGGTTCGCGATGTCGCGGACGTCGTACACCCAGAGTCCCGAATCCCACGCAGCCGCGTACAACCGTCCGTCTGAAACAGTGATGTCATGCACGCGAGACGAACCAACACCAATCACACGCCAGTATTCCTGCGTGATGTTCTGCATCGGCCTGATGTCGGGATCGATATCACGCAAATCGACAACAACGATTTGCGTATTTTGGCTGTTGGCCATGTAGAGAAAACCACGATCGTAAAACACATTATGAACGTCGAAGAATCCCGTGATCTTGATATTGGTCAGGAACTGCGGCTGCGCGGGATCGCGCACGTCAACGACTTCAACGCCGTCGTTTCCGTCGTCATCCAGGCCGACAAACATCAGCCCGTTCGCAACCTTGACCTCTTTCGCGTTCGCGAAGTTATTGGGCGGCCCGACGACATACGTTGTCTCAAGGAACGGTACGGCTGGGTCGGAGATATCCATAATGTCTACGGTCGCCCCAAAGCGGTTGCACACGTAGGCGTACCCCTGATCGTCGGCCCACACTTCGGCGGCGGTGTAATCGGTCGGATGGTCGTCCCAGTTGGCGACGAGGTGAACATTCAGCGGCGGAATCTGAGCCAGGACATCGCCGTGCGTGCATGCGAACGCAACGACACCGAGCATCGCCGCGAACGAACGGTCGCTCCGAACCAGCCCACACGCGTTCTGCGGCACGCGATCAAGCGCTTTCAAAAATGAGTGGCTCCAATTCCTGTTTCGCGACACGCCTTCACCCCTTCCCGATGAACCCGTAAGTATTGTACACAACTCGCCGCCCGAAACCCAGCCGCCGCAATACGCCCGCAGGCCAAACCAAAACCCCCGATAACCCCATTGCCACTTTGAAAAAACGCATTGCCATTCACGGATCAACGGGTGGCCGCCTGTGCAAGATCAAATCCCGTGCAGAATAAACGGATTGGTCCGCCGTTCCTCACCGATCGTTGTCTCAGGCCCATGACCGGAAAGGACGCGGGTTTCGTCGGGCAGCGTCATGAGCGTTTCGTGAATGTTCTTCATCAACATCGAACCGTCGCTGTGCGGAAAGTCGACGCGCCCCACACTGCCCGCGAACAACGCGTCGCCGACAATGACGATGCCCTGCTCCGCACAGTAAAACGATCGACCAGCCGGTGAATGCCCCGCCACGTCGCCGATCGTCCAGTTGGAGCTTTCGAGCGTTAATTCCCCACCGACGGGCAGGTCTTCGACGTTCTCCGCGTTCGCCGTGATCGGCATACCCAACCCGGCTGACAGATTCTCATTTGCGTCGGAAAGCATAGGCCACTCTCCGCGAGCGAGCTTCACAGGCAATTGCCCGAACGCAGCCAGCATGTCGTCGACGCCCGCGATGTGGTCGGCATGCGCGTGTGTCAGAACGATGGCACAGGGCTTGAGATCATGTTGGCCGACGAAGGCGATAATCTGCTCAGCCTGCGGCGGCAGACCGGGGTCGATAATCCAGCATGCCCCGCCGTCTCGCAGATAAACCGTGTAGCCGTTTTCCGCGAACATGGGGTCGTTGGTGATATGCATCTGAATCGGCTGATCGCTCATCGGAAGTTCCTGTGTGTTAAAGTAGTGCGGAGGTCGCGCGCATGGGCAGCCCGACCGGATTCCGGGTATTGCTTGAGTATTCTGTCGCAGATTTCCACCGCCTCGGTCGGTCGGCCGTCGCGTTGCGCACCGAGCGCGTCCCGCCAGAGTTCCTCCGACCGATTCTCCTGCTCAATGAGCGATTCGAGCGTCAGCCACTCGCGCAGCTCGGGTGTCTGTTCGAGTTCGGTGCGGTGTTGGCGGACGACTTTCGCCAAAGAAGACGGTTCGAGCTGATTTTCGAGGGAGACCAGGGCGCGACGGGCCTGAATGTACCGATCGGCTGCCACCTCGCGAGCGATCTCGTCGAGTCGTTCAGCCACCCTTTTTGCCGCTGCGTCGGTCAAAGCTTTTGCGCTCGCGAAGTGTTCCCGTGCGTACGCGACCGGTGAAAAAGCGATGCCCTCCATCGCCGCGATGCTCAGGCCGTCCAGGGCGGTCGTTTTCAGAGTTCTTTCAGTATTTTCAATCCGCTTTGAAATCCGCCCGGCAGACAAGGACTCAAACCAGCGAAGGGCCTTTTGCGTCGTTGGCCTGTCCAGCGCGTGGCCTATGCCCGGATTGAGGGCGGTGACAGCCACACCGCCGGATTTTAGAGTATTTATGCCGCTTATCCAGTTTGAAATGTTTGCATCGGTTTTGCCGACTGAAAAGAGCACCGGTACGGAGGATCGTGCACGGATGTCCGCAGCGGAAACGGTCGGGGGCAGGTAGCAGGCGGTGACGGCCAAGGCTGACGGCGGCGGGTCGGTTTCGTGGTAAAGGGCGTGCAATGCCATCACCCCCCCGGCGGAATGGCCCGTGAGCAAAACCCGATCGGGGTCATGGGCCACTCGCTCCCGAGTGTATCGCCAGGCTGACCTGAACAGCGGCAGGTCTGCATCATTCCACCCCCGGCTCGAGGCTTGGGGTGCCACGATGACGACAGGCAGTTCGCTGCGCAGCGATCGCCAGAAGGAAATGAGGTCGTTCGCGTCGGTTTCCGTGCCGTGCAGCACGAAAATCAACGGCAGCGGAGCGTAGGGATCGATGTCGGCGGGTCGAGAGACCCACACCGTCCCTTGAGGCAGAGTTACGCGCTCCGGGGCGGATACCTCGCCGAGGCACGCGATTACGCAGAATAACACTGTGGCGGTGAACATTTCGGCTGAGTGTACGTGCGTAGCGGGGGCGGGCAAGGTGGGCGATTCCAGAGTCACTTCACCGCTCAATAGAGTAGAAGGTGTTGATGTCGGGGTGGGGGCGGCCTTTAATGGTCCGTTGCGACGGCGAAACTTTACAGGTCGGCGGGTTCGTTGGATACTGCTCGATCGGCTTCACTGTTTGGTATGCATTCGACGGAGTAGTTCATGGCCACCGCTGTTTCGGTCTGGGGGATCGACGTTGGGCGTTGCGCGCTTAAGGCGATCAAGCTGCGCCCCGCGGGCGACAATCAGGTGCAGATCGTTGATTTGGAGTATTTTGAGCACCCGTCGGTCATCGGTGACGGCGAGGGCCGGCAATTCCAGCAGATCGCGGAGGCGCTTGAGAAATTCCTGGCCAACCACGATATCACCAAGGACAAGATCGTGGTCGGCGTACCGGGTCAGCACACACTGGCTCGTTTCAGCAAGCTCCCGCCGGTCGAACCCAAAAAAATCCCCGATATCGTTCGATATGAGGCTGATCAGCAGATTCCGTTCGATCTGGACGATGTGATCTGGGATTATCAGACGTTTCAAGAGGAGGACGCTCCGGACGTTGAGGTCGGGATTTTCGCGATCAAGCGAGAATTGATCCGCGATTACCTCCTGCCGTTCGAGCAATCCGGGATTGAGCCGGTTGCAGTACAATCCTCACCCTTGGCGGTTTACAACGCGATGAAGTTTGAGGGGCGGCTGGACAGCGGTGCCAGCGTTTTGCTGGACGTGGGTGCGGAAAATACAAATTTAATCGTGGCGACGGACCACGGATTGTGGACGCGGACGATCCCCCTGGGCGGCAACAAGTTCACGGATGCCTTGGTCAAATCCTTCAAGTTGAATTTCGCCAAAGCGGAAAATCTCAAGCGGACAGCCGCTTCGAGCAAGTACGCGCGGCAGGTTTTCCAGGCGATGCGCCCGGTTTTTGCGGAATTTGTGCAGGAATTGTCGCGTTCGCTGGGTTTTTACCGATCGACGCATCGCGAGGCGGAGTTGAAACGTGTCATCGGGCTGGGCAACGCTTTCAAGCTTCCCGGATTGCAAAAATATCTTCAGCAGAATCTTCAACTGCCCGTGGACAAGCCGGAGTCGTTTCGCAACGTCGATTCGACGGAGGTCAACAACCACGAAGCGTTCAAGGAGCAGTTGCCGAGTTTCGTGGTGAGTTTCGGATTGGCGCTGCAGGGGCTGGAGGCGACCAAAGCCATGCCCAAGGCGGCGGCGATCACCAGCAACCTCCTGCCGCCCGAAATCGTCAAACACGTGATTTGGCGCAAGAAAAGGCCTTTTCTTGCGGCGTCGGCGGCCTGCCTGATGCTGGCATCGGGGATTGTCTGGTTCCGCCGGCAGACCGATCTGGGCGCAATGGCTGCCAACGCGGGCAAGCCGGTAGCTAAGGTCAGTTACGTCCGGGCGACGGACTTGCTGAATCGCGGCGTGTCCGGTCTCCCGCCGCGCGAGGAGGGGGCGACCTGGCTGGCTGTGGCGAAGGCTTTTCAGGCTGAGATGGGCAAATACAAGAATTCGGGGCAGATCGAGGTCGATCGCAGCAACGAGATTCTTCAGCTTCAGCGCAACAAGGCTGTTTGGCCTGCGATTCTCTCGGTCATTCACCGGGCGTTGCCGCAACCGCAGGGCGCGCTGGCTGGTGTGGACGACCCCGAAAAGATCTACGCGCTGGTCAGTTCGGACAAGACCGGCACGCTGGCTCGGGGCAAGCGCACGGAGATTTACATCGAGCGCATGACCACCGAATACAAGGACGACGTGACCAAGACCGATTTGTGGGATGTGGTCTCGCGGGAGCCGAAAGTCGTCGTCGAGGAGCCTGAGGTCAAAAAGGGTTTCGTGGTCACGCTGGAGTGCCGGACACCGAATCAGGACAAGTATCGTTTCGTGGCGGACACGTTCAAAACTGCGCTGATGTCGTTTGGTGCCAAACCGGATATGGGTTTTTTCATCAATCGCGTGGTGATCGCCGGGGGGCGGGATTTCAGTGAGAAAAAGGGTAAGGGCACGCGTCCGCCGCCCCCTCCGTCCGGACGCGGCAGGGGTCGGAACAAAAAAGCGCCGCCGCCCCGGAAAAAACTGACAACGGTCAAGAGATACGATCCGGTGACGGACGAGCCGATGGACAGCGACTGGGTTTTTGAGATCCGGTTCGACGTGATCCTGGCTGATCTTCCGAAGAAGGAAGAGGCGAAGAGCGATCAGGGCGTCTAACTGAAACCGGAATTCGGAGTTCGATTTACGTGCGTACAGTATTGGATTTTCTGAAACGAAACGCTTTCAACCTTGTGTGCGGGCTTGTCGTGGTCGCGTCCATCGGACTGGGCGTGTGGGGCTTCCTGTCGATGTCGGATGTCGAGAAGGAATTGAAGTCCGTCAGTTCCCTGCATAGCCAATTCGCCTCCATACAGCGCAGCCCTGCAAACGACGAGAGCATTGAGGCGGAGCATCGTCGCGTGGAGACGGTGCAGAAGAATTACAAGAATCTGATGGCGGCTGCGGCTGACTTCAATCGGTACCAGCCGCTCCCGCCACCGGACAGCGAGACGTTTTTTCCGGAGCCGACGCGGGACGGACAATTGCGTTTTCGGGACATTTATCTCGAAGAATTCGAGAAGATGCTGGAGCGCTTGGTGGCGGGCACCGCGCCCACCAGCGACGACATCCAGCAGATGCAGGAGATCATGGACGAGGAAGAGCGGGCACACTCGGGGTTCGGCCTCGATTCGGATGCGGCTGACTCGAAGTCGGCTGACAGTGCGGCTGACACGCTCGATGAATCGTTCAAGTCCGGTCTGATCTCGACGAAGGACGCGCTGGAATCGGCTGCGACTAAGATGGCCATCATTCGTGCGAAGACGATCAATTGTTACGTGGATGCGGATGCATTTGATCGTCACGCGAAGATCGTCCGGCAGGTTGCGTTTACGGTGCCGGACCCGGCGGATATGTGGATGGCCCAGGTTTCGCTGTGGATTCAGCAGGATGTTGTGGACGCCTTGGCGCGGGTGAACGAAGCGGCGGCTGAGGAAATCAAAGCGAGCAACAAGAAGGCGGCTGAGGAGCTCAAGGCGAGCGGGGCGAATGAAGCCGCGGCGGAGGAACTCAAGGCGAGCAGCAAGAAGGCGTGGGTGGGTACGCTTCCGGTCAAGGAAGTGATTTCGATTCGCGTTTCGGATTATATTCACAAGTCGATCGAGCTGGGTCGGCCCGAGCGCGAGCTGTCCGGTTTCGATCCGGCAGAGCCGCCCATGTCCGCCGAGGTGGTTTTCACGCACAACGAATCGGGTGATCTTTACGACCTGGTGCAGTTCACGTTGAAGCTGGTAGTCGATCCGCGTGATATTCCGAAGATTATCGACGAGATCAGCAAGAACCGATTTCATACGCTGCTGGATATTGAATACGAATTTGATCCGTCTGTGCTTGAGACGCTGGACATGACCGGAAAGATTTACGGTGGTGAGCCGGTGGTCGTTGTGATGATGGATTTTGAGACGATTTTTCTGGGTGATATTTACCGGCGCATGATGCCCGACGCGATTTTGGAGCGACTGGGTGTTCAGAGGCCTGTGGATGAAGTGGATTAGCGCTTTGTCAAGCGTAAAACGACGGTTGGGTGCCCCACCTCTTCAGAGGTGGGGAAGTCGAAAGACCCTTGGATTCAACTTCCCCAACCCGTCAATTGATGCGTGACAATGCATTAGTGTGGTGGTGGAGCGTGTTGTACGCACTACCGCTGAATGGGAAACGTGTCGCACGTTTCACCGTTAAATTGAAGACGTGTCGCACGCGACACGGCAAAACGAAGAATTGTGATGCGGGACGCGTGGTTTAACACGCCGGTGCGAAGTGGAGATTTGAGGATCAATGGCCAAGCAGGCGGTCAACATAGTTGAACGACACGTTGAGAAGGGTGTGCTTGGTCTTTGTGCCGCCATTCTCCTTGCGTCGATTGTGATGTTTCTGGTTTCGACGCCGAACAAGATTGCGGTCGGCGGTTCGCAGGTGTCGCCGGCTGAAATCGACGAGCGCGTGCGCGACGCGGGTGTTCGGCTGCGCAACACACTCAACAATGTCGAGCCGGATGCAGCCGAGGCGAAGGATTTCGTCCCGGATTTGAAACAGGCATCCAGCCCGATCAAATACGCGGGGCTGAACTCGGTGATTCCGTCGCCGGTACCGCCGCTTCCGCGTGTGCCCAATATCGGCGAGGCACCTCCGCGCATTGGTGAACTCCAACTGGCCAAGGCGATCGCGCCCACGGAGCCCATCGTGACGCACGGGCGATCGACGGTGCAGTTGTCGGGCAGGGCGGACGTGAACTGGGTGACGTTGGCTGCCAAATTCGACCAGCAGCGTCAGATCATGGAGAGTCAGCAGGCTGGCTACAAGCCGGGGCGCCGCAATCCGTATCTGGTCGGTGTGGACATGCAGCGACAGGAACGGCTGGCTGACGGTTCGTACGCTGAATGGGTGGATGTTCAAACACACACGCCGGACGTTTTGCCTCCGCTTCCAGATGTGGTTTTGGAGCAAGGCCGTAAAGAATTGCTGCCCACGGACGCGACGCGCGAGGCTATTCGCAATTTTTTTGCCACGTTGAAAGAAATTCAGGTCGACCTGTTCAGGCCTCTGTTTCCCGAACGCGTTTACGGCGACCCTTGGCTTTACCCCAAGTTCAATGATCCGGAGATTCCGCCGATCGAGGAGCTTGATTTCGAGTTGTGCAGCAAGGATGACCCGGCGGATTGCGTCTCGCGTGAATATCCACCGCAGACAGATATTCAGCCGGTAGCGGTTGCGGTTGCGCGGACGCCGGCTGAGATGGTCGATGACGCGATTGCCGAGGCCCGTCGCCTGCTGAATACCGGTCGCTGGGACGAAGCGATCAGATCTGCGGACAATGCGAAGACTTTGGACGGTGTGCGGGCCAATAATCTCGCGGAGTTTGACGCGATTGTGGCGGAGGCTCGCCAGCGTATTCGTGACCTTGAGCAGAATCGCATCAAGCCGCCGGTGGCGACGGATGATGCGGACGACGACGTGACGGCGCGCAAATCGCGTTTTCAGGTTGTTTGGGCACACGATGTGACGGTTCCCGGCCTCGGTGGGGCTGAGTCCGGCAAGACTTATCGATACCGTGTGCGTGTTCGGCTGTACAACCGTTATTGCGGCGTGCCGGCTGATCTGATGGACTTCAACGACGCGAAGAAGGTGTTTATCGTTGGAGAGTGGTCGTCGCCGACCGAGGATGTGGGCATCCCGGCTGACACCGAGTTTTACTTCACCAGTGCGGACGTCAACAATCGCCGAAAGGCGCGGGTGACGATTTTCAAGTGGTACGAGGGCGTGTGGGTGAACCACGTGACGGATATCGAGGTGGACCAGCCGATTTTGTCAAAGCGGGCGGTCCGTAAGGCTGTCCGGGAGAATCCGGACGGTTCGCTGGACAGGCCTAACGTCGATTTTGATACGGGGTGTGAAGTCGTGGACATCGATTACGACTACACATTCCGCTCGAAGCGTGTTCGCGGGCGTGGCGGATTCGAGATCGAACCCCCCGAGCGAACGGCTGTGCTGGTTTACAAGGACGCCGAGGGGCAGTTGCGTCAGAAAGTGCTCTCCGCGGATCGCGGCAGTGCCCGGTACAAGGCGTTGAAGGATATGGAATTCAAGCCAGGCCCCGCTCGCGGGCGGTAGATTCGTCTCAATCCGCACAAACCACCGAGCGTTCGGGCGGGTTGCGGGGTATCGAAGGGGCAACTAGACTGTCGCCCGCCGCTGGCGGCTGTGGCGATGAGAGGTTTTGCCGCGCATCGGGCATTCAGGCGCGCATTACGCCGTAGGCGCGTGGAAGATATTTCCCGCCGGACATCAACCTTAGGAGGTCCAAGGTGCATCCGTTTTCCGTTCCAAGCCGAGTTGTTTTGTTCGGCTTTTTCGCGCTCGCGATGGCCGGTGTTCCCGGCGTGTATGCTCAGACGACCGGGGGTGAGCAGCTCGAATCCGCAGTTCAGCGATTCGACGAAGGCGACTTCGCCGGGGCGCAACACCTGCTGAATCAGGTTGATGCGACGACTCTGAGCGTCGAGGAGCGCGCGACCTACGACACCTACCGTCAGCGTGCTGCCCACGCTGTTTCCATGTATCAGAAGGCTGAGACCGACGCGGAGGCGGCTTCGCTCGCGATATCGGAGGGGCGACTCGACGATGCGCGGCGATTGTTGCGCTCCGTGGTGGACAACGAATTCGCCCCCGAGCACACACGTGCAGCCGCCAGCCAGGAGTTGCGCGGACTCGGTAGTGGAGCGGTGCAAGCGTCGGCTTCACCGGATGATTCGCCGGCGGGCGGGCCTGACATGATGCAGCAGCGTCGCAACCTTCGTGCCCGCGTGTTGACGCGCGAAGCGGACGAGGCTGTCAGCGCCGGTCGATACGGTGAGGCGGAGCGTTTGTACAAGTCTGCGCTTCAGCAGGTTCCGGGTTTGCCTGAGGCTGAGGATGGCTTGCGGCGCGTGGCGGATCATGATCGCGTCGAGTCCGGTGCGCGCGAACTGATCGATCGTTACAAGGAACGCAATGTCATTCAGTGGCAGCGCACGGTGACGACGTTCCGCTCGGTCGAGCGTGAGATTCGTCAGGCAGTGCTTAGTGACGATTTCGCGGCGGCCAGGCAGGCGATGCTGCGGGCGCGTCAGGTGTTGGAATCCGGCAAGATCGCAGCCGACCCGATCTCTCGATACAAAGCCCTCGTCCATGATCTGGAGGCGTTGGGACGATACGTCGAGGATGAGGAGCGTCGTTTCAACGAATCGGAGGTTTCCCGTCAGCGACAGGAGGCTCGACGCGAGCACACGGGACGTCAGCGTCGTATTCGTGAGAGCAAAGCCGCCCGCATCAGTGCGATGATGGAGGAGGCGATTCAGCATAAGAACGACGGCGACTACGAATCCGCGATCAAGGTTCTCAAGCAGGTTCGCGCGGTGGATCGCGGTAACGACAATGCCAAATGGATGATGAGTGTGCTGGAGGACTTGTGGGCGTTCAAACAGCAGCGGCGCGTTCTTCACGACAGGAATCGCGAGACGCAGGGCGTGCTCATGGATGTGCTCGAAAGTGCCATCCCCTGGCACGAGGAGCTGAACTACCCCAAGAATTGGAATGAGATCATCAGTCGTCCCACGCGCAGGGTGCCGGGGACCGAGGGCCGAAGCGGTGTCGATCCCAAGCTTCAGTCCAAACTCGATCAGCCGATGCGTATCGAATTCAACGGTGACCCGTTCGACGCGGTTATCGAGCGACTGGCCGACGCGGGGGGCGTGAATATTTCCGTCGATTGGGGCGATCTGTCCGCCGCGTCGATCGACCCGAAATCGCCCGTGCGTCTACGGCTTAACCACCCGGTTCCTATGGGGACCGCGCTTCGCGAGGTGCTCGATCAGGTCAGCGGGGCGCACACCGATCTTGGTTATCTTCCGATAGAGGGTGTGGTCAAGGTGGCTACGCGCGATCGCTTGGATCGGCATGTCTTTGAGGAAGTGTACGATGTCAAGGATCTGCTCATGCCGATCCCGAACTTCGACGACGCGCCCAGCATGGACATCAACGACTCGCTCGCGTTCGCGCGAGCGGGCGATGTCAGGTCGACGTCGAGCGGGCAGGCGATTTACCCGCGAGGCTACGGCGAATATGACGCGGAGCGTGTTGATGAAGACGCGAACCAGCTTGTTTCTCTGATTCGCCAGACCATCGATCCGGACAGTTGGCGCGCGAACAACGGCACTGTCGGTTCGATCACGGAAATCAACGGGCAACTCGTAATCACACAGACGCCGACGGGGCACGGTCGTATCGGCGGTTTGCTTTCCAAATTGCGCGAGCAGCGTGCGATTCAGGTGGCAGTCGAGTCTCGCTTCATCACCGTTCAGAGCAACTATCTCGAAGAAATGGGAATGGACCTAGACATCATTCTCAATGCGGGCAATGCCGGGTTCGATTTTCTGGAGAATCCCGACAACCGTGGTAACACGCTGTTTGATCCGATTCTGGGTAGTCGGCTGCTGCTTCCACGATCCTTTTCCCGCGTCGGATTTACGCCGAGCACGCCGGGCGTGGGCAATGCGCTGGCTGCGTCGTCGGCCAACCCGCTGGTTCAGCCATTCAACGCGCCGGGCCTCGTTCCGCAGCGCGGCAACAGCAGCGGGTCCGGCACGCCCATTCCGATTCTCAACAACATTCTCCAGATTACCGATCCGGGAGGCCTGACGAGCGACCTGCCGGGATCATTTGCGGGCAACCCCACTTTGCAACCCGCATTCAGCCTGTTTGGTAGTTTTCTGGACAACATTCAGGTCGACTTTTTGGTCCGGGCGACGCAGGCGGATTCACGCACGAGTCTTCTGACCGCCCCAAGACTTGTCTTGTTCAACGGGCAGCGTGCGTGGGTGGCAGTCGTCAACCAGCAGTCGTTCGTCAGTTCGCTTCAGCCCATCGTCAATGCCACGGGTCAGCAGCCGTTGGTGCGAACCATCGAGACCGGGGCTGTGCTCGATGCTCAGGTCACCGTCTCTTCCGACAAGCGTTATGTCACCATGACCATTCGTCCGTCCGTCGGCCGGCTGCTCGGCATCCAGACGTTCGCGTTTACTTCGGGTGCGAACGCGGGCGAGGGTTCGTTCGTGCAGCTTCCGAATATTTCGCGGCAGGTGATCCGTACTACGGTTACCGTGCCGGACGGCGGCACGCTCCTTGTCGGCGGGCAGAAGCTCGCTCAGGAAATCGACGTCGAATCGGGCGTGCCGATCCTGTCCAAAATTCCGATTTTCAAACGCCTCTACTCGTCCAAGACGTTGGTCAAGGACGAGCAGGTGCTGCTGATCCTGATCAAGCCGAAGATTCTCATTCAATCTGAGGCTGAGCAGGAGGCGTTTCCGACCTTCAGCCAGAATTAGTGCGTGGCCAAACTTGATTGTGCGCGTTTTCGCTGTCCGCCCCTGCGCATCGGCGGGGGCGACTGTTGCGTGGGATTATGCCGCCGTTTATCGCATACATTTTGGCGTTGCTTGCGGTCGCTCAGCCGCCAGCGAACCTGAAACCGAACTCAAAGGACCGCGATCGTGTCAAGGCGTACGCGCCGCACGTCCGCATCGATTGGGCCACTCGGCGCGTCGAGGTGGACGGCGAGATTGCGCTACGCGGGGGAATGCTCGAGCTATTCGCGTGTACTCCGCACACCCGTGAACATGAGAGCATCGTGGTCTCTCCCGCCCGCCCGTTGCACATTTACGAGGCCCTCGGACTTGTTGGGCTGTCGCCGGGGCACCCAATCAAATACGACGCAGTCAACGCTCGCTGGACGCCTGCCGACGGCGACGGCGTGCGGATCGAGGTCCGTTGGGAACAGGACGAAAAGCAACACACACGCGACATAGGCCAATGGATGCGCTCGTTGAAGACGGGCAAATCCGTGCCGCCAAGTGTTTGGCGGTTTGCCGGGTCGATGCGTGACGAACGCGGCGAGTTCCTGGCGGACGGCGACGGCACGATTATCTGCGTGGTTGATTTCGCCACGGCTTTGATCGCGTACGCGGAAAATAAGCCAGCTGACAACGACGCGCTGTGGGTGGAGGCGATGACGGAAAACATCCCACCGGTCGAAACGCGCGTGACACTTCTCTTCTCGGCGATGAGGCCTGAGGTATTCACATTTTCGCTGGGTGCGAACGGAAAAATATCCCTGAAACGCGACGGCGTGTCCATGAAGCGGCTCATCGAACGGCTCGTGAAATTCCAGAACGAACACGCTTTGATTAAAGTGGTCATCAAGGTTGGTCCGCAAACGTCGGAGCTTTCCCTCAAGCCAATTCGGGATGCCATTCTCAAAAAAGTCCGTCGCGGCACTGACGTCGAGGTCTTGCGGGACGAATCCGTGCTTGACCAGCCAATTCAAAAACGCAATAGTGACGAGCCATGAGAGCGAGCGCCGATCGCATGGAACCCGTCAAGACCGATCCCGAAACCGTTGATGACTCCGGAGCAATCCTGCAGCGCGGGCGGGATATCATTCTTCGCGAAGTCGAGGCTGTCCGGACAGCCGCGGACAAACTGGACGGCGCGTTTGTGTCGGCTGTCCGTTTGATCCTCGCGTGTCGGGGCCGCGTCGCGGTGAGTGGTGTGGGAAAAGCCGGCGACGTAGGCAAGAAGATACAATCCACACTGGCCAGCACGGGTACGCCTTCATACGTATTACACCCCGTTGAATCGCTGCACGGCGATCTGGGCATGATTCAGCGCGAGGACATCGCCCTCATGCTGACCAAAAGCGGAGCAACGCAGGAACTGGCGCGCATGATTCCGCTGGTCTCCGCCTTCGGGTGCAAGGTGATCGTGGTGACCGCCAAGCCTCAGTCCGTCTGCGGCAAACTCGCCAACGTGGTCATCGACATCGGCAACGTGCCGGAAGCGTGCCCGCTGGGTATGGCCCCAAGTTCTTCGACGGCGGCGATGATGGCCGTCGGCGACGCACTGGCGTTGACCGTGATGGGCATCAAAAACATCGAGCCGGAGCAGTACGCAAAATATCATCCCGGCGGAGCGTTGGGGCGGAGCTTGATGCGCGTGCATGAAATCATGCGCGAAGGCCCCAATTGCCCGATCTGCCACATCAACGACACGCTCCAAGACTATGATCGCATTGTCCACGGCGCCCCCAAGCGGGCGGGGGCAGCCTCGGTCGTTGACGATGACGGCGTACTCGTGGGGTTTTTCACGCACGGCGACGTGTCGCGATTGCTGTCCGAGCCGGAGCATCCCGCCCGTCGCAGGATGGGCGACGTGATGACGCGCTCACCGAAGGTCATCCACCGCGATGCCAAGGTGGCCGACGCCATCGCGATCATGCAGTCGTTGCGTATTGACGAGTTACCCGTGGTCGACGACGGGCGTCATGTTGTGGGCATGGTCGATATTCAGGATCTCCTCGCGTGCGGTTTCTCGGTGTTCGACGATGGATAAACCTCAATCGCCAAGTACATCGCCGTTGTGTCTGTCCGTTGTAATCCCCGTCTACAACGAGAAATCCACCCTGATGGATTTGATCGCGCGGGTCATCGCCATCGATGTCGGCATGGATCGCGAGATCGTGCTGGTTGATGACGGCAGCACCGACGGCACGCGCGATCTGTATCCCGAGATCGAAAAAAAGTGGCCTGAGATTTCGTTCAAAATCAAGCTGCAATCGGTGAACAAGGGCAAAGGGGCTGCTCTGCGGGCGGGGTTCGCGTTGGCCACCGGCAACATCGTCATCATTCAGGACGCCGATCTGGAGTACGACCCCGCCGACTACCCGCGTCTGTTGGCCCCCATCCTCGACGGTCGGGCCGACGTTGTCTTCGGCTCGCGGTTCGTCGGGTCGGAAGCCCATCGGGTGCTGTACTACTGGCACTATGTCGGCAACAAGCTGTTGACGTGGTTGTCCAACATGATGACCAACCTGAACCTGACGGACATGGAAACCTGCTACAAGGTGTATCGTCTGGACGCCCTGCGCTCGATGGACCTGGTCAGCGACGGGTTCAACATCGAGCCGGAAATGACCGCGAAAATCGCGCGCGGCAACTGGCGGATTTACGAAGTCGGCATCAGCTATGCGGGCCGATCGTATGAAGAGGGCAAGAAGATCACATGGGTTGACGGTGTGCGCGCTCTTATCGCCATCCTGCGTTTTCGATTTATCGCGTAGAACCCTTGTACCTTCGAGCAATTACTGTTCCGACACCTGCATCCACCTCTGTGGGGGGGATGCAGGTGCCATCGCGTACTGTGTTCGCTGGCGCGCGCTGTGATTCCAACGCGCAAAGCAGCGCGGTTACTTCAGTTTGCTCGTTCCGGTCATTTCAAAATACTTGATCAGGCCCAGCGAGTCCGTTTCGCACCACGTCCACTCCATCGTGTCATCGTCGATGAATCGCATCGTGCCTCTCTGGCCGCTCTTGTGTCCGTGGACCATGTCCCGGCCTTTCCCGCGCATGGTGAATGTCTCGGTCTCGGAGTTGTAAGTGGCAGTACCCGTGCCAACTCCGCCCCAATTGTCAAACCACCACGTGCGGTATTTCTTGGCATGGTCGTCCCAGGTCCAGACGCCCACGCCCGACATGGTGACCGTGCCGTCGGGCGTGATCATTGTGGAGTCCATTTTCTCGACCAGATACCTGCCGCCGAGCTCAAGTTTCGTTTCGCTGTTTCCCGAACCAACGATCTCACCGTCGGCTCCCATCATTTCGCTCGTGTACGTTGTGTGCCAACTGCCCACGAGATTCTTCAACTGGTCCATCTGAGCAGGGATGGCTTTTTGCCCGGCGGCCATTTCAACCATGTTGAATTCCGGCGCTTTGCAGCCCACCGTCATCAACACCGCGCCCGCAGCTGCTACCAGTCGAAGGTCAATGAAGTACTTCATTCTGTTGACTCCTCAAGAAATGAAAATGTTTTCCATCGGCGCAATTTGCGCGCCATTTTACTATCCAGACCGTGTTGCGAGGAAGATATGCTAAATCTCTGCCCAGAGGAAGCCGCAATCGCGTGCGCAACCACCGTACCCGGCCTACGCGCTTGGGGCCAAGCTCGAAATCAACCTATCCACATGCCCGACGGCTGCGTCCGGGGCGACCTTGGCCACCTCGTCGCTGCTACGCGATTTGATCTCAACGATGCCGTCGCCCAACCCGCGCTTGCCCACCGTGACGCGCACGGGGACGCCGATCAAGTCGGCGTCTTTGAACTTGTGACCGGGGCGGGCGTCGCGATCGTCGAGCAAAACATCGACGCCGCTCGCCTCCAACGCATCGTGCAGTTTCGTCGCGGTCGCCATGACGTTCTCGTCGCGATGGTCCAGCGCGCAGATGAGCACCGAAAACGGTGCGATCCTGATCGGCCAAATGATGCCGCTCTCGTCGTGTGACGACTCGATAGCGGCAGCCACAATGCGGTTCGCACCGATACCATAACACCCCATAACGAAAGACTTGGCTGAGCCGTTCTGGTCGAGGAACGTAGCCTTCATCGCGTCGGAATACTTCGTGCCCAGTTTGAACACGTGGCCTATCTCGATGCACTTTTCAAAAATGAGTGGCGAGCCGTTCGGAGCGCTGTCGCCTTCAACGGCATAGCGAATGTCGCCGGTTTCTTTGATCTCGAAATCCCGCCCGGGGTTCACGCCGGTGATGTGATGCTCGGACTTATTCGCACCGGTGATCGCGTTGTGCATAACCGTGACCGCCTGATCGACAATCACACGCGCCTCCAGCTTGACCGGCCCGGCGAACCCGACGTCCGCCCCCGTGAGTTTTTCGATCTGTTCCGGTGTGGCCGCCGCCAATCCGGAGACCTGCGACATGCGACGCAGCTTGGCTTCGTTGACTTCATGATCGCCGCGAACGAGGGCGACGAGAAGCCCGTCATCGTGCTGAAAGATGATCGTCTTGATCATCTGCTCCGGTTTGCAACCGAGGAGCTTTGAAACCTGTTCAATGCTCGTCACGTTGGGCGTGTGTACCTCGCTGATTTCGTTCTGCGCGTCGCAACCCGCATCGGCGATGGGCAACATCTCCGCGCGTTCGACGTTGGCAGCGTACGAACCGTCCTCGGCGCGAACGAGATAGTCCTCGCCCGCATCGGTGCGCACCATGAACTCGTGCGATGCGTCGCCGCCGATGGGGCCTGAGTCCGCCTCCACCGCGATGTACGGCAGGCCGCAGCGACCGAAAATGCGACAGTAGGCCTCGTACATTTTCGTGTAGCTCGTATCGAGGCCGGCTTTGTCCGTGTCGAATGAGTAGGCGTCCTTCATCAGGAATTCGCGTGTGCGCAGGACGCCGCTCTTGGGCCTGTGCTCATCGCGAAATTTGGTTTGAATTTGAAAAAGGTTGATCGGCAACTGCTTGTAGCTGTTGATGTACGCTCGGGCGATGTCGGTGACGATCTCCTCGTGCGTCGGACCCAGAACCGTACCCCGCCGCCAAGGCTGATCCGGCAGGTGAATGAGCGTCGAGCCCATAGTCTCCACGCGGCCGGTTTCTTCCCAAAGCTCGATGGGGTGCATCGCGGGCATGTTCAGTTCGATACCGCCCGCCCGGTTCATCTCCTCGCGGATGATGGCCGTCACCTTTTGCAGAACGCGATAGCCCAGCGGGAGATACGCATAAGCGCCAGCCACCGTCTGCCGCAGCATGCCCGCACGAATCATCAACACGTGAGAGGGGACGACCGCGTCGTGCGGCGTTTCCTTCACGGTCGGAATGAAAAATTTGCTCCAGAACATGCGGAAAGGTTTAGCGGGAACCGGCTTGGAATGCAATGCCAGCCAATCAGATCGGGACAAACAGGCGAAACGCTCCGCCCGCCGCTCGTGGATATTGAACTATCACCCTGTTCAAGAACGCGGGTCTTCTGTGTGGCACCGGTTTTCAACCGGTGCAAGCGGTCATGTTCCACGCGGTGTCGGATTCCTCACCCGCGGAATCACGGGTGGGAAAACCGTACCGCATTGCGTCTTTGGCGTACTAACCAGCGCTGCTGACCAACGCCTTTTTCTCAACCGCAGCCTCGAATCGCTTCAGCGCGTTTTGAAGATCCTCGCGCGTAGGATCACCGGACTGAGCGATGGCCTTCTTTTCGAATTCGACAGCCGCTTCCGCGTCGCCCGTCTCGAACTTCGCGAGGGCGAGCGTGTCCAGGTACGCCCAATTCCGGTAATCGGTAAGCTCGTTGGAGCGTGTCGAAAAGCGTGATGCGATATCAGCGTATGCGCCACCGTAGCGTTTCTCTGTCAGGATGGTCCATGCGATACGATTCAGTTCGTTGGCGTCACGTTCGACGGCTTTGAACAGCGCATCGGCCGCCTTGCGCGCTGCCACCGCATCTTTCTTGCCCACAGCCAGCACTTCAAAACTCTTGCGCATCATGCGCACGTCACCGGGATGTTTTTCCAGCGACCGTTCGATGGCTTTGGCTGCTCCATTCCAGTCGCCTTCTCGCTTGGCAACGGAGATGCGTCGGTGCGTCGTTTCGCGCTCGCGTTCCTCGGCGATGCGCTTGGCCAACAGGTCGCCGATCTTTGGAATACCCGACACGCCGACAGAAAAATGGAATTCGTTGTCGCCGTGCTCGACGGTCACCGCCGCCACCGTGTCGGTGAGGCGATCGAGGTAGGGAGCCAGCTCGGCTGCCTCGCCCGCCGGCATGAAGTTTTTGGCGATGGCGGCACACCGGCCCGCGTGTACGAAGACAGCCTTCGTGCAATCAGGGCTTAACTTGGCGATGCGATTCGCGAATGCTTTGTCGTCAAGCACGGATTGTCCGTTGCGTTTGGCCTGCACGGATCGCCCGATGGCATCCTTGGTCGTCGAGACGATCACGTCGTTGCCGACGGTCGTGAAGTAAACGGCTGCATGCCCGGGAAATTCAAATCGCCGCACTTGTGTTTCGTTCAGTGTCACACGTTCGCCTTCGACGGCTCCGACGCCGCTCGCGAGGCTTGCGATACCCAGTATCTGAGTCCACAGCGCCTCGGACTTAGCCGGGTTGTTTACGGCAATGACCAATCCGACATCCGGCACGCCAGGCCAGGGCGTTTCCCCCGACGGCGGCAATGCGAACAAGGCGACGCTGGTCATGTTGGCGAAAATCTCGCGCCCAATATCGAGCATTGAAATCGGCGGCGGCTGATCACCGTTCATCTCCCCGGCGGTCGCATTACGCGACGGCGGCTCGTTCAGAGCGCCGATGCTGAAGGCGATCGCGCCCGCCGGCACACTGCGCAGCGTTTCACGATCAATGGCGGCGGTGCGCAGAAAATTGAACGCGACCGACCGATGCCCCTCGTCGAGACGCAGCGTAAGGTCCAAAGAAATGTCATCGCCGCCGACGCGAAATTGGCCGTTGAGCGATTGAAGACTGTCGAAATCCAGCAGCGCGTCCGCAAGGGCCATCTCCTGCGGATCGGACTGCGACGCGATCATACCTTTGACCATCGGCATCAATGCTTTGGCGTTGATCATGAAGTAGGCCAACGCATCGTCGCGCGAACCAGCCGGCCCGGCGATCGCGGGTGTGTCCGCCAGCGACGTGGTCAGCTCGCCCTTCAGCCGGCGGACCACCTGTATGATTTGCGACCGTTCGGTGCTCGCGATCACCAGACGCGATGTAAGCGTGACGAAGACTTTTCCTTCGACGTTGTACGTGGCGTAACCCTGGACCGGTTTTGCCGGTTGCGCGGCGATGGGCAGACCCGTCTCAATGGCTCCACGGATGATCTCCATGTCCCCGTGGTGAAACACCAGAACGCCCGACGGCACTTGCTTTATCGGGTTAAACCCGGTCAGCGCGACCGCCGCCCCGCGAATACCCAGCAGCCCTTCTATCAGCGCCGGGCTGACCGCGATGCGTGGATCGCCAAGATCGCCAGCCGTCGCATCCTCCCCGAGCAGCCCCAGTTGATGCAAAATTTTCTTGACCTGTTCGCCGGGGCTGGAAAGCTCGACATAGGCGAGCGCGTTCGGCGGCATGAGGCGGGCGAAATCGCTGCTGGCCAACTCCTCGCGTACCGCAGCCAGCCGGACTTCAGCCAGCGCGCGAATCTCCGCGTGGACCGCCCGGTCTCCGACGACATCTTCATACAGGTTTTCCGCCTGCTGATAATCGCGCTCAGCCTGCTCCGCGTAGTAGGCATGGTAAAATGCACCGGCTTCCCGTTCGATGCCTGACGCGCGATCCACCGCGACGACCAGTACCATCGCCACCGACCCCAAAACGGCGTAAAACCTTGTTAAGAACATAGTTGCGTCTCCTGTGATTCGATTTCGCCCAGCCGTCGCGATCCACGCGGACCCCGCATGGAAGACCGTGGCCGCCCGATGACTATTCGGGGCTCGCCAGCGGATATTCGCACGGCGGCGTGCTTTCTGACAAATCTCCCGACGGCTCGTTAGGCCAACATCGTTCGATTCGCCCCGAATTTGCGTTGCAGGAGATTCAGCAGTCGAGCGAGCGTTTCAGACGCTCCCGAGATTCGTCGGAGAGTTGGCCTATTGGGGAATCGTCGGCCAGACGCGATACGGCTGTGCTTAGAATGGCCAACTGCTTTTTGTAACGTCGGCAGGCGGAGCAATAGAGGAGGTGCAGGCGCAGGGCAAACCGCTTCCCAGGGGGCAGAGCCTGATCCGCCGAGGCGGAAATGAGGGCGGCCATATCGCGACAGGGCAGGTTCAATACGCGAAACCAGTCAATGATCCTACTCATATTTCAGGTTCCGCTTTTTTCCTTTCGCATTCGGTTTTTCCGACCGCGTCGCCGCCGACTACGGTCCGATGGGCGGCTGAGCCATTCGCCCTATTTTAGCCCATCTTAGCGGTTTTTGTCCGTTCCGAACCAGTTTATTTCGAGGCACCTTCGCAAATGCATCCTCGCCCGATGGAGTTGCGTCCACAGATTCGTCGGCGTCAGGTGCAAAATCTTACAAACTTCCTCGCCGGAAATGCCCTCGATCTCGCGAAGCGTGAAGGCGTCGGCCATCGTTTCAGGCAGATTTTGCAGACAATTGAACAAAACGCCCCGAAATTCGTCGCTTTCCAAGGCACGATCGACGTCGGGCCACGATTTCGGACCGTCGCGCCAGAGACCGTTTCCGGCAAACGTGTCCGATTCCAGGGCATCGATGTCGGATAATGTCTGCGTAGCTCGCTCCCGTCCAGCTTGACGATAATGGTCGGCGATTTTGTGCTTGAGGATACCGATGAGCCAGGTTCGCTCCGCCGATCGGCCTGAGAAGGACTGCGGGTTACGCAAGGCGGCGGCGAAGGTCTCCTGCAGGAGTTCCTCCGCCCGTTCGGGCAAACGGACACGCAGCAGCGCGAACCGGTACATAGCCTCCGCATGCTGATCGACCCACTCGGCTGGGTTGGCTGCCTTGTTCCTGTCACTGGCGGATTCAGCCATTTCAGTTCCGAAATCTCCATCGAGGATCGTCGCCGTTTGCCGTCGATTTGGCAATTCGGGCGTACGCTGTCTACAATCATATTCGACCAACGGGCCTGGTGAACGATTTCAATATTTCAAATGGAGCGAAGCACAATATGCTGCACGCGTTGCTGATTCCCCTGGTGTTTGCCGCCGGCGACGGATCGAACGACGCGCTTAAACTCAAAGCGCGCATCACGTCGTCGAAACTCGTCGTCGGAAAAACGTACGAAATTGACCTGATCTGCAAATTCGACAGAGGCTGGTCCGGCGATGAAGCCGGGCTGCCGCATCCGATTCTGCACGTCAACGTACCGCCGTCCGCCGAGCTTGCGGGCGACGTTCTGGCCACGCAAAAGGAATTGTCCAAGAACGAATTTCTCCACGCTCCTTACGAACGGCAGTTGGAGGACAAGCGCACGAAGATCGAGTTTACACTGTTGAGCGAGCCGCATGCGGACGAAGTCTTCAGCCTGACCGTGATCGCCTACGCGCAAGACAAAGCTGGCGAAAACTATTTCCTTCGCGAGCGCGTCGAAGTGCCGCTTCAACCTCGCGGGAAGTCGCGAAAAGTCGCAGCGGTGCCCTCCAACTTCGGCGGTGACTTCGATTATCTTCAGATCGGCGACAAAGCCGTCGAATTCGACTTGCCCAAAGCGGACGGTTCCCACGTGAAGCTGGCGGACTACATCGGCAAGAAAAACATCGTCGTCACCACCTATCGGGCTTTTTGGTGACCGTTCTGTGCAACGCAACTGGTTCAGTTGCTTGAAAACTACGACGAATTCACGTCGCGCGACACTGTGGTCGTAGCCGTCGCACAGGAGGACTCCGATCTCAAGAAGCACGGCCAAATGATCCGCAAGCTCCCGTCAGTGCCACCCTATGACATCGTCGCGGACATCGGTTGCGAGCAGACCAGCCGCTACCACCGAACGCACGCTTACCTGATCGACAAGCAGGGCATCGTTCGGCAGGTGTTCCCGATGCTGATCCATCATCGCGGGTCGTGGGACGCGGTACTTCGCGAAATCGACAGGCTGTAAAAATCCCGCGTACCGCGTCGCCGCCTCAAAATCGCGGCACGTTGCGGACGACGAGTTTGATATCGACTTCGTGGAACGCACTGTCCCGCCAGTAGCGGACGATCGTATTTGTGCCGGGTGCGATGGCTGCTATGACGTCCTTGAGTTCGTTGGAATTCCCGACCGCCGAACCGCCAATCGATACGAGCACATCGCCGACGCGCAGGTCGGCGATGTCTGCCGGGCTGCCCCGCTGGATCGTCGTGATGATCACGCCGTCTGATTCGTGCCAGTCGAGTTCGTCCTCAGCCAAGCTCCGTGCGTTGTGGACGTCCTGATAACCCACGCCGAGAAAGCCGCGCACCACGCGACCCTGTTTCAGCAATTGAGGCAGTAGCTGCACAACGCGGTGCGACGGAATCGCGAATCCAACACCGCTGAACTGCCCCGAATGCGTCGCGATGGCTGTGTTCACGCCGATGACCTCGCCGCGCAAATTCACCAAAGGCCCACCGCTGTTGCCAGGGTTGATGACCGCGTCCGTCTGGATGAAGCCTTCGTAGGTGAGGTTGTTGATCGCGATGTTGGACCGCCCAAGCCCGCTCACGATGCCCCGGCTGAACGTGCCGTCCAGACCGAACGGGTTGCCCAGGGCGAATACTTCATCACCCACACCCAGCAGGCGGCTGTCGCCGAATTCGATCGCGTGCAGGCGGTCGGCTTCAATTTTCAGGACAGCCAGGTCCGACTCCGGATCGACGCCGATCACGTCGGCTGAAAAGCGCCGGCCGTCGTGCAGGATGACATAAACCTCCTCCGCGTCTTCGATCACGTGGAAATTGGTGATGATGTGCCCTGCGTCCGAATCGACCACGAACCCGCTACCCAATCCCGATTCGACATATTCGCGTTGGCCTCGATCGCCCGGTGCATTTTCCCCGCGAAGAAGCGGGTGACTTCTGCCAAGCCGTTCGAGCAGCGATGAAGATTCACTCAGGCTGACGTTTCGTTTGGTTTCGACGTAGACCACGCTCGGCCTGGCTACGTCCGCCACGCGCCGGCTGGGCGCGTTCCAGCGGTCGATGGTCTCTTGCGAGGGCAGCTTTTCGTAAATTGCACGCAAACGCCCACGCTCGATGGAGTAGGCCAAGTGCTCGACAACCTCGGTCTCCCGAACCACGGTGACGAAAACAAGCGTGACGGCAAAGCCGATCAGAAACTGTCGCCAGGTGGAATGTCCGCGTTGCTTACCCATACGACCAAATCCTACTGACAGTCCCCCCACGAGCCGCGGACTTCAGCCCGCGCGGTCGCGAAGAAGTCTTATGTTCCCATCCTCACCAACTCCCGCTGTCCCAAGCGTGCGCTCGATGCACCCGACCCCATATCCTATGGCGTCAGACCGCCAAGGACCAAGAGTAATATTGTCGCTTCCGGGTGCATCCCAAAACGGGTGGCAATTCGCAGTGCAAGGCGGCACCCGTCGCTTCCTGCGCGGGGCTGTCGGTCAACCGACGTAGAAGATGTTATCGTGGCCGGGGACGATTGCGTCGGCGATGTCAGCCAGCTCGCGGAAGGATTCCTTCGCCTGTTC
Organism: Phycisphaerae bacterium; assembly: GCA_029260215.1. Lineage (GTDB taxonomy): Bacteria > Planctomycetota > Phycisphaerae > UBA1845 > UBA1845 > OFTM258. The sequence continues at coordinate 31,370 of JAJDDQ010000014.1, forward strand.
CGGGTCGCTGGAGCGGTCCCACACCCGCCCGTTGTCGAAGTAGCCGCTTGTGATGATTGCGTCTCCGGCGATCGCGATAGTCCTTTGGCCGCAAACGAGCAGGCTCATGTTGCCCGGGGTTGCGCCGTATGTGGGAAAAATGCTCACGTGCTCGGACAGCTTTTCCGGGGCGATTTTGAGGCGTTCGATCAGGGCGTTTTCCGCTTCGATTTCCTCGAACGAGACTTCATCTGCACCGACCGGGCCTCCATTCATCATCGCCCCAAGCCCGGCTTGGACGACCTCTCGCTCGACCTGGCCGATGAACCAGATCGATTCCGCGAACAAGCTCAACCCCCGGCGGTGCAGGGGGCTGAAGCTGGTCAGAAAAACCGTATCGATCTGCTGAGGGCTTAACCCGGTCCGCTCGTCGAGGCGATGGCGCATCAGGTCCGGCGGCAGCGACGGATCGACCAGAATCGTGTGCTCGCCGTCGCGAATGAGCGTGGTGGTGGCGTGTCCGGGGCGTTTGGCCGCCGATTCCTCCCACAACGTGTTTCGGGTCAGCGTGCCTATGTTGATGATGTCCACACTCAGGCTCATGAGGCTGGAGAGTTTAAGGCCGGTGACCGTGCGAGACAACGCCCGCCGGGCTGAGTGCATTCCCAAGCGTGTGGCCATTCGCAGTGGAGGTGGCACGGTCTACCGGCGCAGTCGGTAGGCCGTGGGAATTGAAGAACGCCACGGCTTGGCTGTGCCAGACCGTGCCACGCAGGATGAGAATGGGGTTCGCCTCCGCCCGCCTACTTGACATCGGCTTGTCCTTGCACAACAAAGGCTGTTTCAATCTTCGAGCAATACAATCGACGTGAAACGGGGTTTGGCATCATGATGGACATCAAGCAAGTACGTGAAAATCCGGATCGCTTCAAAGAGGCGTCCCGGCTGAAGAACGTTCCGTGCGACATCGACAAGTTGATCGAGGTCGATGCGCGAAGACGGGCCGTCCAGCAGGAATTGGAGAGTTTGCGTACGCAAAGTCGCGAGGGCGGGCAGCAGTTGGCGCTGTGTCGCAACCCCAAATCCGAGTGGTACAAACGAGCCGTCCAAAACGGCAAGACGCCCGAAGAGATCAAAGTCGAAGCCGACCGCCTGCAAAAAGAATTGAACGACGTCAAAGCCCGGTCCAAACCGCTCGAAGACGAGGACCGCACCGTCAACGAGGAATTCGCCGCCGCGATGCTCACCGTTCCTCAGCCAGCCGGGCCTGACGTGCCGGTGGGTAGTGACGATACCGAGAACGTCGAGCTGCGCCGTGTCGGCGAGATTCGTCAATTCGATTTCAAGCCGAAGGATCATGTCACGCTCGGGCAGGAGCTGGATATCATCGACATCGAGCGCGGTGTGCGGTTGGCCGGCTCGCGGAATTATGTTCTCAAGGGCGATGGGGCTTTGCTGCATCAAGCTGTACTTCGTCTCGCGCAGGACATGATGGTTCAGCGCGGCTTTGTACCCATGACGGTTCCGGTGCTTGTGCGCGAGGAGGTCATGACCGGCACGGGTTACTTCCCCGGCGGGCGGGAGCAGGCTTACCTTTGCGAGCGGGACGAGAAGGCCCTCGTCGGAACCGCCGAGGTGCCGCTGACCGCGTACCACGCCGGAGAGATTCTCGACGAGTCGCGCCTGCCGCTGAAGTATTGTGCGCAGAGCACCTGTTTTCGCAGAGAGGCCGGCGCTGCGGGCAAAGACACTGCGGGCCTTTATCGCATTCACCTTTTCGACAAAGTCGAGCAGGTCATCATCTGTCGCAACGACGAAGAGCTGAGCATCAAGTTGCACGCGGAGATTCTGCAAAACGCGGAAGATGTGGTGGCTGCGCTCGAATTGCCTTACCGCGTGGTCAACGTCTGCACCGGCGACCTCGGCCAAGGACAGGTGCAAAAATTCGACATTGAAACGTGGATGCCCTCGCGAGACAGCTACGGCGAAACCCACTCCGCCAGCCGTTTCTACGAATTCCAATCCCGTCGCCTCATGCTCCGCTACAAAGACGCGCAAAAGAAAACGCGGTTCTGCCACACGCTGAACAACACAGTCGTCGCCAGCCCGCGCATTCTCATCCCGCTCCTCGAACTGCACCAAAACGCCGACGGCACCATCAACATTCCACAGGCGCTTCGCCCCTACATGAACAACAAAGAGCGCATCGAACCCAGGCCATAACGTAGTGCGTCACGCTGAGTGCTTCTTATCAGAGCCGCGACCGTAAGGGAGCGGAGAGCAAGAGTTACGTCAATTGCCCAAAAGACGCGGCGAGTGGCATGCCGTGCCAACAGTGTTCTTATGGCTGCCCCGCGCCCAGCCACGCCATACATTTCACCGCACAAGACGAGCGTCGCGCAATCGGAAAACCCCTCACGTTTCCACAAGGGGTTCCGAGAACAAAGCAAGTGTATTGTAATCAGGTCACACAGCCGCAAGGACTGTGCTTGAGTTACTATGCAATCCGGCGACGCACCCAGCCGACGAATCCGAAACCGGCCATGCCGAGAAACGCTGCGCCTGGAGCCGGGATGACGGACACTTTCATGTCGCCGCCGTCGGACATGAATCCACCGTGCAAAGCTGCTTCGGCAAAGAATGCTTCCGCGTCGCCGGCGACCGAAGTCGACGTGCCATCGCGGAACACGGGGATGCTTGTTTCGAGAACGAATACCGAACCGGTCGTGTAATTCACACGGTCAGCCGCTTCGACGGTGAACTGATCGCTCAGCCCGTCGAGACCCGCACCCAACGGCATGTCGCTCGTGCCTTCGAAGACCCAGTCGCCCGCCGGGCCAACCAGAATCGAACTTCCCCCGATTCCGTTCAAACGCCCGCGAATCGCCAGCGTTCCGCCCGACCACGTGACGCCGTCCATGTCCGAACCAAAAGCAGTGTTGGAGAACGCAGCCGAGTAAGAGGCCGTCCCCGTGGTTTTGTCCGTGCCCTCCATTGTGCCAGCCAGACTCAGGTCGTCCGTACCAGCCCCGTCGACGATAAGCGCGTCCAGCAGAAACCCAAACATGCCCATCCCGATGTCGGCGCGATCTGTCGGTGTGTCGACAATGTCCCGAAGGCTTGCCTTCACGATCGTGGCGGTGTTCTCAGTCACCGACAGTCGGCTTGTGCCCGCGTCGAAGTCGATGCGAATGTCCGCATAGTCAAAAAATACGTCGGCACGCGCCGTTTGGACGGCCAGCGTCATCGCGGCGAAACCGACAAACATTGGGAGCAATTTCTTAACAGTCATTTTCTTGTTTCCTTCCCCCTAAATACTTTTCCCACCCCACGCCTGTTCAGAAATCGATCTGCTTGAGCACCTGCTCGACTCGTCACCTGGTAGTCATCCTCTACGAGAGGATTGAATCACCGGCGTCACAAGCCGACTCGAATTCCATGAACTGCGTTTTGAATACACCCCATGCAGCCGGCACGAACAGGAACGGCTGCCACTACGACGGCAGGACGCGACGCTCAGTACTTTGCGCCTCGCCGTTGAACAATCATTAACAATTGCTCCTCGCAATCAACTGAAAAACACGCCGATTCCGCTGATCTGCGTACGCCCGAAAATATGCGGAGCTGTGTCACCGCAACAACGATTGCGAGGACGAGTGTAGCGGTGACCACCCACTTTCCGGACTGTGTGGACGACTGATAAACTATTCAGGACGGAATGGGGATATGGAATGCGTTTTGAGTGAATTGCGAAGTGATATCGGACCAGTCGTTTGAAGAGGACAGCCTACCCGTTGCGTAGGATCAGCCGGCCTAACTCCACGCTGCCGCGAACGGCTGCACTGACAAACAGCAGCAGCGCCAACGTCGGCACGGTCAGACTGAGGATGCCCCAGCCGGCTTCGACGAGATGGTGAACGGAGCTGGACATCAACCCCGCCAGGGCAGCCAGCACCCCGACGAGCATTATCGCCCCCAACGAGCCGCGAATGTTCCCCGGAAACGGAGCCATGCGCACGGTAAGGCAGATCATCAGATAAACGAAAAGCCAGAGTCGCCAGTTGCCTGGGAGGGCGGCTGACACGGCGTTGACCAGCGATTCCACCATGCTGACAAAATCGCGGAGCAATTCCCAAACCGCCGGCAGCGATGTCGGCAGATTCGATGCGACGCGACTCTCGCCGAACCCAGCGAGCACACCGACTCCCAAAGGATGCACGACGAGGAAGATGCAGACAGCGCACGCGACCAGCGGCAACATGCCGATGATGACCGGTCCGATAACCGGGATACGCGGTTTCGGGTTCTGCGTCGTGCCCGGTTCGCCGTCTCCGTCCTGATAGAGTGCTGTGTTGGTAACCGTCGCGCCGGTGATGAGCAGCCCGAGCACGTGCCCGAGCTGCGCGACCAGCGTACCCGGAAGCAAAACGATGTTGATGACCCTCGGCTTGACCAGGCCGGACCACAGTTTTTGTACACCCAGCGCTGCCAACACGATGAACAGCAGCCAGAATGTGAATGACAGATACAGCATCATCGCGCTTCTCACTTGTGGCTGGCGCGTTTCCGAGTCGCCGCCGCGCGGCGCGCACCCCGCCCATCAGTATTGATCCTGTATTTCTTATCGGTCGCAGGGGTAGTCATCGCTTTAATCGCGTCTGACGATTGTCGCGGGATGGTTCGGGCGGGAACAGAACATGAGGAACGCCCGCTCCGTCTTGGGGTACACGGAGCGGACGCGGGGATCATGAAATCCAAATCTTGTCTTGCGGCGTAAGGCGTTACGCTATCATCGTTTACGTCGAAAAACGGCGACCAGACCGGCTGCACAGAGCGCGAGGGTAGCTGGCTCAGGAACGCTTGGCCCACCACCGCCACCGCCTCCACCGCCACCGCCACCGCCGAGTTGCGGACCGGGGTCGATATTGGTCGACGGACCGGTGATCGCCAGCGGGAGCGGCTCTGCTGAGAGATCGAAGAATCCGGCTCCGAATCGAGCGAATCCTTCCGTCAGATCGCCGATGGTGGTCAGCAGAGAAATCAGCGTGTCGCCTTCTTCGACGGCTTCAAAGCGCGCGGTGCCGATAATCAAGTCCACACCGTCCACGCCGCCGCTCAGCGACAGCCCGGCAATGCCGTCACCGTCGGGCGTTCTGGATACGTTGACGAAGCCGTCCCCCGCGTCGTAATTCACGAACGACAGAGCTTCGTCGGTGTCCAGATCGAATCCGTAGCCGACCAGCAAGCTGGAAGTCGTCGCGATCACATTCACGTCGATGGCGTCGCCGACCGTGTAGGTGTCCGAGTCGGCTTCCAGTCGAATATCAATCGTTTCCGCCGTGGCCACGCCGCCGATCATGACGGCTGCGGTCGCGAGCAAACGGACCATTTTCGTTTTCGTTTTCATCGTATTCACGTATTCCTCTCTTCTCTCCAAGCCTCGTCGCATGGGCGGGGGTTATTCCTCTTCCGCCTGGGAGGCAAGCGTCAGAAACATCTGAAAATCGATCAGGGTTACCTGACCATCGCCGTCCAGGTCGGCTGAGTTTGCCAGCTCGTCGTCGCCGAAGTTTCCGAACGAATTCCGGAATGCTTCGAGATCGCTGTCATCCAGCACACCGTCGTTGTTGAGATCGCCGAATTCCTCGACCGGAACCTCAACGTCTTCCTCGACGACCGGCTCGTCGCCAACCTCGCGGATCGGTTCCTCGATCACAGGCTCAACAATTTCGAAGTTGTCGATGAATGGGTCTGGTGTGTCGTCCGGTATGGCGCGGTCCGGGGGCGGCGGCTGCATGAAGCAACCCGTCACACCAACACCGGCGACGACGAACAACGTGATATGTAGATAGAACGTGAGCGGACGTTTGGTAATCTTTCGCATGCCTCTCTCCCTCGTTGTGTGCCCCGCCCTTCCCTCAAAGAACGGAGTCAAGTCACAGCATCATAGCCAGGCGGAAGTTGCGGTTCAGCCGGAAAACCGAAAATTTGTCCCGATCGGTGCTGGACAACGCAGCCTACGCTCCTGAATGTCGCTACCGGGGTCTTTACCGGACGCCGTGTGCCGGGAATCCGCCGGCAAGCGATGCGAACGTGGTGCGGGTCGGGGATTTCCGCGTGCCACGATCGGTTCCTGCCATACGGTCCCACCGAAGTCGGTATGGTGACATCAAGCTGCACGAGCCGTATCCTTCCTGAATGGATGAAGTTCCGAATAACAAACTGATCGATGGTCGGCCTTCTGCGCGGCGGCTGCTCGAACATGCCAAATCCAATGTTGACCGCTTGCGGGAAGAGCACGGCGTGACGGCTGCCCTGGCCACTGTGCTGGTCGGTGACGATCCTGCGTCGGCTGCCTACGTCCGTATGAAGCGTCGGCGTTGTGAAGACGTGGGCATGAAGTCACTGTTGATCGAGTTGCCGCGCGGCACGACGACGGAAGAACTGGTGGCTGAGATCGACAAGTTAGCCCGTGACGATTCCGTTCATGGCATCCTGCTGCAACATCCGGTGCCCGCGCCCATCGACCGTCGGGCAGCGTTTGAGGCCATCCCCATGAAAAAGGACGTTGACGGTGTGACGTCGGCGACGCTGGGGCGCGTGGTTCTCGGTATGCCTTCGTTCGTACCCTGCACGCCGGCCGGGATCATGCGTCTGCTTTCGGACTACAAGGTCGAGATCGACGGTGCCCACGCCGTGGTCGTGGGACGCAGCCCCATCCTCGGTAGGCCTATGGCTTCGTTGTTGATTAACCAGCACGCGACTGTCACGCTGTGTCACTCGCGTACGCGCAATTTGCCCGCGATCGTGCGTCATGCCGACATCCTCATTGCCGCCGTCGGCAAAGCCCGTTTCATTCAGGGGGATTGGATCGCGCCCGGGGCTGTGGTCATCGACGCGGGATACAACGAAGGCAACGTCGGCGACGTCGACTTTGAAGCCGCCTTGCCCCACGTCCGACTGATCACGCCCGTTCCCGGCGGCGTAGGCCCCATGACCATCGCCACCCTCATCGACCAGACCACCATCGCCGCCGCCCAAGAAAAGGGGTCGGGAGTCGTTTAAGTCTCAATCGGTGGAATCGATACGTTTCTTCGGGCGACCGGGGGGATTAAGCGACGAGGTCAAGCCAAGTTTCTCGGCTGTGTGCTCTTGCCATTGCGCGTCGCCGAATGGTGTGCCGCGCTGCGTTGAAGCTCTCAAGGCTGAAAGCTCGCTTTCGTCGTCCCGCCGGTTGACGTTCTGCACCCAGTTGCGTGGCGGCGGTACGGGCCAATGTCCTGTTGCCGCGAGGAAAGCGCGATCCTGCACGCTGCGCCTGCGACGGGTCGCGAGGCTGCACCAGCGCCAGTCTTCGGCGTTCTCGACAAGGCCTGCGCGCAGGGCATTGCGTTCGATGTATCGGCACACTGTGAGAAAATGATGGTCCTGTTTGATCGGAAACGACTTGTATCGTCCCTGATACAGTGGCCCCGTACCAGACGTGCCGTGGTGTGCGTGCCAACGTTGCGTGTGCGTGACGGTGAGCCATCGCATGAATTCGGATAGATCGCCGTCCGCCTTTGGCCAAAGCACCAAGTGCCAATGGTTGGGCATGATGCAATAGCTGATGATCCGCATGCCGGTGCGTTCCCACGCTTCCGCAAGCACGCGTTCAAATGCTTCGTAGTCAGCCTCTTTCTTGAAAATCGTCGCGCGACGGACGGCGCGATTCAAAACGTGGTACGCGAAACCGCCGGCAGCGTGTCGAGGTCGTCTTGGCATGCGCGCGATTCTCGACGGAACGAGCCAGTTTGTCAAGAAACGACTCCCGACCCCTTTCCGAGAAGAGCGAGGCTGGTGATGGACGTTCCGAGCTTGGTGGGCCACGGAAGCGATCCGAGGGGCAGTGTCTTGATGGGCACGCCTTCGTCGATCAATCGCCGCGTGGCCATGGCCGGGCCGACAGCGAATGAACCGCGAGGCCAGAGCAGCTTTTCATCCGGAAAGAAATCGTGCAGCAATACGTACCCGCCAGGGCGAAGGCAGGCGAGGGCGGCTGGCACTTCGCGATAGACAGCCGGTGCTGCATGGTCGCCGTCCAGAAAGATCATGTCGTATTTTTGCCCGCAGTCTCTCATGAAGGGTATTGCGGGCTGGGCGTGGAAGGTGACGAAATCATCGAAGCCGAGTTTCCGGATCATCTCACGCGGAGCAAACATGGAGCCGAACCGCAACCACGGCTTCGATCGTTCGTCGTTGACATCGCGAATGTCTGCCGTGTCGAGATGGATTTGCGCTGCGTCGCTCTTTGCGTGGGTTCGTCGCATCGCGGCTGCGATGTGAATGGTGGAAGCACCGATGTGCGTACCGACCTCAAGAAAAGTTCTGGGCTTGAGGTGGCGGACGAGGCAATGAATGGCGCGTCGGTCGCCGGGGTTCACGCCGCCGGCGCGTTCGTGGATGCCCAAATCGGCAAGCTCAGGCTGCATGTCCTGCCAGTCCCCGGCGTAGTCGTCGTTGGAGAAGATAGCCGCGAGGTCGAGGTCGTCGATGCGTCCGAGGGGTTCAGCGTTGCAGGGGATGGTTTCGACGTGGCGGAGCCGGCCTCCGTCGCGAATGATCTGGAGACGTCTCGCCAACGCAGCCGGCACGAGCCTCTTGGCATATTTGAGCATCGGTCCAATCTCCAGTATGAGAACATATCAGGCGAGCGCGTGAGGATCAAGCAACCAGAATAAAGGGGTCGGGAGTCGTTTCTCACTGACGAACGGCGTGACGAAGTCGGATTGAGTGTGTCGCCGATGTGAATCGCCCCGCCGGAGCGCCGGAACGCGCGTGGGTTGCGTTACGCTTATCACTCGCGGACAGGCCCGTCACTGAACAGATTTGTGTTCAGCACACGATAAACGACTCCCGACCCCTTTAATTGAGGACTGTCGCGATGTTTGAGGAATTGGATTACCGCAAGACCGAACTGGGAGAACTGATTCTGCGACGAAGGGCGGTGCTCTCGCTTGACGGGGCAGAGGTGTATGAGGTCAAGCTGGACGGGGAATTCCTCATGTCCAGCCTGGTCAAGGACGCCGAAATCGCCTTGGCTACTGAAGCATTGCGTCTGATCGAGTGTGCCGAGTGCGATGTGCTGGTCGGCGGCTTGGGGCTTGGATACACAGCCCAGGCTGCATTGGATGCGCAGAATGTGCGGTCGGTGATGGTGATCGAGTATCTTGAGGGTGTCATCGATTGGCATCGGCGTTGTTTGGTGCCCTTGGGGCAATCACTCACCGAAGACGCGCGGTGCGCACTGATTCTGGGCGACTTCTTTGAGGCCATCATGTCGCGGTCGGTCAACTCCCCGGTGGCGGGTCGCCGTTTTCACGCGATCCTGCTGGATATTGACCATTCACCGCAGTGCCTACTTCAGCCGTCCCACGCAGGCTTCTACAAACGTGAGGGGTTGGAGCGGCTGGTTGATCGGCTGCATGCCGGAGGGGTGTTCGCGGTGTGGTCCGCCGATCCACCGGAAGAGGGATTCCTGAACGGGCTGCGGTCGGTGTTCGCGGATGTTCAGGTCCGAGAATGCGCGTTTCACAATCCTCTGTTGAACGAGGACGACGTGAATTACATCTATCTCGCCAAATGAAAACATGTCGGGGAAATCGCCGGGGTTAATCGGCTTGGAATAGCTTGTGGGGTAACAGGTCAACTATGTGCAATGCGTGCGTATCTTCTGTCCTTTCCTTGCGACGGAAAACAGCCTTTTTCCCCCTTGCAAATGGGGTGTATGGACCGGGGACAAGGGTAACACTCGTGCAGATGACGACCGGAAGTCGGTGGACAACTTAATCGGTCGCAAATTTCTCATCCACGACACATCAGTTGCTTTTCCAGAGCATCTCATCGTTTGCGAACCGGGCTCTTTTTTCGTTGCCCCTGGCCACGCGATACCTCCTGGGGGCCAACGGCGGGGCAATTGCGATTCTGGTTTACAGTGGGCGATTCCGGAAGTACGCTGCGCGGGGAGGTCAAGGTACGTTGGAGGCGGTTGGCATGCGATATCGACGAGTTGGGTTCACATTGGTTGAGTTACTGGTGGTCATTGCGATCGTGGCGCTACTGCTCACGATGCTGCTGCCGTCGCTGGCGCGTGCGCGGGGACAGGCTAAGCTGATTCGTTGCGGCGCGAACCTTCACCAGCTTTCCACTGCAATGGAGATGTATGCCTCATCCAATCGCGGTTGGTTTCCCCCCTGGTCGGTTTGGCACGTTTGGGGATACTATGGTACCGAGCTCGATGGTACCGGGGGCGATGCGGAAGGTCCCGCGTGGTCTGAGCGCCTGCGTGACGACGGGTCACTGCCCAGCGTCAACATCTATCGCTGCCCCAGTTTTCCATCACAGGTCAACGTCTCGTATTTTGAGGCCGCCTACGCGTCATGGAATCGCTATGAGCTTCGGGCCACCAGGCAAGATTGGATCAAGTACCCGTCGACATTTGTGTTGGGCGGAGATTGTACGAATCCGCTGTTTTACAAACCTCCGTGGGGTGCCAACGAAGCAGTTGGCATCGATGACGCCGACATGGACGACGCTTCGATGCCTTGTTTGGATTGGTCGAAACTCATCCACATGGACTCGGCTCTCAATGTCCAGTTCGCCGATGGGCACGTCTCTCAATATTCCTCATTCAGCCGAGGGGAGATGACTTACGACACGATCACGCGCTCGATGGATTGGGGCGGATTCGACACAGGCGGGAACGCTCCGTAGGCCAAAGTGCCTGAGAAACAATGCGCCACAATGCCTGTTACAACACCCGTGCAAGGGAGTTCGCTCGGTGAAATGTGTTCATACGATCCACTTCTTGATGGTCTTTCCGGCGCTGGTGTTTTCCGGATGCGGGAGCCCGCGCATGGTCGTGACGCAATACGGAGCAGTTCGAGAGGTGTTGCGAGCGCGACGTACCGAACCACGAATTGACCTCGCAACGGTCGTCGAGCTTCCCAATGCATACGCCGTTGGTGCGCTGGAGAAGCTTGAAGGTGAAATCACGATTGTCGATGGACAGGTGTGGGTCGCCAGAGCCAAAGGTGACAGCCTGTCGGTGAGTGGCCCTGCCGTCGTTGCGTCGGATCGGGCAACCCTTCTCACACTGAGTCACGTCACGCGGTGGATGCACCTTCGGCTGGCCAACGACCTGTCTGGTGACGATCTTGAGTTGGCTGTCAGGCAGCATGCACGCGACCAGGGGATTGACACCGACAGTCCATTTCCCTTTCTTATCGAAGGGGAGGTCAAGCTGCTCGAAGCACATGTCATCGCCGGTTCCTGCCCATTGTCAAGTTCGTCGGACGGGGCTGAACCGTGGCGTTTGTCAGTTGACAAGCTCGTAGACGCTACGCTTGTCGGATTTTTCGCCAACAATCAAGCCGGCAGCATGACACACCACGGCACTTCGGTTCACATGCACATCGTCTTGGTAAGAAACGAACAAACGATCACAGCACATGTTGATAAAGTCGCGATGACCGCTGGAAGTATTCTTCGACTGCCGAAGTAGTGGGAGTTTTCGGGAAATATAGTCTTATTGGGGGTGGTACCGCCGCCACAGACGTTCGATTTGGCCGTCGCTTAACTGTCCGTCAATGCCAAGCGCGCGGCGCCTATCTTTGCGCAATGCGTCAGCGCGATTCAATCCCTCGCCCCACAAAGTGTTGTTTTGTGCAAACGGCTGCGTGTAATAATCGTCGCCCCCAGCGTCGATGAACAACCCCACGCAACTCATCGTCTCCCTAATACCCGACAAACGGGAGGCAAACCCCAATGTGTGGTCCGAGGGTGTATGGTATTTGTCGTTGCCGGCCACATCGATGAACAAACCAACACCAGCAGCATTTCCGGCACCGGTGGAAAGCCCCGGACCACAATATTCGTCATTGCCCGACAGGTCAGCCAGAAACCCGACCGAGAGATCGTGACCTGTGCCAAGGCTGGTGGACATCGTGGCTTTGTAATTGTCGTCACCGGCCTCATCAAGAATCGCCCCAATCGCAAAATGGGCAGCCGCACCCTGCACATACCATTGGCCTGAGTAGTGATCGTTACCTGATGCATCGATTAGAAAACCCGCCGAAAGCCAATACCCAACGCCTTGGCCAAACACGCCGCAAGAGTACGAATCATTACCTTTTGCGTCGAACAACACGGCGACTCCACCGTCGATGCTGTACCCATCCTTGAAGTCGGCACGATGTCCTGATGCGGCTCCTTGGCACATCGATGTATTGTGTTCGGAGGATTGGGAGGACGGGAAGCGAATATCGGTGTCGTTGGCTTCGTAGCAATCGTCACCCGCCAAATCAATAAGTGCGGAGACTCCACGCACAAACGCGAAGGCTTGGGAAGCTGTGTAGGCTTCGTAGACATCGTGACCATCGCGGTCGACAAGCAGTCCCAAACCCGCGACGGATGATCCCTGACTGTTGGCGATCGCCTTGTATCGATCCCTGCCCTGCCAGTCGTCACAAATGCCGGCACCCAGGAGTCCGAAACCCATTCCGCGATCCGTGACTTCGTACGTGTCATTTCCGCGCGTATCAACTAACAGGCCAATTCCGCCGACACCGGCACCAAAAGCGCACAGAATGGATTGGTGTGGAATGCGATCACGGTCCGCAGAAGCGTCGTCTCCCAACATGGACTCCAATGGCTCCTGTGGCGATCTGTATTGGTCATTCCCGGCTACGTCAATGATGACGGAAATGGGATTAACAGGATAAGTTGCACCAGCCCCGGCGTGGTAGATGTCATCACCTTTGAAATCCAGAATCAGCAGATAGTCGTCCGGAGCGTAGTCGCTCGCATTGTTCGCATCGATCACGACGAGCCCGTAGGGTGTTCGCCATTGCCAATGGAACAAACCCGCCGGAGATACAAGATCCGCAGCGCGTGCGACTGCATGGACAGCGATGGCGAGCTCTTCCGTCGCGGCGAACGTGTGACCAACTTCGAACGCGCTCAAGACATGTCTCGACTTCGTCGTGTCAGCCTGTTTGTCAAAATCAAACAGGACGGCCAACTTCTGCGGGTCGCTCAGGAGTGAGTCGTCGATCCCAGCCAACGCCCGGTCCTGCGAATGCATCGCCCGGCGCGCAACGTTGAGGATCAGCGCTGTCATGCACTGCGCGGAGGAAGGCAGATCGACTAGGGACGACCGCAGGTGATTCCGTTCCACCGCGCTGAGCGGTTCCCCGGCGCGCATGTGCAAACGTATCACAGCTTCAAGTAGCGCGTTTTCCGTGGCGGCTTGCCGTGTCTCGACTTCGATCGGATTGCCAAGAAGTGCGCGCCTCACCGCACGATCGTTCAATCGTGTGAGTACTTCGATGACACCTACCAGGCTCTTGGGGGGTACCAAAGCACCGGATTTCGGCGACGGGTGTGCAATTTCCGGTTGAACGCAAACCCGTCGTCCCAGCCTGCCGTTCGCGTCAGGCGTCAGAGACTTCAGGAAACTCCGACCCACATGCTGCATAAACCATTTGCTCTGCATGGGTTCATTCAGGAGAAAAGCCAGCGTTCCTGAGACGGCACTGCGATTGGTGAGACGGTCGAGATCGATACGTTGGATGTGGGCGCGCTCAAGGATTTCACCAATCACTACGGCATCATCGCGCACCGCGGACACTTGGGGATCCTTTGCATTCGCGTCCGGTGGCAACGCGACCGCACTCAGCAATAACGTATTCAGGAGATATCGAACCAGCATTGTCTTCTCCGCGTTGCCCGACTTCGCGTTTCGCAACCGTCCCACTCGTTGTTTGCACACGTTGTTGTTCCTGCCCCGGAATCTCGCCTTTCTCAACGATCCGGCACTACGGGGCTTGTTACTGTTTCGGGCTTGCAATCTGCCGGTTGTATGCCGTAATGACGTCGCTTCGGCTGAGCGTGTCGATGGCTCGGCGGGAGTCCTGCTCGTCGACCACGATCAACTCGTGTCTGCCGGTGCTGACCATAAGATTCACCGCTACAAGAAGCGACTCGTTGGGTGAAACCGCTTGAACTGATTCGGCAATGTCGCCCGCAATAACTGCGTCTGAAAAAGCGATCTCGGTCACCAGTTGCCGAATTTGGTCCGTGTCGATGACACCGACCAGGCAGCCTTCACCGTCCACAACGGGAAAGCACTCATGCGTCGAGCTTGCGAATCGATCGACCAGCTCGCTGAAAACCATGTCGACCGGCACGACCATGAGGCTCCTGTCCGGTTTCATGGAAAGTGCAAGGCGGACGGTCAATCGCTGAAGAATCGCCCGGGCCATGTTGCCCACCTTGCTGGGCGCATCCAGACGCGACGGCAGTTGTCGCTCGTAAAGTGTAAATTTCTGACAGAGCATGTACGAGACAATACACACGAGCATGGCTGGCAAAAGCAGATTGTAATTACCCGTCATCTCGCTGACCATGATGATCGTCGAAATGGGCGTATTGGCCGCCCCAGCGAAGAAGCCAGCCATACCAACCAGGGCAAACGCGCCGGGTTCAACCTGCCAGGCTGGGAATAATTCTGCACACAATAGCCCGGTCGCTCCGCCGAGCGCACCACCAATGACCACCGCCGGGCCGAACACGCCGCCGCTCCCTCCACTCCCTATCGAAAAAGAGGTCGTGCCGATTTTGGCGACGGCGATAATCGCGAGCAGCGCAGCGCCGACAAACGCGGGTGCCATACCACCGGGCAGGAAGTCACGAATTGCACCAGCACTGGGAAGATCAATGATCGCCGGACTCACGCCTACGTCGTTATTGAAACAGGCTTGCACAACACCGTAGCCAGCCCCAATCGCCTCGGGCAAGAAGAACCCAATGATCCCGACAACGATTCCGCCAAGGGCCGGCTTGACGTGGTTCGGGAGCTTGAGACGGTCAAACATCAAGTGACGAGCACCGTAGAAAGAACTCACGAAGAGCTTGGCACCGAGTGCGCAAACAACAGCCAAAATAAAATACGGTAAAAGCTGAAGCGGTTGGCTGATATGATAGGCAGGCGTGACGAAGAGTGGATGGAAACCAAAGAAAGCCCCAAATACGCAATAGGACACGATCGAAGTCACAAACGCCGGTACAAATACCTCATGCTCCTGGTCAGGCCCCTGATACATGACTTCAGCCGCAAAAAGCGCACCGGCCAACGGAGCATGAAAGATCGCACCAATGCCCGCAGCCATGCCAGCCGCCATCAGAATCCGACGTTCGTCCGGCGGCATCTTCAGCCAACCGCCCAAGATGGAGCCGAATCCGGCACCGATCTGTGCAATGGGGCCTTCGCGCCCTCCGGAACCACCGGAACCGATTGTGATCGCAGACGTGATCGCCTTGATAAAGGGAACCCGCGCACGTACCACGCCGTCCTTGAAATGGTAGGCTTCGATCGCCGCATCAGTGCCGTGGCCTTCAGCCTCCGGTGCGAGCGAAAACGTAATCAAACCGCTGATCAGGCCACCGACGGCCGGAATGATCAGAAGAACCCACCGAATGATCGACTGACCGTCCCCGCTCTCGGAGTCGAACAAGGGTGTCTCGTAACCGGGGCCGTTGGGGTGATACCCCGCCAGATAGCCCATGCAGAAGGCTGAGCCAGCCTCCAGCATGACGAAAAATGCGGCAGCGCCCAAGCCGGCGACAATACCAATAAGGACGCACGACGCCATTACCCGGCGAAGATCTTGCGCCTCAGGATGAGCCTGAATTTGCGGGAGTTCCACTGCAAACACTCTCCTTGCCGTCGGCTGACTTCAGGACCGGGTACCAGAATCCCAAACCCCGACGAGACACTCTAACTAAGAAATGCAGCGGCGGTAACTTCAGTGTGGAATCGGAGCAGCGCGTTCATCCCGATAGGTTTCAATCCGGCTGCGACAGCCTCGTCCGCACACGCTGCCCTGGTCATTGCGTGGCGACCGCCCAGCTTGCCGGTCCTTCGTGTCTTGCGATGGCGTCTCCACGCACGAAACGATGTCGAATCGAAAAATGATACGACGACGCCCAAACGAGCAACACGCGCGAACTCCCTCAAAATCACGAGGCGGTCGTCACGGTCGGCGATATGGTGCAAAAGCCTGGAGCACAGGACTACATCGACGGCGTTGTCGGGCAGGGCGATGTCGAGCGCCGACCCAACCAGCTCGACCGGCCGCTCCTTGAACAACGCATGATGCTTCCTCCCTTCGCGAAGCACAGCCCCCGAAGTGTCCATAGCGAACACACGCACATTCAACGATGCCAGCGTCGGAAGAAATCGCCCGGTCCCTGATGGGCAGTCCAGCACACTGTCAAAGGGCTGACGCCGACGGATTCGCTGCAACGACCGCCGTATCATCGCAATCTCAAAGTTGTTGGATATCCGACGCCCTAACGTGGAATCGTGTTTCTCCGAATAGTATCGCGCGTAGTCGTCAACCTTGTACTTGCTGCCGAAGCTGCGCTGGGGAAGCTGTTGCTGTGAACCGGGTGCCACAGCCGATTTCTCACGCGACTCGCTCATAGTATGCACGTCCATTCTGGTCACTGTCTGGTGCTTTGGCACGACAAGAATTGCGGGGTCCGCCCGCTCTTTCAGAGCCGCGACCCTGAGTGCGACCAAGGCGGAAGCACGAAGGGAGCGGTTGGCGAGAACCCGCAAATTTAGGTGTGGCCACACACTAGGTTGAAAGCCGTGTCAACTCGCTCCGGTCGAGATACTCCATCAACACACACAAGGCAGCCGGATCCCCTTCCATGCGAAAACGCCCCGCACGCAGCCGTGGGTAAGCGTCCGCATGACCGGAGATCAAAGCCAGCCACGTCTCGGGGTCCGTACGAATTTCAAGATCGTGTTCAGCCTGACGCGCCAGGCTCATCGTCGCCCGCTCACCATCCACGACAATCGTACGATCGAACGCCCCGTCCGCCCCGGAAAACGAAAAGCGAATGACCCTGCTCGACGGCGAAGCATCCGCCGAGACCGTTGGATCGGAACACATCTGTTCAAAGAACTCATCCACGGAACCGAACACGCGAGCGCTCCGGTCGCCGCGACGCGCGTTGCCGGCATGCTGCCGAAGCCATTCAATAACCTCGGTAACCGCCATCCGGCGGCGCTCCGATGGCGCGAGCGTATGGGCACGCTCGATAATCCGCAATGTCAAATTTCGCTGATCAACCGTAAGACGCGAAACCTGAAAATAGGATTTCATAAAAGCCGACAATCCCGCACGCCGCCCCAGCGCTATGCCCGATGCCACCAGTTCCGAAAGGTCAGACACAACAGCGGCATCCGGAACCCGCGAGGCGCTCATGCGCCCGTGCGTATCAGGATCGATCAGCAGAAAGTCGTAGCCACCGTCGGAGCCGGTGCTCAACAGAATGTTGCGCCAAAAAAGCCCGCCATGGCGAACGCCGGCATCGTGCATCTTTCGGATCGTCACAGCCAACCCCCGGGCCAGCTCGCGCCGCTGAGAACGCTTCAGCGCTTTGGGGCCAACAGCGTTGAGCGCAAAAACGTCCATCGATCGAAACCCGTCAGCCCCCTCGGTAATCAGGAAGCTCGCCTGCAAAAACGCATACCCATAGTCTTCGCCGAAGGCGATCGGGCGCACGGTTGGAATCCGGCGGTTTCGCATCTCGACGAGGAATTCGTACTCACGACGTGCCCGGCTTCTGCCAAAAAGGGTGCCACGGAAAGCCTGTTTGATGCGCTGTTCGAGGCGTTCGTACCGATAGCGCTTGACGAAGACGTTCGGCGGACCGCCAAACGCCTCACCCACCGGCACCTCCATCACATCCGACGAACGTGACAGGGCAGCCACCCCACCGGTGGACCACCCCAGAACATCACCCACAGTCCGCCACGCAATCCGTTCGATCCAGCCCCGATCGGCAGTAGAAATTTCATACCGTTGCCGGAGTGAAAAAGGGGTCGGGAGTCGTTTTCGTCGTTGGGGTCGATTGGGCGGCTGAAACACGCTCAAGCCCCACCGTCGTCGAGAACCTTGGGGACGCGAAAGAAGTTGTCCTGCGATTGGGGCGCGTTGGTCAACGCCTGGTCAGGAGCGAGCGATTCCCGGATTTCGTCATCGCGGAAAACGTTGGTCGCACCGGCAGCATGGGCTGTGTCGGGCACGCCGTCCGTGTCCACTTCACGCAACTTGTCGATGTAGCCGACAATGGCGGACAACTCACGCCTCATGTCAACCATCTCCGATTCCGAAAGCGTCAACCGTGACAAATGCGCGACATGCCGGACAAGTTTCTCGTCAATCAACTCGGACATGGAGTAATCTCAATTTCAACGCGGCGAGCCGGGAACTTCAGTTCGCGCGGATTTCAATTCGCCCAAACCTGAATTCACCCGGAATCCCCCGGACCCATGCCGCCCGTCGCGAATCCACGCCAACCAACACGCCGGCTTAATGCGGTGACACACTTTCGCGCGCCCGTCGTGACACAAAAAAAGACCTGCAAACACAGGCCTTTGGTCGAATCACGAATTCTTTGCGAGCGGGAAGAAATCCCGAAGCCTACTCCGCAGCCGCTGCCGGCTCGGGCTTCCAGGTGCGCTTCACCGGTTTGACGACCAGGCCCATCTTGATGGCCCGCGTGCTAACCTTGATGCGACAAATCTTCCCGTCGATAACCGCCCGGACGCGCTGGATGTTCGGCTTGAACTTCCGCTTGGTGATCCCGGTGACCTTCTTACCCACGCCGCCAAGGTACTTGGCTTTACCGCGGCGGGAGATCGACCGACCGGCACTCGTCTTCTTACCTGTGAAATAACAAACCCGTGGCATCACAATTTCCTTACGATCACGCGACCCAGCTTCCATCCAACGCGAGCCGCGAACTATAGCGGCAGAACGGCCAAATGCAAGCCCGCCCCCTCCGAACGCCACGGCGGCGTGGCACAACCCGCGCCGACCGACCTAATTACGCCCTTCGGGTTTCTTGGGCGGATCCTGCTCGAAAATCGACTGCGTCTTGAGAATCGACCTTTCAAGCGGGAAAATATGGAACGCATGCACGTGGAATTCGCGCTCACGGGCCTCAAAATCGATAAACGTCATCGGCACCAGACCATCGTGGCCCCAATCGTCGAACGACGTGTACATCCCCCGCCGCTCCGCGTACCGCATCAGATCGCGGTGGGTGGCTGGGAACAGGTTGTCCGACATCCGCTCGACCTGTGTCGAGAGGATAAAACGCAGACCGTCCGAAAATGTCTGCGAATAATCGCGTTCACCCCGGAAACGGAACGTGTGGGCCAAGCCCACGCGGGGGAAAAGCTCGTTCGGCTCCGCCACAAGCTCGGTCAACTGCTGGTTGCCGAACTGCACGGTGACGACGTGCGTCAGCCCCGTAATCCAGATTTCAGCGCTGTAGCAGCGATGCTCGATGCGCTTGACCTGGTGAATGTTGAAAAGCTCAGGGTGTAAAGCCCGCTGATAGAGCGAAAAATGAAGCTCTTCAACGCATTGTTTTGTCTGCCCTAACTCCACAGAGAACTCCTGCACGCGGTGCGTTATCGGTGTTTCCTCGTCACTGGTTCGGCATTATAAAGCGGGCACGGGGTGAAGGCCACATAAATCGCATTTCCTTGATAAATCGTTTCCATGCCCAAAACTGCATTGAACGTAACTATATATAGATCAATAGGTTGAACGTTTTTTTAAGACTGTCAAATATTGTCGGTGGTGGCAGCGGCATGGCTGAGCGTGGCGTGAATCCCCCTACTGCGTCCGAGAAAATCACAGGCTGTGCGCGTATTTCATTTTGCAATTGCGAAATCGGACACAACGTCGGACACAAAGCTGGTTGCATCGCAACCCCGCCCTCTTATAATGCTCGCCTCATGCCTTACACGTGGATTGTCATCCAACGCCCCCTCACGATCGCGCTGGCCATCGCGATGGCGGCCAATGTCACTTTAATTCCTTCACTCAAAGCTGAGGAGTGGCGGGCGGCGATGGATTCCGGCGTTTCTGCGGCTGCGGACGCGCAGGACGAGAATTCACAGGGAACCAGCGAGTCGGCCTCCGACGAGTCGGAATCCAGCGGAATCGGCTGCTACGTTCCGCCAACGAGTTGGTGGTCACAGGCAGCCACGGGCGTTGAGTCCAGCATTGCCTCGGTCTCGACTGCCCATCACCGATGGGGCGGCTGCGACATCGGGACACCTAAGCCCCGCGTCGCAAAATTGGCGATTCCGCGGGATGTGCCAGCCAATCCCTGCCCCTTGAATCCGGGTCATCCGATTCACGCGCCGCCGCAGCCCGCCTGATTCCCCGAAGCGGAAATTCCGACAGTTTCTAGTGTTCTGAGCCTTTGAATTCACACAGGCCTGCGTTGGATCGTGCATGCATGTTCGATCGGCGGGCGTGACAAATCAATAAATGGAGCGAATGTTCAAAAATGAAAGATGACAAGAGGTTATTGAAGTGGGCGTTGGTCATCGTACCCGTTGTCGGGTCGATTCTGGCCATCTACCCTCCGAGCCGTAAGCTCAAAGCCGGTATCGACTTAGCGGGCGGATCGAGTCTGTTGTTCGAAATCGACACGTCGGACATGAAGAACGAGCGGAAATCCGGGTTGGCTGAGGAGATGATGCGTGTGCTGAAGCGGCGTGTTGATCCGAACGGCCAGATGAATCTGGTTTGGCGCCCGATCGGCAACAACCGCCTCGAGATTCAGATGCCGCGTCCGTCCCGAGACGCCCTGGAGCGTCGGGAGGCGTTCAATGAGGCCATCGGTGTGCTGGAGGAGCTGAATATTTCCAAGCTGGACTTGGAAAGAATGCTCAACGCCTCGGGCGACGAGCGTGAGGCGTTTCGCAAGGAGCTGGCGCACGGCATTGCTTCGCGCGACGAGATTCTGGGTCGCCTGATTCAGGCCCGGGACGATTTTCAAGCCGGTCGCGACAGCGACGACATTCTCACGGTGACGACAACGCGGCAGACGTATGAAGGCACGTTGGAGGAAGCATTAGCGACCGGCGTGAACGTGGGTCGGCTTCGCGACATTCTCGCGCTGCCCAACGCGACGGAGCGTGCGTCTGAGCTGGCGGTCATCAAATCCAAGCATCCGTCTCCGGCCTACACGGAAGCATTGGACACCATCATCGCCCGCTACGACGCATGGGCCAAGGATAAGGGTGCATTGGAGGACCCGTCTGACCTCAAGCGTCGGATTCGGGGTGCGGGTGTTCTGGAATTCCGCATTCTCGCGGAGCGCAACACGGGTTCACCGAACCTGACAACACATGCCGACGCGCGTTTGCAGGTCCAGATTTCTGATTACGCGAAGCAGTTGCAGGAGCGTGGTCCTCGCTGGCGTCCGGGCGATCTGTACAAATGGATCGAGGTGGCGGACGTTGTGGATTTCATGGGCGCCGATTCGATCGACGAGGTCGAGCAGTCCAAAGACTCGCGCTTGAAGATCGTGGAGAAGTATGCGGGCAAGTGGTTTGTCCTGGCGCACGCGGAGCCTCAGTTCGGCCTGCTGCGCGACAGCAAGCCCAAGTGGAAGCTGATTGATGCTTGGCCTGGTATTGACAGTTCCTCTGGCGGTCCGTGTTTGTTCTTTCGTCTTGATCCACGCGGCGGGCAGCTGTTCGGGCGTCTGACTCGGGCCAACCTTCAGCGACCGATGGCCATCGTGCTGGACGACAAGGCTCAGTCGTCGGCGAACATTAACAGCATGATTCAGGAGCAGGGTCAGATCGCCAGTCGACGCTTCACGAATGAGAAGGTTAACGAGATCGTGTCGACACTTCGGGCGGGCACGTTGCCGTCGAAGCTGATCGAGACGCCGATCATGGAGCAGACCATCGGCCCACAGTTGGGCGAGTACAATCGTACGCTGGGCGTGCGTGCGGCGATGTACGGTGCTATTGCGGTGGCGATCTTTATCCTGATTTACTATCGCTTTGCGGGCATCGTGACGAACATCGCGCTGGCGATGAACCTTCTGTTCACGCTGGCGATCATGGCCACCATGGAGGCGACGTTCACGTTGCCGGGCATCGCCGCCTTGATTCTCACGGTGGGTATGGCCGTCGACGCGAACGTGCTCATTTTCGAGCGTATTCGTGAAGAACGTGAGCGCGGCATGGGCCTGCGGAAGGCGATTCGTCTGGGATACGATCGGGCATTGTCTACGATTGTCGATGCCAACCTCACGACGTTGATCACATGCGTGGTGCTTGGATATGTGGGTACGGAGGAAGTCAAGGGGTTCGCCATGGTGCTGGGATTCGGCATTGTGACGAGTATGTTCACGGCTTTGTTCGTGACGCGTCTGATCTTCACGGAGCTTCTTGATCGAGGTTTCCTAACGAAGCTTTCGATGATGCACATGTTCAAGCTGCCGCACATCGACTGGCTGTCGTTGCGTCGTGTGTTCTGGCCTGTATCGGCATCGTTGGTCACGCTAGCGGTTGTGCTGACGAGCGTTCTGACGGTTACGAACAAGGAAGCATTGTTCGACATTGAGTTCCTCGGCGGGACCAGTGTTCAATTCGAGTTGAAAAAAGGCGAGTTACTTTCGGACGAGGAAGCGCGTCGTCTGGTTACATCGACCGAAGCGGGCGAACCATCGGCCTGCAATTGGTTGCGGGATACGGCGGCCAAGGCGTTGGAATCCGCGACCGTCAAGAGAGTGGCTGCGGGTTCGTTCAGTATTTCCGCGCCCGGCTTGACGGCTGAGGAAATCGAAGCGTTGGTGAAGGCTGAGCTTGATCCGCTGGTTGAGCGGGGCGGTTATCAACACGCTGGCGCGTTGTTGATGATCGATGCGAAAGCGGACGATGCCGACAAAATTGGCGTGGCATTGACCCGCGCGACCGAGCACACTGAAAAAGCGGCGGATCGTTTGAGCGGTTCGCGCATTCAGACCGTTGAGCAGTTGGACGCGGCGGAGGATGCCGCACCGGCGTTTGAGGTCATCACGGTGGAGACGAACAAGGACCTGGTCAAGACCGCGATTCTCGCGGTGATGGGCGACAGGCTTCGCGTCGAACGGGCGCTCAGCTTCGATCTTGTCACGGACCGCGATCTTGCCCCGACCGGTTTTTGGCCTATCGAGGAGACGGCGCATTATCTGTCCGATGTGATCGAGGAGCCTGACGCGCAGTTCGACATCCGCAATTACAAGGGCGGGGCTGTGTTCGTTTTCGACAATCTTCATCCTGCGTTGTCGGTGGAATCGTTCGAGAAGCGTATTCGCGAGATTCGTCTTCAGCCGGAGTTCTCGAACATCGACACGAGGCCTTACCGCGCGATCGGCTTGAAGTCGGCCGGCAGCGACAACGGCGAAACCGTCTACTCCAAGGTAGCGTATGTCGTGGTCGATGAGAATCTGCCTTATTATGAGGATCCGGGTGCGTGGGAGCAGTCGTTCGCCGCGTCGGAACTGACGCAGGCGACCGAAGCGCTTGCGACCGAAAAGTCGCTGCGCAAAGTAATTCAGTTCGCCCCGCAGATCGCACAGCAGACGCAAAGCCAGGCGGCGATTGCGATTGTGCTGGCGCTGGCAGCGATCGTGGCTTACATCTGGATTCGTTTTGGTCAGATGCAGTTCGGTCTCGCTGCGATTGTTGCGTTGGCCCACGACGTGTGTATCACGCTCGGATTGCTGGCGGGTGCGCACTTTGTTTACAACACGTTCCTGGGCAGCATCTTCGGGTTGTCGGATTTCAAGATTGACCTGCCGATGATTGCGGCGTTCTTGACGATCATCGGGTACAGCCTGAACGACACGATCGTGGTGTTCGACCGCATTCGCGAGAATCGCGGGAAGCTGAAGACGTTGGCACCGGCGGTGATCAACAACAGCATCAACCAATGCCTCTCGCGTACGGTGCTGACCAGTTTCACGACCTTCATCGCCGTCTCGCTGATGTACGTCTTCGGCGGGCCTGGAATCCACGGATTCAGTTTCGCGCTGCTGGTTGGCGTGGTCGTGGGTACGTACAGCTCGGTCGGAATCGCGACGCCGCTTCTGCATCGGCCTGTGGTTTTGCATACGATCGTGTATTGCATGATTGCGGCTGCCTTGCTGGGTGCGAGTTCGATGATCTTCTCCGGCATGCAGATGGCACTCACGGTGGCAGCGGTGCTGATTGCTGCGGCTTTGATCTGGGCGATCGCGTTGGAAATGCGGGCACACCGTCCGGCGGCTGCCGGAGCATAAACGAGTGCTTTGTTACGGATGAATCGATGGGTAGTCCGAAATTGCGACCGGAAAAAAAGGGGGGGGGTGTAATGCACGGTCATTACGATCCCCCGCTTCCTGACGGGCGCGGCTCTGTTGGTCTCTTCCCATCGGACGACGCTTGACGAAGCACAAGTCTGTTTGACTGATTTACTCCACGCCCGCCGGTCGTTTCGTGCGATCGGCGGGCGTTCTCTTTGCGCATGTCATACCGGGCGCGCGCAAGCAAAACGCCGGCAACGGGAATCGCTGCCGGCGCTTGAAATTGATTCGAAGTCGTTTGTCGAGGCCTACTCGTTGATGTCGAAAGGCCCGCCGATGATCTCGTGAACTTCCAGGGTATTGCGGACGGTGAGCATCTTGTTCATCACGGCCATGGTTCCCAATCCGCCGTTGTCCTGCCAGCTATCCGGAAGAACAGTGGTCTGAATCCACTCTATGATCTCGTCGCCACGCTCTTCATCCTGGTCCTCGTTGTCGTCGTTGTCCTGGTTACCGCCACCGCCGGACTGGCCGAAGATGGACTGGACCTGTGCAACGCCTCCAGCACCGCCACCGCCGCCGCCACCTTGCTGCTGCTGATTCAGATTGATCTGCGGCGATCCCCGGAAGTTGCGAATCTCAAAAAATATGTCGTCGATGTTGTAGATGCGCACAAAGAGCCTGCGATCGAAATCGGTCTTAGTCGAAATCTTGAGCTTGTTGTTGATGCCGATGTAGGTCAGAGGATCGACGTCGGAGAGCTGATCGAGCGTTTCGTTCAGCACTTCGGCGACGGTCGTGTCCTCCATCTTGAGCGATACAAACGTATCCTCGTCGACGCTCTCGATGGAAAGCGCCCGCCATTGCACGACAACATTGACCTTTTGGCCTTCTGCGCTCTGCTCACGCAGCCAATCAAGCACCTCGCTGAACGACTTCTCCTCCCAGTTTACGGAATCGACATGCTTGAGTAGAAGACTGCGAATCGCCGACAGGCCGCGATCGACACGGATGTGACCGTCGTCTCCAGCGTGGGTCAACTCGCGCGCCGACATGGCTCGATCCCGCCGAGATTGCGCCGATGCCGCACCGACGGGTAAAAGTAGCAGTCCAACGACCAGGGCTATCTTGAATCGCAACATCGAAATTCTCCAAACAGGCTCGCCATATCTGCGCAGCCGATACAAAGCCGCCCGCGCTACTGTCATCCTACCACCTCTTTAGCGGTATCGGCAACTCGAACAGGGTGCGTTTCGGTCCATTTCGTTCAATTGAGACGGATTGAGGGCACAATCGTCACTCCCAAACCCCATCCCTACTTTGTGCATACGCAAAAGAAACAGGTTCATCGGCCGTGCATCTGCCGGAGGGGAATCGTTACAACCTGAAAAAGCTTGACACGCCGATAATTTAGTTGGACAATTTGGACGGTGTGGTTCTGAGCCGGGGTTGATGACCAAGGGAAGGGACCATCCAGCGTTCAGAGAACGATAAACGACCCACTCAACCGGCCCATCCCCCATGGGCCGGTTCCCCCAAGGCCCGGTTCACCCCGCCGGGCCTACTTTTTTTGCGCTGGGCGGGAATTGCGAGAATCGTGATTTCGCGAACGTCAGTGCGTATTTGAGACCGGACGAACGGTGACGGCGATGGGACCGGCTTCAAGTGTGACTTTGTGCGATGCCCCTGCGGCGGCGTGCTGGGTTTTGACGTAGGCCAGCGCAAATGAGCCGGCTGGTGTGCGGCCCGAGCTTGTGACCCGTCCGACCTCGACGTCGGCGGCGAGAACGGCGCTGCCGGGGGCGGGAAGTTTTTCCGTCTCAAGGGCGAGGAGTACCAGCCGGCGCGCGGTGATCTTGCGGGCGCGCATGCGTTCGACGACTTCCTGGCCCAGGTAGCAGCCTTTGACTGAACTGACCGCCCGGGACATTTGGCCGGTCTCCGCAGGCAAGATGCTGTCGTTGATTTCGGACACGGGCCAGGGAACGGAGTGTGCAATGCGGATTTCGTCGATGGTTCGATGGCCAACAACCTGGGCGAGGTTTTGCGAAGCCAGCACCGACGCGACGGTTTCTTTGGCTGAGGTTGGCACGATCAAATCGAAAGTACTCGGCCCGCACAGGTCGTGTTTGAAGTAGAAGCACTTCGCGTGACCTACGACGACCTGTTCGACCTGGAAATAGGGGACGGGCGCTGCGTTGGTCGCTCCCAATTGCACGAGCACCTCGGCGGCGGTCGGGCCGAGCAAGCCGACGCGGGTGAAGTCCGCTGTACGATCACGCACATGCACATCTTCCATAATGATGTACTTGTCGAAATGGGCACGGGCACACTCAACCGATCGAACGTCGATGTCCAGCCAGATTGAATCGGGACGGACGAGGACGTTCGTGTCGAAGAGGATTCGGCCTTGGAGGTTGAGCACGAAGCAGTAGTTCCCTTGGCCGGGTTGCAACGTTTTGACGACATTGGTGGTGAGATTGTGAAGCCAATCCGCCCGATCAGCTCCGGTGATTTCGAGCAGGGTTCGGTATCCGCGGTCGAAGATGACGGCTCGCTCTGAGGTTGCGCGATGTTCGTCGTCCGGGTCGGTGAGGCGTGCCGTGCCCAACCACGAGCCGATGGTGACGGTCGGCTGACCTTCGTTGGGGGTTGTAAAAACGTGTCGGTTTGATTCGGTCATTGGTGATTCTCCCGCGTTTTTTCTTGGATTGGCGCGATTGGGGTGTCGTTTATTTGTTCGCTCTCGCGGCGGCCGTGAGTTCGTCGAGTTTACGCAGAATCGATGTTTGTCGAAGCTCGATTTCCGCACGCAGGGTTTCGGCGGTCCATTCTTCGGTATCGACGCGGTCAGCCATGCGTTCGAGCATCTGTGCGAGTTGGAGCAGTTGTTTGGTCACGCCGGCGACCGGCTCTATAGATAGCACCCAGAGGCGATCGCGATGCATCAGTTTGACTGATTCCAACGGAAGTCGATCGGCGATTTGATAGCTGACGGTGGCTTGGTCGTCGTGGGCGCGCTCGCCGAGGAGCGTTACCTCTGTGGAAAAGACGCCCGCGATGTTGCCGACCTGTGTGTATTGGCTGTAGGTCAAGGCGGCGGTGAGTCCGAGTTTTTTTCGGACGCTTTGTTGAAGTCGCCGGGCGGCGGCGGTGAGCCGATCCACGGCGCGGAGGTGTTCGATAACGGAAGCCCGTTCCTCAGGCAGGAGATGGGCTTCGATGAGGCTGAAGCGGCCCTCGAGATGCCAACGACGCAATTGATCGATGGTTTCGGTGGGCGACGCGCGGGACAGGTCGATGGGCTGGGGCGATTGGGCGGCTGACGCTTTGGGGGGGGCGGCGGACTCGTCGGGTGCGCAGCCGGAAAGCCACGCGAAAGCGACGCCAGTGAGAATAAGACTCACGTGATGGGGGCGATGCATGTTCGGTCATCGCCCGGACGACGGTGCAGACTAGTGCGCGACCGCACCTGATTATGCGGGTTCGTGCTAACCGCTCCCTCACGGTCGCGGCTCTGAAAGAGCGAACGAAACCCGCGAGAAAAAGTTGGCGACGCACTAATTCCGAACCGTGACGGGCACCTTGAAGAAGTTTCGTTTGCCGCGCACGACGCGACCGTCGTACCGTTCAAAGGATACGATGAAAACGACTTCCTCGCCAAGCACGTCGTTTTCGCCCCATTCGAGGCGAAACTGATAGCCCCAGCCGGTGCGCTGGCGTTCGCGGAATCCGTATTGATAGGCTTCTTCGGTGCTGAATCGCCACTGCTTGAGGTGAACGAGTTCTTTGCGGTT
This sequence comes from Phycisphaerae bacterium, assembly GCA_029260215.1. Classification (GTDB taxonomy): domain Bacteria; phylum Planctomycetota; class Phycisphaerae; order UBA1845; family UBA1845; genus OFTM258. Next base: position 59,353 of record JAJDDQ010000014.1, read on the forward strand.
GGCGGGGCCGCCATCCATGCGGTACATGTCGATGAGCACCGTTCCGTCACCGAAGACGCCCAGAGGTCCGTTGCTGCTGGTAAAGTAGACAGCCAGCTTCAATCCGCCGGGCACGTCACGCGGCGGGTTGTCGAAATTCAACCAAGGATTGAGTTTATCGACGAAGGTGGCCACCTGCACGATATCCTGCCGAAACCGGTTGTCCATCTTGAAACCGGACGGGGTCGTGCGGCAACCGGTGAGGCTGACGGCTGCGGCGCACAGGCCAGCTGACAGTATGATTCGCGTTCGGACGCTGTTGGACATCATCTACTCGTGCGACTCGCTCTTGACCAATATAGGGCCGTAGACCTTCCTTGTGGCGGGATGGCGCACTGGCGTGACATCCGTCGCGCGGGCATGCGGGGCAGCCGTCGGTCGAGGCGGGCCGTAGGTACGCGGCACGGGCCCGTAGATTGAGCGATCGCGTTCTCGCCGGCCATTGTTGCGATCACGCAGGTCAGGACTGAGGCCGTCCGGGCCCATAGCGTCCGCTTCCGGTGTGATGCGCAGCCCCTGCATAAGCGGGTGACGCATCACGCGGTCGGGCAGACCGCCGGTGCGATCGCGCTCTTCCATAGAGATGTAGCGCAGATCGTCTTCGGTACGAAGCACGTGAACGGTCAGGACGATGAGCAATTCCGTTTTGCGACTGGCTCTTGAATCGAACCGGAAGAGCTTCCCAATGAGTGGAAGGTCCCCGAGCAGCGGAATTTTGTTTACCGATTCATCGACCTGATCGGTAATGAGTCCGCCGAGAATCACGGTTTCGCCGTCTTTGACGGTGACGGTGGTTTCCGCGGACCGCTCGGAGAAGATGGCTGCTGTCAGGCCTTCGGCGATTTGCGTCGTTTGGCCGCTGATCTGCGATATTTCGGGGTTGATTTCCAGATTGACATACCCATCCGGATTGATTTGCGGGGTCACGGTGAGAATGATGCCCACATCTTCGTATTGGATAGTCGTCGAGCTTTGGCCGCCGGCACTGGTGCTGCCTGTCGGAATGGGCACACGGTCGCCGATGGTGATGGTGCCTTCGGCGTTGTTCTGGACGAGCAGCGTCGGGCGGGAGAGCACCTCGAGCTGGCTTTCGGTTTCGAGGGCACGGAAAAGGAACCCGAAATCCTCACCGGAGATGGTCAGCGACAGGCCGCCAAGCCCGGTGCCGGCGGCGCCAATATCGGTTCCGATGACGATATCCTTGCCGCCGCCCTGAATGGTGCCGTTGTCGCCGACGAAAGCATTTTCGGAAAAGACCAAATCCTGTGCGGCGAATTCGACACCGAGTTCGAGGCGGTTGTTCATGGACACCTCGGCGATCATGACGGAAATCATGACCTGTGGTTCGGGGCGATCCATGCGCTGGATGGTGTCCATGACGCGGTCGAAGTTGCGCGAGCTGGCACCGACGAGGAGCATGTTGCTGTCCTCGTCGCCGACGACGCTGACCTGGCGCTCCGCGCGTCGGCGGATGGCCGTCGCATCGTCGTTTTCGCTGAAAATCTCGTTTTCGGCGTCGTTGAACTGTTGAAAGGTGTCGGCCAGCGTTGAGGCGGTGAGGTAGCGCGTGCGGTAGACCTCCTGGTTGCGCTCGTTGATGTCGCGAGCGTCGAGTTCCCGAATCAAGTCCTCAGCCATGCGCAGGTCAACGGAGTTGCCGGCGGCGATGACCGAATTCGTGCGACGATCGGCCGTGAAGCGAATGGGCGTCCGCGTGGATGATCCGTCCCCGCCGACGGAGACAGCCGCTGCACCGCCCTCACCGCCGAACACGATGCGTTGCTCCGCCCCATCGCCCTGCTCGTCGGTGCCGAAGATTTCGTCGAGTTTTTCGACCATATCTTCCGCATCGGCGTTGGCGAGCGGGAAAATGTTGATCTCGGCGGTCACGGGGCTGATGCGGTCGAAATCGCGAATCATGGCTTCGAGCATGTCCATGCTGTCTAGTGGGGCCATGACCATCAGCGCGTTGGTTCTGGGGTCGGGTGTGATGGTAATGTCCTGGCGAAGTAGGCGACGCAACACCTCGGTGCCGTCGTCGCGACGTTCTTTGAAGGAGACAATGACGGCTCCGCTGTCGTCGCTTTGGCTTTCGCCGTTGAAGAGCGTTTCGGTGAATACTTCCGCGAAATCCTCGGCTTGAGCCTGTTTGAGTTGAATGACCTTCATCTGCATTTCGACGGCTGGTGTGGTGGTGTCGAGTTTTTCGATGATGGCAGCGATGTTGTCCATTTCGGAATCGGAGGCCCAGACGACAAGTGCGTTGCTGCGTTCGTCAGGTTGGACGGCGATGGCGTCTGCTCGGCCGCTGCCGCCCTCAGCCTGCTGCTGGAAGAGCTGGTCGAGTGTTTCGGCGATCTTGGCGACCTTGGCCCGTTTCAGCGGGAAAATCTGAAACTGTCTGGCAATGTTAGACGGCTGGTCCAAAAGGTCGAGCAGACTGCGGATGAGAAGGTGGTCGTCACGCGAGGCGCTGGCGATGAGGCTGTTGGAAGGCTCGTCGGCCATGATGTTGATGGGGGTGGCTTGGTCGTCGCGTCCCTCTGCCCGCTTTTCGAACAGTTCCTGCATTTTGGTGGCGAGCTTGTTGGCGGACCCATACTGGAGGGCGTAGACCTCGAAAATGGACGACGGCGGGCCGGCGGGCCTGTCAAGCTGAGTGATGAGGTCGTTGCAGCTGCTCATGGCGTCCGGGGTGCCGGAGAGAATCAGCGTGTTGCTGCGTTCGTCCGCGATGAGTGTCGGCTTGCGGAACAGGTCGGGTTCCGCCGATTCGCTCTTTCGGGCGTCGAAGAGTTCGTTGAGCATCTCGGTCAGCTTCACCGCGTCCGCGAATTCGAGATTCACGATCTTGGTATCGTCGCCGAGCAAGGGACTCATCTCGCCGTCCATGCGTTCGATGAGCCGTTCGATGATGGAGAGGTTCGGCTTGGATGCGCTGACGATGACAGCGTTGATGCGTGGGTCGGCTGTGATGGCCACCTTGTTGCGCTCCTCGACGATCGGGCTTTCGATGCCCGAAGTCGACGAATAAAGCCCCTGATCGAACAGTTCCTTGATTTTGTCGGAGACGTCGGACGCTTCCGCGCGTTCGAGGATGAACAGGCGCACGACGCCCTCGGCGAGCGGCAGGACGTCGATGGCGTGCGTGATTCGGTCGATTTCGGCGAAGTTTTCGCGACTGGACGCGATGAGCAACGTGTTGGTGGCAGCGTCCACCGCGATGGCGACGCGGTCCGACGGGCTTGGCTCCTGACCGCTGGCGAGCCGCTGCTGCATGCGTTCTTCAAACAGCGAGGTGAGCATGTCGCCGGTCTGGGAGGCGTCGTTGTTGGTCAGGGTGAGCAGGCGGATTTCCGCGATGGGAGAGAGCGGCTGCGCTTCGAGGCGGGCGACCAGCTCCTCAATTTCGGAAAAATCCTCCGGGCTTGAGGCGACGATCATGGCGTTGCTGCGCTGGTCGGCCACGATGATGGGCTTGTCCACGGGCAGGTCGTCGGCGCTGCGCAGGTCGGCTTTGCGCTGCCAGAGTTCGTCGATCTTGGTCGCCAGATCGGCTGCGTTGGTGTTGGCGCAGTTTACGATGCGGATGTTGTCGATGAGTCGGTCGGGGGCGACGTTCAATTCGGTGACGATCCGGCCTATTTCAGCGACGTTTTCCTCGCTGGCGGAGACGATGAGAGCGTTGCTGCGGATATCGACAGCCAGAAAGACCTTCTCGCGGGCGGCGGCCAGCTTGCCTGCGTCGGTTTCGTTGAGCAATTCGACGCGTTTTGTGTACAGCTCCTCGATGATGGCTTTGACGCGTGAGGCGTCCACGTTCTTGCCCAAAAACAGGAGTTTGAGCGGAAAAACCACTGTGGTGACCGGGACGTCGAGATTATTGACCACCATTTCGGCGACGGCCAACTGCTCCGGTCGACCGGAGACGATCAGCGTGTTGGTACGCGCGTCGGCGGACAGGCCTATGTTGTAAACGAGGGCTGCCCCCAGGGTGGTCTCGGGGACGGCTTCGGTCTTGGTCCCGCCCGGTGCTCTTTCGGAGAGTTTCTTGCCCTCGTCGAACATGGTTTTGAGCATTTCCAGAACCTGATCCGCTTCGGCGAACTTGAGCGGGAAAATCTTGACGTTCATCGCGTGGCCCGTCGGGTAGCTGTCGAGCAGTTCAATGATCGCGCTGAGGGAGTCGATGTTCTTGTCAACGGTGGCGATGATGAGCGAATTGGTGCCTTTGTCGGACAGGACGCGCAACGGCTTGTCGAGATCGAGCGGTGCCAGTTCGGTTCGGGTTCCGTCGGTATTGGTTTTGATAATGCTCAGGCGGCGGATGGTTTCCTGAACGTCGGCCTGCCCCGTGGTCGTGGCGAGCATGTCGGTGAGCACCTGCGACAAGTCGTCTGCCACCGCGTTGAGCAGCGGGAAGACGACGAGCTTGACCTGGCTGAAATCGCTGGTGGGTTCGACATCGATCTGATCGATCAACCTCTGAATCTGCTCGCGGATGGCGGCTGGGCCGAAGACCATGATGCTGTTGTCCGCGTCGTTGATCTCGATATCGATCTTTTCACGATCTTCCGCCCCTTGCCGGCCTTGTAGACGCTCGAGAATCGGCTTGAGTTGTTCGGATACTTCGCCGGCTTTGCGGTACTTGATGAGGAATTTCATCGTTTCGAATTCCGGCAGCCCCTGTTCGACATCGTCGATTGTTTGGGCCAGGCTGATCATGCGTTCGATGCGTGATTCGGGTGCGGAAATCAGGATCACGCTGGAGGAGACGGGTATTACGGTGACGCGCTGGGCGGGGATGTCGGCCATTCCGGGCCAGATTTCCGCTGCGATACTCTGGAGTTTCTCGGCCACTTGCTCGGCGCTGGCTTTTTCGAGCCGAACGAGTTCGATGGCTTTGTCGGCTGGTTCGCGGTCGATCATCTCGGCGAATCGCTCGAGGATTTCGATGTCGTGTTGCGGGCCTATGATGACGATTTCACCCGAAGAGAGCGTTTCGACGCTGACCTGCGAGCCACTGAGCTTGAGCTGGAGGTTTTCCAGCCCTGAAGCGTCGCTGGCACCCTGCTGGGCCTGGGCCAAGCGGTCGCGAAGGGCGCGTTTGGCGGCTTCGTCTTCTGCCTGCGCTGCCCCTTGGGCCAACACGACGGTCCCCAGGGTGAACAACGTCGCCAGCGTTAGAAGCGTGATTCGAGTTTTCAGGTTGAATCCGCGAAGTACCATAATCGCCATCCTCGCCTTGCTATGAATTTCGTTCACACATCGTGACATCCCTGCCGCGATGCGTGGCTGCTTTCCCTACGTTATACCGCCACCCGTTCGGGTGGATGCCCGGCATCAGCCGACCGTTCGGTCACGATCTACACATCGCCCGCTGCTTCCGGCTGCACCGTTGCGACGGTCGTGCCCTGGTGCGTTGCTACAACCCAACTGACGGATTCGACTTCCCCACCTCTGAAGAGGCGGGGCACTCATCTGTCGAATCAGGCGTGGCTACGCATTGAGCTTCGATTTCGTGCCTGTCTACCTGCGTCCGCGTCGCCCCCCGCGCCGGGAGTTGCCACGGTTGCCACGGTTCGAATTCGGTCGGCGGCTGGATGAGCCGCGTCGCGCATTCGAGCCTCGGCCTGTCGAGCTTGTATTCTCTTGAATTACGCCGTCAAGTAAACGCTTAAGTTCCTCAGACGAAATATTTGTTGGATCGAGCACGCGCATGGTTCGCCCGCCGACAGGCCCGAGCGACTGCATCTGGCCCACGAGTTGCCGGACATCGGCGAACAAGGGGGCTGACCCGGCTACGAGAAGCAGGTTCGTGCGGCGATCGGGCGTGATGACCACGGTTTGCGGGTCGATGCCCCAGCGATCGGCTTTGATACGCTCGCCCTCGTTGATCGTGGTTTGGATCATATCCGCCAATTCGTTGACGTTGAGGCCCTCGGGCACCTGAATGGTCGTGTAGGCATCTTGCTGTGCCTGGTCTTCGGCGTCGAGTTGATCGATCAGATCGCGAATCTGCCCGTAATCGCTCGCGCTGGCCCGGATGATGAGCGTACCACTCGCATCGTCGGCTACGATGATGGGTTTCATGCGTTGGGTCTTGTTTCGCCCCCGACTGCCGCTTCCACCCCGGCCGCCCGCATCGACGAACATTTTGGTCAACATAGGCTCGACGATCGACGGGCGCGTGTTTTTCAAGAGCACGATGCGCGGGGCGGTCCCGCCTTCAACCTCGATGTCGAGCTTGGCTATCGTATCTTTGATTTCGTTCAAATGGTCAGCCGCGGCGGAAACGATCAGCGTGTTGTTCTGCGTGTTGGCACTGATGCGTACGTCGCCGCGCAGTTCGGTTGACCCGCCTCGACCGCCCTTTTTGCCCGGCATGGAGAGGTAGGTTTCGAGCGCTTCCTTCATGGTGTCAGCGTCGGTGTGGACCAGCGTGATGACCTCGATCTCGCCCACGTGGCCTGAGGCGGTGTCGAGTTCGTTGATGATGCCCAGGATTTCCTCGAAATCTTTCTCGTTGGCTTTGACCAGGATGGTGTCGCTTCCGGGGATGGCTGAAATCTGGACGGGGGGGCCGCGGCGGTCCTGCTTGCCTTTGCTGCCACCCTTAAACATCTCCTGCAGAGCGCGATTGATGGATTCGCCGTCGCCGTGCGTGAGTTCGACGACGTGAATGCTGCTGTCGCTCGCGCCGGGCTGGTCGAAATCGGCGATGAACTTCTCCACCTCAGCCATCCTGTCCGCTGAGGCTGCCACGATCACGGACATGGTGTCCCATTCTTCGAACGCGGTGATTTCGCGTGAGGGATCGCGCGAGCCGACGATGCGGAAAAGCTCCGTGATGGCCTGCTTGGTCGCCCAGGGGTTGGCGTGGGCGAGTTTGAAGCCTCGGATCAGCCGCTCGCGCGATGCGTCCGGCTTGTTGTCCAGTGTTGCGACGAGTTTCGTCACACGGTCGAATTCGGCGTCGTTGGCGAAGACGATCAGCGAGCCTGTGCCGATATCACCGGCGATGGTCATTGTCTGTTGGCCTCGCTCGCTGCGAATGATTCGGCTGAACAGTTCCTGAAGTTTGCCGGCTAGCTCGTCGGCGTTGGCGTGCTTCAGTTTGACGATGCGTTCGCTGCGTACGGTGGCGGCGGCGACATCGACCTGTTCGAGAATTTTCACGATTTTTTTCTGATTTTCCTCGCTGGCGGTGATGACGAGCTTGCTCGTACCCCAGTCGTAACCGACATCGACGAGATCTTCGGGCTTGCTGCCGCGCTGGGGCCTGAACATCTGATTGAGGGAGCCGACCAGCGAGCCGGGATCGGCGTAGTTGACGGAATAGACGCGCACGACGCGTTCGGAACTGAGCGAGGGTTGATCGAATTCCTTGATGAGCGTGACGATCTCTTCGACCTCTTCGCTGGTCCCGCCGACGAGCAGGGTGTTGAGGGCTTCGTTGGCGATGACGGTCGGGCCTGACGGGGCGCTGCCGCGTGAAGCGGGCACCTGTCGCGAACGGTTGAACTCATTGATCACACGTGCGAGGTCCGCGGCTTCGGCGTGTTCGAGCACGACGATCTTTCGCGATCGGCTGGCGGCTGACTCGCTGGCGGGGACGTCGATTTCGCGAATCACGCTTTCGACCAGCATAAAAGCCGTCGGCCCGCCGATGGCGACGATGGTGTTGGAGCGTTCGTCCGCGACGGCGGTGAAAACGTCGAGTTTTTTGCTGTTTTTGACCTGTTGCGCGAGCTGGCGGACGATGTCCATCAGCTTCCCATGCACATCGACGGCCTTGGCATGTTCCAGCTTGAAGATACGCGGCTGAATGTCCAGCGAGGATTGATCGAGCGTTCGGGCGAGTTTTTCGATCTCTTCGAAGAGGTCGTCGGCTGCGGTCACGATAAGCTGGCTGGTCACGTCGTCGCCGACGATCTTGACCCCGCCACGTTTACCCTTGCCACCGCCGGTGTCGAAAATCGTCTTCAGGGCGTTTGCGATGTCGCTGGCTTTGCCGTCGGTCAGAGTAATGACGCGGGGTTTGGATTCCTGCGTCAGCGGTTGATCGAGTTGGGTGATGAGAATTTCGACGCGCGGGAAATCTTTCTCGAATGCACTGACGATCAGCGTGTTGGTGCGTGCGTCGGCGATCGCGTTGATGGAGTTCACGTCGCGCGGATCGCGTGCGTCGTCGGCGCTGCGTCTTGAGCCGCCGGACTTCGCCTTGAACACGTCGCCGATGCGGGCGGCTACGTCGACAGCGTCCGCGTGTTCGAGCTTGTAGCTGCGTTCGACGAGTTCGGGCACGTCCTGAGCTTCGAGTTGCTCGATGAACTTACTGATCAGATCGAGCGCGGGTTTCGGCGCTTTAACCAGAAGCGTGTTCGCCGTCGAATTGCTGGTGATGATGATATCACTGGCAGCGTCGATGGAGCCGGCATCGCCGCCCATCCCGCCGAGGTTAAGCAGTGCGTCCTCGATCTGCTGCATAGCCTGGTTCTGCCCGCCGGCCCGCCCCCCGCGCGGTCGGGGCGATCGCCCGGCGGAGGGTGAACGACCGGGTCTACTGACGCCGAGCAGGACTTTCAACTGTTCCTCGACCTGTGCGGCGGCCAGCTTTTCGAGCTTGTAGATTTTGAACTCTTCCTCGATCTCCGTGGGGCGATCGATGGTGGCCAACAGCTCCACGATGATGGGGAAGTCCTCGGTGGCGGCCTTCACGATGACCGAGCGATTCTGCGGATCGGCGGTGATGGTGATGCTGGACATGCCCGCTTTTTGAGCCTTGCCGTCTTTGCCGTCCGCCGGTTGCTCACCCTCCCGGCCTTTCGGCTGTTGCTGCGGGGCCTGCCCGCGGGCCATCTGCTGCTGCAACTGCTGCATGCGTTGTTGCATCTGTTTCATGCGTTGTTGCTGTGCAGCCGCCCCTCGATTGCCCCGGTTGGCTGCGGCGGCGCGCTGTTGCGGCGCGAACATACTCTGAAGCAGATTGGCGACGACATTAACGTTTCGATAGCGGATGCGGAACACGCGCACGTCTGGTTTGCCGCCGACCGACTCGATTTCCTCCATGATGTCGTTGAGCATGTCTTCGACTTCTTCGACCGCCTGGGGGGGGCCGTCGATCACGAGCACGCCCTGTCGATCGTCGAATCGCACGCGTACAGCGTCCTCGGCGACCGGTTGATCCTCGTTGTCCGCCGTCAAACTCTCCTTTATGGCCAGCTTGGCATCCTCATCAGAGGATTTGTCGGACGCACCGCCAGCATCGTGTTGCGTGGGCGCGGACAGCGTGACGCCGCCCATCGTCTCGATGAGTGACATCGGCAACGCACATGGACGGTACGGCTTAAGTTGATCGACGGTAGGGATGTCCTCACCGACCTGGTCCAAATTAACGACCAGAGTCGGCATCCTCATTTTCAGGAGCTTGGCTACCTCGCTGGCACTGTTGCCTGCGACGCGTTTGAAGACGATCGCACGGGAGGACTTGGCTGCCTCCGATTCCTTGTCCACGTATTCCTTGATGTAATCAAGGACCAGTTGCTCGTGCTCGGGCAGCGTCTTGACGACCAGGATGTTCGTGCCGGAAATGTAATCAACCTCCGGCGTGTCGCCGTGAGGCCAAAGCACGTCGAGCACGCTCTCCAGGCGGATGGTCGCATCGAACGGGTCAACATATTTCAGATCAAACGTCAGCACGGGGACCGGCTCGGAAGCGGAAATCTCCGGCTCTTCGGATTCGGTACCGTCGTACAACTGCACGAGTTGATCGATCTCGAATATCTTCACCGGCTTGGCCCGGACGAGCATGATACGATTGATGTAGTCGGTTGTGATGGTGATTTCGCTGCCTTTGCGCACGCCGCCGAGCATGTCGAAACCGAAGTCGTCAACCGTGTCAGCCTTCTTCGCCGGCTTGCCCGTCGTGTCGCAGAAATCCATGACGGTGTCGGCCATCTCGTCGGGGTCCATGCGAATCAGTTTGTAGACCTTCATGATCGTGCCGGAGGTGGCGGTCTCGTCCAGCATTTTGATCCACGATTCCACCTCGTCGACGGCTTCGGGGGATCCGCTGAGCACGATGGCTCCGCCGCCGGGGGCAGCCACTACGGCCACGTCGTCGGTCGTGGTCGAGCTGGCACTGGCATCGCCGGCTTTGGCATCGCTTCTGCGGCGCAATCGCGGACGGCGTGCGGACGGCGTGCTCTGCTTGCCCGAAATCATGGCTGACAGGGTTGTCACCATCTCCATCGGATCGGAGCGACGAAGCTGAATGGTGCGCACGATGCGCTGTGACTCGCTGCCCGGCTTGTCCAACTCGGCGATCAGCGCCTCCGCCTCAGCCACGATGGTCGGCGGGGCAGCGACCACGATGCGACCGGTGTTCGGCTCGGCGGTGAGCGTGATGCCGCCTTGCGCGGGTTGTTTCCGGCCGCCCTTGGGGGCGCCGTCGGTGGACAGCTCGCCGGTGGACTTAAGCTCCTGCATGCGCTGCAGAAGAATGGGTTCGAGCAGATCAACCACCTCGGCTGGCGAGGCGTGGGTGAGGGAAATAAATTTCACTATAATGCTTTCGGGCGAAGCGCCTTCCAGCAACTCGTGCAGGTAGCCTTCGATTTCCTCGAAGCGATCCACCGGGGCGACAATGAGGATGCGGCGTGTGGTCATCTGCGCCACAATGCGCGCGTTATCCATCATCGCGATCTGCGTAGCACCGCTCTTGCCGGCGGGCCGTGCGCGACGTGTTGAAGCGCTACCTGTCAGCAGCGTCTCCAGAAGCGTGACGATGTTTTGCACATCGTGACCGGGCGGAACGTCGTAGACACGCATCGCCGTGTCGTCGTCCGACGGCGCGTCCAATTCCACGATGAGCGTGGAGATATCCTCGACATCGTCAAGCAACCCGCTGACCACGAGTGAACGCCCGTAGACTACGATGATGAGCGGTTCTTCACCGGCGGCTGTCGGGGTCTTGCCCGCACGACGGCGTTTCGGTTGGGATCGACTGATAACACCCGCGTCGATGAGGGCCTTCAATTCGACGGGGTCTGCGTATTGCAGCGTGAACACGCGACGCACGCGCCCCGCACCGGCTACGTCGATGTCCGCGATGAGCGCTTTAATCTGCATGATTTCCGACGGCGTTGCGTCGGTCACCAGAATGGCCCCGCCGGCTGCACTGAACCTCGGCGATCCGCCTGAGGCCACGCGCTTGGGGCTCGCTCCGAACAATTGCGTCAGCGTCTGGATGACATCGTCCGGGGCGGTGTTCAGCAGTTCTATCCTGACGTGATTGGGTTCGAATCGGGCCTGCTCGTCGAATCGTTCGAGCATCGGAAGATAGTGCTCGACCCATTCTTCGCCGGTGCAGATAACGTGGAGCATTTTGGTCGCATCGTCGGCCACCATGTTGCCCGTTCCGGTTGCGGCTTTTCGTCTTCCGGCCGTCTTGCGCATCGGGCTTTTCTTGCCGGGGTTTTCCGCCCCCCCCCCCTGGGCGCTTTCAAGGAGCTTCAACAGTTCCATCGCAGCCGTCGGAGACGCGTCCGAGAAACGATAGCTGTGCAGTTCAACGCCCCCGTCACCGACATCAAAGCGTTCGATCAGAATCCTGGCTGTCGCGATGTCGTCCTTGCTGCCGGTGAGAATGAGCGTGTTGGTCGACGACTCGGCATGCGCATTGAAAATATCCCCGACGGCCTGTTTGCCACGGGCTTTAGCCACAACGATTTGCGTGAGCAGCGGAGCCAGTTGGTCGGCCGTCGTGAACCTGAGCTGGACGAATTCGGGCCTGTCCGCCTCGATCGGCACGTCGAACATTTTCACGTATCTTCGAACACGAGCGACATCCTCATCGGATGCGCGAACGATGAGCGTGTTGGTGCGCATGTCCGCGTGCAGGGCAATCGCGTCGGCTTGTACCATCGTCGCCGTTTTCGGCTTGTTTGCCGTTCCACGGTTCTTCCCCCGGTTTCGCGTGACAGCCCGGGGAGTCTGGATGCGCTCGCCGGTAACCAGCGGACTGATCAAAGCCATGATCTCGTTCACGTCGGCGTGGATGATCGGAATCAGGACGGGGTCAGCCTCTTTCAGATCGTTGTCCACGTCGATGAACTTGAGCATCTCCTTGATCTGATCGATCTGCCTGGTTACAGCCCGAACGATGATGACGCTCTGAGCGTCGTCTGGAAACAGGATGGTCAGTTGGCCCGGCAGGTTGATCGGCTCGGCCCCGCCGCGTCGCCTGCGCGCCGTGCCGCCCGGTTTCCCGTTTTCGCTGAGTTCGTCGCCCATCAACGTACGCAGCAATTCGACGGCTTCGGTCGGGCTGATGAAGTTCACCGGCAGCTTGACCAGAATCCGCGGATCGTCGCCCGCACCCTCGAACAGTTTGATAAGTGACAGATACTTCTTGATATCCTCAGCCAGTGCGAAAATCGTGATCGAGTTGGCTTCCTCCAGCGGCGCGATACGTACGTAGTCGGGCATGAAATCACGCAGCATGGTGAAATCCGCCACCGACGTTTCCGACGGCGTATACAGCACCATAGCCAGTTCAAAATCATCGGTACCGGAGGCTTCGAACGACTTGACGTTGATGAATATCTGGTCGAGCGGTAGGTGGCGAGGAACGTCCGTTACACGGAGCACTTCAAAACGATTGTCCTGGTAGAGCAACCAGTAAGGCTCGATCGGCTTGTACTTGAACAAGAGCTTGCGCACGCGCTTGAGCGCGGTCTTGAAATTCATCTCTTCGGTACTGACAAACGTCACCGGACCGATCGGGGCTTCGCCGACCACACCGATGCCGGCCATCCGGGCGAAGTTCTCGACCAGGTCTTTGTACGAACCATCGACAATGGAGAAGGAATAGGTGCGTTCCTCGGGGGCTTTGCCCAGATCGTCAGGGTTGATATTCAGACGCGAGGAAACCGGCTCGGTCGCACCGCTGGGCGGCGGCGTCCGGGGCGTCGGCTTGGCGGGCGACTTCCCCGGCGCGGCGGCACCGGTTGCGGGCGTGGTGCGATTTCGCGGGTTGCGGCGCGGTGTGCGTCCGCGCGAACTGCCCTTGGGCGTCTTGCCGCGCGTCGAGCGTGTCGTTGTTTTTCCGCCCTTGGACTCATCGCCCTTTTTCTGTTGCAACGCGGCAGGCAGGCCGAACGCGGATGCGTCAGCCAACGTCGGGAAATCGCTGATTTCCTGCGCGGATGATTCACGCGCCGTCAGGCTGAGCATCAGCAACACGGCTGAGCAAGTCATCCAGCACATCCGTGCGGTCATTCCGAAGAGGGGCTTCGCTTGTCGATCCATCATGGTTGGCTCCGAATATCGCGGTACGGGCTTGTACACCCGGCCTACGCGCCGACTCGTGCGATTCTTGAACGCTCCGCAGGTGAAACCCAGGATGCGTCAATCGCCGTTGTCGTTCGCGTTTTCGTTCTTGTTCTTGTTTTCGTTCGCGTCGTCGCTTGCGTTCTTATTGTCGTTCACGTTCTTGCCGTCGCTGCTCGCGCTCTTTTTCGGCTTGGAAACCGATTTGGAGGCCGACTTCTTATTTGACGGTTTTTTTCGCGTGCCCGGCTTCCGTGCGGCGGTCGATGCGGGATTCGACTTTTTCGCCTCTTTCCCGCCCGCCTTCTTCGCGTTCGACGTTTTTTTCGTGTTCTGACCGGCCTTCGCTCCCTTATTCACCGCTGGCTTTGCAGCGGTTGCGTCCGGTGCCCCGGGACGACTGCTTTGCGGTGTGCCGGCACGTTTCGCACCTTGATCCGGTTTTTTTCCGGTGGCAGCTTTACCGTTTTTGCCGGTTATCGCGGGCTTGCCAGTCGCGGGAGGCTGGCCGGATTCCGTCTTTCGCGAATCGGCACGCTCCGCGGATTGGCTTGCCTTGCCCCGGTCGCGCGGTCGAACGCGGCGTGTCCGCCGTCGTGAAGTCCTCTCGTCGGCTTCGTTCTCTTCCTCTTCCTCACCCTCATCCCGCCTCGGTGCGACTTTGTCCCGTCCGAAGATGTTTTCGATGACATTGCCAGCCGGGCGTCGCGGATTTCTCTTGGGTGGCATCGCGTCACCACTATCGCCTTTAATCGTCGGCGGAAATTTTTCGGTCGATTCGGCATCGGGAGCATTGGTTGACGTCGGCGGTTTCGGTTTGCCGTCGCCTTCTTTGCTCGCGGATTCACCCTCTTTTTTGTTGCCCTCGCCATCGCCCGACTCCTCGTCAACGGTTTGATCGTCGGCGGCTTTGAGCGTCTCACGAATCGACTCATAGGCGAAGACGACTTCCGGGAAAACATCGACAGCATTCTCGACCAGCATGGCGTCAGCCAGCCTGTAACCGACTGGATAAATTCGTGTCGTGCCGTCCTCACGCCGGGAGGCAGCCCCGAGTGCATGAACCAGCACGATGTTTCCACCGTCCAATTCCTCGCCGAGACGCACGTAGTCGGACTGCTTGCTCTGCGTGTTGACGACCATGACCTCAGCCACGTCGTCGTACACCATAGCCATGCGGATGACTTTGCTGTTGCGATCGGGGTCGCCGGTGTTCGGCGGCTTACAGCCTGCCTCGGTACTGCGAACCTGCGTACACTGCTGGTTTTCGAAGAACGATCCACCTCGTGAGACACACTGCTGGGACGTAAGCGCGCCGCAAACACCCCCACCGTAACAGCACGCCCACTTCGGGTCGTTGGTCGCGACCTGCGGCGGCGGCTCTTCCTTGCAACGCACATTCTTGCATTTGTTGCGACCGGGGCGAATTTCGCCACCCTGCGCTTCGCACTGATCGCGCGGAATCTCGACACATTGATCGTTCAGGCAGCACGCCACCGGGGGTTTGCACGCGGCTTCGCGCGAACGCACCTGGCCACAGGTTTCGTTCTCGAAAAAGCTGCCACCCTTGGAGATGCACGCCTGCGCGTTGATCTTCTCACACTGTCCCGCCCCGTAGCAGCAGGCCCAGTTCGGCGGCGGTGGTGGCACGTACTCTTTGAAGAACGCCCGTTCCGACACGAGTGCGTAGTCGTGGTTCTCGTGTTTGACGTGCGTCGCCACCGGTTTGATCAGTTTCGGGTTGACCTCGGCTGTCCGATCCAGCGGCGGCACGATCGCTTCGTACGTGGCGCTCAATCGGACGAGTCCTTCGCCTCTTTTCGCGGACCTGCCACTCGGCGGGTCGAGCGTGACGTCCGTGAATTGCGAAATGTAGGGCAATTCGTAGCCGGCTTTGAGAAAGTTCATGATCGATGCAAACGTGCCGTCAGCCGTCACCGAAAAACGCACGACGCGAATGTCCGTCTTCTTCGATCGTCGTCCGGGCGGGCGATAGTCGGTCAGATTCTTGGGTGTGACGCGCGGGTTGCTCAGGCCAACGTCCTCGACCAATGCGGTCAACCGGGCGTAAAGGGCAGCACGAACTTCGTTGCCGTCCGTGGATCCACTCCGCCCCAGAAGCTGTTTGTAGTCTTCGCGATACGGCTGAATATCGTCCAGCCGATTCTGCAATTCACGCAACTCCATCTCGCGTTCGTCATTCTTGGCGGCGATCGAGAAGACATGCTCGTTCAGCACAGGCCAAACGAGACTGCCGCCGAGATAGATCGCTCCAGCCAGGCCGACCAGAGCCGCAAGCGTTTTTTCGCGTTTGCTCATGGATAGATTCTTCCGAGCGTTACCGCCCCTTGGTCTTGCGTTTGCCGTCGTCGCGATCCTGGACGTCCGCCACGTTCACCGTCAGCGTTCCGATATACGAATAATCGTCGCGTTCCTTCGTGCTCGTGCCGCCAAGCTTGGCTGCAAATACAGGCTCCTTGCGGTCGGCGGGGTGAAACGCCTCCAGAGCACGGGCAGCACCGTGCCCGACATTCATCTCCCTGGCCCGAAACGGCAGCTTGATGCTCCGAGATTTCTGCGACAGACCGATACGCGAGAGAACGAATTTCTGCTGATCGGGAAGCGTTCCCGCCAAGTCATACAGCGTATCAATCCAAACAATGCGATGCGCCTCGTAATCCCGGAGCGTCTTTACAAGCTCAATGAAGTCCTTCTGCGAATCAAGCTCATCCTCAACCTCACTGATGGCCACCTCCAGTTCAGCACGGCGGTCGTGCTGCGGCTTGATCATCTGCACATAGACCACGCCGCCCGCAATCAGAAACAACGCCACAACCGCGGCTGCGAGCGGCGCACTCTTGACACGCCGCTCAGCCACAGAGATTGGCCGCTTCGGATCGAGAAAGTTGAACCGCAGCGAAGAATCCTGCGTCTGGGCGAGCACCAAACCCAAAGCAGCCGCGAACGCGCCCGCAGCCGCTCCCTGATCCGCGTTCCACCCGAAACACTTGGCTGGGTTGTAAGGCTGGGCGGTGATGTGGTATTGGCGTTCGATCGCTTCAGCCAACGCCTCCTCAATCTCACTGCTTCCACCGATAACGGCATGATCGAGCACCGCCGCCGGATTGCCCACCTTGTAGGCTTCGATGGACCGCGTCACTTCGATCATCAACGCCTTCTTCGCCCGCTCCAGAGTCGTCGCCTCCGGTTCGCTGGTCACGATCAACGAAAGCCCTTCATCCTCGCCGGCGCCCAAGTCCGCTTCCGGCGTTGATGTCGCAGTCGGCGCCTCCGGGACCACCAGCTCAGCCGGAAGTTCCACGTCCGCAGCCCGTGAGAAAACGAGATGCCCGTCGCACAGGATATCGATTTCCGTGGTGAGCGGGCCGACATCGACAAACAACACGTGTTTGTGCGGGTTGTTCTTGAGCAGCTCGTTGACCGCGAATTGATTGGCATTCGGACGCAGGCCGACCCGCACCAGCTTCAGGCCAGCCGTCTTGAATACCTGCTTGTAGAAATCAACTTCCTCATGACGAACCGCAGCCACCAGCACATCATGCGTTTCAGATTCGTCGTCCAACTCCGGTGGAATCGTAAAGTCGACCGCAGCCTGATCTATGGGAAAATGCAGTTCCTTCGGCACCTGGAAAGCGACCATGCCCGCCGTGTCATCGATCGATACACGCGGCAGGTTCAGCGTGTGAAAATTGACGCGCTCGCGCGGGATATCCACGACGGCGGTTTTGGTCTTGATGCCGGCTTTCGACAGCGCTTGCCCGAGAAAAGCCCCCATAGACTCAATCTCGTCCACGCGCACGTCCGCAGGGATCGGAACGGCGAGCACCTGATCGACGGTGACACGTTTGCCCTTGGCACGCGCCTGCACGATGCGCAGCGTCCGCGCATCCCAGTCCACGCTGATCAGCGACTTGTCAACGATCGAATCCAACAAGTTCAGAATCTCCTTCCGCGTAACGAATCGGGTACGCCGTACCCAGCATGGTTATATCACGGTTGTAAACGGTCTGCGCGATCGGGCCGCGCATTTCAATAATCGACTCCAAACGCACAACCGTCCCGAGATGATCCGAATAACCCATCGACTCGACATGAAATCGATTGCCGCGCGCTGTGAGAAACGGAGAAGCCGTAATAAACCGCTCGCCCCCCAGGATCGGTGCCAACCATCCGATCGATCGTTTTTCTTCGGGCGCGAGCGCCGCCCGAGCCTCGATGACGGCTGTGACTTCTTCCTCGGAAAAGATTCCGGTCGCCGTCAGAACTGCCGCGGGGGCCGTGTTGATGTTGACCCTGCCCGTGAATTCCGGCGAACGCGACGTGGTCAGCAGGTCCATCACCCAGATCATGTCCGAAACGGAAATCGGCGACGGAACCGTCTCCGGCGGCAAACCCAGTTGATTGTTCCCGTTGCCCCCCGCCTGCATCTGCCGAGGCCTCAGCAACTCCGCCGGATCCTTAATTCGCGGTTCACCCGAACCCGCATCGGCGATGAAGTTGATCTTGCCCTGATCGTCCACAAAATCAGTAAGAGCCGTGCGCACTTCCTCGGCGTCGCCGAAAAGGTACGTGCGCGGTTTGTTCTCCGAAGTACGGTTGGCCGACCGGGAAAACACCGTGATGTACGGCAGAATCCCGCGATTCAACGCGGCGTCCGCGTCGTCCGGCGGAAAGGTCTCGTCGCCGTCGTCCTCGTTCGGGCTTAGCAAGCCGTTGCGATCGTAATCTTCGCCATACAGCAGCGTACCGGAGAACCCGCGCACAAGCAGTATTTCCTCGACCGTGTCGAAAGGAGCATTCTTAACCCGGTAAGGCGGCTCCAGGCGGGCGTAGTATTCCGTCTCCGCACCGAACGGGCGTGGTGTTTCGTCAGCATCCCGCCAGTCGATCAACGCATCGACCAGCTCCGACACGTTCGTTTCCTCGTCGGCAAACTGCCGAAGAAGCAACGCGAGTTGATTAGGGGTCGCGTCGTTGATGTTGAGCTTGGACGACTCGTCCGTAATGCCGTACCGCACGAGCACCTCGTCATCCAGCGGATCGTCGGCCACAATGCTGAAGCGGAAGACGCGACGATCGTCCTCGAATTCATCGATCGTGCCGAGTTGGTCCTCGGTAAGATCGTCACCCCAGACGATCACGCGATGGTATTCCTCAGGGTTGTGATACCATGCATCCACGTTGGTCAGGTCGGTGCGCAACTTGAACATGACCTTTTGCAGACCAGCCTCAGCCGCCATCCTCGCCTGAAACCGATGCGAAATCGACCGCGTCGCCGACAAATCCGCATGCACATAAAACGAACCGCTGGCCGCGATCAACCCGAGCAATACCAACACCAGAAGCGTCACCGGCAACAAGACAGCCCTGCGCCTGCTATCGCATCGACGCCCAACCCACGCTCGCATATTGAGCGCCCGCGCTTGCCTGTCTGCCAACTTGCTTTGCTTTGTCATTCCACATCCTCCAGCCCCGCCAGCGACGACACCTCGCGCTGCAATCTCGGGCCCAGGAACAATGAATCCGCCTGCGGCACGCGCACGATCACCATGTAGCGATCCCTCGGCAGCGGATCGATGTCGCCCTCACTCTTGAGGATGTCATCAATGATTTCGATATCCTCGTTCTCGGGCAGTTCCGGCTCATACCCGACGGTAATCATCACCATCTGCGGCAGAGAATTGCCCTCGGAGATTTCCCACGAATCCCACCAGCGCGTGCCGTCATGATAGAAAAACTCGATGAACTTCAACTCCGGAGCGTACAACTCGCGCTTGGCTCCCTCCATCTCCTCATCAGCCAACTCTTCGCCCAAATTGTCGTCGAAGACATCGTTGCTGCTCTGACCAAACTGCGGGCGAGGCGCACCGTCGTCGTTCGCCGCATCGCCGCCGAGCAAACCACCGGCATCGTCCTGTCCAATTCCGCTCCCATTATCGTTCGCGTTGTCGTTTGCATTGTCACTGGAAGCCGCGTCAGCCTCACCAGCCAGCGCTTCCGCCTCAGTCACGCCAAGCCGATTGAACGTCTTGCGTTCGCGACGAATCAAGCCCAGAGCACGCGGATCGTTGTCCTCGTCAAGATTCACGTCGTCCCACGCGATGTAGTAATCAATTTGCCGCAAGTCGAATTGGCCGGGGCGGCGCTCCGCACGCGCACCGCGACGCTCCACCAACGCCTTGTCCGGTATCACCACAGTGTTGATCGAAATACGCTCGCGCGTGCCGAAAATCCCAGTTCCGAACCCGCCCGAAAAGCCCGTGGCCTGCCTGATTTCCTTGGCCATGCGGTCAATCACGACGCGGGCCAACTGCGTGTGACGGATGCGCTCGACCGAAGCGTCCCGCGTGTCCAGCGCGTTGGCGTAGAACCAAAAGAGCAAGCCCAAAACCGGCACCATAAGCCCAGTCGCAAGCAATATCTCCAGAAGCGTTACCGCTCGTTTTCGGTGTCGATTACGTGAAGGCACAAATACTACCTCCCGCCACGACGCCCGCCGCCGCGATTCGACTGGTTGGACTGACCTTGATTGCGCCCAGGCCTCTGTTGCGTGCCACCGCCTCCGCCTGTTCCGCGCCCGCCGCCGCCAAGCTGATCGCGCGTCGTGCCGAACATGTTCAAATCCTCGTCGGAAAGTTCATCAAGCGGGCCGCCCGCCGGAGAATTCCGCTGCCCGGGTTGTGCGGAATCATCGCCCTGCCCCTGCGGTTGAGGCGCATCCGGCTGCTGAATCTGGCCATCGGGCGTCAAGCCAAGCTCCTCCAGATCAAGCATCGCCCGGAATTCCGGCGGTAGAGAATTGATCAGCGACTGTGCATTTTCACCAAACAAGGAAATGATCGACGGCAACAATTCGACCAGCTGCTCGAAATCGAGCGAGGCGAACATAGCCGGGTTTAAGGAATCACCGTCGAAGAATTCCGGCGGCAACGACTCCTGCAATTCCAGTATCTTTTCCTCATCCAGTCCCAAGTCCGTACGCACATCCAGCACCGCAGGGTCCGGACGCATCAGATACACCGCGTAGACCACCGCAGCCGCTTCAAAGTCGAATTCCGCGTCCTTCGATTCGCGAGGCTCATTCAGAATCTCTAACGTGATCGCCCACATGCCCACGGTGGCCGTCTCGGAAAAACGCATACGCCAACCGTAGTCCGGAATACGCAGC
Source organism: Phycisphaerae bacterium (assembly GCA_029260215.1). GTDB lineage: Bacteria > Planctomycetota > Phycisphaerae > UBA1845 > UBA1845 > OFTM258. The sequence goes on from JAJDDQ010000014.1 coordinate 79,916, forward strand.
GTGAAATCACCCTCAACCTCGTCGTCGGCCTCCTGATCGAAGCGAATGATGCCGGCGTCCAATTCCGCGACCTTCGACTCCGCCATCATCATCAGACGCGTAAGATTCTCGCTCCCATAAGACGATTCAAGCGTCTTTTGAATCTGAGCCCCCACGAAGGTCAACCCCAGGATCAGCAGGCCGACCGATATCACGACCTCCATCAACAAATACGCGCGACGCGACGAAGCATGCGAAAAACCTTTGCTACACGCACGCATCACGACCGCACCCTCGTTTCCTGAATCTCGAGCACCTGCTCCTTGGTCAACGGCTCGACGCGAAGAAAATCCCTCCGCAACACCGGCGGCCAATCGTTCTCCTTGAACAAGTCCAACTCTTCCTCATAGAAAGGCCTCTGCAACCAGATCAAGCCGGTCAGCCCGTCGAGAATCACCTCGATGCGTTTGTACTCGCTTTCGATCGTCTCCAACTCAACATCCACCGGCGCGTTGGTAATGACGAACGATGCCCACTCACTTGTCCCGTCCGTCTCGATGTACAGCGGCGGGAATCCTTCGTCGAAGTCCTGGCCGACCATCTCGAAACGCTCTTCCAGATCGTCGCCGACCAATTGATCCTCCTCGATCATTTCCAAGGTCGGCTTGCCCAGACGGACGGACATGCAGCGCATGTTGCGAAGCAACGTCTGCCCCCGTGCCCAGGGAAGCGTCACGCGATTGAACACACCGGGCGCAAGAAACGGATCGTCCTCGCGCTCGATCAACGGCTGGCGACGCTCGCCCTCGCTGTCGATCTCGTCTTCCATCGGAAAACGAAGACGATAACGCTTGCCGTCCATCATGGCTTTGCCCCGCACCAGCGTCAGCATCGAGCGCATCTGCCGCGCCGATTCGGGTAACCGCCGAGCCTCAAGATCGCGCATCAGGTTCGGCATCGCCATCGCCGCGATCATGCCCAGCAGCGCGACGACCAGCAACACTTCAACAAGCGTGTACGCGCGCCGTGTCGGCAAGATTGCGTTCGATTTTCGACGGCAAACTCTCATAACAACGAGCCGTGAACTTCAGTTCGCGCGGACCCCAGGACCATTGAGCAATACCAGGAGGACATCAAGATGATTCGGTGCGCACTCCGAACAATTCCCTATCTCTCAATCCAGTTCTTGATATCGTCGTCCGTACCGTCCTTACCGTCCGGACCGACGCTCCACAGGTCGTAGCCGGTTTCGTTGAACTCACCCGGAGAGCGGTACCGAAACTGCTGAACCCACGGATCGTTGAGCGATTCGATTTCACCGTCCATGTAAGGCCCTTGCCAGATATTCCGCTCCTCGTCGATGCTGCTGGGCCGTTCGTACAAGGCAGCCAAACCCTCATCCGTGTCCGGATACCTGCCCACGTCGAAGTTGAACTGCTTCAGCCCGCTCGCGATCGCGCCGTTGCGCTGAATCGTGGCGTTGACAATGCTGACCTTGGCCTTCTTGCCGGAATTGGTCAGCGCAGGCACCGCAAAGGCAGCCAGCAACGCAAGGATGGCCGCCACCATCAACACTTCAATAAGCGTAAAACCAGACCGCCGTCTCATTCGCTTCGCTCTCATCACATCAGTCTCCATTTCATTAAGAGTCAACGGGCTTCCGCATCACCCGCATTCAGAATTCATCAAAACAAACACTAAACCGTACCCGTCGCACCCATCTGCAGAATCGGCAACAACAGCGCGAACGCGATCGCCCCGACGATAATCGCCATCATCATCAGCAGCGCCGGCTCGACAAAACGCACCGTCGTTTCGATCGTACGTGCGGTGCGTGTTTCGTTCGTCTCCGCAATCTGCACCAGCACGTTTTCGAGATTATTGCTCTCTTCCGCCACGGCGATCATGCTCAAAATATCGCCGGGAAACATACCGCTCTTACCCAGCGGCACCGAAAGCGTTTCACCGCGACGCACACTCTCCGTCGCACCGTCGATGATCTCCGCCAAAATCTCGTTGCCGGCTGAGTCCCGCGCGATCTTCAGCGATTGCAGAATCGGCACACCGTTTTGCAACAGCGTCCCCAATATCCGGCAAAAGCGGCTGACCGAGACCATCGTGTACAGCTTCCCGAACGCCGGGGCGCGCAGCGAAAGCTGCGCCATCGCCCGCTGTCCCTTCGCCGTACGCTTGGCTGCGTTGAACGCAAAGATCGCGACAATCACGCCGACGATCAAATACACGTAGTAATTCGTCAAAATATCACACACGCCGAACAGGGCGTGCGTCATAATGTTGAACGCAGCCGGGTTCAGGTTGTCACGCAACTTCGGAACAACCACAATCATGATCAGCGTCACAACCGCCACGCCCGCGAGCATCAACATGGCTGGGTAGATCATCGCACCCAACAGCTTGTTACGCAGCTCGTCCTGCTTCTCCGCGAAGATCGACAGGCGCGACAGCACGTCCTCCATAAACCCCCCGCGCTCACCCGCCCGAATCATCGAGCAGTGCAGCGGCTTGAAAATCTGCGGATTCTTCTCGAAAGCGTCCGCCAGCGTATCCCCGCCCGCCACGTCCTCCCGCGCCTCTTTCAGCACCTGCCGCATCGCCAGCGGCGAACCGTCCTGAGACGAGAGCACATCCAGCGCCCGCAGCATCGGCACGCCCGAACGCAGAAGGTCCGATAACTGTTGGTAAAGCGTGGTAAGATGGCGAAGCTTGACGCCCTTCCGCCGGCCCGTCACCGCCGAGACCGCTTGCGACTCCTCCACGCTCAGCGGAAACAGCGACTGCTCTTCCAGCATGCGCAGCGCCACCTGATGGTTCTCAGCCGTCAGCGACCCCGTCGACGGCTTGCCACCCGATCCAACTGCCTTATATGCATAAGTCGGCACTGGTTTACACTCACACTTTACAACAACACTCGATCGGCGTAATCATCCCATCCTCACCCCTGTTTGTACACAGACCGCCGCCCCCGATTGCAACCGCCCCTGATTCCCCGTCCGCCGGGAATCGACCTCATTGGGGGGATCAGGCCGGAATCCACCCGTCATGGGCTTCCGAATGATATGGAAAGAGGGCTGCCGAAACCGGCAGCCCTCGAAAAGATTCATGAATTATGCCCGACCGGCTTCAGGGCCGGTCGGGCATCTTCAGTTTGGTTTAACGCAGCCCGATTGAGGTCGGAGCTTTGACAACGATCACCGCCGGCGTGACATAGCCGATCTCGATCTTGTCACGATCGCCCGCACCGACCATGAAGGTCTGGTCGCCATCGGCTTCGTTGTGCAACACATCAATCACGAACGCGCCCACCGCGTCACTCGAAACGCGGTACGTAAACGTAGCCAGGTAACCCTTGCCAGCCGTCGGCACACCACCGTTGCCATGCAGGCCGCTGAGCATCTGACTCGAATTCACATTGAACGCATCAAACACACCGCTGGCGGTGGCAAACACGTGGTCGTCGCGATCCGCGATCGACACGTCCACCAACTCTAACGAGCCGCCACGCCCACCGGACACGCCGGTGTGCAACTGGTAGCCGCTAAGAGCCTTCAGCGGATCGTTGACAAACGCATGCACCTCGAACGTCGCTCCACGACGCACCGTACGCGTGCTGGATTCCAGCGTCAGGCCGGTACCACCCACGACGATCGGTCCGATCTTCGGAGCAGGACCGCTCAAACAACCGCACGGATTCACGGTCGCGAAACAGGCTTTGGCATGGTTCGCATCGAACAGGTTGCCGAATCCGTCCGGTTCGCAAGCGCCAAACGGGCCACCCGCATCGATGTTGATGAGATCACACGGGCTTTGAGTGGCGAAGGCCAACAACGCGTGGTTGATGTCCGAGTTGTTGCAGAAACCATCCGGCTCGCAGTTGCCGAACGCACCACCCATATCCGACGGTTCAACCAACGCAACCGACTGACACTCGAACGGTGTTCCGGGCACGCAAGTGCCTGCACCGCAATCGCTGTTGGAATCACACGGCTTGGTCGGATCGTTGCTGCACGAACCGCCCGCACAACGCCACCACACGCAGACATCATCAGTGATGCCATCCGCCGGACACGGCGGTCCGCCCGCACACACGTCATCGTTGTCCACGACGTCGGCGCACTCGTCTGTGGTTCCGTTCGGGCAGGTGGTTATGCCCGGACCGCAATCCACAGTCCCGTCGTTGCAATCCGAGCCGACCGCCTGCGGGGTTCCGCCGGCAGCGTCGCAGCAGGCGCGAGCCATGTTCTGACACGTTCCGTCCGGCAGGCAACAGGCAGCGAACGGTCCACACGGAACGCCGTCGCCTTGATAGACTCCGCCGTTCGTGGCTGACTCGCATGCCACCTGTGTTATCTGGACGCAGGCACCGCCCGGCAGGCAGCAGGCGCCACGCACCTCGGGCACGCAATCGCAGCACAGGTCATGAGCACCGGTGAGCGGATCGATCGTGCGCGTTTCGACACAAGTCTGACCCGGCGGGCAACCACCCACGCACTGCGGAGCGTCGCCGGTGGCCATGCGAATCGTCGCGGTCGTCGTGCCGCTCATACCCTCGAGCGCACTTCCCGGACATCCCACGAACTCAATCTGGTAGGTGATGTCGAAGAAACTGTCGACCGAGAAGCCGCTGCCCGGAGGCCCGAGACGCGTCAGCGTCGTGTGACCCGGACTCGGCAGGCCGAAGTCGGACCCGCCGCGAATGCGCAGCTCGCAGAAATCAGGATCGCCGAACAAGTTGCCTTGCAGACGGAACATGTCCGTATCGAAGTCCTGTACCGCATCGCCGGAATTGCGAGGCGCTGTGTGAACTTCGGTAAAGACCGGGATTGACAACATGCGGCTGAAACCAGCCAGAGCGCCCGTTCCCTGAACCTGGGCCTGAAGGTTGGAGTTGAAGCAATCGAGGCTTCCACCAAGATCACCGCCGCCGCGCTCACAATCACCCGGCGGGATCGGCTGCGAGCATCCACCTTGCATGCCCTTGGCACAGATGAAGTCCGTGTGGATCGGCGCGAACTCGATGGTCGTGTTCGCGGGCAACCCGTCGAGGATCAAATGCACCTCGTCCGGACTCAGGTAGTCACAGCCGGCAGGCGGCAACGTGACCGTTCCCGTGCCGTTGTCCACAACCGTACAAGGATTGCCCGGGCCTTCCGGTGCAGGACCACCCACACCCGGAATACCGACGCGGCATTCATCCGCACCCAGACATTCACAGTCTGTAACGATAATTCCGAACTGCGGAACGTAACGCACGCACCTCGGCTGACACACTTCAGCTGAGTCTGGACAGACCGTATCCACACAGCCGGTCATGGCAGCATTCGGCTCACATGCAGGCTGCGGGCATGTAATCGTGCCGTCGTTGCAGTCGGACGGCGCCGGTTGCGGCGTGCCGCCACCGAGCAAGCAACATTCACGATCCATGTTCTGACACGTGCCATCGGGCAGACAACATGCGGCAAAACCACCGCACGCAGAGCCGTCACCAAGATACGTGCCGCCCACGACAGCCGACTCGCAATTGATCTGTGTCGTCTGGATGCATGCACCTGCCGGCAGACAGCAAGCGCCTTCTACCTCTGGCACACAATCACAGCACAGACTGTGTTGGCCTGTGACAGGATCGATCACCCGGTCCTCGACGCAAGCCATACCAGCCGGGCAACCGCCCACGCACTGCGGCGCTTTGCCGGTGGCCATCCGGACGGTTCCGGTGGTCGTACCGCTCGCACCCTGAAGCACAGGAAACGCCGAGCCGGGACAACCCTGGAACTCGATCTGGTAGGTGATGTCGAAGAAACTGTCCACCTGCCAGTTACCGCTCGGCAGACGTGTGAGCGTCGTGTGTCCGGGACTGGGCAAACCATTGGCGGAACCACCCCGCACGCGGAACGTACAGAAGTCGGGATCGCCGAACAAATCGCCCTCAACGCGGAACATGTCCGTATCGAAGTCCTGCACAGCATCGCCCGGCGTACGCGGGCCAGTGTGAACTTCGACGAAAGAGTTCGAAAGAACCACCGTCTTGTTCAAACCGGCAAGCAAACCCGTACCCTGCATCTGGAACTCGAGGGACGAGTTGAAGCAATCCAGATTGCCGCCCAGATTACCGCCGGTGGCCTCGCAATCGGCAGACAATGCCAATGCAGGGTCACTACAAGCGTTCGGTCCGGTAGGCTGCTTGTTGCAGATGAAGTCCTTATGGATGGGTGCCAGAATGATCTCCGTGCCTGCGGGCAGGCCTTCGATGAGCATATGCACTTCATCCGCACTGAGATAGTCGCAACCCGGCGGTGGCAATTCCACCGTGCCGCCGTTGTCGAGAATCTCCGTACAGGGATTACCCGGACCCTCCGGCACGGGACCAACCCCGCCGGCCGGGCCGACGCGACAATCATCGGGACCGACGCAATCGCACGCATCGACAATCACAGCACCCGTGAGCGGATCATACGTCACACACGAAGGCCTGCAGTCTTCACCGGCGACCGGACAGACTGTCGGGATGCAACCGGTGTTGGTGTTGTTCGGCGCACACGACGGCTGCGGACACGTGACCGTGCCATCGTTGCAATCCGAACCAGAGGCCTGAGGCGTTCCACCCTGAAGGAGGCAGCATGCACGATCCATGTTGTCACACGTTCCGTCCGGCATACAGCAAGCGGCAAACCCGCCGCACGGTGTGCCGTCGCCCAGATAGGTTCCGCCAATCACAGCAGACTCACAGTTCACCTGTGTCGTCTGAATGCACGCACCGCCCGGCAGGCAGCAAGCGCCCAGAATTTCAGGAACACAATTGCAGCACAAGGTTTGGATGCCAGCCGCATCGATGGTCCGCATTTCTTCGCAAACCATACCAGCCGGGCAACCGCCCACGCACTGCGGCGCTTTGCCAGTGGCCATGCGGACGGTTCCGGTGGTCGTACCGCTCGCACCCTGAAGCACAGGGAACGCCGAGCCGGGACAACCCTGGAATTCGATCTGGTAGGTGATGTCGAAGAAACTGTCCACCTGCCAGTTACCGCTCGGCAGACGCGTCAACGTCGTGTGTCCCGGGCTGGGCAGACCATTGGCGGAACCACCCCGCACGCGGAACGTGCAGAAGTCGGGATCGCCGAACAGGTCACCCTCGACGCGGAACATGTCCGTATCGAAGTCCTGCACAGCATCGCCCGGCGTACGCGGGCCGGTGTGAACTTCGACGAAAGAGTTCGAAAGAACCACCGTCTTGTTCAAGCCAGCCAGCAACCCCGTTCCCTGCATCTGGAACTCGAGGGACGAGTTGAAGCAATCGAGATTGCCGCCGAGATTGCCACCGGCGCCCTCGCAATTGACGAGCGCGGGATCGCTGCACATGTTCGGACCGCCAGGCTGCTTGTTGCAGATGAAGTCCTTGTGGATGGGCGCCAAGATGATCTCAGTACCTGCGGGCAGGCCTTCGATAATCATATGCACCTCGTCCGGACTCAGATAGTCACAACCCGCAGGCGGCAAATCTACAGTGCCGCCGTTGTCAGGAATCTCCGTGCAGGGATTACCCGGACCGACCGGTTGCGGACCGCCCAAGCCCGGCGTCAAACCCACGCGACACGCATCCGGACCGATGCAATCGCAAAGATCGACAATGGTTCCGGTAAGCGGATCGTACGTCACACACGTTGCTTCGCATGTATCGTTCGCGTCCGGACAAACCGTGTTCACGCAGTCCGTACCAGTTGCGTTCACATCACATGCGGGCTGCGGACAGGTGTTCGGGGTGCAGGTCGAACCTGCCACGCCCGGAGTTCCACCATGCAAGGTCACGCAGCACTCGGTGTCTGCGTCAATACATCCGCCATCCGGCAGGCAACAGGCAGCGTCTATACCACTGCAAACAGTACCGTCGCCAAGGTACGTACCCAGCCCGGAGCAGCCGTTGGCTGTCGTCTGAGTACAAAACGGCGGACCGAAGGTGAGGCAGCACGCGCCAGTCGGCACGACCACCGGCTCACAATCGCAGGTAAGGATGGTATCGACGGGGAACGACGACACAGAAACCATGCCCTGTTGCCCTGTAGACTGCGGGCCAAGACCGTCATTGACGTCGGCAAACACCACACAGTTGCCCGGAGTTGCCGCAGGACACACACCGGGGCACGAGGCGAACTGACCACTCGGGTCGAGATCGATCGGGCCACAGTTACCGGTTGGCGTGAAACAATCACACGTCAACGCTGCTGCGCCTCCTGGCGGTACTGGCTGAACAACAATCGCGTTCGGCAGACAAACGTCAGCCGCCGTGTTCGGCGTCGTGCAACCCGTGATCAAACCGGCACAGGGATCGTTTGCCACGTCGATCGGCGGGCAACGATCAAGCGGAGGCCTGACAACGTGGATCACCGAAGGCGGAATGTCTTTGGTTGAAGCATTGAGCGGCACGATTTGCTGAACAATGCCAATATCCTCGTGCTCAATACCCGTCGTCATCGTCGCCCCCGGCGGGACAGCCACGCCTAGCGCCGGATCGACGTTGTGGACGAACGGGCCAGCGATATTGAAGTCCAACGGCGTTACAACGAGCGGATCCGGACAGAGATCGAGCGTCGCGGTCAAGCCGTCGGATTCGCGTACGAACGTGAGAAGGGGGCACACGAAGAAGCCAGCCGTGAAGTTGCCACCATTCGGGTGCGTCTTTATGGCATCGAACTGACCGAAGGAAACACCGTCCTTACCGCTCGAACCGAGGTTCGAGACACGCAGACGCCAATTCTGCTGAGAGCCATCGTCGAAATCCACGGTGATCGGATCAGCCGAAACAAGATTCAATTGGACTATCTCAATTGGAACTGTTCCGGATTGACCGATCGGGTCGTTCGGAAGAACCGGATCTCCAAGCCTCTGCAGTACAACCGAAGGCCCAACAAGCGGATTGCCCTCAAGCTCCACCAATCCCGCGAAGGGATTTGAACTCGGACCTGTCGGAACGGCTGGATCATCAAAGAAACCAGCCGGGATGGCTGGGATCGCATTTCCGTTACCGAATTCAACGGTTGTTCCCGGTAGCGTGGCATGACCGTCCGGCGGTGGCGGGAGCGGGCACGGTGTGTTTGCGCAATTCGTGCCAGGCCCTTGAGGAATGCCGCCGTAGAAGTTGACGCAATCAAAGGGCGTAACGTCCACGCAAGGCGGAATAGCCCCCGGCGGGAGACAGCAAGCCTCCGTAACGACGCCCGGGCCACCAGGACCCGGATCACGCTCAATATTGGCAGGGAAAATACCGTGAGCAGCCAGCATGGCCTGCTCAGGCGTTAGCGCCGGTTTCTCAAAGGTGCCCGGAGGGCCGCCGCAACTGCCGCAATCACCGGACCACAGGCCCGCGAAGAAATTGGGCGGCACAACCGCATTGACCGTTGGGGTAGCCAAACCGGTACACAAATCCTGAATGAAGGTACCCGGCGCAAGAAAATCAAGAATGGTCGGGAAGGGCTGATTGTGCGACCACCACCCGCTGGAATTCATGTTGACATTCTGGAAAATGGGTGGGCTGGGCGCGGGAATGCCCACAGCCGGATCAACGAAAGTAAGCTGAACATTGACCGGAAGCGAGGAGTTGTAGCTGCCGCCGTTTTGACACTCATGATTGATGACCATGAAGCCCTGCGGCTGCGGCTGCCCGTCCAGGCAAACCTGCACATCCCATTGCTGAGATGGGCCTCCACCATAGGTCACCGTAATCGGTGCGCAGCTCACCAAGCTCAGTGCGACGATTTCGATCGGAACCGTCTCAGTGCTACCGCATCCAAATAAGGGATCGGTAGTGCCGCCACGGCGAACGATCGTATCGACCGCAGCGCCGTTTGGCTGAGGAGGCGGATTGATGAAAATCTGGTTCGGGTCACCGCCCACCTGAATCTGCCCGCTGAACGCATCGGACCCAGGCCCGAAATAACCGGGTGGTATCGGGTTGGCCGAAAAATCAACGTAGGCGCCGCCTCCGCACGGCGTCCCCCAAATGTCGTCGCCGGCCGGAACCGGTCCCGACGCTTGCGCCCTTGGGACGCTTACGAGGCACAATACCATAGCAACACTGACGCAGCCCCAGCGACAGCGCGCATTTGCAGCGCGTACCCTCATCATTTCGCTCCTTGATAAACTACACCGAAACTTGCACAGCCTTGACACGACAAACCGTGTCAATCGAGCCGACGTGGGTTACAGGCTGCCTCGTGAAATGAAATCCCGACCCCACTCGGTCACCGCCCAGTCTTCACACTGCCCGGCGGATAGGCAAACAACCAACATCGCTTCCGTGCGTGGGAGACACACCAGCCAAGCGCCTTCCGACGAGCGCCCGGTCGTTGTGACTGGGCGCAACAGAAAGCAGCCGGCCCGATGCCAAACAGCAGTATACACCGTTTACACACCCGCACACAATCTGAAATACGACCTTCCCCCAACTTTCTGTCGCGCGTTCTTGCCACTTTCCGACGAAACGCCATGATTGGCTTCGGAGTTAGGTCCGAATATATTGAAAATTCGGGTTTTGTTTGGTTTTTCCCGGAGCGATACCACGCTTTCCGACTTCGCAATACGACATCCCCGTAAAACGCTGGCTATCGCATTCGCCATCGTCGCCCTCGCCGCACCCGGCGGTCTCCTTCTCCATTTGCGAACCGATGGCCACGCGCTCGTGCCCAGGGAGCATCCCGAAGCCCGGATCGATGCCCAAATCCGCGAGCAATTCGACGTTCACGATCTCATCGTCGTCCTGATTCGCAACGAAACGCACGAGGGCATCTTCAACGCCGACACCCTGTGCCTGATAGACGACCTGACCAACCGGCTGATCGACGCGTTTCCAGAGTTGCCAGAACATCTCATTTCCAGCATCGCGACCGAGCAAAGCCATCGCGTTCGCCAGGGCACGCTCAATTTTCGGCGATTCCTCGAACCGCCACCGACCACCACCGAGGAAATAGAGAGGCTGCGAGACGATCTCAGGCGAATCGAGGTCCACGACGGGTCATTCATTTCCTTCGACGGGTCGGCTGCGTCGATCTTCGTCGGTATCCCCGACGATTTGGATCGCATGGACGCTTACCGGCGCGTCTGCAAAGTCGTCTCGCAGCAGGGGCAGACGCTCGAGCGCATCGATGTCATCGGCGCTGTTGTGGCGGAAGCGTTGCTCGGGACGCACATTCTGGAAGACCTCGGCATCCCCCGCCCGTTGTTGGGCCTGCCGGAACGCACCGCCTCCACCCTCGAAACGCCGCAGGGAAGCACGCTCTACAACCTACGAATCTGGATCGCGCAACACGTAGGCCTGCTGCCCATCGCACTCTTGACCATGACGGCTGTCTTCGCAATCGGATTTCGAAACCTCCCAGGCGCGCTCATACCGCTGATGGAGGTCGGAGCTTGTCTCGCTTTCGTCTTCGGTCTGATGGGTTGGCTGGGCGTACCGATCTACCTGACCATCGCCGTCATGCCCATCATTCTCACCGCCGTCGGAGTAGCCGACGAAATCCACATCTTCTCAGCGTTCCTGCAGGAATTGCGCTCCGCCGACGCGAATTCGGAACTGTCAGCCCCAGGCGCATACAGAAACGCCGTCCGCCGGGCGATGGCGGAAATCGGCAGGCCGGTGGTCAAAACCTCCGTCACGACCGCGATCGCGTTTCTTTCGTTCGCCCTTTCCTCGCTTGAACCGGTGGCTGCCTTCGGCGTCTTTACAGCCGTCGGCGTAATCTTCTGCATGCTCTGGTCCCTGACCGTCGTGCCAGCCATGCTTGTGCTGCTCAACGAAAACTGGTTTCGAAGCGCGATCAAACGTTCAAGGCACACGATCAGCAAACCATTGTGCGTTTGGCTGGCCCGCATAACACGCAAAGGTCGCTGGCCCATCGTCGTGTGCGCCGCAGCCATCGCAGCCGTCGCGCCCCAGGGCATCGCCAGGGTCGTCGTGCAGGACAGTTGGATCGACGGGTTCGCGCCCGAGAGCGATTTCGCCCAAGCCACCAACGCATTCAACAAACGGTTCCTCGGCATGCACATGCTGCTCGTTCGCGTGGAGGAGGACCGCCGCGTCTATTCCGGTGAAATCGGTACCGAGCATCTCGACCACCACATCATCTCCGTCCGTGCGGAGGACGTTGACAAACCCGAAGCCTGGCTGGGATACATGCTTCGCGTCACCCGCCCCGACGCCCCACCCGTGGTCGGCCCACCGCAGCGGGGCGCTTTCAGACAGGCTTCCAATGAGTGGCAGGCGCGTATCGAGCGTGTTTGGCCTGTGGACGACCGCTTCAAAATCCGCACCGAGCGAAAACGAGGCTCGCCGATACTCTCGCTGCAATCCATGGACGGCGAAACGTTTCACTGGGAAGTCGCCATCGAACCGTTCAGAATGCCCCAGCCGATCCATCGGTTGCAAACCCTTGAGCAATACCTGAAGAGCCTGTCGCAATACACGGTCGGAGGCGTCATCGGGCCTGCACGTCTGTTGGCCACCACAAACTTCATGGCCAAAGCGCTCCAGGAAGGCACGCGCGTCATTCCGGAAGACCCCGACCGCATCGACTGGCTTTGGCGACAATACAAACGCATTCGCGGCGAGGATCGCCTGCATCAGATCGTCGACGCTCAATTCTCGTCGGCTTTAGTCTCCGTCTTCCTCAAGAACGCAAACTTCGTCGACGTGGGCAATCTGCTGGCTGAAATCCGAAACCACGAAAAAGAACACTTGGGCCCGCACGGCATTCGACTGAGCTTTGCGGGCGACGTGGCTGTCAGCCAGACCATGATCGAAGCCATCGTCAACACGCAGGTTCAATCCCTGCTGATATCGCTCGCGGGCATTCTGATCGTCACGTCGATTCTCGGACGGTCCGTTCGCTGGGGTTTGCTGTGCGTGCTGCCCTGTGCGTCAGCCGTCGCGTTCAATTTCGCGTTCATGGGTGCCAGCGGCATGCCCTTGGGTATTGCGACGTCGATGTTCGCGGGCATGACACTCGGCATCGGCGTGGATTACGCGATTCACTTCATCGAACGCTTCCGCAAAGCCCGCGACACGGGCGCCGATACGGAATCCGCCGCTGCGGAGGCTCTGCAGCGCACAGGCCCAGCCATTATGATCGACGCACTGGCTGTCGGTTTGGGTTTCGGCGTTCTAACGCTCTCACAAGTCCCCGCCAACGCCCGGCTGGGCGCACTGCTCGCATTGAGCGTCGTCGTGTGCCTCGTGATGACACTCATCGTGCTACCAGCGATACTGCAAATCGTCTCGCACGATCCAATTGACGCCCGTGACGACGGCGGGCAAACGTAGAGTCGTTTCGATCCAAACCCAGCGAGCCACCAGTAGTGCGACGCCTCCGGGCTATTTGTGATCATGACTGATATCGGATTTGATTCCGCTGGATTCATCAAGTGAGACCACGCGGGATGGTCGTTTCGCGTTGCGATTCGGGAAGGTTCTAATAGCGCGCAACCGGCCAGTCTCGTCGTATTCGTAAACATCGATTTCGCCGCTAGCCTCGATAGTAACTTCTACCTTGCCATCATCGTTGTAGAAATAGGTCGTCACCGCCAATTCCCGATCACCGATGTAACGCGATCGCTCTGCGACCATCCCGCGCCCGTCAAAGTCGGTATATTGCGATGTACCATCGCTTCGTGCGGTCAAAACGACGCGCCCTTGGTCATCATATTTGTACAAAGTCGACGAGGCCGTCGTGTCGCGGCTATGACGTGATTCCAATATCCACGTTCCCGTCTCGTCGTAAGTTTCTTCGCTTGTTTCCTTCGGAGCGAGCTCATTCGAATTGCCAGCACCTACAACCGACTCTGTCTTGGTGACTCGTCCCGACACCGGGTGGTGTTCGTATCGCGTACGTTGCAGGAAATCACCCGCCTTTGATAATTCGAACCGCGACAAATCGCCTTTGTGCTCGAATACAAGCTCTTCCTTGAGCCGGCCTCGTTTGTCGTGAATGAGCGCACGCACGAACGATGACTCCTTCGAAAGAACAAGTTCGTCAAATGCGTTGTACGCGTATTCGGTTTCTCGGAGGCCATTCCGGTCACGAACGCGAACACGTGTAGCGCGGCCTCGAAAATCGTACGCCGTCTCGCGAACATGAGCCCATTCTCCCCCTGAATGTTCTTCCTTCGTGATACGCCCATTTGCATCATACTCGTATCGCACTCGGGTCACGTCAGAACCGTCAGTCTTGCTTATGCGCGTCTCAGAAATCAGAAAATCGGGGTTCGCGGGATCAAAATCGTATTCAACCGCAGATCCGTCCGGCTCGATTACGCGCGTCACGTTCGAGTAGCCTGTCAAGGTGTTGTATCGTGAAAACTTAGCGTGCCATTCCTGTTTGTCTTCGTCCGCCGGGTCTTCTTTATGGGTGACATATGTTTCAAAAACATACGTTGATCCCTCCGTGTTACGTTCCCCGATGTAATACCCACGGCGCACGTCACGCTTCCCCGAAGGATGTATCGTGATACGCCAATGTTTCGATATGTATCCTTTGTCGTCGTCTTCTTGCCCTGTCTCGATTCGCGTCAACAGGTGTTCTTTGGGAAGCGCGGCACCGTGTGGCGAAATCAACTCGGGATATTCCTTGATCCACATGCGCCCACCGCGTTGATCATAGCCTTCTACCACTACCTGCTCATGTTCGTCGTCCACACGACTCCGCGTCTCCTGTTCCCGTTTTCCGTCCGCGCTGTATCGGTATAGGAAATACTCTACAAGAACCAGCGTTTCCTTGTCCGGGATTCTCTCATATCGCTCAAGGACATGACCTTTTTCGTTGTACGTAACATATTGAAGTATCGTCGCCTGATGAGGAGGATCTGTGGCTGTGGTCTGCATGTAGGGGCGATCGTTACGGTCATTATAGGAAAAAATATTACTCTCCCCAACTTCGCCGCTGAGTAACGCCCCGATTACGTCGCCAAACCGGTCATAAAAGTACGTTGTCTCACGCGGTTCGGCCGAACCGTCCACAGCGGTCTCCACCTTGCCGATGATACGTTCGTACTTGTCGTAAACATAACGTGTCTCAGTCTGGACAGTGTGCGCACTGTCCCAACCAACATGGCGAATGAGTCGATTCCCGTCGTACTCAAAGGACTCCAGCTCATCGCCGGATCGATTGTTGACCGATTGAAGCTGCATACGGTCCCAATCCTCGCAACGATCACCCACTCCATCACCGTCCTCATCCGACTGCCAGCAACAATCTCGCCACGGTCGAGAACCACATTCACAATCCTTCTTGAATAGCGGATCGCCGCGCCTGCGTGGCTCAAAAGGATTATAAGTATCGGGACAGTTGTCACAGCCATCTGGGATGGAGTCGCCGTCTTTGTCTGTGTCCAAGCCACCCGGACATTCATCGCACGCATCCGGCATTCCGTCCTCATCTTTGTCCATGCGGTCGTCGTTCCCTGGGCACCGGTCGAACGCATTCCGAACCCCGTCGCCGTCAGAGTCGCCCTCCAAGTCTAAGGCGGACACCATTGCGTTTTCCTGAGCAAATGCCGTGCCTGAGTCAAAGTAGCACGCGACCATCACTACGATTACAACGCTCATTCCAAAAATATTCGGATTCAATTAATAACCCTCACTTCCAAATAATTGGTGTCTTGTGCCCTGCCGTTAATGACAACGCGAAGCAACGCCATAATATCAAACGGAGGTTACAAGTCAAAAACACGCTCCAAGAACGTCTTTTCTTGTTCGATATGAAAAGCGCGGCTTGAAACTGGGTTCATGGTCTTTCAAGGTCGCGGCTCTGACAAGACTCGATCGAGCGCATTCTTTGGCGATCGCGCATCCTGCCGTGCGATGGGGTAAACATCCTTCCACACATCCCAGTATTTCGATCGTTCGTACAGAAAATTGATCCGGCTGCGGAGGCTGTCTCTGAACGACTCGTCAGACTCCAGCCGCTTGTCGTACCCCGCCTTGAACTTCTCATCGCCGGCGGCGATACTGCAAATCGTTACGCGCGATCCGGTTGATACCCACGACAATCAAGTACTCGCGCACTCACACGGAACTTGAAACGGCGTGCGTTCGATTCGTTCATGACGACGAAGAAAGGCTTGCGAATCATGCGCGGCAATCGCTCAAAAAACGGCTCTCGATTCGTTCAAAGAAAAACCACGCCAAGAGTCCGTGATGGCCAAGTCCAACGGAAGAACCCGAGAGATATCGAAACGGCAAGCTACTCCCAACCATTGAGGATAATGACAGAGGTTCCTCGGTGGCCGAATCGACACGTGTTGCGTGAGGACGACGTACACAAGTTCATCAGCATCCTGCCCGATTGGGAAAAACTCTCAAGAGGGCTTGAAGAAGTCATTCTTGCGAACAGGGATGATGAAGATGTGGACGGGTGGTATGCGCTCGGTACGGTGGCTGTCTGTGCATGGCCTGACGGACTGACCGACACGTGGCCGGCAGCGCATTACGAGGAGCATCGAAAACTCCTCGAACGACTCGGCGTCCCCTGCGAGCCAGAGTACCTTCACGTATGCCACTTGAGCAACGCCCACGTGCCGGAGCTTGATGCGCGACAGCCGAAAAATCTGTTGCGACACTTCCCGGTTGATTATGGCGAAGACCTGACCGTCGAAATTCTCAAACCGTCAAGCGAATGGGCACTCAAGGACGAAGACGACGTCACAGTGTATTCCATCGTGTCCGCCCCGAAGGGCGTCGATGTCTACGACGTTTACTACAAGTGTCGCTTCCAGGAAGGCACCGTAAGAGCATACCAGCTTCTGCACATATTCCTGCACGAGCTGGGTCACCACCACGATAACATGACGATACCCTTCAAGGGGTGGGTCGTGCGTGGAGAGTCGTTCGCCGAAGATTACGCGTGCAAATATGAACGGCAGATATGGGATAAGTATTTCGAAATCTTCAAACCATAACACGCAGCGCACCGTTCGATCGTGACCGCCGCTTTGCAACGCGAGAGAGGTACGATGCCGTGAGAAACCATTACTCGCGAGGACCGGAACTCTTGGGCGCTTCGTGTGTCGACGCTGCGAGCCGCGCTACGGGGTAAACATCCTTCCACGCGTCCCAGTATTTCGATCGTTCGTACAGAAAATTGATCCGGCTGCGGGGGCTGTCTCTGAACGACTCGTCAGACTTCAGCCGCTTGTCATACTCAGCCTTGAGCTTCTCGTCGTTGGCAAGCATCTCGCGTGCGATGGGTTCGAAGGCATAGGTTTCGACATACTCCTTCTGCTCGAAAACCTGATTGAAGAACCCCCACGCCAACACCGAGTCAGGCCCCTTCGGCTCGAACAGGTGCATGACCAGTCGAGCGAGCGGCTGACCGACGGGCACGACCATCGTTCCGGGCGGCATGTCAACATCGCGCGTAACCGTCTCGATGTCGTAGGCAGGGCGGGCGTGTCCCTCGAAGGGCCGTCCCGCGAATCGCACTTGGCTGCATCGCGCATAGTCGAGACGGAACGCCGTCCGCTCCGACAGCACGCGATACGTTATGCCGTGCAAATCAAGCAGCTCACGAACAAACGCCCACTCCGGCGGAATCACATACGCCGTCGGCGGAACAGCCTCCACGGTCGCACTTATCGCGTCGGAGAATCGCGATGTGTAATCGACCGCGTCAGCGGTATACACGAGCACTTCTCCGTCGATGATGTCGCTTTCTCGCTTTTCGATGCGCACGCCCTTGAACACGAACGGCTGCCATGTTTCCTCGCGTTCAAATCGCAGCGGCATGCTTTGGGCGTTCGACTCCGCGTCACGTTGGGTGAATTGTTTCTTCGTGCTCGCGTCCGCACCGGTCACAGCCCCGCGCAGCGCCGCAACATCGCGATTCACCTCTTCAAGCACGCGCCTCATGATGGAGTACGTAGACAACACGCGCGTGCGAAACGGCTTGAGCGCATGGGTTTCCACGAGAATCGACGGGCGATTGCACACACCGGCATACCCGGTGGAAAAACGCGGCGTGAACGATGACGAACCGTAGATACCCTTCGAAGGATCAGCCCGATCGACGTACGAGAAATAAGGCATTGCGGTGAACCCGTCCGCCTCCACCCTGGGCCAAACAGCCGGGTACAGCACGTCCTGCGTGTATGCGGCGATCTCCGAAGCGGTATTCTCATGCATGGCCGACGCATAAAGCACATCGTACCGATGATCGCTGCCGTCGGTGGTGTGGTTGTCGATCAGCAGGTCGGGATCCCACTCGTCCCACAGTCGAAGCCAATGGCGCATCTCGACCGTATCCGCCTTGGTGTAATCGCGATTGAGATTGAGGTTGGCGGCTGTCACACGCCAGCCCATCTCGTCCGGACCGTTCTGATTCACGCGGTTGAACGCGCTCCGGCGTTCGTGGCCATCGACGTTGAAAACGGGCATGATCAGAATGTCGATTTTGTCGATCAGATCGACGAGCGACCGAGTCACGACGATATCGCGCGCCAGCGCCAGAGAGGCGTCCTTCCCCGCGCACTCCCCCGCGTGGATGCAATTCTGGATGAGCATCACGGCTTTACCACTCCGGTGGGCCGCTCCGGACGCCGGTTTTTCATCGCGGGAGAGGATCAGCAGCGGCAAATCACGCCCTCGCGCACTTTGCCCAAATGTTGTGTAGTGGGCAAACGGCGACGCATCCGCCAGCCGCTTGCAATAAGCGACAGCTTCCACATACGTTCCCGTCTCGCGGTAGCCGGTGCGCTCCGCCGCAGTCTGCCAGACCGCCTCCCCTTCGCCGGAAGCGTGCGCGCAGCAGGCTGCAATCGAGAGAATCAAACAGATCGCGGCGAAAACGCCGTTTTTGGGGATTTCTGACGTCAACATGGGCAATCGTCCACTCCTTGCGTTTTCCAACCCGCCCGCCGTGGGCGTGAACACCTTCCTTATTACATCGCGGTGGGAATTGTTCGCAACGGGCAAGTCGGCACAGCCTTGGCCAATCTGGACAGGGTGAAAACACCCATACGTGAACAAGAAAGTGGAAAATACGGCGGTTTGGTACGGAAATTGCTGTAACCACAATCAGAGGCGTCGGGACGGTCGCTGACGATTGAAAGGTCTCGATCTTCCCGAGCCGATGATACTCCCGGACTTCGGTGACCGCGCAGAGCGGCCTTGAATTTGGGAAACCGGGGCGGGTTTTGCGTCTCGACAACAGCGCGTGGCGGGTTCATAATCCCTCCAAGCGGCACAGTGTTCCGCATTGCGAATGGGCAATCGTCAAATGATCAGCCGATCTCAATCCAACCGAATCACGTGGGCAGCCTTCCGCATCATGTGGGTGGTTATGTTCGCCGCCCACGCGCATTGGCTTTTCCGCTCATTCGGTTCCGACTCGTCGTGGTTCGGCTCGAAGCTGGCCACCGCGGCGGCGGTCGTTTTCTTCGCACTCAAAGCCGTCGATTACGCTCCGATTCGCGTCCCGCTGAATCGCCAAAGCCTCGTCGTATGCGTCATGGTCGTCCTGCTCCTGCACTCCGGTGTTATCGGACGATCCGTCGGTCACGACGTTACCCTGACGCTGTGGACCCTGCCTGCTTTCATCGCGACCGCATTGGCACTCAAGCCGGTCGCCGTCAGCTTCATTCGCCACCTGCTGCGCGTTGCGGCTGTCATAGGCCAAGTGCCGATGTGCTGGTCGCGGACGTACTGGCATCGACGCGCACGCACGCTTCTTTGCGCCCATCAATACTTCCTGACCGCCTTGGGCGTCCCGCGCGCACCGCCCGCGTAACTCCTCAACACCCGATCGAATGCCCTTAATGACCGTGAACACGCACGCGCATCGTGCTCGTTCACGGATGGTGACGCGACATATTCCGCTTCGCCACCGGCGCTTCAAGACGGAAACGCCCCGGATCAAGCCGGGGCGCAGCACACCGTGTGAGGAGATGAAAAGTTGTCCAGCAAGAAGATACTCAGTTCCGCAGTTATCGGACTCTGCCTTGTCGCAGATTCCGCCACCGCAGCCGATTTTGTGCCGATCATCGGCGTCGATCCATTTTTGAATCCCGGACCTGTCCGGCAGGTTTTCCCGACCCCAGGCCCCGGTTTCCCAGGCCCGATCGCCGACGGCAACCGATTGGCTGGCACGAGCGTTGCGGGGGATACAGCCGAGTACGCCGGTATCGGCACACCCATGTATCAGCCGAACGCTTTCGGCGCGCTCAGTTTCACGTTTCGCAGGGGCAGCATTCCCGTGCCGCCGAATAATCGCGTGCCGATTCTCGGGATCGACTTTCTCGGCGGACCGCTGATCGACATGGATGGCGACCTCGACAACGGATCGCGAAGCCTTATTCCCGTATTCGGAGAAACGCCGATCGTCATTCCCGATTCAGAAAGCGTCGTCGTCCTCAATCCCGATTTCGACGCGGGGACGATTGAGCTTCCCTGGATGGATATTTTGGGCACGAATGAAGGCGGGCCTGGCATCAACCCGGAGGTCTCAACAACCATCAACGTCCCCGCCGGCACCACGGTCGATGCGCAATCCGGTGCGGCCATCAATCCCGACTTCGATACACGCACTGGAGCCATCACTGAATTCACCGGTGACAGTGGCACGCTTGGGGGCGTGTACGCGATCGACGACCTCGGCTACGAAATATGGCAGGACTCAACCAACCCGCAAAGCAGTTCAGCCTCTTTGCTTGGCACGATTCAACTGCTCGGCTCGTTTCGCGGTTGGCTGGTCACGCGTGATCCGGTCACCGGCCTTTTTCCGACGCTCGAAGGTGAAGGGCTTGGCACGACGCTTTGGCCTGCGGTTGCGACGGAATTCGTTGGTGAATCCGTCGTGACGGCCAACGGTTTGCAAGGCGGGTCAGCCACCATCACGTTCGGGCCGGGCAGCGATGCGTTCGATGCCTGCGCCCCAGCCCCGCCCGGAAACTGCAATGGCGGCCTCGCGTACACGGACAACGACGGCGATGTCGGTGCCTACTTCGATCAAGTCGTCGTGCCCAACCTCTCCGACGATGAATTTAGCTTCGTCTATCTCGAAGCGGCGGGGTTCGGCGTGAACAACAGCTTCGATCCCGTTTTCGGCGATACCGTGGGGTGGGATGTCGTCATCATTGCCGGGTCCAAGTGCGGCTTGGGGCCCGAAGCATTGCCCGGTGACTTTGACGGTGATTTCCAAATTGATCTCGACGATTTTTCCGGTTTCACCCAGTGCGTGGGCGAGCCGGGCGTGCCTGCGGGAGAAGGTTGCAGCCCCGTCGATTTCGACGACGACGCCGATGTCGACCTGATTGATTTCGCCGCGTTTCAAAGCCGCTTCGGCCAATCGTTACGCGTACCTTCATGCCTCTTGCAGGGAGGTCAGCCATGATATCAGCAATTCGCCGAAACCATCGCGGTTTTACTTTGATCGAGTTGCTTGTCGTGATCAGTATCATCGCGTTGCTTATGGCTATTCTTGTTCCGTCGCTCCGGTCCGCCCGGGATGAGGCACGTCGCGTGGTCTGCTCGACGCACTTGCGCGGCATTGGTCAGGGCATCTGGAATTATTGGACGTCGGAAAACGGTCGGCTTCCGTATCTGGAAAGCCCAATGACCAATGGCGGCGGCACCACGGCGGAGGGGCCGGCCCACGGATACGGAAATCCGGGGTCACAGGCGGTGGACACCGACCCCTTCGATATGAAGCTTTGGCCTCTTTCGCTGCCGAATGTGTTGATGCCGACGCACCTGAATGTTGACCCGAGCATTTTCGTTTGCCCGTCGGCAATCGCGGGTTGGCCTAAAGATGGGCCGCCGTGGAAATACACGTATCGATCCGCCGCCGCGAATCAGCCTAACGGCGTGGTAACGGCTGAAGGCTCTTATTTCCGCGAGAACTTCGGGTTCATGGATGGCCGCATGTTGAAGACGTTTACCGTCCAGATGACCGATGATCCTATCAAGAACGCCCAGCAGCTCGCGATGAAGCGCAGCACGTACCTTCGGGACTTTGTGCGCAGAGACCCGCAGTTTCGCGGGCCTCATAAGGGTGGGATGAACGTGCTCAATCGGCGGCTTGATGTTGAATACCGGAATCGTCAGAAGGTCATCGAGGACTTGGCCTCTTTTGGTGAAGGGGTCGCGTTTTGACCCGGTATCGCAGAGGCTTGAATGCCTGACGTAGCTTAACCTTGTTCGTCTAAAGGCTTTCGACAGAACAAATCACTCGGAATTCACCTCGGTCGAAGTCCAGGCAGCGGGAAGCTGTCCACAGGTTTGACCGAAGCGTCAACGTTGATCGACTGTGCCGAATCGCCGATGATACCCGCATGAGCATCGGGGAAATTGCTTAACATTATCGGGCCGAGGAAACCTCAACGGCGTTGACGTTATGGACGGGTTGCCGACGTTGAGTGCCCGCGACAGGCGATAGTTGGGACTCTGAAGGATTCCGTTTTGGCAAAAAGTCCGCGTATTTGCTTCGTGGTGCATAAAGCCTTCGGTGTGCTGGCGGGCAAGCCGACCGGGCATATCGGGGGCGTGGAGCGTCAAACGACGCTGATGGCTCGGTGGTTGGCGGCGCGTGGTCACTCCGTGTGCATGGTGACGTGGGACGAAGGACAGGAGGACGGCGTCCTGGTGGACGGCGTGCGCGTGTTTAAGGTTTGTGCGCGCGAGGCTGGCGTGCCTGGGTTGCGTTTCCTTCACCCTCGTTGGACAAGCCTGAACCGGGCGCTCGCTCGCGCCGATGCCGATCTCTACTATCACAACTGCGCGGAATACATGGCTGGGCAGGTTGCGCTGTGGTGCAAGGCTCGCCGTCGCAAATTTGTTTTCTCCGTCGCTTGCGACACGGATTGCGACCCGCGCCTTCCGACGCTTAAGAAGCTCCGTGAGCGCATACTTTTTCGCTACGCCATGACGCATGCCGATCGGCTAATCGCCCAAACAGAGCACCAGCGCGACATGCTCGACCGTTGGCTTCATGTGGATGCGCCGGTCCTGCCGATGCCCTGCCCGGGACAAAGTGACAACGAGTATGTTCCGCCGTCGCCGCCGTCCGGAACGGATCGCCCGATCATCTGGGTCGGCCGCCTTTCGCCTCAAAAGCGTCCGGATCGACTCATCAATGTGGCTGAGCGCTGCCCGCAGC
Organism: Phycisphaerae bacterium; assembly: GCA_029260215.1. GTDB lineage: Bacteria > Planctomycetota > Phycisphaerae > UBA1845 > UBA1845 > OFTM258. Next base: position 103,042 of record JAJDDQ010000014.1, read on the forward strand.
ACCGGTTTCACATTATCGGTCCCATTGGAGACGACAAGTACAACCGCGACGTACGACGGCGGGGCGAGAGTCTGCCCAACGTGACGTTCTTGGGGCCGGTGGCGCATGACAAGATAGGCCAACACTACCGCGAGGCGTCGCTGATGTGCTGCACGCCGGACTATGAGGGTTTCCCCAATACGTATCTTGAGGCGTGGAGCTATGGATTGCCGATCGTCTCGACATTCGACCCGGATGGCCTGATCGCGCGCAAGACCCTTGGTGTGGCTGCTACGGATGAAGATTCGCTTATCAGCGGCATCAACCGGGTGCTGGGTGATTCGGAATTGTGGCGAACCATTTCGGATAATGCACGGGATCATTTCGTCCGCAATTACGCAGTAGACGTATCGATCGCCCGATTCGAGCGGGTGTTTTTGGAGGTCTGTGGTATTGCCCCGCCCGGTCGGAGCGAAGAGCGTGAGTCGCTGTCGGCTTCGGTGCCGGTCACCGCAAACCCCAAGCAAGAAACGACGGTCTAGGAAAAATGTGCGGAATCACCGGCATCTGTGAGCCTTCACCAGACGATCGCGTCGATCGTGCCCGGCTGCAAGCGATGACCGACGTCATCCGCCACCGAGGCCCCGACGGTGATGGTATCCACATTACCGGCAACATTGGTTTGGGCCATCGTCGGTTGAGCATCATCGACCTTGGCGGCGGCGCTCAACCGATGGCCAACGCGACCGGCGACTTGATCGTTACCTTCAACGGCGAGATATACAACTATGTCGAGCTGATGGGCGATCTGCGCAGCGATGGCTACACGTTCCAAACCAGCAGCGACACCGAAGTCATTCTGCACGCATACGCTGCCCACGGCGACGGTTGTGTCGAGCACTTCAACGGCATGTTCGCTTTCGCTCTGTGGGACGACCGGCAAAGACGCCTGCTGATCGCCCGCGACCGCATGGGCAAGAAGCCGCTGTATTACCATTTTGACAACGGCCGCCTGATCTACTCAAGCGAGCTTAAAGCGCTCCTCCAGCATCCGCGCGTGCCGACCGAAGTGTGCCCGCACGCGCTCGACGAATACCTGGCCTACGGCTACGTGCCGGAGGATCGCTGCATCATCCGGGGCGTGAAGAAACTCCCGCCGGGCTGCCTGCTTACCTGGCAGGACGGTCGCATCGAAATCAAGCACTACTGGGACGTTCACTTCAACGACGAACAGCCGACCGACGAACGCGCGTGGGTCGCGGAGTTGGAAAACCTTCTGCGCGACGCCGTCCGCATCCGCCTGCGCTCCGACGTGCCGCTGGGTGTTTTTCTCAGCGGCGGCGTCGACTCGAGCGCAATCGTTGCGCTGGCCAGCCAGGAGTCGGACACCCAGCTGCGGACGTTCGCCATTGGATTCGACGAGGCGGAGTTCGACGAACTTCACTACGCACGCATGGTGGCAGACCGATACAAGACTGACCACACCGAAATCGTTGTTCGCGACCACGATCTGTCCATGCTGTCGGACATCGTCTACCACCTGGACGAGCCGTTCGCCGACCCTTCCGCACTGCCCACCTATTACGTCTGCCGCGAGGCTCGCAAACACGTTACCGTCTGCCTCTCGGGTGACGGCGGCGATGAGGTTTTCGCGGGGTACTCCCGATATCGCCACGCACTTGCACAGGCGAAGTGGGACTGGTTGCTGAATCTCGGCGGTCGGGGGCTTGCGAAATCGGCTTCGCGAATCGTTCCTCGACATTGGCGCGGGCGCGGCATGATCGATCGGGCGGCGTCGCGTGGGGCTGCACGGTACGCGTTGCAGATCGGCATCTTCGACGAGTCTGAACGGGCTGCGTTGCTTGGGTCTGATGCGTCGCGTATCCAAAGTGCGGGCGCTCTGTTCGCACCCTACTTCGCAAACCGCAACGGCCATTCTCTGACGACTGTGTTGCAGCACGTCGACCAGAAGAGCTACCTGCCCGACGACATCCTTGTGAAGGTCGATCGCATGTCGATGCAGAACAGCCTCGAAGTGCGCGCACCGCTGCTGGACTATCGCGTGGTCGAGTTCGTCAACAAAGTTTCAGCCGGTTGGAAAATCCGTGACGGCCAAGCCAAGCACGCTCTGAAGAAACTCCTCGAACCGCATTTGCCGCACGATGTGCTGTATCGCAAGAAGATGGGCTTCGGAATCCCCATCAAACACTGGTTCCGTGGGCGGCAGAAGGAATATGTTCGTGAGTTGCTGCTTTCGTCGGAGTCCAGGGCGACCGAGTGGATTGATCGCACGAGTGTGGAGCGGCTTCTCGATGACCACGTTCGCGGGCAGCGCGATCTGAGTCAGAAAATCTGGGCGATCGTTGTATTTGAACATTGGTGTCGACGCGTTCTCCAACCATGTCCCCAAGTCGCGACAGCCTAATGCCCGACCAGGAATCATCCGTCTCAATTCCGACGCGCCTGGCCTGCTGGTTGCTGCCGGCAGCGCTGCTCACGCCGATGATCTTTTTCCCGCTCACGCGCGATTCGGGCATTTTTGCCTATGTCGGCGGGACAATCCTGGACGGCGGCTTGCCGTATCGCGACGTGTTTGATCAAAAAGGTCCGGGCATTCACTACGTCTACGCGTTGGCGATGGCGGTCTTTGGCCGATCGGACTGGGGCGTGCGTTTCTTCTTCTACCTGCTCGCCCTCGGCGGCGCGCAGGCGGCGGCCAGCGTGGGAAGACGCATCGCCGGCTCGGCGGTTGCGTTGCCGAGCGCTATTTGCTTCGCCTTGGCCGTCATGGAAGGCGACAAACATTGCCCCTGGAAAACCGCACAGGCGGAGGATGTGCTCGCGGTTCTGACTCTTGCCGTCGTGGCATTACTCAGCACACGCGACGGCTTGCGTTCGACGGGCCGGGTGTTTCTGGCGGGTGCCATGCTGGGGCTGTCATGCTGGTTCAAGCCGACTGCGCTTGTGCCCGCGCTGCTTATCGGTGCCGCAGCCTTGTACCGCCGGGCGCGCGAGGCTGACACTTCTCCGGTCGCGGCGGTGTTCAGACTGTCAGCCGTCGCAACCGCGGGTTTTCTGGTTCCCGCCGTCGCGTTCGCCAGCTACTTCATTTACGTCGGAATATGGGACGATTTCTGGTCCAACGTCGTCACGTACAACCTTTCGGGATACGCCGGCGCCGACACGGGGCGAGACCTCACCAACGCGTTCGCCTTCGTCGATGTCCGCTGGCGAGGCCTGCTTCTGCTGGCCTTTGCAGGCGTGGTCATCGTTCGAACACGCAGCGCCACGCCGGTCGTGTTGTTATGGGCTGCTCTGGTGGGAAACTGGTTGGCTGTCGTCGGGCAGGGGAAGTATTTCATCTATCACTGGACGCCGATGATCGGTTGTGTGGCCGTTCTTGCGGGCTGCGGAGTCTCGGGCTTGTACGGTGTTCTTCGTGATCGCTGGACGAACTGGATCGCCGGTGCGATCGGGCTGGCTGGATTGGTCGTGGTGCCGTTGGCAGCCGCACCGGCGGACCCTGCCTATGTCGTGCGGGAGTGGTGGCTGAACGTTGCCCGGCTGGCTGCGAAAAAGACAACGGTGGACGAGTTCCGCAGTAACGTCTGGACGGGGTCAGCCAAGCACAAGGTATCGGACGAAGTCGCGCGGTATTTGGCTGACCATGTCGGCGATGGCGAGTTCGTTCTGATCTGGGGGCATGAGACCGTGGTCAACTTCGAATCCGGTACGCGATCGCCCACGCGCTTTGCCTTCGATGCAGTGCTCTCTGTTGAAGGTCCGCTTCGCGAATCGTATCGCCGGGAGTTCCTCGAAGACCTGGCTCAGCGTCCGCCGGCGTATGTTGTGGTCGTGACCGACGATTTGACGCCTTTTGAACCGAAGAATTCGGACGATCAGTTGAAGGACTTTCCCGAGCTGGAAGGTTTCATCGATTCAAATTGTCGCGAGGAAAAGCACATTGGGAATTTCGACATTCTCAGTTGCCGATCCGGAGCCGGGAAATAGACTCGTGGGAAACGCACGCAAACGATCATGAACGCAAACGCAGTCGAATTCGATGCCGTCATCGTCGGCGGAGGCTTCTTTGGGTGCTCCGTGGCCACGCACCTCGCGCGCGAGCTCGGCGAACGCACGATTGTCCTCGAACGCGGTTCCGATGCTCTTCAGCGCGCCTCTTATGCCAATCAAGCCCGCGTCCACAATGGCTACCACTATCCTCGCAGCGTGCTCACCGCTTTTCGATGTCGGGTCAACTTTCCGCGATTCGTCGATGATTTCCCCGGCTGCATCATGGACACTCATGAAAAATACTACGGTGTCGGCAAGCGATTCTCCAAGGTCAACGCGGTGCAGTTCAAGCGATTCTGCGAGTTGATCGGCGCACCTGTTTCACCCGCACCGAAGGACATCAAGAGACTCTTTAATCTCGACTATGTTGATGATGTATTCAGCACGCGCGAGTACATTTTCGATGCCGTCAAACTGAAGAACGAAACCCTCGATCGAGCGCGCAACGCAGGCGTCGAGATTCGATTCAACACCGAAGCCACCTGCGTCCGGCGATCGGACGACGGCTCTATGGAACTGGAGGCGAACGGTCCCGACGGTGCGTACACGCTTACGACCCGCAGTGTTTACAATTGCACGTACGCCCGCCTTAACAAGCTCCTGCACAACTCCGGCTTGCCTACGCTGTTCCTCAAGCACGAGCTGACTGAGATGGCGCTGGTCGAGGTTCCCGATGTTATCGCCAATCGCGGCATCACCATGATGTGCGGCCCGTTTTTTTCGATCATGCCGTTTCCGGCACGTGGGCTGCATACGCTGTCGCATGTCCGCTACACACCGCATTGCGAGTGGTTCGACCGCAAGAACGAGCCGTACCGCGATCCGTACGAATACATCGAAACCTGCGACAAAACGTCCAACTACGTTTATATGGTCAAGGACGCTGAAAGGTATATTCCATGCCTGAGAGAATGCCGATATCAGGACTCGATCTGGGAAGTAAAAACCGTGCTCCCGAAGAGCGAGGTGGACGACAGCCGGCCGGTGCTGTACCAGAAGGACTGGGGGTTGCCGAATCTGACCTGCATGATGGGCGGCAAGATCGACAACATATACGACATCATGGACTTCCTGACGCCGGCCAGGGTATGAACAACATGTCCAAACAGCCCTCATCCGATACGTTCGTTTCCGTTGTTTCACCTCTGCACAACGACGCAGACATCGTCGAGGAGTTCATCGAGGAGATTATTGGTGTTCTCAAGTCCCACTACGCCAACTACGAACTCGTTCTTGTTGACGACGGCTCGACGGATGCGACCGTCTCAGCCGTCGTCCCAATGTTGAAAAGACACGAGTGCATCCGCCTCATCCGCCTGTCACGGAATTTTGGAAGCGAAATCGCGGTAGCCGCCGGGTTGGACACCGTCATCGGTGATTTCGTGGTCGTTATGGACCCCGCTAGTGATCCACCGGCGGCCATCACCGAAATGGTGGAGATGTGTCGTAAGGGTGTGGGCGCTGTTTTCGGCGTCAAGCCGCGGAATGATGACGCCCCATTTTACCTGCGGCATGGCCGACGACTTTTTTACTGGTTCCTCGATCGGGCGCTGGGCATCGACATTCCGCACAATTCGACCGGATTCAACGCGTTCAGTCGTCAAACCGTCAACGCCATTGTCAGCATCAAGGACCGTTTTCGTTTCCTGCGCAGTTTTTCGATGCACGTCGGCTATGGCAACACGACCATGCCGTATGAACCGATTCGCCGACGCGCCGAGCGACGCCATCGCGGATTCCTCAACGCCCTCGATTTGGCTGTCAACATGATCGCCACGAACTCGACGCGACCGTTGCGATTCGTCGGCTTGATGGGCCTGCTCCTGAGCATGGCCAGCTTCGCGTACATCGGTTACGTCTTTCTGGTCTATTTTTTCAGCGACAATATCGCCGCGGGCTGGACGACCCGCTCGCTGCACACCTCGGCGATGTTCATGTTCCTGTTCATGATTCTCGCGGTGATGAGCGAGTACATTGGCCGCCTGCTGGACGAGGTCAAAGGACGTCCGCTCTACTACGTCGTGGAGGAACGCCACAGCTCCGTCCTTATCGCTCACGAGGACCGCAAGAACGTTGTGACCGAATCCGTCGAGGAGTAAGGCATGCCCGCGGAGGCCGTCAGGAATTTTGATTGACCACGCGAAGGAGCATCACTCTTGCCCGATATCACTGTACTAATCACCGGCGGAGGAACAGCCTGTTCCCAATCGGTTATAAAGGCTTTGCGGTCCCAGCACGACTACAACACGCGCATTGTGACCGTGGACATGCAGTCCAATAACGCAGGCCGATGGTACAGCGACGCTTTTCATAACGTACCCGTTGCCAGCGATCCCGCGTTCCTCGACCGTGTGCTCGACGTCTGCCGAATGGAAAAAGTCGATATGCTTATTCCGATCGTCGATTACGAATTCGACGCTTTCGCTGCGAACAAATCGCGATTCGCCGAGATCGGCTGCCGTGTCGTCATCTCCGACCCTGCCGCCATCACACAGTGCAATGACAAGCTGGCTACGTACGAGTTCTTCAGAAAAATCGGTGTCGAAACGCCGAAGTCCTGGCTGCCGCAAGATATCGACCCGCACACGCTCCAATACCCCGTTTTCATCAAGCCGCGATTTATGGGGCGCGCATCGATCGATGCCCACAAAATTCGCGATGTCGAGGAATTTGAGTTTTACACCCAACGCATCGACAAGCCTCTCATTCAGGAAGCCGTTGTTGGTGACGAGTTCACGGTTGATGTCCTTTGTGATTTTGAAGGCCGCGCACTCAATGGTGTCGTACGCCGCCGCATCGAAACCAAAGCCGGTGTTTCTTACAAGGGGGAAACCGTCAAAGACAACGCAATGCTCGAAACTGCCGTCAAGATTGCTGAAGCGTTGCCCATCATTGGTCCTGCCAACATCCAATGTTTCAAGTGCGACGGTCGCGAATGCTTCTTCGAAATCAACCCGCGTTACTCCGGCACGCTCGTGCTCTCCATCGCAGCCGGCTTCAACAGCCCAGCCTGGTTGGTGCGCTTGGCGCTCGGTGAACACGTCGAACGAGACATGGGTCGCTACGAAGCAGGCGTCCGCATGATGCGCTATTGGCAGGAGGTTTTTGTGGATTGCGAAGACCGAAAACTGCCCGACCTCAACATGGCACCGCAGACGGAGGTCGCTCGATGATGGATTTTCATGCGATCCAGAAACGACTCGAACAATCAGAGATCATCGGCTACGGTCCGGGTGCGGCTTTGGCTGTCACACTCGAAACCGCCAACATCAACGTTGCGTTCGCGGTTGGTGACGATCCGGAACTCTGGGGTCAATCCACGGCGGGCGTGCCCATCCGGTCACCGGAAGTGCTGGCTACGGTGGACAAGGAACGCTCGTTCGTCGTTGTCTTCGCCTACACACCGCAAGCTATTCAGAGTATTCGCCGCAGGCTCGAATCGATGGGTTTTGAACACGGGCGCCACTGGATCGATTGCTCCGTCCTGCACTTCAGCAGCATCGCCCTCCGACTGAAAGAGACGTTGCGGATCGATGCCGATCTGTCGCTCTTCCACAAAACGCAGGTTCTCTCACACTACGCGAAACCGCTCACGCAATCCGGCGCTGCGGGCACTTGGCTTTTCGAAGAACTCGCCCGCCGCGCCGCGGCAAGCGTCCCCGGATCATTCGCTGAACTCGGTGTTTTTCAGGGGGGCAACGCGTTTGTGGCGAACACGCTGCTGGGCGATGAAATCGAAGGTCGCCCTTATCACCTGTTCGACTCGTTTGAGGGTTTCCCGACTCTGTCGCATCACGATCCCGCGTCGCGCGCCGGAGACTTCAAGGATACGTCGCTTGAGGAAGTACGTTCCATGTTCAGCCACTTCCCCAACACGCATATCCATGTCGGCTTTTTTTCCGACACGCTGGCCGATGTTGCCGACGAACGATTTTCGCTTGTCTATGTTGATTGCGATCTGTACGAACCAGCCGTCGAGTGCTGTGCCTTTTTTTACGACCGCCTCAACCCCGGCGGATTTCTGCTTTTTCATGACTATTACACCCAAAAACTCGACTTGCCTCCGCAGATCAAGGCACCGTTCGATGGCATTACGCGCGCGGTCAATGCCTTCCTTTCGGATAAGCCGGAGAGTATCATACCTTTTCCGGAAACGTCGCACGCATTGTTCGTCAAAGCCTGACACGCACGCATCCCTGATGCGATTTAGGCTATGGAATCGCGGCCACGATTCGGTTCGGAAGGCCGTATCGCAGCACAGGAGAGGTTAAATGCGAGAGGAAACAGACAGGCTCGACAATGTCGCCAAGCATTACGACCCGTACCAGAGTTTCGACTATTGCCTCATACAGTTCGACGCTGAAGAGATTTGCCCCAGAGTTGAAGGGAAGTCAGCTTTGGAACTCGGCTGCGCTACCGGTGTCATGAGCGCCAGGCTTGCCCAAGCTGCCGCCAAACTCACCATCGTCGATGGGGCAGCCGAGTATGTCGATCAAACGCGCGCTGTCATCGAGAAAACCGAGGGTACGACCGCCGAAGTGACCTACGTTGCTTCCTTATTCGAAGACTTCGAACCCGACTGCAAATTCGACGCGGTAATTCTCGCAAACATCCTTGAACATATCGAGAATCCGACCGACCTGCTCAAGCGGGCAGCCGCATGGCTCAAGCCCGGTGGCGAGCTGCACATCGTCGTACCCAACGCCCAGTCGCTGCACCGTCGCATAGGCCACGCGATGGGCATGCTCGAGCACCCCGGCGCCATGACCGAGAACGATCACAAACTGGGCCATCGTCGCGTCTACGAATTCGATACGCTACGCGACGACATTCAATGCGCGAATCTGCAAATCATTCACGAAACGGGGATTTTCCTCAAACCCCTTTCCAACGCCCAAATGGAGTCCTATGGCAAGCAACTCACTGACGCCCTGTACAAAGTCGGTCAGGACCTCCCAGAGTGGTGCGCCGAGATCTATTTTATCGCTAGACCCCGAGCTTGATCCGCGTCGCCTTCGCCGCCGATACTAACAACACCATGAAGATTTTCTTCGATCTCGACGGACCCATACTCGACAACCGTCGAAAATACCACGCTATCTACACTTCATTGCTCGAACGCGGTCACCACGCCGCCCTCTCTGTAGAGGAATACTGGGATTGCAAGCGCAGGAAGATTCCCGAAGCGGAAATTCTCGCCAAGACCAGCCCCCCCGAGTTTTTTGATGAATACAGCGCCGAGCGCATGCGCATCATAGAGGATTTGGAGTACCTGAAACTCGATATTGTTTGGCCCGGAATCCCCGAACTGCTCGATTCATGGTCCCGCGAGCACGATTTGTTCGTCGTCACCATGCGAAATCGGCGCGACATGCTCCTGCGTCAGCTCGACCATTTCGACCTCCGCCGGCACTTCCGTGAAATCCTCAACGAGGATACCAACGCAGGAACCGCCGATGTCAAAGCAAGACTAATGACCCCTTACATCTCCAACCCAACCGAAGCTGTCATGATCGGCGACACCGAGCCCGATATCCGAGCGGGCCAACGCGTCGGCATCCGCACTGTGGCTGTCACCTGCGGTATTCGGACCCGCGAGCACCTGGAGACCGCCCAACCGGACCACTTCGTCCGCCACGCTACCGACATCACGCTGGCCTGGCTCACGTCGGCCCGAGCTTGATTAAGAACATGCTCCAGCTTGCCGATTCTGACTCCAGGGACGATCATCCATGCTGACGATCAGATAGCAGGCCGACATGACCACGACCGCCATGACCGATCCAAAAGAATCGTCCGCCCCGAATCCAGCACTGTCGCAGGCCAAGAGCGAATCCCCCAGGCCCACGATCAGCATCTGTATCCCCGCGTACAACGAAGCCGAAAACCTGCCGGCTGTTCTTGATGAAGCGTTGGAGACTCTGGACGCGATCCCAGGCTGGCACGAAATTGTCGTGGTCGACGATGGCAGCAAGGACGACACCTGGCCTCTACTGGAGGAGAAAGCGGTGGCCGACGATCGCGTTCGACCGGTCCGGCATGACAAGAATCGCGGTCTCGCCGCCGCGTTGGAATCCGCCATCGCCGCCGCGAACGGTGAGTACATCTTTCTCATCAGTGCGGATCGCCAGTGCAGCATGAACGAACTCATAGCCATGTACGCCCGGGCGCAGGACGGCTTCGATGTTGTCGTCGGTGCCCGTCGTACGAAGCAATACACCCCTTGGCGAAAACTCGTCAGCGGCAGTTTCAACTTTTTCGTTTTCCTGCTGTGGGGCAAGCACTTCGGCGACATCGGATTCTGCCAACTCGCCCGGGCCTCCCTGTGGCAGCGCATTCCGATCACCACGCAATCCGCTTTCGCCCAGGCTGAACGACTTATCATCGCACACGGAAACGGCGCGAAGATCACACACGTACCCGTCGATCACCACGACCGGCAGGCCGGGACGAGCAGCTTTGCCAGCCCTATGACGGCTGTTCAGGCCTTCATCGACATGCTAGGATTCCGCCTCTCAAAACGGGGGCGATTGAAAATCAACGCCGACTGGAAGAGGCTTCGACCTTGAGACGCCTCCTTCGACCATAGCGGCGACCACAATGTCGCAGCCCAGGGAATTGCGAAGGCGCCAGATTAGGTGCGATCAGGACGAGAAACGATCACACGCACCCTATTTCAAGGATCACGTCACCATGCAGATACCGTTGATGGACCTCAAGGCCCAATACAACACTATCAAGGCCGAAGTCCTCGATGCCATTCAGAACGTTTGCGAAAACGCCCAATTCGCCCTGGGGCCGGCCGTTGAGGCTTTCGAGCTCGATTTCGCCAAATATTGCGAAGCCAAACACTGCATCGCGTTGAACACCGGCACCAGTGCTCTGCACCTGGCGCTCCGTGCCCTGGACATCGAGCCGGGCGATGAAGTCATCACAGTTCCGATGACGTTTATCGCGACGGCGTGGTCCATCAGCTATGTGGGTGCCAAACCGGTCTTTGTGGACATCGACCCCGTCACACGCACCCTGAATCCGCTAAAACTCGAAAAGGCCATCACCCAGCGCACCAAAGCCATCATGCCTGTGCATCTTTACGGGCAGCCGGCCGAAATGGACGCGATACTCGCAATCGCCGAACGTCATGGCATCCCGGTCATCGAAGACGCCGCACAGGCACAGGGTGCTCGCTACAAGGGCAAACGTACCGGGTCGATCGGCACCGCCGCAGGATTCAGCTTCTACCCCAGCAAGAACCTCGGCGCTTTCGGCGAAGGAGGGGCATTGACCACCAACGACGACAAGATCGCCGAACGAGTGCGTAGCCTCCGCGATCACGCCCAGTCGAGTCGCTACCACCATGTCGAGGTCGGCTACAACTACCGCATGGACGGTGTGCAGGGCGCTGTTCTTGGTGTGAAGCTCAAGCACCTTGACGACTGGAATGCCGCCCGCCGCCGACACTTCGATGCCTATCGCAAAGGGCTGGCTGGCTCGGAAAAACTCACGCTGCCAATCGAGCCCGATTACGCCGAAAGCGCGTGTCACCTCTTTAGCGTCGAGACCGACGATCGCGACATATTGTGCGACGGGCTGACCAAATCCGGCATCGGTGTCAGCAGCCATTATCCGATCCCGGTCCACCTCCAGCCAGCCTACTCCCATTTGGGGCGGAAAGCTGGTAGCTTCCCGGTCTCCGAACGTCTGGCCAACCGCTGCCTGAGCTTGCCGATGTTTCCCGAAATGAGCGCTGAGCAAATCCGCTTCGTGTGCGACAGCATAAGTCGCGTCGATCAGGGGGCTCGAGAGGGCGTCGCCGGATAAGAGCGGATCGGCGGAAGGCTTCAACGACGGAAACATCAGGGCAGCATCAGCGGCCAATCGATTGAATCGACCGGGCGAGCACCCAACCCGCTGAACGCTGTTCCGCGAATCCGCGGGTAATGCAAAGCCGTTCGACGGGCGCCCCGAGGAGCGGCTGTACGATTTCCGGTTAAGCCAAGCTTCTCCCACACATCTGATTGCGGGCCAGTGTTTATGGCGACTCGAATGCGCCTATGTCCGGTGCGGTTCCGTTCCAGGGAAGGTGCACGCCTTTGCCTGCATCAAACGTCAGTGTTTCTCCGAGCGTAATGCTGTTCGATGTCATGCTGACAATCGCGGCTCGTCCGGGATCGGTTCCCCCTGTCGCATCCTCGATTTGAATCACGTCTCCGACACGAAAGCGAACCGTCGGGTCATCGTTGACCTGGACGACGGATGTGCTCACGCCGAGCGTTGTTGTGGCCGTGATGAAGCCACCCGCGTCGATGGCTGTTGACCCGCTTTGGAGCGCGAAGTTGGCCTGTATCTGCGCGCGAATATTGAGGAGCGTAGGCATGATGCCGCGCACATCGTCCTCGGCGAATCCTCCCTGCCACGACGTGTCGATAACGCCGGACGGGTTTGTGTACAATGGGTCGCCAAACAAGCAATCTGCGCAACCCTGTCCACCGTCGCCGACGAAGTTGTTGGAAAACCTTCCTGATCCTGCCGGGAATGGCAAGGTCATGTCGTTCGCCGCGTTCCCTGAAGCCACGCAATTCAAAGTCGTTTGGGCGGGACGAATTCCGTCAGTCGCATTGGAGAACGTACTGCAGTTTTGGAACACATTGATCGGTGCTGATCGATTCCCGATTCCCTCAAATCCATTGTTGAACGCGATACTGTTGCGAACGAGAAGTCGGAGACAGAATCGCAGGGGATCGGTCGCCACATGGTTGCCAACCTTAAATCCGCCACCATCGCCGTCGGGAAACCCTTGAATGTTTCCATTAAACGCGTAACAGGAATCGAACAAACAGTCTTTGGAATGGCTTCCGTCAAACCCGTCGTCCGTGTTTGCAAATGCAACGCAACGTCTAACTGTGATTCGATCTGAACCGACCTGGGCCGGTGACAGGTGTATCCCGTCGGCGTTGTCCGGGAAAATTGGAGCGCCCGAACGCAACTGCCCATTGTTATGCACAAGGCAGTCCTCAATGAGACCGTCGCTCGCTCCCTTCGAATCGATACCCGCGTAACAAAAACGCGCGACACTTTTTCGCATGATGAAGTTCGTGGATTGGTCAAACTTGAACCCCTCGGACTCGGCGGCGCTTCCGACGTTCAACCCGCATTCGTCCGCAATACAGTTTTCGACCAGAACGTTGCTGCTGCTCAAAATCAGGAAGCCCTCGCGTGCTGCATTCTTCAGAATAAAGCCCGAGACTTCGACAAACTGCTGATTCTGCATCGCAATGCATCGCCGATGGAAGTTGACTCCGTCGAATCCATTAAGGATTACGACTTCGTCGTTGAAATTCTGGTAACGAATTCGTGCCGTCGCCGTTCCGCTCACCTGAATGTTTAGCGGAGAAGACAGGAAGACGTTGCTGCTTGGCGAGACATAGTTTCCTGCACGGACGAAGACTGTGTCTCCAGGTATCGTCGCGTCCGCCGCAGGCTGCAACGACGGATACGGATTGTTCATCGTTCCCAAAGGGTCACCAGTGGCAAATCCAGGTTGAGCGCTCCCGTCATCGTCTACATATAAATTCCGGAACCCGGTGTAATTCTCGTTGGCGATATCCGCCAGGACGTTCGCGTAGCTCGGACCGGCAATCCCCGGCTCAGCCACAAAACGATTGTTCACGCCGGTTGTGGCCGTTCCGCTAAAACCGTCCGGCACATCTGCCGTGTACGAGCCGTCGGCCGCCGAAGTCGTTGTCACGCTGAACAGGTCCGGATTGTTGTCTGGATCCGGTCCGTCCGGGACGGTTCCACTTAACGTGATCGGGAAACCGGAGAACCCCGTTCCGCCCGCGCTGCCGCCGAAATCGAAGATTGTTCCGCTGATCAAATTCCCCACGAAGCAGAAGTCCTGATTTTCGTCGCATTGTTCGCCAGCGTTGCACGCGTTGTTCGCATGCACCGTGCATCCGCCAGCTCCGTCGCACGTGTCACCACCATTGCAGAACAAGTTGTCATCGCACGCCGTACCCGCCGACTCCAGGTTGGACAAGCACACGCCGCTCTGACACGTATCCGGATCGTCACACGCTGTGTCCGCAGAGCTGCCGCACGTGGCTCCGTTGGCTTCATTGTTGATCATGCAGTTGCCGGTACCGTCGCACGTGTCCGGATTGTCGCACACCGTATCCGCAGCGCTACCGCACGCCGTGCCTGATAACTCGAAGTTGGCCGAGCAGCCTCCGAATCCATCGCAGACGTCCGGATTGTCGCAAGCCGTGTCTGTGTTTGAGCCGCACGCATCGCCCGTCGCGAGAGTCGGCGCATATACACAGGTATCATTGCCATCGCACACGGGTGCGCCACTCATGCAGGCCCCCAAGTCGGCACAGACGCCGCCGGCACACGGACCAAGACACGCTTCGGCACCGAAACTCGCGTTGGGGTTGTCGTCAAAACAGGCCAGCCCGAATGCGGTGCAAGGATCGCCTGACGATTGGCAGGTACCTGCGCTACACGCATCAAGACCGTTGCAGAAATTGCCGTCATCACAGAGCGCCCCGTCCGGCAGCTGAGCCAGGTCCAGACAGGTGCCCGCATTGCACACCGAGGGAGCACAAACATTGCCGCCGCAGTCCGCGTCCAGACGGCATTCCACACACGTATTGGCCACACAGAAGGGCGTAGGTGCTGCACAATCGTCATTGATTGAGCATTCGCCGTTCCCCGGCCCAGGCCCGTTGCCACCTGGCCCGCCGCCACCCGGCGGGGACGAGCAGTTCGGAGTGGTGTTGATAACCTCTATTTCAAGCATGTCCGTCGGCTGCCCGCTCTCCGGGAGCGGCGAACCGGTTTCGTCGGACGTAATCGATAATCCAATCAGTATCACAACCGTCGCGCCAGGGTCGCACTCGTTCACCTCCGGTGCGAGGAAACGGACCACTGGCAGATTCGACGGGCTGTCGATACCCGCGAACGTCGGCGGGGTGCTGAGATCGTCTGACACGAGTGCGGGGTCGTCGGGGAATCCGAGCTCTATTTGCGGACCACTGACCTGACTCCACAAATATCCCGACCCAACCGAATTCGGGCGGGCGTCTAACTGAACAACTGTGCCTTCCGACACGGCCACGCCTGGTGACACGGTAATGCCGGCCACCGGAATGCCTGCAATAAAGCTGCCGGCACCGCCCTCGTCATCCTCGACCTCGTCGGCGAATGAGAGAAGACCGTTCAACAACTCGACCGACTGGCTGCCACACGTTTGACGCACGCCAGCCACACCCGCACCGGACTTCTCTACAGTGAATTGCGTGGTACATGAATCGGGCGATTCGAACGATCCGAATTCGCTCGGAGATACCGTCCATTGGCACGAGCAGACAACCACCTGCCGCGTCAAAGGCTCATCAACCGGAACGATAAGCGTGATCACATCGCCGACGCGAAGATCGCTCAAATCGATCACGTCGCCGGTAGACGCAAACGTCGCAAATGATTCCAAGTCACGTCGTGATTGTGTTGTGGTCGTATCGCAACCATCCGGCGTGCCGTTCCCGTCTTCATCATTTCCGTCGTCGAACCCTTCGCACGCGTCGCAGCCGTCCGCTATGCCGTCGCCGTCCCCGTCCTCGTTGTCGTCGGATCCTTCACACGCATCGCAGCCATCAGGCACACCGTCGTCGTCGACATCAGGTCCGTCATCGAAGCCTTCGCAGGCATCGCAGCCGTCCGCAACCCCATCTCCATCCGAATCGGTTGTGTCGTCGCCGTTCGGGCACACATCGCATCCGTCCGGCACACCGTCACCATCGGTATCAACATTGTCATCAAAGCCCGCGCAAACATCCGCTGCGTCCGCAATGCCGTCCCCATCCGAATCCATCAAATCGCCTACAGGCTGAATCGGACATCCGGTAAGCAGAAGCAGGCTGCCAAACGCCAACAGGACTCCGAAACTGCGACCGCGGGAGTTGCCAGACATGAACCTGCTCCTTTTTTTGCGTGGACGATGCCCGTTTTGGAACCCTGCTTGCGGAGCGAAACGATCGTGGAACTCCTCAAAATGCGCAGGCCACGTACGGTAGTCGAATTCTTCCCGCAAAGTCAATCGCATTGCATCCCTCACAATCCTTACAGTCCGAAAGAATGCGCCACCGGTCACAAGAATCCGAGCACGAGGAGCCTGGCTCTTGCACCGCTGCCAAGTCGTGTGCCCGACAGCACACCGTACGATTCGCACGCGACTGAAAGCAAATTGGGACGTTGCGTCGCGAATATGATGTTTGCTCGATAATCACGAATACCGCTTGTTCTTGATTGTTACGCGGGAATGAGGCCGATAACCGAGGGCCATCCGCCCCAAATCACGTTTTGGGACGTGAATTCAAATTCAGACGGGGGAAACACCCCGCCGCAGCAGTGGCGTAATAACAAAGTCCACATTGGGGCATGGCCTGCAAATTCTTCCCGCACATTCGCGAAAAAAATTCACCCTACACCGAAAAACCGCTGTGGATCGCGGGGCCCAGCGGCTGACGCTGGATGATCGATGACTCCGCGTCCAGAAACTCGGTCCAACGCTCGTCCACCCGTGCCGCGTCAGGCAATTCGCGCGCCAGGTTCAGGAACAGTCTGAAATGCCCCGCTTCGGACTCATAAAGATCGCCGTAGAGCTTTGCCAACTCCCGATCTTCGCAGACTTCGCCGAGCAGGAAGAACCTTTCGCACGAACGCGCCTCGATCAACGCACTCACCATAAGCCGATCGATCAATTCCTCACGCCCCTGTCCCAAACGCACCAGCCCACGCAATTCGGTCGCATAAGCATTGCGGTGCGTTCGCGTCAGCACGCCGCCCCGGCGAGCGAGCAGACGCACCACGATGGCCAAGTGATCCACCTCGTCCCTTGCGATGGCTGTCATCACCTTCACCCAGTTCTCGGGCGGATTCGGTTCGGGCCAGCGATTCATCAATTCCAGCGCGTTCGTCGCCGCTTTTTTCTCGAGATGCGCGTGATCGTTCAGCACCGCCAGCGGCTCGCGCAAAACCTGTTTCGCCCACTCCACCGGTGTTCGCCAATTCAGCGGCAGTTCATCCAACACAATAACGCTCCAAACTTTGAAAAAAGGTAATTCTCAACGCCGCCGCCTCGCGTGTACGCATACGATCGGGCGGCTTGGACGCGCGTCGCGCCGATTGCTATGCTGCACGCGGAGTTCGTTCGCAAGCTTATCTCGCTCGAAGGAAACAAGATGAAAACCCTGTTCGCCATCATAGCCGTATCGTGGATCGCGGTGATCCCCGCCCGATCCCAGGAGCCCCTGCGCAGTCGGGATCTCTCGCGAAAGTTCGCGGCAGCCCACCAAGCCCAGGACTGGAAAACCGCCATCGCGATTGGCGAGCAATGGGCTGGCCTCAAACCGTCCGATCGAACCGCCGCGTACAATCTCGCCTGCGCCTACGCTCGGAGCGGCGACGTTCCCAACGCGTGCAAATGGCTTCGCAAGTCAGTCGACAACGGCTGGTCCGACCTCCAGCACATCCTGTCGGACACCGACTTGGACAACATACGCGAAAACGCCGATTACCTCGACATCCTCGAAACGGTCAAGGAGCGCGAGCGCGATGCATTCAAACGCTTCGCGGAGCTGGTCGACAAGCACGTGCCGATCGTTGTTCTGCCCAAAAACCACGA
Organism: Phycisphaerae bacterium; assembly: GCA_029260215.1. Taxonomy (GTDB): domain Bacteria; phylum Planctomycetota; class Phycisphaerae; order UBA1845; family UBA1845; genus OFTM258. The sequence continues at coordinate 120,779 of JAJDDQ010000014.1, forward strand.
CCCCGCCAAACCCGCACCGCTCATCATAGCCATGCACGGATACGGAACCACTGCCGATGACATCGCCTCGCCGTGGCGCGACGTCGCCCGGGACGCCGGTGCGATTCTGGCTGCCCCGCGCGCCACGCGTGCCGTCGTCAGCGGGGGCATGCAATGGGGTTCCATTGATGAGGCAGACTACGTCGTCAACAAAGCCCTCGAGTACGTGCAGCGCGAGCACAAAATCGATACCAGTCGCATCGTACTCACCGGCTTCAGCCAGGGCGGATACATGACGTTCAACCTCGTCGCCCGTCACCCCGATCGTTTCGCCGGCGCGATCCCCATTGCGGGAAGCTATCGGCCTGATCGCGCCGAACTCTCCGCGCTTTCCCCCGAAGATGCTCCGCGTTTCTATCTCATGGTCGGATCCGAAGACCGCACCCTCGAACAAAACCGCACCGCCGCTGAAAAACTGAAAGCCCTCTCGATCAAGGTACAACTCGTTGAGTTTCCCGGCGTAGGCCACACGCTTCCGAAAAACTACGTTGAGGAGCTGAAAAAAGCCCTGGACTTCGTTCTTGCGAAGTGACGCATCCCGCAAATAAGTATCGACGACGGGTAAATTTTCTCCTACAGTCTAGCGCGATGTTTCAATCACCAAGAGGCAGTGTGGAGCAAAATGAAATCATGCGACCGAACACAAGACAACTCGTCATCGTTCTGAGCGCTCTTTTCCTGATCCCCTCAGCCGCTCAGGGTATCGTGCGCGAACTCTCCGCGGACATCAGCAGCAACATTCAGGAATTCGTCAACGACGCGGCTGAGTCGTCCGACCAAGCCACCGAAAACTCGGGTGTCGGCGGACTCGAACCACCCATCCAAACACGCGCCAATCTCGAAACGCTTGACGACGTCGGAAACACCGTCGCAAGAGCCATCGCCGTTTCCGAATTCCGCGACCCCACCGAAGGCGGGGGAGGCAGAAACCCTGAAGAGATCAGCGTCGAAGCCGACTGCTTTTCGAACGATGCCACAACGCGCTACGACCTGGACAGCACCGTGACCGAAACGCGCATCGTGGTCCTTTCCGCCTCCGAGCTTAACAACCCCATAGGCTCGCGAACCGTGCGGAGTATCTTCACCGCTTCCGGTGCCATCTTCGCATGGTCTCTCGACGCCGACCGCGACCTCACCGGCTTGTCAGGTCAACTGTCGATTGCGGTCCGGCGAATCGATGCCGACGGAATCGAGACCACGCTCGTCGACGAAAGTGTGGCCATCACCGGCGGCCCGGACGGCGGCTTCACCGGTCAGAATTCATCGGGCTTGCTCGTCTTTTTCGGCGACCTCGACATCCTCCCCGATACAGGAGAAGCTGGATTCGGCGACGTGAACCTAGACGCCATCGCAGCCTCACGGGTCGGCATCATTCTCCAGCAGAACATCAACTATGAGTACGACGCAGTCGCCGATGAAGAATTCACGCTCGTCGCCACCGTCACCACCAGCGTCAGCAATCTTCCCGACGGCACCGGCGTCGTCGCGGTGTTCGGTAGACCCTTCGACGACGTCCTCGAAATCATCGAAATCGGAATCCCGGCGGACAGCGCCCGCGTGCTCGAAGCGCGACTCAACAAAGCCATCACCGATTTCAAAGCCGCCGACCCACCCCTGTCCGCCAACACGACCTCACCGCTGTGCGGCGTGCTCGGTTTCGAAATGATCCCCATGTTGATGGGCGGGTTCATGCTGTGCGGTACCAGCCGCCGCATTATTCGTGCGCAGCGCCCCAACCGGCGAGCCGATTCATGAGACGTTACTCTTCAGCCACGTGCAATATGAAGCATGATCTGCCTCAATATCGTGGCGGGAGACAATCTTTTCCCCCCTTACGAAGGGGGGATACAGGGGGGTTTGGACCAGAGCCACGGCTCGCTTCGCTCAAAGAACCTCCCCCAGCCCCTCCTTCGCAAGGAGGGGAGAAAGAGGGTAATCTTCACGTCCATGCAGCCCAACAATGTTCGCTGCTATTGGGGATTGTATGTGGCTGCAAAGTTACCATGAAACAACCCGCACGGATTATTGAACACTCTTCACGGAAACGGCTCTGTCGATGATCGTCGATTGCTACACATGTATCTGGGATTCGCCAGCGAGACTGGGCCGTGGCGCTGAGCGCGCTGTCAGCCAAAACGGACATCCCCGCCGCCCCGGCAACGAACCGCCAAGTCACGCGGGGATGGACGCTCATCGCACCGCGTCGCAACCGGTCGACACCAGCATCGTCCTCGGATTCAAAAGCCTGCACCTTGAATCCGAAGTCCCCAACGCGTTCGTCGCGGATTACGTCCGTCGCGACCCCGATCGCCTCATCGGATTTGCCGGCGTCGATCCCACCGAACCCAATCAAGCCATCGAAGAACTGCAAAACGCCCGCGAGGAACTCGGCATGCGCGGATTGGCTATCTCACCATCCGCACAGAACCTTCACCCCTGTCACACCAGCGCCAAAACCGTCTACGAAGCCGCCGCCAACGCACAGATGCCCGTCCTGTTCCACAGCGGTCTGCTCAACACACCGGAATGCGCCCTCCAATACGGCCAACCAGTATTGCTCGACGAAGTCGCCCGAGAATTCCCCCGGCTCAAGATTGTCATCGCCCACATGGGCTATCCCTGGACGCATGAGACCATCGCCCTGCTGGCCAAGCACAACAACGTTTACGCGGATATCAGTTGGCTTTTGCACCAACCCTGGACCGCGTACCAGGCACTCGTCACCGCCCATCAATCGGGCGTTATCGAGAAACTCCTCTTCGGCAGCGGCTTCCCCTACACACACGCAGCCGCGTGCATCGAAGCGCTCTACAGCCTGAATCACATGGTCCACGGAACGAATCTGCCCGCGATCCCGCGTGAGCAGCTGCGCGGCATTGTCGAACGTGACGCTCTGGCCATGCTCGGCATCGCCACAAACGGCACAACGCGACCAGCCGCCGCCGACGCATCGATGATTGACGAAGAAGAAGACTGATCCGTGCCTCCGCTTTCCGCCGAAGAGAAAACGTTTGTCAGGAACCTGCACGCCGACCTCGTGCGCATTCCCAGCGTCAACGAAGGACAAGCTCAAGCCGACGAGACGCAAGCGGAACGCGCGGTAGCTGACTACGTCGATCGCTTCTGCCGCGAAATCGGCATGACCGTAACGCGATTCCCCTTTGCCCCAGGCCGTGACAATCTGGTGGCACACTGGCCCGATCAGACAGGCCAACAATCGTTCGCACTGCAAGCGCATATGGACACCGTCAGTGTAGCCGGCATGACCGTGGCCCCTTTCGACCCCATCGAACGCGACGGCAGAATCTATGGGCGCGGAACCTGCGATACCAAAGGATCGCTGGCTGCTTTCCTCGCAGCCGCTCGATCAATAGCCGACCGGCGTGCGGACATGATCGACAAGTTCTACATCGTCGCCACCGTTGCGGAAGAAACCGGGTGCAAAGGCGCGGAGCGATTGATGGCCGACGGATTCCGCACGGATGCGATCGTCGTCGGTGAGCCCACAAGTAGCCGCGTGGTCTCCGCCCACAAAGGCACCTACTGGACACGCATCGAAGTCGCGGGAAAAAGCTGCCACGCCTCCATGCCCCACCTGGGACAAAACGCGATCTACTTCATGAACGATGCCATCGCGTTCATGCGTCGGGAGTTCATACCCTCGCTCGCCGAGGCGAAACATGGTTTGCTCGGCAGCCCCACGCTGTCGGTCGGCATCGTCTCCGGAGGGACGGCGGTGAACATCGTCCCCGACCGCTGCACCGCCGATCTCGATTTCCGCGTTCTTCCGGGGCAATCCTTCGACGATCTCCGCGACCAGTTCCTCGCCCGTCTACGCACCGCCGTCCCGGACGCTGCCTTCACGCTGAATGATCGCCAACGTCAGTCGGGCATGGAAACGTCCGAAAATAACCCGTTCCTACGCAACACGCTGTCAATCGCAGCCGCCCGCACGAACCAGTCGAAGCCCGAGGGCGTGAACTACTTCGCCGACTCGGGACCGTTCGCAGCCGCCGGCATCCCGTGCATCCTCTTTGGCCCCGGCGATATCGCCCAGGCCCACACCGCCGACGAGTTCCTCGCACTCGACGAGCTTTATCGGGCGTACGAAATCGCCCGCGACTGGCTCCAAACCGCCACCAGAAAATCCCTTTTTTCGTAAAACAACTTCGCTTCCAGCGCAACGAGCCGCGAACTTCAGTTCGCGCGGATCTTCCAACGATCACAACCGTCATACGCGCGATGATTTCATCCCAGCACACAATCCGTGCAAAAAGCGACACGCCTGATAATCCGATAAGAGATTCAATGGACGAAAACCCCAAAAAACTCGCGTTGAATCTCTCCGAACGCATACATCACGGGATCGCCTTTGGTGCAATTCTGGGGGCGACCCTGGGATCGATTGATGCGCTCGTTATCGCTGTGTGGGGAGACCGTATCCCAATCGTGCTGCCCGCTATTATTATCGGAACCTGTCTAAGTGCGGGGGGCTTATTGGGGGCGACCGTCGGGATCGCATGGAGGGCGATCCGCCGAGCGAAAAATGTTCAAAACGCAAACGACATCGCCCTCGGCATCCGCCATGCATGCGTCGTCGGCTGCATAGTCGGTGCCTGCGTCCTGTTCCTCGAACGGGGGCGATTGGGCTACGAAACCTTCACCGCGAACTTCACCGGCCTGTCGCCGTTGCTGGCAGGCTTGGCTGTCGCGTGGTGCGTTGCCGCCTTTGCATCAAGATCCCGTTCCGGTGGGAATCTCTGGCTGGTGGTCTGCGTCGCGGTGTTTTGCACCGTCTGGCAACCCGTTTCCCGACTTTACGATGCACCACTCTTCAGCGCTATCAGCCTGTTCGCCAACGCTACGCTCGCCGGGCTTATGCTGACTGTCTATTTCGTGGGGCGACGACTCGCCGGAAAATCCCACACGCGCCAACCGCGATTGAACGAATCCCCAGCCGTCATGGCCCCGTTCGTCATCGCCGCCGCCGGGTGCGCTGCCTCGGTGGCTTTGTTGAGCGCGTTGGCCCAGTCGCCGCTCGACACAACATCGGCGTCGCGGGACACGCGAACGGCGACGGTCGATCAACCGGATATCATCCTCATCGTGATGGACACCGTGCGTGCCGACCGCATGTCGGTCTACGATCACAGCGCCCCGACAACGCCGAACCTGGACGCCTTCGCCCAAAACGCCGTCGTCTTTCAGAACGCCATCGCTCCATCCTCGTGGACGCTGCCCACGCACGCTTCCATGTTCACAGGCCTGATGCCTTCCGAACACGGAGCCGACAACATCCGCACCCGCGACGGATCATGGACCATCCGACCGTTAAGCTCGGAGCGGGAAACGCTGGCTGAGACGCTCGCAGACGCCGGGTATCGCACCGGGGCTGTCGTGTCCAACACAGCCTGTCTCTCTCGCGAATTCGGTGTGCATCGCGGATTCGCGTTCTACGACGACGTCACCAATCCCAGCCTCGCAGCCGCCAAACCCGGAGTTATCACGCCTGCTGCGTGGATTTGCCATTGGCTACAGCTCGATGCACCCGAGTGGAAAAAAGGCTGGTCACGCTCCGCCGAGGAAATCAACGAGCAGGTGATCGCGTGGCTCGACCGTGAACCGAACAAGCCTTGCTTCCTGTTCATCAACTACCTCGACGCCCACGCTCCGTATCACGAGCGTCCCAAATTCAAGCAAATTCTGGCTGGTTTCGCCGAGACCGAGCGTAACCCGCACGTGCAACCGTCCGCCGCCGACGATCTCGATCGATACGATCAGGAGATCGCCTACCTCGACGACCGGATCGGTGCGCTCTTTGAGAACCTCAAAGACCGAAACCGCTTCGACAACGCGATCATCATCGTCACCAGCGATCATGGCGAAGCGTTCGGCGAGCATGGTCAGCTAGGCCACGGAAAAACGCTCTACCAGGAGGAAATTCACGTTCCGCTCATCGTGCGCGCCCCCGGCATGACCGGGCGTGTCGATCTGACTCCGCCCATCTCGCTGACATCGATGCCGGAACTCATACTCAGCCTCGCTGGCGGTTTATCCACCGATGGCCGGGAGTACGCGATCGAAGACTGGACCGTCCTGGCTGAATTGCGCCAGACGAGTTTGCCGGTGTTGTTGCACGAGCCGGTCCCCGTGGCCCGGGCGTTGTTTGACGGCACGTTCACCAAGCTGATTACCGATGCCAAGGGCGAAAACAGGCTTTTCGACCTCCGAACAGACCCAAACGAGTTGGTGGACACCTCCGCCGACCGTATCGAACTCGTAAGACACGCCCTCCTTGCCGCATCGGAATGGATGACCCGACTCGTCCGGCACACCGAATCGGACGACGGCCTGCCCATCAGCTCGGACCTTACCGACCAACTGAAGTCCCTCGGCTACCTCCGCTGAAACCAATCGCGGGAACTGAGTCTCTGCTTGACTCCGGCGGCTAAGTTCGGTATTTGTTAGGCTTTACGACTCAGCGGTCCATCGAGGAGTTTGATCATGCCGGACGAGATTCGCCCGCGACAGCCGATACCCAAAAACCCGGACGTCGCATCGTTCATGCGCCGCTTCGGGGAGAGTGCAGCCTGTGTCGCACACCTTCGCGAAGTACGCTGGGGGGCCAACCTGGAGCGATTCATCTGCCCCGACTGCGGACACGATCGTGGCTGGTGGTTGCCGACGCGGGGCCAGGTGGAATGCCGGGATTGCCATCATCAAACCTCGCCGACGGCGGGCACTGTTTTTCACGGCGCCCGCGTGCCGCTCTGGAAGTGGTATTGGGCTATGTACCAAGAGGCCTATTCCAAAAAAGGCATTGCAGCCATGGCACTCGCCAAGCAAATCCATGTCTGCTACCAGACGGCCTGGACGATGCTGCAGAAGCTTCGCGAAGCCATGCACCAACGGTGCCAACGTTATCTCCTGCAAGGGCTTGTGGAAATCGACGAGACGTACGTCGGCGGCAAAGAACCGGGTCGGCCGGGACGCGGCGTGGAGAAGAAAGTTCCCGTCGCGGTGGCCATCGAATTGAACAAAGATGGCCGGCCCAGGCGCATTGCATTGCGCGGTTTGAAGCGAGCCGATGCTCGAAGCCTGACGGACTTCACCACCGATCACGTAGCCAAGGGTTCGTGTTTGCGTACGGACGGCTGGGGCGGCTACGCGTCAGTGGCCAAGGCCGGCTACGAGCATGAGGTGGTTGTGACGGGCGGCGGCAAGAAAGCGGTTGAGACCCTTCCCTGGGTTCACACATTCATTGGTAACTTGAAGCGGATGATCCTGGGGACGTATCACAGCGTTTCGCCGAAACATCTGGACCGCTACCTGGCTGCGTTCGTGTATCGAGCCAACCGCCGGTGGATGGAGGCCAAGCTGTTCGACCGCCTCGTCGTCGCCGCCGTCAGTGCCAAACCATTGACATTCAAGGACTTAACCGCCGGAGCGAAGTAGAGACTCAGTTCTCGGGAATCGTTTGCCGGGGTGGAGACGATGTCTCGATCAGGCAAATCGAGCATGCGGAAATCACGAAGCCCCGAATGCGGCAACGACGCTTGGCAATCATGAACCGCGTTTCCCTGTTTCATTCCCTGAACACAAGATCGATAATGTGAGTCTTGTCGATGAGCCGCTCGGAGAGATAATGGAACCCATGGCGCGTGTCCACTCAAAACCATGAGGGGGCTTTCCGCTCCGGGATGGCTGAGGAATATGATTCGAAAACTGTTCACCGCTCTTGGCATCCTGGCATTCCTCAGCGTTGCAGCGTTGTTCGCGGTCAACCAGCTCAGTCATTCCAAGATAGTGTGTCAGTTGGCAAATTCCGGAGACGTTCCCGTAATTGACGTAACCATAGACGGTCCTGGGATTCGATCCGTTTTGGGAGACTTGAATCCGAGCGAAACCCGGCGCGTTGTCGTGCGGCCCAATGCGCATGCCGGTGGCGTCTCCGTGTCGTACACTCAGCCAGACGGGACACGCCGAACCGAGTTTCTCGTCGGATACATCGAGGCGAACAGTTTCGGCGGACGGATCGAGTTGGAGTTTGTGGCTGATGGCGCCATGCGCGTTCGGTCAAACACCGTAAACCTACGCCTGCTACCCGGCCTCGTTTGGTAGGAGGTTGCCTGTCCCGCATCTATGAATACCGCCCGGCCGTGATTCGTTAATCTTCAGCTGGCGTTCAGCTAAATCGTGTCACGAAGCCGATCAAGAGAAAGCGAATTCCAGGCTATGCCGATCGAATGTCTCAAGTGTGGATATGATTTGAGATTTATTGCGAGGATCGGCACATGCCCTGAATGCGGGTTGTCCATATCTGAATCGCTCAAGAACAGCAAATTGCGCCTGAGAGCCAAGTGTCGCAAACTTATGACGCTGGTTATCATCGCGATTCTCATTGTAACGCTCATTGGCCGGTACGTCACACTTGTTCGTCCTATCCATCCGATTGTGTGCATTGAATATCGAAAAATTATCGCGATAGCGATTGTGCTGTACACTGCCGTCCTGATTCGGCTTGTGTATACTCCAAGCAAGTGGTTCGCGAAGAGGTTGCCGGCGGTGTGGTGGCTGTTGCTGGCCATTCTGACATTTGAACACTTGGCGTTGCTTAATGTGTGGGGTGCCGCTTCCGCACTAGCATACTTGAGGGGTTGAAGCGAAGGACCTGGCAGTTGTTTAAGCGCCCTCCATCTCGGCATCGCACAGCACGCGCAGCCATCACGCAACACCGTTCGTAAGAGCCGATCCTGAGGAAATTTCGCCCGAACTCGGATCGATCGCAGTTGAGGGTTCGATGAATAGCTGGCCACTGCGATCGACAACGGCTGACGCTTCCGTCACCCCTCAGGATGCTATCGCGTCTGTGCGGGTTTGAGTTTCAGAACGATTCGGGTCTTTACAGATTCCGGTATCGCCCATCGCCAATAAACGGGCAGGGAAATGATTCCGCCGATTCCGCCGCCAACCAACAGAGCAATCCTCGGCTGGTCCGCGAAAAACCATCGCGCACCGAGAAGACACGCAGCGAGAGGGGCGACCGCCAAGGCTGGGCCTGGGAAAACCCGGGCGACGTAGGTGCCGGGGTTGATGCCCAATTGGCGACAGGCGTACAACGGTATCGCGATGCCGCTGGAGGCGGCGATGGGCAGCGACATCGCGACCGCAGCCCAGATCATGCTGCCGCTCATCGGTCCCAGGGCGATGTAGCCGAAGGCGACGCTGATGGCGGCTGCGATCAATTCCATCGCCGCCGGCACGCCGTGACGATTCATGCCGACGAGTATCGAAAACAATCCCATTTGCGGAATCGCCAGCAGGTGACTCGCGACCATGACGCCAAGAACGAGCGGAGCCTCGTAGTCCGGCCCCATCCAGATGTTCAGCAATGGGCCGCCCATGATGAGCAGGACAGCGGCTGCGGGAAGCGTCACATAGAGTGCGTAGGTCACACACTGAATGGCTAGGCGGCGCAGTTCGTCGGTTCGCCCCTGAGCGTGCAGCGTGCTGGCCCCCGGTGTGAATACCAGTGCGTACTGCTTGACGAACCGCATGAGGTGCATGACGAGTGATCTTTGACGCGAATAGATCGCGAGGGGGCCGAGTCCCAGGTATGATTTTACGATGAGGCTGTTGATGTAGTAGTTGCCGCTTCGCGCGAAATCCTGAAGCAGTGTCCGCGCACCGAAAGACATCGTTTCGCGAACCATTCGCCTGGTTGCCAGCCCCGGTGACACGCGCAATTGCGGGCACAGGCGGAAAGCGAAAACACACTTGAGCGATTCACCAACGATTTCACCCACCAATTTCACGCCCGCGACAACAGCCAAATTACAACCCGAGATCAAGACGATCACGATGATGCCAAAGACGATGATATCGCGAGTCCCACGGATCAGATTCAGCAGATCGTAGCGCTCGTAACCGGTAATAACGCCATTAAACGCTCCACCCGGCAGTTGAATCGCAGCCCCCGCGCACAACAGAAAGATCGTCCAGCGTGCAACGCTCAGCATCTCGGGCGGCGGGGGGGTGTCGAAGGTGTCTGCGTCGATCAGCAAGGCCGACAGAAAGGCTCCGCCGATTCCCATCACGAAACTCGCCCCGAGAAGTAGCAGGCAGGAGTTGATCATTTCGTTAAGCCCGTCCCATTCGCTCTTGGCGCGGAACCTTGCAACGTAACGATTCACCGCGGACGTAACGCCCAACGCGAGCAGAGAGATGAAGAACACCAGCAACCAGCCGTAGTCCCAGACACCGAGCATTTCGCGCCCGAGATTTCCATCGATCAATCTGGGCAGAACGAAGCCGATGGCCATCACCATCAGCGACCACAGCCAATTCGCCAGCACGTTTCGCACGATCGTGGAGCGTTGCGCGCCCTCGCCCGTTCCGGATTCGTTTGTCGTGTTGGAATCTGTCATGGCGATCGGAGCGAAAGGTGCGTCATGCTCCCATGCCTCGATGGCTTGCTTCGGGAGTTTGAATTCCCGGCGTCCACGGTTGCGGCCGAACGCGCGTCACCTTGGCACGGAGGGCACGCCCTTGCATCGCACGGGCACGTTGAGCGATGGAAAGCGAAACCGAAACGCGCAGCGCAAGCGCCCACGAGCACCAGTGCAGCATCGTGCTCTGCGTTGGGTAGAACGACTGAGCGCCCAGCGCGGTCACGAGCAAGACAGTAATGTTGGCCAACCCCATGCCACCGATCGCGGCTGCAAGCCCATCGCCCTTGCTCATAAACAATCGAAGGGTCATGACAAACACACCGCCATAGAAGCACATGACCGGAATGAACCCCACGATACCCATGTCCAGAAGCAGTTCGAGGTAGGCATTGTGGGGATGAAACGGTGCGGTCCCGATTTCCTGCCACTTTCCCCGAACCTCCGGGCGAAGGCTCGCATAAGCACCGATCCCGAACACGGGTTCGCGACCGATCTGCTCGACCGCTGCGGGCCAGAGATCGGTGGTCCGCCCCGCCGTAATTTCTTCCCAATTTTGCGTACTGTGTCCGGACACATCCTGTTCAGCCAATCCCATACCCAAACGGGCGGGCACGGCGGGAAAAAAGGTGAAAATGGCCGCAATCCCAATTGGGAAAAGAATAATCGCCTTTCGCCATCTCGCACAAACCAGCACAAAGCTCGCGGCAGCGAAACCAACGTAGCTGCCCCGGGAATGACACAACAGCAGTGCCAAGAACACCAGACTCGCAACGCCGAGCATCACGACCTTATGCAATTTACGTTTAACGGCCAGCACGACGAAACAAACGATCGCCCAGCACGACCCTGCGAAGAGCATAGACATGTCGATGGCCATCAAGCCAATATCGCGATCGATCCGGTGCCTGTAGCGCATGAACTCGCTCTTGGATTCCGAGAAAATGGTCGAAATCGGCACCGTCTTGATGACGAGGGTTGCGTAGCACGTCGCCGCCAACAGTATGGTTATGCCAGCCAGACGAATCTGTGCTCTCGTTCGACAACCCACGAATAGAAGGGCGGCAGGCAGGACAAACTTCACACGATTGATAAGAAAATCGCCGGTGAATCCGATGAAACTGTGACGCACGTCGACGGCAAGCGCGCCGAGGTCCGTTGCGGTGCGGGCGTACGCGACGAATATCATGAATGAAAACGTACCGAATAGTATGATCACGCTGCGAGGCACGTCAATCTTGCGTTGGCCTCCGGCGATCTGCACGAACGCGGGAACCAGCGTCGCGAGCAGTAGAAGGTTCCACGCGTTCAGCCCGTTGATACCCATCAGGTAGCTGGGAAAGTCCCGCCGCTGCATGACGACTGAAAGCAGGATCAGTCCGCAAGTGGAGACAAACCAGCTCCGCCACGCGTACACCATCAGGGCGAAGACGATCATCCATAGAAGGTAAGTCCGCATGGTACGGGGCAATCGGTGTCAGACTTCGCCATCCTCTTCAGCCGATACGTCGTCGATGACACGCATGTTTGAGAGGCTCCATATGGCGAAGTGTATGTCGTCGGTAAAAGCGTTGCCGTACGAACTTGAACGATAGACCTCGGCTTCCGGCGTACCGACGATCGCACCGCCCGGTTTTCGGAACAGTCGCGCTGGCAGCTTGACCCTATATTGCCCACTCTTGTAGCTTACCTCGTAATCGGCGATGTGCGTTATCCCGCACACACTGAGGTATTCGCCCAGTCGACCTTCACTAAGCGCTTTCTGATATTCAAACCCGTTTATCACGCCGTCCAGGTTCACGGTTGGGTACTTGCAGAAATATCCGAACAGCCCGCAATCGGTCATGCCGATTACCGACCCCTCGGGCAACTCGCTGCCAGCCGCGATCGCCGCGTTGTACCAAGGCACATGATGCGAACCTCGGCGCCTCAAGTCGTAGTTCTGCCCGAACACGTTGAGCGCCATAACGCTCGCAACAGCTACAAACGTGAACCACTCGCGAGGCCCCAGCGCACGACGCATTCGGTCGAACAGCATGGCGCCCAATACGACCACCATCGGTGTATAAGATGAAAAATGCCACCACCAAGCCGCCCAATTCATGAACGCCATCGTGTTGATGTAATGCACCACGCAACCGATGAAAACCGCGATGAGAATGTCCGAACGCATGCCAATCGCAATGCCTGCGGCACGATCATTATCGGCCAAGATTCGCCGCACACAGAACAAGGCCAGGACGACCAGCGAAAACGCAAGCTCAACCGTCCCAAGGCGCGTGTGAAAGTCCACGAACCGATACGGACCGTAAGTTGACACGTCGGGAAAAGTCGATTTGATCGCACCGCTGACCGGCACAAGGTGGCCAAACGACATGAGATTCCACAGGAGATACGGCGTCACCACGATCAGGGCGCTGAATCCGACCTGGAAAAGCTTCACAAGCGCCTTTCCAGGCCCGGCATCACCGTCCGTGCGAAGCAACCCACGGACTCCGATGACGCCGAACACCGCCAAGACCACGAAAATCGAATCAAGTCGGCAGAGAAACAAAATAGCCAGCATCAACCCGAGAAAGACGTTTTTGCGCGGTTCAGCTTGAAGCGACAGAAGATCGTAGCGATGGGCGGCCCACATGAGCAGGAAGAGTTGAAGGATGAGAATACCGGTTTCCAACCCGTTGATGACCGGATTGAGAAACCACGGACCCAGCATCGCGCACACCGCGATCACACCGCCGGACCTTCCGGAGAAAACGGTCGCGGTTCGGTAGGCGGCCCAAAGCGTCGTGCCCGCCACGACCCCGACAAACGCATACATGATGCGAAGCGCCAGCACCGAATCACCGTGGGCCAACCATTCGAACGGAAGCAGCATGGCCATCCACAACGGGTGGAATCCGTTCGTGCGATTGATGCCGTCAAACGTCGGGCCCAGCCCAGCCACGATGTTACGAGCAGTCTTGAAGTAGTAGTATGAGTCGTCCGTGGTTCGCTGAGTGAGATCGACCACCGGCACCGTCGCGACATAGGCCACGAACGCGAGCGCGCCCGCCGAAATCACGCCCAAAACCCAAAGGTCAGTGCGCGAAGAATCGGCGGGACGTTCGGAAACCAGTGAACCGACAATCGTTCGGGACATTCGTTCAACAGCCCTCATTTCTCAGGCGACAGACACCCGGCGCCAATCGGCTTGGCCACCGCAAGAAACATTCTTCTTATCGGTTTCCAAGGTCGATTCCCCCAGCAGGATGTGCATCACCCAAACCATCAACCACGGATCGCAAATCATTTTCCGATCAGGCCACTCGCCTGTCTACCGTCCTGTAATAGCAGGCCGCAGGCGGCAAACGTCACACCGTCTGAATCACCTCGGTTCCCGTATCCTTCGTCTCGGAACTCGCTTGCCTCAGCAGGGCGGAATCGATGTGTTGATCGACGTAGATCGCCTTGCCGAGGGGAGAGTCGTGCAGCGTCTTGCATCGCTCGACGCGCAGTTCAATTCGTCCCTCAAGTTTCGGCCTGAGGCTGCGAACGACGTTCTGCTCATCCTCAAGCGTAAAACCGTCAGACGCAACCAGCCGCAACGTCGCGATGCCCGGATGAGTCTGGTGAAACTGGAATCGTTGAACGCCTTCGAACGTGCGGTCGTGCATATTCAGCGCGACCCACGAGATCAGAGAACCATCCGCTGCCACAAGGAATTCCTGCGTACGATGCCCGCGAATGTCGCGCAGCAACGTGTGCGAACGCCCGCAAGCACCGCAACCCTCGCCGACGTACGTCGCAAAGTCGCCCGTGCGGTAACGTACGAACGGTACAACGCGATTGATGAATCCGGTCCCAACGATTTCGCCGCGCTCACCAGGCGTACTGATTCTGATTCCATCCTCGTCAATCAATTCGAGAAATCCGTACGTCGGCCAAACGTGGTAATCGGCGGAGTGCTCGCATTCCGCAGCCGCAACGAGTTTTTCGGAGTGGCCGTAGCAGGAAAAATAGCGGTTACCAAAGGTGGTCTCGACCATTTTTCTCTGATCGGAATAGACAATTTCGGATTCCGCGATGATCGCGACAATATTCTCGGGCGCGGATTCACCTTTCCGAGCGAGGAAGCGTGCCAAGGTCGCAGCCGATGATGGGTACACGTGCAGAACACATGGCCCTAACGCGCGAACGTGCTCGACATACCGCGACATATTCTCATCGGTCATGTGGAAGTTGCTGTAATAGTGGTAGCGAAGAATGGGGTCATACTCGTGTCGCAGCCCGGTGCTGTCTTCCGGCACGACGCGACCACGAAAAACCGCGATCGGCGTGCCAAGGTCGTATCCCGCGCGCCGCCAACTGCTCACCAAATAGGCATACTCGATCGACGAACGATCAGCCCCAATGTAGAAGTGCATCGGCACGCCGCCGCTCCCGCCGGTAGAAACGTAATCAACCCCCGGTGCCTTGGGCGAAACCGCACACATACGATCCATGTCTTGTTCGAGCATGTGGCGGTCGATGATCGGCAGGCGCTCGATGTCCTCCGTGGATTTCAGGTCGTGCGGCTCAAAACCGATGTCGTCGAAAGCCTGTCGATAATGCTCCGTACGATCGTAGGCAAATTGCAACAGGCGACGGAGTTCCCGCAGTTGATAAGCGTTGGCCTCATCTGCACTCCACCACTGACACTCGTCCACGAAATCCAGGCATCGGCTGAATTGCGAACCCAGAACGACGCGCGACGGGAGCGTCCCGATCGTGCGGCCAACCACGCCGCGCAGTGCCCGCGGCACATTTTCCCACATTTTTCGGCGTGTCAGACCCAGCTTCCCTGCAATCGCGTTGCGACGACCGCCGGGCGTTGCGGTTGAAACCGGAGGGTGATGCTCGCCCTCCCAGGCTGAGATGGCGGACATGGCTTCGTTCCCCACGCCGCGCATTTGCCGAATGTTGTAGTCGCTTCCATCGGTAACGCCGTCCTCGACGTACATGCGATACCAACCTTCGAGCGCAAACAGGCTCCACAGTTGCAGCGAAAAATCTCGCCGCCCGGACAGATGCTCATGCACAACCTGCTGCACGCCCTCAAAATTCAACAAACCTGACTTTTCAACCTGCGGCTTGGAAAGAAAATCCAAAGTGAATGCACGCAACTCGTCCTTGATCCACTGACCGATCGGGGAATCGAAACCAACCTTCGGACGCTCCGCAATCAAGCGCGGAATCCACTGTCGAGACGCCACCTTCAGCAGATGCTTCGTATGCGTACCCTTTAGCCTGTAGTCAGCCCGCAGCGAGGTAACATAATCCACCAGCCGGTAGTCACACAGCGGCGAACGCACTTCAAGCCCGTGGGCCATGCTCATGCGATCCATGTAGGTCAACTGATATTCCGGAAGATAGCCGTCTACATCGACGCCAGCTGCACTATTGAACAAGTCACCGCGATCGTTCGCAGTCAGGTAGGATCGCAGGAACGCTTCGCCCGTCGGATCTTCCGCCGAATTCCCGATCGCGTCGGAAATCAGTTGCTCACGCAGTTCGCGGCTGAATAGACTGGTCCAGCTCAGATAGGCCTCTCCGCCGGACTGAACCGCACCAATCACGAAACGCCGCGCACGTTTGACGAATCGGCTGCCGCGCGTCGACTCAGGCCAACGCGCCACCACACGCGCCACCAGGTGCTCGCGCACGAAACGCGGAAGCATGCGATAGTACTGAAGGTATCGAATGCCCTTGTGCTTCGGGTAGCCGAAGAAAATCTCGTCCCCGCCCGTACCCCCGACAGCCACCTTGACCCGTTTGCGCGCGAATTCGCACAACAAGTACACAAGAATAGACGTCGGCTCGCCGTGAGGCTCATCGAAATGCCACAACACCTTCGGAAGAAGTTCGATCGTCGAACCGGGTTTCAGAATCAGCTCATGATGTTCCGTGCCGATTTCGTCGGCCATACGCTTGGCGAAACCCAGCTCGTTGAATCCGGTCGCCGCCCCGCGATACCCCACGGTAAACGTCTGAATGCGCGCTTCGTGCTTGGCCATCAACGCGACCAGGAGCGAGGAATCTATACCGCCGCTCAGAAACGCTCCCACTTCGACATCGCTTTTAAGACAGAGACGCACAGTCTCGTCAAGCATCTCGCTAACCGTCTCGACCGCCTGATTGAACGTCGTCGTTGTCGGCCCGTCCGCACCGCGCTGCCAGTACGGCTGAACGGAACATTGGCCTTTCTCGTGAACGAGGATGTGCCCGGGCTTGAGTTTCTCGATGTCGTTGAAGAACGTCCTCGGCGCCGGCACATAACCGCAAGCCAGAAAGTCGCAAACCGCCTGCGCCCGCACGGATCGCCCGATCCGGCATTGCAAAATCGATTTCAGCTCAGATCCGAACAGCAGCTTCCCGTCAACAGACCGGTAATACAGCGGCTTTTCACCGATGCGATCGCGCGCCAGCACCAGGCGATTGCGCTTCGTGTCCCAAATCGCAATACCGAACATTCCGCGCAGGTGTTTGACGAAATCGAGACCGTAGTCCTCATAAAGGTGCGCGATGGTCTCCGTGTCCGACGTCGTGGCAAATCGATGCCCGCGCGATTTCAGACTAGCCGTCAGTTCCTGGTAGTTGTAAATCTCGCCGTTAAGAATGACCCATACATCGCCAGCCTCATTCGTAATGGGTTGACGCCCCGTTTTCAGATCGATAATCGAGAGGCGACGCATCGCCAAACCAACGCCGGGGGCCTCGAAGAATCCGTCGTCGTCAGGCCCACGGTGCGTGATGGCTGAACACATCGAACGCAGCATGCTTGGATCGTCATACCCGAGGTATCCGGTTATCCCGCACACGATGCTTCCTCCATCCGCCCTTCGTTGCGAGTTTCAATATGCCCGACCCATCCCGAGTGAGCCTTGAACGCGAATTCCGCGCCCGCGATTTCATCGAGCGGACCACGCAACCGCGCGTCCTCCGACTGCACCCGCACCTCGTCACGGGCAAACGAAACCAGCGGCAGCGAATGTGCTTCCATCGTACGGAACAACACCGGCAGGCGCGCATGATCAAACCCCATCACGCGTGCGCAAGCCAAGTCCACCGCCACAGGATTAAACCCTGCAAAGATCATGCCCAATCGCTTCGCCGTCGGATCGAGAGGCCCATTGCCCTCGCCCGCGATGATGCCGTCCACAACACTGAAGAATCGTCGCATCGGCTTTTCGTGCAGCGTCCCTTCTGCATCGGCGAAGTGCAGAATGCGATTGAGGTCGATAACCATGCGCCACGTCGTATCGTTACCGTACCAGTTGCCCGAGCGAATCGTGCCCGTATTCGTGTCGCCGAAGATGCGCTTGCCCGCCGCCTTGATCGGGCCTGCCACCAGCGGTCGCAATGGCCCCAGCAGCGGAAACAGACACTTGAACTTCGCCATCGTCGCCCGCTCCAACCGCTGCTTGACGCCGCTCTCGGCAAACTGATCGCCACCTTGTGACGGCGTACCCTCCCGATGATGCGGCAGCCAATTCTTGTTACCGTTGATGCCCACCAGGTTTTTCATGTTGACGGTGATGCCAGTCTTCTTGTGCGTCTTGAGCTTCGGAAGACTAATCACACAATCAGCCTCAAGCACTGTCTTCGATATCAGGTACTCGTGAACGTCGTCGTGCTGATGGCTGTGCAACTCATCCGTCTTGTACTCCGCCCCGTACAGAAGATGGCAAAGCTCATTGACCTCCATGAACGCCGACCGCCTGCCCAAATCGACGCGCGCGTAACCTCGCGGATCGCCGGATAGTTTCTCGTGTCCCACAATCACACCGTCAATCTTCCGCGCCCGCTCAGGCCGAAGATCGTAAACCTCGACTTCGAACCCCGCCTGATCGCGATAGAAAGATTGAATCGCATCCAGCCCCGTGATACGCCGAATCGCATCGAAGTCGGCATCGTTCTGCGGCGCGTCTGCCACAACGATCCGCCCCTCGCCCCGAATGGCTTTGTGAACGCAATCAAGAACGGCGCGGATGACCGACCCGTGCGTAATCAGGCAATACCCGTGGTGATCGTGCGTTTCGCGGAAGTCGCGCACGAAGTTCGGCTTGAGCACCACGGTGTCGCCCGGCTTCAGAATCTCACCCAGCGGATCCCAGTCCGCCGATCCAAAACGCGCCGCATCAAGCCCCAGCGCATGCAGCGCTTCGCGAACCAATCCGTAGGCTTCGCCGTTACCGTCCGCATCGTCGAATGCGTACTCCGGGTACTTCGTACACGGCCCATAGGGCGGGCGATCGGAATACTCTGCCGCCCCCAGAGCGATGCCCACTTCCGCCCGCGTCAAATGTGCGTCAACCGTCATGACTCAGGAAGACCTCACCGCAGCCGGAACCTCACGCGACGCTTCGTCGCCAGCTGAAATCCCGACCGCATCGTGCCCGCCGCCACCGACAACCTCGTCGTAGAGCGCGACAAATTCGTCCGCCACCTTCTTGCGTTCGAATCCCTTGACCAGTTCCCGCCCCGCACCCGACATCGCCTCGCGCTTCGACGGCGCATCCAGTAACCCGCCGACCGCCTCTACCAGCGCAGGCACGTCGCGATCGGGCACAAAAACGCAATGCCTGCCGTCTTCCATCCAATCCGCAGCAGCCCGAATACGCGTGGTCACAATCGGCAACCCCGAAGCCATCGAGTGGAATAAGACCATCGGCATACCCTCGGGATGATAGGTCGGAAAAACCAATAGGTCGCTCTCCCGGTAGGCTCCGATCGTTTCGTCTTCCGGAATGTAACCCGTAAAAGCCACGTGCTCGGTCAAATTCAGATCGGCGCACCGCTTCTCCGCCTCGCCGCGCACAGGCCCATCGCCCACAAACGCACAAAACACGTCGTGCTTCTTGCGAATCTCCGGCAACGCTTTGATAACGTCGAAAATCCCCTTCGGCTCGATGAAACGCGCGATGAACAACAACACCAGCTTGTCCGCCGGAATACCATGCCGCGCGCGAAAATTGTGGTCGCCTTCATAGCGACTGAAATCCAGCGCGTTCTTGACCACGCGATAGCGATGGCCCGGATGCTCCCGCTCGAAGTAGCCTCGCTCCTCGTGCGAAAGCACGCACACCGTATCGCAGCAGCGCAGCATAAGACGCGTCATCGATCGCCAGGGGAACTTCCGCTCGCAAGCCAACACCTCATCACTGCCGTGAAACTTGATGACAACCTTCTGCCCCAACAGCTTGCATAGCGGAGCGAAGAACACATCGCGCAGCAACCCATTGCGATCGAACGCCGAATTCAAATGAATCACGTCAGGCCTGTGACGCAGAACATGAAACGGCAGCTTGGCCAGGTCGATAAAACGGTTCAACAGTTTGAACGCCATCGACTCGGAATGCGTTCGCCCGCCATAGACAAAGCTGCGCATATCCACGCCCCGATCGCGCAGCGAATCGTGCAGCAGGTACAAATGCGAAGGAGGCCCACCCCGCACCCGCCGGTCCGGCAGCGCCATCAAAACACGCAGGCGTTTCTTGCGACCCGTCGTCATCAACCAGTTCCCCCAATCGCACGTGGTTCAGGCGTATCCGTAATTGCGGTTGACCTCGCCAGCCACCCGCTCGAAAGCATTCAAATCTTCCTCGCTCAACTCGCGTTTCCACTTGCTGTCCACGCGAATCTCCGACAACTTCAACAAACGCATCGAGTTGCCAAGCAAGTGATGCCGGTACTCACTGAAATCCGTCGGCGCCCGATCAGGGTCCACTCCGACGAATTCATAAACATCCTTCATGCGCTCCGCCGGCGCGACGCACAAATCCTCATAAATCAACGTCATCATCCGATTCCGAGGCAGTTGCGCGGCGACGCGGTCTGCCTGACGGTGACCACGGACGAACTCCGCACCCCCCTCGTCGATCGAAAGATTCTCATGCCGCCGGAATGAATTCGAAACCCCCCTGCCATCGCGAACCAGATGGATCACCCGAAGATCGAACGCATCGCTCTGACGCAGGTAGGCCAGCCGAATCGGATCCTTCGACCCGTCCACAATGACATCGCACCCGAAGATTTCCGCCAGCACATCGACAAGAATCTCGTTCCGACGCAAAACATGGTCGATCCGCTCCTGACACGCAGGCCGACCGCGAAAATAGGCTTCACGCGCGAATTCGAACAACGGCCCGCGCACCCCAGCCCGCATCACCCGATCGGAAAAACCCTTGTCCGGCATGCCGAAATCGACCTCGGGCCTCGCGATATCGAATGGTTCACCACGCTCCCCCATCCCCGCCTGCACCTGTTGCCAAAACGCGCAACGGCGAATCAGCTCCCCGCAGGAGCACTCGTACTTTTCCACATCACCCATCGCACGCATCTTGAATTCACCGATGGTCCCAATATCCGGATGGGCACCCATCAACAACGTCAGCAACGTGGACCCCGAGTAACTCGGCGAAGTAATGTAGACCAAGCGATTCATAATTCGTGATCCCACCCGATCGGTTGGAGGCCGCTCGCAAGCCCCTTAAGACGTCCGATATTGTGCATGTCCGCCGCCGCAAAGTCCAGCAGAACCCATACCAGCGATCGCGGCATTCCCGCTCAACATCGGCTGCATCGGACACCGGCTTTGTCCACCCCGAACGTCCGATACGAATCCCGCAAGAAGGCAACCGCCCCGCTCTGCCAAAACCCTGGCACTGTTCCTATTCGCGACCACTACCTATGATGCCTCGGTGGTCAGTGAGGTGCTCGACGAAACCGCCGCAACCGAGCGGCACGAAAAACGCGTGGGCGTTGCCTACGGCGTCAGCGCCTACCTATGGTGGGGCCTGTGCCCGATCTACTTCAAAGCCATTGCCCACGTCTGGGCGATCGAAGTGTTGGCCCATCGCGTCGCGTGGTCTGTCCTGTTTCTGCACGCATTTCTCGTCATTCAGCGACGCTGGCAAACAGCCATGCGGCATGTCTGGCATCGCGGGACCGTGCTGCGACTGATCGGCTCGACGATCCTCATCGCCTGCAACTGGCTGACCTTCATCTGGGCAGTCACCAGCGGCCGGGTCAGCGAAGCCAGCCTCGGCTACTTCATGAATCCACTGGTGAGCGTCCTGCTCGCCTTCGCGATTCTCGGCGAACGTCTGCGACGATTGCAATGGGCCAGCGTCGTGCTAGCCGCCATCGGCGTCGGATGGTGGACCGTTCACTGCGAAAGCTGGCCTTGGATTTCGATGGTCCTCGCCTTCACCTTCGGCCTGTACGGGCTTCTGCGCAAGACGATTCGCGTGGACTCGCTGACGGCGCTGACGGCTGAAACCACCCTGCTGACGCCGATGGCAATCGCTTTTCTCGCGTGGACCATCGCGACGGGCCAAGGAGCCTTCCTGCACGTCTCGACAAGCACGACGCTCCTGCTGTCGATCGCCGGCGTCATCACCGCCGTCCCGCTCATCTGGTTCGGACACGCCGCGAAGAGGCTGCGGCTGTCAACGGTCGGATTCCTCCAGTACATCGCCCCCACAGGCCAACTCTTGCTCGCGGTCTTCCTCTTCGGCGAACCCTTCACCCGCCAAAACGCCGTGTCCTTCGCATTCATCTGGTGCGCCCTGCTGATCTACTCACTAGACGGCTACGTCGCCTTCCGATCCTCATCCGGCGCCACCCTGCGCGCACGGACGTAACGTATCACGCATCCACCATCGATCCGGGGCAACCCGAAATGCACCACAGGCATCCCATCACGAAATGCTGCCAAGCGGGAGGTCGTTTCAACAAAGTCGTGCACGCGATGACGAGCCATACGGCCCAAATGTTGATGAAGCCCAAGACAGCGGCATCAAAGGGGATCACTGTGGAGAACGGACCGCAGGCCTGCCACAAAGCAAATTTCACGCGATGTGGAAGAGGATATCCGATCACGCCCATCTGCAGAAACGGCTGCACGACAATCAATGACAAAAAGTACATCGCGATTGTGATTGATGTGCGTCTCGCCGACATTGCGCGCCTACCGTATCGTATTGATCGAGTTGTTCAATCGCCACCTGCACCTTACGCGTGCCGCTTAGGAAGTGCATGTCGGTAACGTCGCCGGTGACCTCGACCGTGGAGGGCGAACCGCTCGAACCGTTCTGCATCCGCACCAGGTATTTCGACGTCCCGCTGCCAGCCAGGTCCGTGCCGATGGTCCACGTG
>JAJDDQ010000015.1 GCA_029260215.1 Phycisphaerae bacterium
TTGTTTGGACTTTGGCCATCTTGAGTCGATTCGACACAGCTTTCTCCTTTCACAGGAGAAGCTATGCGACGAACCGAAGACTCCTCAAAATGGCCGGTTTTCACCTGCCCACTACTGGCCGGTTTTGCCTGCCCGATGACACTACCCCTATGAATTGGGGCGGGACTATTCTTAGGAATACAGCTCCGCCACAAGGGGCGTAGCGCAAAACTGAGAGGAGGTTTTGCCAAGAAAGGAAAACAACATGGGTTGGTGGAAAACGGTTGGCGGCGGCGTCATTGGTGATGCGGCGGTCAATTATCTTGAGGAACTCGAAGGGCGATGGAAGGAGCCCGAAGACGTTCCGGTGCATGTAAGAGCGGAGATTGCATCGCTCTACCAGCAAGGGATTGGTCGGCCGCCAAGCGAGCAGGACTTACGAGACTTGCTCGCGTTCAGCGCGTGATCCGCTCATTTAGGTTCGTATTCGAACAGGAAAGGGTTTGAGGCTTTCAGGGGAGATTGTGCCATAACAACGTCCCCACTTTTGTCCGCAACAACCAGTACGGAAGCGAAGTGTATCGATGTGAGGCAACAACCGTGGGCGGGTTCGTCCAACAACTCGCCGTGGCGTACGTGCAACACGGATACTGGTTCTACGTGACCGGGCAGGTGCCAGAGCGAAAGTGCCCGCTGGCGGTGGATGCCAAGCTGCTCGACCGATACGAGATTGCGATTTCCAAGTGGGCGCGAGCAAGGCGGAAGCGAACCGGCGGGGCCAACGTCCAGTATCTTCGCTTCGGCCGCTTCTTCGTGCTGATCGCCACACGCGGGGAGCATCGATTCTTCGAGGATGAGCCGACGTTCCGTGACATTCGCCGGGACTCACTGAGCTTCGCGGGCTACTCCATCAGCTATAAGCTGGGAGCCGACCGCAAGTGGCACGCCTCCGTGCGTATTCATCCGTCAGAATACCTGACGCTCAAGGCGTACCTCCTAGACTTGGCGACACGTCGTTCCGTCGAGAAGCTCACGGCCGAGTTCCAGCGGATTCCGTTTGAACCATACGCCCCAGTGAGGCGTCAGTTCCTTAACATCCTGCGTGCCGTGAACAGGGAACGGAGACGAGCCCAGTATGGACTCGTTCCCATCGAGGCCCTGCGCCTCCGACGGCAGATGCTCAAACCGTTCGAAGAATAGGACAAGTAATGCGGCGCGGCGTTAGGACACTAGAATCTGCACGCAAACGGGAACTAGGACAGCCACTCGAGTGGCACGAGTTTCTTACCTTGCCGCCATTCCTCAACTAAATGCACTCCCGGAACGCCCTCCCAAACGTCCGGCCCGGCGTGGTCAAGTATCAGAGCTTGCAGAGCACCTTCGGATCGCTGGACTACGCTGGCTATCGCGGCGAAGACCTTTCGAACAGCCTCGACGTCCTCATCTTCGAGCGTAGGATCCAAGTCAGTGTCTTTGGCCTCTGTCGTGCGTTGCGCAGCTAGTCGTCGCGGGAAGTACACTTGGCTCGGCTGATCGTAGACGAGAAACGACGGTACAGGGCTCGCTTGGCTGTCGAGGAAGAACTGCTGAAGTGCAAGGGAGACGGCGACGTGATAAGATAGCCAATTAGCTCCACTGCCGATTTCCCACAAGTAATCCACACGCTGCTGGCCTTTGACTTTGACGGTCAGGTCTGTGATCGACAGTTCGATCGGATCGTCGGGTTTTTCGGCATCCAGGCTCGGCAATAATCGACGGGCCAGTACAGAGATTTTCTCCAACGCACGCCGCTTACGATTCGCAACGCCCTCCTTCGCGATCAACTTCATTAGCTTCTCTTCTCGCTCGCGCAGCCGCGCAATCTCCTCGGTGAGGACGCTATCCTGCCCAAGAGATTGGTGCATCTCCAGCCCTTTCTCGACTCGACCCAAGAAACGAGAACCCTCCGACTGCTTGTAACGTGCTTGCTGTGCTTCTCTCGACCGCCCACTCGCCTCAGTCTTTCGAATCGCAATTCCTTCAAGTTTCTCGATGCTTAGCTCAACATCCTCCTTGACGCGAAGCATTTCACGATCAAAAGAAGCCGGAACCGATCCAGCACGTTTGACGTTGGCCTCAACCTCTTGGAGGGAGTCGAGCATCTCCGTGACTCCGTCATGTTGCCCAATGGGACTACTGCAAACGGGACACGTGCTGGCTTCATCGTCGAGCGACCGCAGCCATTTGGAAACGCTAAGGCGATCGCGCTGAATTGAGAGTGCGTTTTTGAAACGCACGGCGTTCTGCTTCAGCTTCGACATTTCCGCAAGGCGGCGGCGGAGATTCAGCAGTTGTGCCTCCACAACCGATTCTTCCTCTTCCAACTCGATCAGTTCCGCGATCGCCTCATTGATGCCATCGGCACTCGGCAAGGTGTCTCCTCGGTGCTCGACAACTTGTTGAAGAAGCAGAAGCAGCTCATCGCGGCTTGCGTCGTCGGGAACCGGCTGGTCGAGCAGGCCTAATTCCCGTGCGCGTAATGCTGATGCTTGGAGTTCGGCAAGCCATCGTATCGATACTTGCTGAAGATTCGCCAGTTCGCGCTGCTTGCGCACGAGCTGACGTTGAATGGAGTGTAATTCGTGTTGTGCGGCAAGCACCTCTGGGCTGATTGCCTGGAGAACATACGGGAAAATCGTCTTCAGCTTCTCGCGATGTTCATATGTATCAGCCTTGAAGAACAGAACATCCGGGTTGGCGACAACGTTTTGAGGCTGAAATGTGAACGCAACGAGATCACGAAGACTAGGACGCGTCTTGAATCCGCTGCCTGTGTTTTCGAAGTCAAAGTCCAGCTTACTCAGACCAGAGAGTTCATCGAACCGTGTCTTGACCGCGTCCGCCGTCGTGTTTTTCTCGGGTGTAATATCGGGGATGTCAACGGATTCACCTTCGACCAAGTACATGTCTCCAGTCGACTTTTGTTCGCCCGGTTCGCGTCGGGCGAACAGCTTTTGCCCTTCCTCTGTCTCCACGAGTATACCAAACCAGCAGCATGAATCGCGAATAGTCTCAACAGGGATGGCGCACCGGTCCGCTGCCATGCAGTAGTCGATGATGGGAATAATTGCGGATTTTCCGGTCTTGGAAGCTCCACTGATGACGTTTGCTTTGTTGGGCTCTAGCTTGACACGTCGGGGAGGGAATCCGGTCTTCCTCGGCCACAGTATGATCTCTCTGATTTGGAATTTCATCAGAACCCCACCTTGAGTATTGTGCCGACTTCAAACAGTGACAATGCGGAGCACCATTGCCCTAGTTTCTGGGCATTGGAGAGCAAAGGCTTGACAGATGCGGGAATCCTAGTCGGTGACGAAGTGGTCAGCGGTATGGCAGTGGCGTGCGTCCTTGACAACGTGAGGATTCGCGATCGAATCGCTAGTTGAACAGACTTCCAAGTAAGATCGCGCCACGTTAGAGAACGGGATTGGATACCAAAGAGCACGTCACTCTTCCCGAGTTTGCTTTTCGAGAATTTGTTCGCAAAGCCGTGAAGCCCCGTGGGTTGATTGGTCGCTCTGAGAACCTCACACGTCTCGCGATGAAAGAGGATGGGGAGCACGATGAAGAGAAGTTGAAGCGGCGGGTGCTCGCTCGTCTTATGGTGCTCCGTGTAACCGCAAGCGTATCGCCAGAGCAAAACGCCGCCGAGAGCCGGATTCTGGACGTGCCTGGTTTCTTGTGTCAGTGTTGACATGCCTATTCCTCCGTAACTTCCTCAGTCGTCGATTCGAGAGCAGCCAAGGCGTTTACGTATTCGGGGTGCCAACCGATCGTCAGGTCATCGGCGAGTGCATGCCAGCTTCCTCGGATGAATGGCCTCGGCGTTTCGAGACCGTCCATTCGGGCATTGTGCTCCATGCAGTCTGTATAAGTGAGCTGCCCTTGGTCCTTGGGGTCCTTGTCGCCATGACCGAGTTTCGTTCGTCGCCTTTTGTTTCGCCACGTTGTCTCCAGATCCTTCTCCAACGTCGAAATTGAGGCTTCCGAGATCATTCCTTGATCCGACCACGTTGTCCGATCAACCGACGCACTCAGAAAGTCGTTTACGGCTTCGAGCACATCCACGTCATCCAAGTCGATTATCCGAAGCTGGTTTACGTAATCTCGCGCGGCAAGTTCCGTCGCAACTTCTTCATCGGTTGGCGTACCCGCCACGCTTCGTAGAATGTCGGCGCGGTCGTGATTGCGGACGAATTCCAGCAATGCCTTGTGAAACGTCTTCTGGACGATGCGTGCTGGCTGACCGTGTTTGACAAACCGATCAATCTGTCGCTTGACCCATCCGTGAGCCCACGTGATGACCAGATCGAACGAGTCTTCTCCAACGAGCTTTCCGAGGAGTAGCGGCTTAAGCGCATCTTCGGGGCTCTCGTCGGTGGCATCGACAATGAACCGCTTGATGATTCTACCGACCACTCTCACGTCGGCACCAAGTACCACGTCGACGTGCTCTTTTGCGGCGTCGCTGATTTCCCAACCGTCGCCGTTCTTAAGTATGCCTCTTGCTTTTCTCAGAGCTTTCTCTGCTTTTTCTATCGTCTCTGCGTTATGAAACGCTTGGACGATCTCGCCCATGTTGGCGTTCGGAGCATAGACGACGAAATACGATTCAGCTGGCGGCAACACGCCTGCCTCAGCGGCGTCAACCCAGTTCCGGAGCGTCTTCCAAAACACGACGGAGCGATCCGTTAATGGATTGCTCGATAGGTAGCTCTTATCCTGCTCTGCGAGCTTCGTGCCATCGGCCCTTTCGACCCCGACATCCTCAAAGTACTCGAGGCTGACAATGTCATCCTGTTCTGCTTTGAGCAAGTAATAGAGGAAACGCGTGGCCTGAAGGGAGAATCCCCGAACCGTGCCTGGGACGCTTGTTGTTCGCGTCTTCTTGGGAGGCTTTGCGGATGAGTTTTTCTTAGCCATGCGAGCGTTCCAATGGACAGGCTACGAAGATCGTTCGTAGAAACCGAACCCGTACGGCTCGCATCGGGATGCAAGCCGACAGTACAAATCAACAGTAAACAGCGACATAAAAACGTGTCCTAATGGGCTTGGACAGTAATGTCCTCCATGACCACGACGTCCACTCGACGAGCGACGCAAGACGTATGGGCCCACTGGAGATGTAAGGCAAACCCGATCCCAGTCAACTTTTTCAATATTCTCGCCCATTGCTTCACCTGCGCCTCATGCACTCTCGTCGTACGTTACGTTGAAGATCGTGTCTGTCAGCCACTTGCGGAACGAGTCGTTGTCGCAGAACTGCTTGAACAGTTCGGTGTGGTCTGAGATGAGTTCTGTCATTACTCGGGTCAGCGCTTTGTCGTGCTCGATCCTCGCGTTCTGTTTGTCCGAATTCTTCTTGGCATTTTGATATGCGGTGTCAGCGGCCACCTTCGCCGGTATCTCCTCTGTGATAACTGCGCGAATCTTGTCCCCGTCCTTCCACTCGATACTCCCGAAGAGTTCGTTGAACGACCGAACGATGTTGCTCAGGACGTCGAGCTCCGGCTCGGCCTTCCGGCCACCGCCACTCGTTGGCACCGGTTCGATCTCGGCGTCTTGGTCCTGCAGAGCGATCGACATGGTTGCCTTCACTTCGCTGCGATAGCTGTCCATATCGATGGACTCAAGAACGCCCTTCGATAGGTCCTCGTCCTTTGGCGGAGGCAGCTTGGGAACCAAGAAATTCAGGAAGATTGAGAGCATCTCCCAGTCGGCGTTCGAGTATGGCAGGACGGATGCGAGGAACCCGTAGGTCCGCACAAACGCCTTCGCCTTCCCCTTGAAGTCGACTTGGCCGTCTTCATCCAAGTCGTCTATGTAGCGCTGAACGCACACGTCGAGCAGCGGATCGAGCTGGTCACGCGGCACGTTGGCCAGGAACCGTCGGGCGAGTTCCACGACGTGGGCTTGGTCATAGACCTGATGACCATCGAGCGCCGCCTTCAGGTCGTGCAACTTGTTGGGATCCGTCTCAGAACTAAGGAGCGTGGTGCGATAGTAATCGTCGAAAGCCGACCTAATCGTGTCTGGGTCATTACTGAAATCGAGGACAAACGTATCGCGTTTCCTTGGGTGGGCACGATTGAGCCGCGAGAGCGTCTGCACGGCCTTGATGCCGGAGAGCGTCTTGTCTACATACATCGTGTGCAGCAGCGGCTCGTCGTAGCCCGTCTGGAACTTGTCGGCGCAAACCAGGAAGCGATACGGGTCTTCTTGAATCTTGTCGGTAATCTGACCGCTCGGAAACCCATTGAGCGATGCTTCTGTGACTTTGTCGCCGGCGTACTCGTGCTCACCGGAGAAAGCGACAATGGCCTTGTGCTGGCTCTTACGTTCCTTGAGGTATTCAAGAATCGCGTGAAAGTACTGGATCGCCCGCATAATGCCGCTCGTGATCACCATCGCTCGAGCCTCGCCGCCTATCTTCTGCTTGGCGAGCACCTGGTTGTGGAAGTGGTCCACCATGATCTCGGCCTTGTGCCGAATCGCGTGCTCGTGGCCTTCGACGTAGCGACGCAGTTTTTTGTTCGCCTTCTTCACATCGAACTCGGGGTCATCCTCGACAGTCATCATTAGCCGGTAGTAGCTGAGAACGGGCGTGTAGTGCTCCAGCACGTCCAGGATGAAGCCCTCCCGAATCGCCTGCTTCATCGTATAGCAGTGGAAGGGGCGATGCTTCGTTTCGCCATCAACCTGATAGGCCTCGCCGAAGACTTCCAGCGTCTTGTTCTTGGGCGTCGCGGTGAACGCGAAGTAGCTCGCGTTCTTGAGCATCTTCTTCTGCTCGATGATCGCGTTGATCTGGTCCTCGAAGCTCACTTCATCGTCAGGCGACTCTTCTGAAGACAATGCGATGTTCAGCTTCGCCGACGTGCGGCTGCCCTGGCTGGAGTGGGCTTCATCAATCACGATGGCAAACGTCCGCGAACGGTGATCTGCGCCGATCTCGTCGAGCACAAATGGAAACTTCTGCACCGTTGTGATGATGATCTTCTTGCCGTCCTGAATGAATTTGCGCAGGTCGCCGGAATGCTCAGCGTGACCGACGATAGCGCCTACCTGCGCGAATTGCCTGATGGTGTCGCGAATCTGCTTGTCCAGGATCCGGCGGTCAGTCACGACTACCACGGAGTCGAATGTGGGCTTACTCTTTTCTTCAAGCCCGATGAGTTGATGGGCGAGCCACGCGATGGAGTTGCTCTTACCGCTGCCGGCCGAATGCTGAATCAGGTATCGCTTGCCCGCTCCAGCCCCATCAGCATTGGCAAGCAGCTTGCGGACCACGTCGAGTTGATGATAGCGCGGGAAGATCTGCGTCCGGCGTTTTCTCCCGGTCTTCGGATCCTTGGTCTCCACGATCTGGGCGTAGTTCTCCAGGATGTCGGTTAGGCCGGGCTTGGTCAGCACCGTCTTCCACAGATAGTCGGTCTTCAGGCCGGTCGGGTTCGGCGGATTGCCGGCCCCGTCATTGTATCCCTTATTGAAGGGAAGGAACCACGAGGCCTTGCCCTTGAGCTGCGTACAGAACCTCACTTCCTGATCGTCCACAGCGAAGTGTGCGAGGCATCGCCCAAACTCAAAGAGCTTCTCGCGCGGGTCGCGGTCGTTCTTGTACTGCTGCACGGCGTCATCGACGGTCTGCTTGGTGAGGCGGTTTTTGAGTTCGAACGTCGCCATTGGCAATCCATTTAGGAATAGGCCGAGGTCGAGGGCGAGTTGCCCTTCATCACGGCTGTAACGGAGTTGACGGGTCACGCTGAAGATGTTCTTCTCGAAGAGTTCCTTAGCCCACTCGTTGCCTTGTGACGGCGTCCCGTAGAACAGCGTGACATGAAACGGTCCGTCCGAGATTCCCTTCCGCAGCACGTCCACAACGCCGCGTTTGGCGATTTCGCCGGTGAGGCGAGCGAGGAACTTCACTCGCTTCGGTGAGTCGGCGTCCAGGTCGAGTTGCGTGACGATGTCAGGCTGCGTTGCCTTCATAAAACTAAGTAGCTTGGCGAGGTCGACGGCGTGGTCGCGGTCGTAGTCCTTGGGCTCGCCGGGTTGGTATCCCGCATCCCGCTGAAGCGACTCGAAAAAGAGTACCTCCAGGCCCGTTTCGCTCGTGTCAGTCGGTGACATGGCTACCGAATCTCCGCTGAATCCGCTGTCAGAATTGCAATGCCATCTGCGCCCAAGTAATAATCATCGCCTTCCGCGTCCCTGAGCAACTCCGGCATATGACCTGCACATACGTGCTCCAACGTCCCTTCATCCATTCCAAGGAACAGGAATTCCTCATCCACACTGTCAAAGCCAATACGCCGAACTCGGATTCTGCGACCCTCACGTTCTACGGCCGCACTTGATGGCTTCAGCACATCGCGAAACGGGCCGTAGTACCCCTCAACAAGATCAGCGTCTCCACCCGGAAAAAGGAGAGCCACACCGTCCGATCTGGGCGGAGGGTCGCGCAGTTCAACTGAATAGGTCCCTTGAACTTTGGAATAACAGAAACTCCGCGTATCCGGCACTTTGCCATCGATGGAGGCGATTGTCTCTGCCTGTGTTTTCCATTTGCTCCGGGTTTCGTCGGACACCTCCTGCTGCCGAGCCTTGGCTTCCAGAACGTGCCAATTCTTGCTGCTATCCTGCCCTACAAGATCTGCTAAACTCCGTGAAGCAGGGTTTGTCCGGGCAAGCCGTTGCTTCTTCAACGCTCCAGCGTGCAGCAAACGAGGTACGTCCAGAATCTGGTCAGCAACTAGAGTAGCAAAAGTCATGCCCGTCCAGTAAGAGATGTTGCCCTTCTCGGTTGAATCAAGCTTAGTGTAGGGTCTGGGACGTTTCAATTTGGCACCCGTGAAATCAACGGCGAGTTTGATGGCTTGGCTCTTATACGCTGCTAAGCTAACGGCGTGGGCCGCGCTGGGAGTTCCTGCCCGAAACACCGCCACGCACATGGTCTGGGTGGCCTTCAGGCAACGATGTTTGGAGATGGTGAGTGTGTGAGCCTTGTTAAGACTGTTGTAACTACCGATGAAGTCGGTAGCGAACACCCTAAGATTGGGCATCGGCCACCTCCTCCAGTGTGTCCTCGAACTCCGTGTCGGTGTCCGCCAGCGGTTCGGGCTCAGCATCTGCGATATCGTCCAGCTCCGCTGCCGCCGAGCGGACATCCAGTTTGCCTGTCACAACATCGGCGGTGAGCCTAGTTCGGTGCTCGCGGATCAAGTCAATTTCACGAGTGGCCCGCTGCACTGCCTTCCGAAGCTCGTGCGTCGAGTGATCAATCGAGATGTAGATATCCCGCTGCTCATCCAAGGGTGGTACCGGCAAGAGAAGCGCCTTGATGTCTCCTTGGGACAGTGCATACCGAGTCACGCCACGCGCGCTAACACTAAACTGTGCAGTGGCAGACCGCGCTTGCAGGGCATACGCGAGATACCTTCCATGAAGACAATTCGGCCTTGGGCGAAGAATCGCAAGGTGGTAACCACACACCAAGTCATTAATGTCGTCTACTACGATCGACGGCACGCCGATATCCTGCCAGTCCTCGGAATCTTTGGTAATCACCACGTCGCCCGGAAGAAGGCGGAAGCTCTCGATTTCCTTCGAGGATGCAGTCGCCTGCATGAATTCAAGACTGCTTGTGATTCGATCGTTCTTGTACACATCTGTGTAATTGCATAGTCGCACTTGTGTCTCATACGAGTACGACAGTTTGTTCACATTACTTGTCCGGAGATCAGCAACCGTTCGAAGTCTTCTAATTGTCCAGTGATTCGGAATCTCTCCGAGCCAATCCATACCCGACGTTATCATCGGAACCGAGAGGTTAAGACCTCTGGTGACGGCTTGAGTGACGACGGCCTGCTTCTGCTCATTAAGTAATGCCACTAACTGCCGCTTGTGCTGGATCAGACGGTTTGTGCGGCGTCCTGCCTCGGCGAGAAAACGGACGATAGCCCCTTGCTCTTCTGTTGGCGGAGTGCAGCTCCCGATCTGCTTAAAGTCCTCCCAGTAGAGACGGTTACGATCTTTAACGATTCCGTGCGAATGACCATCGACTTCGCCCTTGTACGCGTCAGTCTTGAACAAGTAAGCGAAATAACGAGAATTGACTCCAGTGCGAGGACGCGCAACTACATAGGCGGGACTAATCAACCCATCCTGAGGAGTAACGCCAACGGCGCCCTGCCACATACGCATCATGTTGTACGCAATGTCCCCAGACACGGCTCGCTTGTACTTGTTGCGATCGGACATGACTTGCTTGCGGGTGAGGTTCTCCATGTTCCTCACTCTGACGCCCGTCCTCAGAGATACTTCCAAAATCGGGAGGTGACCAAATCCCGTCTCCTTCCGCTGAGCGAAGAGCCTTCCGTTTCGGCACACCTCCCAATGTGCAGGTATCTGTTCTAGCCAGCAGAGGCTAGACTGCTTGTACTCGGCATAAGGCTTGAGTTCGTCGATCATGACGACCTCCCGAGTGTCTGCTCGAACCACAGCCCGGCTGTGGCTTCTCTTTCGGGAAGACCGTTCATGCCTTGGCCCCTCCTACGATTTCAGCCAGCAGTCCTTCCGTTTCGCTCTCAAGAGCGAGAATGTCTGCTTTGATTGCGTTCAGTGCGCGTAGCTTCGGCGGTTTGTAGAAGTGCCGTGTGAACGAGATCTCGTAGCCGATCTTGGTCTTGCGGTCATCGATCCAAGCGTCCACGGCGTGGGGCAGAACCTCGCGCTCAAAAAACGCCTCGATTCCACCCTCTCCAAGTAGCGGAACTTGCTCGGTGTCGCGCAGCTCCGTGTCCGGCTCGTATTCGACGATGCCGTTTTGGCCGTTGATGGCAGCCTCATACAGGCCGTGGAGCGGATCGAGCTCGACCTTGTCTGGTTTGTGAGTTTTCTTTACGACCGGCGGCGCCTTTTCGTCGCGCCAGCTCATCGCTCGTGCGACGATTTTCCGTTCTCCGGCGGAGAGCTTCAGTTTGAGCTTCTTACAGGCCTCGGTGACCCGGTCGTCGAACATGTTGTAATCATCAAACTGGTCTGGCCCGATGCGCTCCGCGAGTTTCTTTGCGGCTTGAACGAGCTCGTGGTCCCGCTGCCAGTGCTTGGCAGTCAGCAACTTCTTGCGCTTCTTTTCGGGTGCTTTGGCCTTGCTACCGCCTGACTCCTCCTCCTCTTCGCCCGTTCCTTCCTCCGATTCACCCTTAAGCCATTTCTCCATTTCGGGACGAGCTTTTGGGAAATGCTCATAGATGTCGTGGCCGAACTGGGACCAGAGCTCTCGGCGAAGGTCTTCGTCCCCTGAAGCAAAACGCAGGCCTTCGATCGCCTTCTTCGTGAATTGTGCGCGGAGACGTAGTGGGCGCTCGACCGTAATCTTCCAGTAGCCGAGGGCCTCGTTCGGAAACAGCTTCGAGTACTCGGTCTCCTCGAACGCAAGGAAGGCATCGGTGATTCGTTCGATGTCTTCGGGCGAAAACTCGCAATTCTTCTTCCCGAGGTTCTTCCTCAGTGGCTTGGACCATTGCGAGGCATCGATGAGTTGAACCTTGCCTCGACGCGGATCTGGTTTTCTATTCGATAGCACCCAAATGTAGGTGGCGATGCCGGTGTTGTAGAACATGTTCAACGGCAGTGCGACGATTGCCTCTAGCCAATCGTTCTCGATGATCCATCGACGGATGTTGCTTTCGCCCTGGCCAGCGTCGCCGGTAAAGAGAGACGAGCCGTTATGGACTTGGGCGATGCGGCTGCCGAGTGGCGTATTCTCCTTCATTTTCGCCAGCTTGTTGGCGAGGAACAGCATCTGGCCATCGCTGGAACGCGTCACAAGGCTGTATTCCGGATCGCCGGCGTGCTCGATTATGAAGCGTGGATCCTTCAGGCCGCTCTTACCACCAATCTTTTCGAGGTCGGTCTTCCAGCTCTTACCATAGGGCGGATTCGAGAGCATGAAGTCGAACTCGCGAGCCAAGAATCCGTCCGCGGATATAGTCGAGGCGTGGACGAAATTCTCGGCTTCGTCGCCTTCGCCTTTGAGCAGTAAATCGGCTTTCGTGATGGCGTATGTCTCGGCGTTGACTTCCTGGCCGAACAGGTGAATCGAGGCCTGCTTCCCATGCTGCTGTGCCAACTCGCGAAGCCGAGTCTCAGCAACGGTAAGCATACCGCCGGTTCCGCACGCGCCGTCGTACACTGTGTAAGTAGCGTCCTGAATCTGTTCCGCTATGGGTAGGAAGATCAGCTCGGCCATGAGACGCACCACGTCTCGTGGCGTAAAGTGTTCCCCAGCCTCCTCGTTATTTTCCTCGTTGAAGCGGCGGATCAGCTCTTCGAAAATCGTACCCATCGCGTGATTGTCGAGCGCGGGTAATCGAATGGAGCCATCTTCATTCAAGACTGGATTGGGCGAGAGGTTAATGGAACGGTCGAGAAACTTCTCAATCAGAGCACCAATTGTGTCGCTCTCGTGTAGTGTGGGGATCTGATTGTGGAACTTGAACTTCTGCAGAATCTCCTTGACGTTCTCGGAGAAGCCATCCAGATACGCCTCGAAGTCGGCTTTGAGTTGGGACGCCTTGCCGCGGTTCTTGAGGTCCTTAAGTGTGAACGGTGATGCGTTGTAGAACGCCTGGCTGGCTGCCTTGCAGAGAGCTGCCTCCTGGTTCGCGATCTTGGCCTTATCCAGCGATGCCTTCATGTCGAGGACTGCCCGCTTTGTCGGCTCCAGAACGGCGTCGAGCCGCCGGATGACGACCATGGGCAGGATGACG
Source organism: Phycisphaerae bacterium (assembly GCA_029260215.1). GTDB lineage: Bacteria > Planctomycetota > Phycisphaerae > UBA1845 > UBA1845 > OFTM258. The sequence continues at coordinate 12,792 of JAJDDQ010000015.1, forward strand.
TCTCGATATTTGCCGCGAACGTAAACGTCGCGAAGGACGTCATCTGCGATGCCCCAGATGAAATTCGCGATCCAATTGAGTTGTCCATTATCCATAGTCAGGCTCTCAAGATGCTTACTGTCGCGTCGTAAACGTTACGGTTCGACCGGCGAAACCAAGAAGCTCAGTTTCATTGATGTTGTTCACGGCAACGTCCCATGCTGGATTGCTGTCGTGGTGAAAACGATTCGCGTATTCCTTGATCGCGTCAAGTTCGGCCAAATCCCGGCCGGGCAGAATCGGGCGACTATTCTCCGCCAGCTGCCGCGCCCGATTGATGAACGGACCGAGTAGAGTCCCAGGCGGGAAGTACTCGCTACACGCAACGCGCAGGTACGCTTCTAGAACCGGCCGAAGACTGATTGCCACTTGCCGTCCATCTCGATGAGTTGCTCCAACGAACCCCCGAAGCAGGGCGTGACGTCGATCGTACTCAGTGATAGCCGCATCATGCACTGCCCACTGTTCGATGCTAGAGCCATCAGCCGCGCGAACAATCTCCAACGCCGCCGCGTTTTCTTGATCACAGTGTTCCCAGACCATGCAGAGTATTTGCTTCGAGTGGGACAATAAGATTACCTGTTCGACTCCTGCCGCCAGGGCTCGAAGTTCTTGGGCGGTTGTTAGCGTCCTCCCATCATCGAGACTGGAGACAGGATCATCAATCACGACGACGGTCGTGGCAAGGTCTGGTTCTTGATCCAAAGCGGCGAAGAAAAACGCCAGCGCCAGAGCGTTGCGGTCTCCGGCGCTCAGGGTGTTCTTAAAGGTCGGTGTCGGCTCATTTGCGTTGGCAGATGCGATCGGTACTTGGCAGTTGTTGATCTCAATCTGATAGACTGAGCTGGGCGTACCGCGCGGATTTGTTGCCTGGACCTCGACGATACGAAACCCCGCATAGAACTTGGCCAAGTACTCGTTAATCGTAGCCTGATAACGTGGAAAGATGGTGGCACGGTGCCGATCCAGGGCCTCGCGTGCCTCCACCTTACGTCGTTCAGCTTCCGCCTTACTAGTTTGTGCCGCAAGGTATTCGTCACATAGCGGGCGCACAGCATCGCTAAAACGTGATTGGACTCGCTTGAGCCGCTCAAGGTCGCGCGATGCGACGGCGGCGTCGCCTTCGGCCGCCGCCTCCTTGGTCGTTGTGATTGCATTGTTGGATGCGAGGAGAGTGCGGCTGAGATCGCGACATTGTTGCCGGATGCCTTCGTATTGTTCGACCGCTGTCCTAGCGGCTTCATCGAAGTCGATTATCTCAAGAGGCGTGGCCTGCTTGGCGCGGGCCAGCCGGAGCAACTGGTCTCTAGCGTGCTGCCATGATTCGGCAATCTGCTGCGGATCCAAGTCGATTGCTTGGAGTTCATGAAACTGGGCCCAGAAACGGTGTCGGTCGATTTGTTGCGTAAGGCGCTGCTGGAAGGCCGCCAACGAATCGCCGCCGAGAATGCGGTCGACATTGGACATTATCTCAGTTATGGACCGATGATGATCAGCGTAGGCGTCACTGAAGTACGCGCGGTAATGACTTAGGATATCTGATTCACGCAGCGTTTGGGTGCAGAACGGACACGGCTGCGTCGAGGGATCCCCGGTAGCAGATGCATACCGCATGCCTCTTTCGACCCAACTTTCCGCTCCGTCGCCGAGTTGTGCAAAATGGTCCTGAACAGCCGTCGCCGCAGTCGTATCAAGTTGGGGAAGGTCCCGGGCAATTACTGCCTGCAACTCATCAACATCGATCGACGGTGGTTCGAGCGGTTGGAACGGTTCAGTAGTGGCAACGGCCTGCGATTGACGAAGTGCGGCCAAGCGTCGCTCGGCATCGGCGAGCGCTCCGGCCAGTCCTTCAACTGGGGACAACGCACAGAACTCATCGACGGAAAAGGTGCCTCGTACGTCCGTGGATATCGCCGTCGTGTTTTCGCGAACCACGCCTTGGAGTCTGGTTATTTCCGATGCGAGGTTCTCAACCTCTCTTGCGAGACTAACACCCTGTCGTCCAATGATAACTTGATGGAGGTTCTGACGGTGCTCAGCTGTGACATCGAGACCTGAGTGGACATTCTCGTGCACGAATATATCGTCGAAAACGCAAATCGCTGGATAGGTTCGGCTCCAGGTATCGTTCTCAAGAGTCGCTGGTTGTGGGTTACCGTCACAGTCAATGACAACATGGGGTGCCTGCTCGGCTCCAAGACGGTGCCGCTCTTTGACCGGTACGCTACTGCCGCTCTGAAGAGAGCGTAGAATAGCAGAGAGTGTCGTCTTGCCTCGTCCGTTTTCGGCGTAGATCAGCGTCAGGCGCGCAAGCTCGGTTCCGGGAGTGCCGGCAACTGAGTCGAACGGCCCGACATTGCGTATTAGCCTTACTTGATTGAGCAACGGACGGCTCCGTAATCAGATGGAGATTCGCTCGACTTCATCGAGGGTTATCTCGTCTCCCGTTCGGTCGTATAGCTTTGTCGTTCGCGGCGATTCGTGCGCCGCGATAGCTTGGGCGTTCTCTATAGTTCCACCGGCTTCTAGGTAAGCCGTGATTCCAGTGGCTCTGAATGTATGGCAACAAATGCACTCGGGCAATTCATTCGCTATTGCGCGACGCTTGACCATTCGCAAAGCATCGTCACGATTCATCCGCTTTCCGGTGAGTCGTCTTTGCTTGTCGAGCGTGCGAAACAGTGGCGTATTCTTGTCATCACCGATACCTGCAGCATGGACATACTCATGAACGTACTCGACCGCGCTGTGATGGGCAGGCACTTCGTGGAACTTTCCGCCTTTCTCGTGCAGGCGAATTGTCCAGCGGAAACCGATGTTGTAGAAGTCACCGACGTTCATGTTCATGACGGCTGAGACGCGCGCGAACGAATAGACCATCACGCCGATTATTGCTCGGTCGCGCAGCCCGACGATCCGCGATGTGTCGATGCTATCAAGCAGGTCTCGACACTGCTCAGCTGTGAGGACCGGGCTCTTGCCCTTCTTGACGACGTGCCTGGGGCCACGAACGGAGCTGGCCGGGTTTACGGGAAGAATTTGGCCGGTCACCAGCCAGTCGAAAAGCATCCGGATCGCGGCAAGATGGAGCTTCACGGTTGGGGCCGATCTCACCACCTGAAGTCCTTCAACATACGTGGCGACGATAATCGGCTCGATTTGGTCCAGGTGCGTGATTCCACGGACGTCGCACCAGTCGAGGAAGCCCCGAACGGCCCGGGCGTACGCTTCGCGCGTATTGGGGTTTCGGATGGTGGCGGTGAAGAACTCGACGAACCGTCGAGCGGCATCAGGCCCGGCGTCCGCCACGATGCGAGGAACCACCCTCGTCAGCGATTTCGTCGCCGATGGCGGTTTTCCCAAAAGTGCGGTTTCCTCGTACATGTCGCGGCCGTTCCGTGTCCCGATGATGAAACAGCGTTTCTGGGCCGCCGAGCACGGCGGGCCTTTGACGCTGCATAACGTCCTTTATGCTACATCAAGCGGCGGGCGTCAAGAACATCAGATCGACGGTGCGCAGGAGGGACTGGACTGCTCAGGGGGGCAGGACTGCTTTGGAGTACAGTCACCGGGCCCGCTGCATGGTTCGTCGGCTTCTGTTCGCGAAGCCGGTTGAACACGACGCCTTGTTGATATCCGGAAGGCGCGATGCGAGTGCGGCCGGTCAGCCACGCCGACGCTGGTTCCGTTGGGCCAGACGTGCGTCGGGAACCGATTCGTGTAACATGGCAGGGGCTGCCTGCGGCTTCACCTGGATGGAGCAATCCATGTGGATGATGGTAAAGCGCTCGTGGCGTCGGACAAGATCGTCTCGCACGAGAAGGCGGCTTTGGGGTTGACCATCGCCCACCAATCAAGCTGTCGCGGTGTTCTTGGGCGAAGGATTATAGTCTGAGAACAGTTGATCGCCTCGGCAGGCCTTACAGCAACGAAAGAGTTCGCCAGGGGTGGTTTCGGAGTTGAGTCCTTCATCGCAAGCGTCGGAGTGTGCAACGTGCTTCTATTTGCGCCGTCATATCGAAAATACTGGCGCTCCGACCGTCAGTTCCGCTCAGCAGACGATTTTCTGGAAGCGGTGCTGTCCCATCACCACAAAATCCAACTGAATCTCCACGGTGGGCCTGCATCGTGGGGGCAGGAAAGGCCGCCACGACGCGCGCCTTGGTTCTATGGTCCACACCTTACTTTCAAATACGGGATAGACTTTCATCTAGATGGTGAGCGCTGGTCTAGTTCGACTTTTGAGCAATATCTTGACGAGAGCCCTCCTTGGAAGCATCGCGTTCACGAGACGCTGCAAACCTTTATCGATAAGAGTAAATCCTTCATTCAGGACGCACGTCTTGATGGGACCCCAGTAGGGGAACTTGCGGGCTCGGCGTGGGATGCCGGTGCCGCGCCCGCGCCATGCGAAGGAGATATAGTCGTCATCTCATCAGCAGTCCTGCATTACTATTTGTGGGTCCGAAGATTCATGGAGATTCAGCAACTTGTCATAGGCGGTCGTCAAGAATTCAACATCGCGTTGGCGTATCAGCCTGACCTAGCCAACCTCTTGTTCGAAACTCCTGGCCACGATGAACATCGGGCATATTCATCGCTTCTCCTTCCGGGACTCGAAACGATAGAGATTGATCGCGATGCCTTATTTGCTGGCACAGCACTCGGTATACACTTCTTGATATTGCATGAATTCGCCCACGTTGTATTGGGACATACCGACCGATACAGAGAACATTGCGCGGAATCATGCACTTTGTCACCGGAGGACTTTCTTGTCCTAGAGTACGAAGCGGACGCTTTCGCCTTGTCCACGATACGCGCGGGCTACAACCTTACGCCCAATCAGACTAAGCTCATGCTCTGGTACCTGTTCTCGCTTCTTCACTTCACAGAACCAAAAGGAGAGGCAAGCGGCAGGCATCCATCCGCCGTAAGCAGGTTGAATGAGCTTGGAGGCAAAGGGGAAGATCTAGTGACCTATGGCGCGGAAAGCCAGAAGCACAGACAACTCCTTGATGATGAGGGCTTTGTGTATCCTTACGATGTCTACGATATCATCGGAGAGCTTCCCACCGATCCCCAAGCACTCCTGGATTCTCCCCCTCTCTTGGACTCAACATCATGCTTGACAGTATTCAAACCCTCAACAAACTACTAAAGCGCAGCGCGGTGCAACGCGACCACATACTGCGGGATGCTCTCGGGGCGGGTCTTGCATTCCAGCATCGTTCTGGAGCGGAACAGTGGTTCCAGGATGGCGCATCGGAGATATCCGAAGAACTTGGTCACCTGATCTCGATTGGCGAGTATTACTTGGCGACGAAGTTTCTTGCGGACAAGGTGAGGCCTCGTCTTGACAACGAAGAGCAGGCCTTCGTCGCATCGTTGCAGATCATACAAGAAACAGCTGATGGGTCTTTCCTTGATCGGCTTGCGCAAGACTTGAGAACGTGGCAAACTGGAAGAGTGAAGCATCAAGAAACCAAGGCGCTAGACGCCCAGCTACAAGAGCACATCCAATTAGAGAAGGAAAACCTCCCGAGTTCACCTTCGCCAGCGGATGCCGCGATACACGCAAGAAAGCTTGCATCAACCATCCATTCGGTCGTAGTTTCTCACGATAAGCGGAGCGCCGCCGACATAGTTGCTGCGGAGAGAGCTGCTGCCGCGCTGAGCCGTGCCGCGCTGAAGGAGTTGAAAGTCGTCTTACAACCTCTCTATGGCAACCAAGAAATCCGCTCCTGGCGGACGCAAGACCGTCGCGATCTGGTTGATCACATAAACGACATTGCACGTCGGTGTGGCATGGTGGTCGCTGGGTCCACGACAGGTCCTTGGGGCGCCTTGGACCTTGAAAAGGGGGAGTACTTTCGAATCAAGTACACTCACCCGGACACCGGTGCAACGACCAGCAAACACCTCGGGACTCCTCTGCCTCGCCTTCATTTCAGACGAAAACAGCAAATTCCCCCGACCGCTTGACATCGGGCGAAGTCGTGCTATACTCCTACTGACGCGGCCCTGCAATCCGCGAGGGCCGGTCGTTCGGCATGAGCCGCGACTATCTTCGGTGGTGCCGTTCTAGGCTGAAAACCCGATTCCAGGACGTGGCCGTTGCGGCGAGCGCGGATGGTCTGCGCTTGCCACGGCACTGGGCGGCAATCTGGGAGGCGGCGATGCACGCGGCGTACTTTCAGAAGGAGACTTCATCATGTCGTTTGCGATTCCAGACAAAATGAGAGGTGCGTTGGATGATCTGACCATTTCGCCGCCGTCCGAATGTGCCCACCAGGCCGGGCAACTCGCCCAATCCACACTCAGGCCGGCAATGCCAACGGCGCTTGAAGGGAGGCGAGTATGAACGCGAACGACCAGCCTCCGTTCATGGATGGTGCGGCGTCATCGGACAAACCTGGTGGCGAAGATGCTCGAACGCCCAAACCGACCACCAGAAACGGCGAGCCGTCGTGTGCAGACCTGCACGAGTCACCGTCCTCAAGTACGCCCACCGTTGAAAGCTGGCGCGAATGTACAGACGAGCACTACGTAGTCCGAAGGAATGGCCAGCAATTCTTCGGTTGGGTCAATCTAGTGGATGTACTGCGCTCTGTGGCCAACGAAGCCCAGGCGGGATACTCATCGGCAGCAATTACCATCATCGAGTACCACCCGGGTCGCACACCTCCAAGTGAGGACTCGCTCCTAACGCAGTTCAGAAAGATCGAAGAGCAGCTCGGGGCCATAGGCGAACGGCAGAAACGCGTCATTGAGCCGCTCGCCGAGCAGAACGCGTCGCTTCGTAATGACGAAATCGACAGCAGGTTTGTGCGTCCGTTGCTAGAAGCCGTGATTCAGACACTCGATCGGCTCGATGACGAGTTGATTGGTTGCTGTGAAATGGACGACGCACTCAGGAACGGCCGAGAGTCCGACCGAGAGGAGTACCTCCAGCTTCTACGGCGGTTCGGAGTGAGGCTCATTCGTGCGATTCGCGGTGATCCGTTCAACCCCAAGTACCACAAAGTGAGTTCACGTCGCATCTCAGATTCCCCTGCGAAGATCGGCCGCGTCCGCCATGCACGGCGACCAGGATACATCCGCGAGTGTGACGGTGCGGTAATCAGAGGAGCGTGGGTCGAGGTGTACGTTGAGGCGAACGGCGCGGCCCGTGAGTAACCGGAAGGAAAGGAATCGCTATGCCTAATGGTGAGTGTGTCAATGGTCAGGGTCCTATTCTCGCGATTGACCTCGGAACTGACGGAATCAAGGCGGCCATTTGTGGCCCCTCCGGACTTGCTGAGACCATCCGAAGTGATCACGGCGCAAGAAGGACCAACAGCGCTTTGTGCTTTGCTGCGGACGGGAGCGTCGTACTCGGTGAGGAAGCGAGTGAACAGGCGCAAGTGTCCCCCGAAGATGTTGCGGTGGAATGGAAGATGGAGCTGGCGAACCAGGCCAAGCGCTTCATCAGGAACACGATGAACGCGGAAGAAATCGCCACGTTGGCAATCAAAATAATCGTTGAACGAGCCGAGAAACAGACTGGCCAGAAGATCAGCCGCTTGGTCCTGACGATCCCGGCGAACTTCCCAGATCAGGGTAGGGCCGCAGCGATTCGAGCGGCCGAGGCCGGCGGATTCGAAGTTGTTCAGGTGATCACTGAGCCGGGAGCCGTAGGTTTGGCATATTGTGTCAAGAAGCAGGTGGAATGCATCATCTGTGTCGATGTCGGCGCTGGCACGACCGATGTCTCGGTGCTGGAGGTTGAGAACGGCATCGCCGCAGTGAAAGCAACGGGCGGCGTGGCAAGGCTTGGCGGGCGAGATTTTACTGCCGCGGTTGTTGATCTTCTCATCGAGAAGATGAGCGCGGATACCGGGAAAAGCATCACGCGAGAGTCATTCACGCCCGAGCAGGTGGCCGAACTGGAAGCGAAAGCTGAGAAAGCCAAGATTGCGCTTGGGATGCAGCCCGCCACGAAAGTCGCCCTTCGCGTAAACAACGACACAAAGCTCGTTGAGATCACGCAGGAGGAATTTGAGCGAGCAACCCAAGCGTTCACCAAGCAAATCTTGGCATGCGTCGATCAGGTTAAGACGGATGCCCAGAAGGAATGGGGCGACTTCGACATGCTGGCCGTGGCAGGCGGCGCTTGCGAAAGCCCCAGGGTCCAATTGACGATCGCCGATCACACGGGCCTCGTCGCCAAAGCCGAAATCGACCCGGCCATCGTCGTGTCCCATGGGGCAGCTCTTCACGCGCACAACTTGCTTATTGCCGAGGGTGCAGGCAAGGTCATTCCGAATCGCCCCGTTCTCCAAGAAGCGACTGGCCACGACATTGGAGTTGCTGTCGAAGACGAAACGAAGGACGAACGTCCGCTCGCTTGCGATGTTGTCGTTCCGAAGAACAAGCCGGTTCCGGGTGAGTTTTCTACCGAATATCGTCTCTTGAGCGAGACTGCTACCGAAGCGTTTATCGAGATCCTGCAAGGTCCGCAAGATGCACCGATCGACAAGTGCAGCAAGATCGGCGTCATTCACTTGCAGGGGCTCCCCCGCGAAACGCTGCGGACATACCGCATCGTTGTCATCTTCAAGTTCGACAACAACACGCTGTGCGAAGCAACCGCGCGCGACAAGATCAGCGGAATCTCCCAAACAGTGAGCGTGAAGCTCACCCACCAAAAGGATCAAGGAGAGACGAAATGATCAAACGCATCTTGTCATGCCTACCCGAGCGGTTCGGCAGACAGCTTCCATCAACGAACCACTTCTGCGATACGTCCGGCTGTGACAGTGTGCTGCTGCTCGACAGCAGTGGTTCAATGGGGCAGCCCATGGGAACCGGATCACGCCTAGACGCAGGCATGGCAGCCGCCATTGCTTTCGTTGATGAGCGAGCTAGTAATGAGGCAGCTCGGATTGCCGTCGTCGGCTTCCACGACATCGCACTTCCGGTTTGCCCACTCACGCCCGCTACAAACAAGCGTACCCTCTACCGGGGCATTCGGTCACTCAAACCTAGCAATCGAACGAACATGACGGCAGGTCTTCTTGCAGCGGAACAAGCACTCGCTTGTAGCGATGAGTACCGACGGAACCGAGAGATAGTGTTCCTCACCGACGGATACAACAAAAGTTGTTGTCCGCTCGTTGTCGCCGATCGTCTTAAACAGGCCGGGTGCCGAATCTTCACGGTCGGCATCGGTCCCGCGCCCGCGACGGTAGATGAGGCGCTGCTGACGAAGATCGCGTCCCGGGACAACTCCGGACTTCCCTTGTACCGATTCGTCGACGATCGAATCCGGCTGACGCGGCACTTCAGGCGCGTCGCACGGATCGTGCGGTAGGAAACCCAACCAAGGAGCGCCTTCGTGCCAGATTCCGAAGAAATGTTGTTTCCGTGTACCGTGTTGGCCAACACAAGGGACGCCGCCATTCGGAGCGTTCATGTGGAGGCGGCCGTGGCTGCGTTAGTGTTGAATGCCATACTGCTACCCCTCACCATCGCGACATTTGGCATTGGGACGATTGCCGCGTTGGCGCTATTGGTCGGCTACCTCTACAGGGCATCTGCAGAGAACCGATTGATGGAATTCGATCGACGTAGGCAATGGCACGCGGGATTCGAGGCGCCGGCGGACGCAGTCGAACCGCTCGGACCACCCAAGTTGGCAACAGCGCTCCTGCTGGCAACGGCAGTGCCGTTCATTGGCACCCTCATAGCAGGCTATATCCTGAAGCGACGCTTCCGGGAGCACTCGCGCGAAATCGATGTAGATTTTCGCGAGATTCTGCGCAGGCATAATGGAATCCTCTTTGTGTTTCTGGCGTACCCGGACAATCGCTTCCGCGCGACCGCTGGCACCGCCGCCATGTGGCTTCCCGGCGACTCGATGAGTTCACGCGAGGGTCACGTCATTGGATTGCTCCTACCGTTCTACGCAGCTGTCGTCGTGCCAGTCGTGGTTCTTATGCCGATCGCACCGATCCTGGCGGCTGTCGTCGGCGTGCTGGCCATCCCTTTGCCCAGGCTCACGCTTACGGCGCTTACGATGCATTCGCTTGCAAAACTCCATGGGGCACTTCGCCCCACGCTTCCTGCATCCGACACAGAATGGAGTGAAGCAGTTAGCCGCGTTGCCACCTCCAAATACCAAGCCAACGGCGTGGCACTGGCACGACACTTCTTCCTTGGCTGGGTGATTCCAAGTTTCGCGGAAGCGTGGCATCCATTCCGGAAAATACTCAACCATGAGCTGCCTTGCCCCACGCCCGCACTCGTCCATGAAAGCGTGCTTGATGGACACCTTAGCTTCACCGGCCCCGCGCAGTCTGGCAAGACCAGCAACGGAGCAAGCGGGCTAATGACGCAGTTTATCAGGGGGCACATCCGTCCAGTCACAGATGACAACGGGACGCCGCGATATGACCGCAAAGGCGAAGCCATTTGGACGCGGTCAGATCCCTCTTCGATCTTGGCCATCGACCTCAAAGGTGACTTGGCACTGTTTAATACAATGCGCGAGGAGTGCGTGCTCCGTGGCCAGACGTTCCGATTCTTTACGGCTGAGCAAGGCAAGGCGAGCAGCTTCTTCAACCCAATCACGAATCTGCAAGCTGTATCACGTCCCCCGATCGAGTTTTGCGAAATCTCGCTCAACATGCTTGACCTCTACCATGGCATGTTCTACGGCGGCGGGTACTACAGCGAGCAGTCTCGCAACCTCTTGCTAAAGACGCTTAAGTCGGCACGCCAGGCTCCCACGTCGTGGGAAGAACTTTACGAGTTGCTCACCGATACGCTCGATCGTCGGGAACACCGAGACGTCTTCGAGCTCTTGGGTCGGATTTTCGCCTTGGCGCAATATCCCGTCCTGGGGCCCGCACCGGCCGGTATCGACACGATCCACATGCCGACTGTGATCGAGAACAACGAATGCGTGTACATGTGGCTTCCGGCTTTGGAAAGCGCGATGAGCGTCGTGTCGATCGCCAAAATGGGTCTCTTCTGTTTCTTGGATGCGGCGCGCAAGTGGAACAACAGCGGCCGCGAAAGAAAACATTCCTACCTCATGCTCGACGAAGGGCAGGTCATTTGTGGTTCGAATACGGAACGTGTGTGCCAGCAGGCCTCCGGGGCCAGGGTCCGGATGATCCTAAGCAACCAGTCGCTGGCAAACCTCGATACTCGCGACGCGCCCAACTTGAGCAAGACCATCTGGACGAACACTCGGGTCAAGCAGACCTTCGGATTGCTCGATTCTCGCGAGCGCCGGGATTGGATCGATCTGTCGGGTGAGGACATCGGCACGTTGCCAAATGGCGAGAATCAAGGATGCAGCACGCCCGGCCGCGCAGTTGTGCATCCACGCCTCAACCAGAATGCAATCAGCGAAGTGAACAACACAGCAGGTCAGTCGCTCCTGTACGTGAACGGGGACACGGGGCTGTCGCGATTCGAGTGCATCCCGCGCCAAGTGTGGTGCCCGTACCCGATGACCTATTCCGAGTACCTGCGACGCTCGCAGACGCCTTGGCCGACACAATCCGAGCCCCAGGTCCAGGACGGGAAAGTCGAAGCAACCGTAGTCAACACGCAGGCGCCAGAAGAGGTCCAGCAGCAGGCCGACAGCAAGTACACCGCGCTGGAGCAGCTCTTTCGGGACGTGGCCAGGCAATCGAACCGAGGAGGGTCGATTCGGCTGGGCGAATGATTTTCATCTGACGCAGCAGCCTCTGCGATCTCGCCGCCGTCCGAGACTAAGCGTTGACGGCCCAGGTGACATGATGCTTCAGGATACTCCATTCAACGGTTTTGATTCCAACAGCGGATATCGCCGCTGCTGGATTGAGAACGTTATGCATAACTACAATGGAGGAGTTCATGAAGCTATTCACTCTGAAACGGCGAAAGTCGGACCCGACGACAATCGTCGTATACCTGGAATTGGGGCACGCTCTTCGCGCAGTTGCCGAACATGTCATTTGGTATGGTTCGTGGGTGCTCCTCGGATTTGCGTTGCACCACGCCCTTATCGCCTTGACAGGTTGAGAGCGCGGACTGCAGGTCGTCAGTTACGGCCCTGCCCTCGGTTTCCGACCGAGGGCAGTCTTTCATCCAGTAAGCCACGGCACAGCCAGCCATCCAGTCGCGAGGCCGATCGCCGCCACAAGCAGGCGCGCGTGAAGGCGATACGCCTCCGATCTCCAGGCAACCGTGAGCAGGTAGAGAAAATGCTTCATGGCTCGAAAATAGCACGGGGCATGGGCCGGTGGCAACGGAAGAATGGCTTTTTTCGTCGGACGGCTGCAACGACGCAAAACCATGCAGCCAAAACGATCACGCTTGCGTGCCTGCAACATCACCTTGTCGGTTGAAGTTGCGGCGCATGCATGCGGCGCTTTGCACTTCAACGGAACGGACCATTCAGCGTGAATGGGAGAACAGACAAGAACGGTTGATGCAAGTGCAAAGCGTTGATCACCGGCGTTGGTCTTCTCAGACGTGAGGAGGCCAATGCCTTATTTGCGGAGATTGGATGTTCGTGGAAACGAAAATCAAACATCATGTCGTTCTGACCGGCCGTGATCGGGCGATGCTGAGTGCGCTCTCCAACTGCGTGAAGGTATTCAGCGTCGAACAGATCACGGAGACCTGGTGGCACGTTGGTGGGAACCCGAACCCACGGCTCAAACGGCTCGAAGGCGCCGGATGGATCGAACGCTCTTGGGCGATCGCTTGCGTTTCGCATCGTTCGCCCGAACCGCTCGCAGCCTGGAGTCCAGGCCACCCCGAACCCGAATGGTCGGCGATCATCGCTTCCTCTTGCGCCCGTTGGAGGACCGACGCCCGAGCGGTGAGTCTCGTTTCGGTGTCCGAAACCGCTGCGGTGCATTTTGGCGGAGTCGCCCGATACCCGAGATTGAGCGAAGTCTCCCACGATCTCTTTCTTGCGCTGGTGTTCTTACACATTCGCTCCATCCGCCCCCGCGACGCAAGAGTATGGGTCGGCGAAGGTGCCCTTGCTGCCCAGTCCGGCTGCGCTTCTGCGGTGCCGGACGCCCTTCTCAGGCGGCCCGGGCGACCGGTTGCGATCGAGGTCGTTGGTGAGTCCTACCGGCCCAGCAAGCTGAGATCTCTTCACGATTACTGCGCCGAACAGGGATGGGGGTACGAGCTGTGGTAGTCAGTGAAGTGAGTCTCAACATCCTTCAGGCTGTGGGCCTATATAGAATCGCCACCCGTGCGACGATCGGCACGCTGATTCCGGGCGAACCGGACAAGCGCCTGGGGAGTCTCGTTCGGGACGGGTTTCTGCGCACGATCAAGGGCTTTCCGAGCAACCGCACGCTCTATCAGCTCACGAAGAAAGGGGCAGCCACTGCCGGCGTATCTGTCGCTCGCTCTCGCAGGATGGGCGGGCAGTCGTTGCAGAAGAACCTGGGCGTCCTCCTGTTCTGCCATATTCCAGGCGTTGAGCGGCACCGAATCGAGGCTACTCATTTGTCCGCCGTCCTGGGCGACAAGCTGCAGGATCGCGCCTTCTGCCTTTGCCGCGTCAAGGACCGGACGATTGCGTTCGACTGCTATGTGCCGGGTCCGCACACACCGGTGCCCACGGTACACCGAAGAATCGGAATTCTCCTGAAGGCGACCCGGTCATCACCCGCGTTGTCGGAGGCGGTTCGAGACCAGCGTTTCGGTTTCGCCGTCATTACGCATACCGCTCAGCGCCGTAAGGCAATCATGGATGCGGTGCGTACCAAGCGGTCCGATGAACCGATGCCGCTCATCAAGCGCGTGAGGATCTGGGTAGAGGCCGTTGACGAGCTGGGCGTGTTTTCGGGCACTGCCCAACCTGACCTTGGACATGTGTCCAGGGGTGCCCAACAAACGCGGTTACATGAAGCTGGATAACGAGTTACGGAGCTCAACAGGGATGAACCGAAGTCAGGTCGATAGCAAGGCGATTCGTCCACGGAACATGCCCTGTTTCGTAGCAAACGATGCGCTTTGTCGGCTTGGTTGGAGCTGTCGAACGGCTGATTCGACCGGGTATGTGAGACACCGGGCGAAACGAGCATGACGAAATGATCGACATCACTTGTGAGCAACTTGTCTCGATTCGCGACATCCCTCGCCATCTCCCGCGACGGCCGAGTGGGAAGCGCGTCCATATCAGCGCCTGCTACCGGTGGCTCTCGCGTGGGGTCAGTGGCGTCAAACTGGAGGCCATACGGATCGGTGGCACGACCTACACGTCGGTCGAAGCGCTGCAGCGATTTGCTGAGCGGTTGAGTTCGTCGACGCCGCGCCCGCTCATTGAGCCGGCACCGAGCCTGAGCCGCCAGAAGATGATCGATCGGGCCGCACGTGAGCTTGAAAAATCACTGAACCCATCTCGCTCTGGGCCAAACGGCACCAGCCGGCGTCAGTCGGAGTCAGCGAGAGCAGTCAATCCTCAAGGAGAGAATTCATGAGTCAGCAACCACAACCTCCCGCCAAGGAGTTCCGTGCGGGGACGATTTGCGCCTCCATCTGGACCAAGGCGGAAACGCGCGATGGCCGGAGCGTGATGCAGCACAGCATTCGCATCCAGAAACGCTATCGCGACGAACGAACCGGTGACTGGAAAACGACTTCTTACTTTCGGCCTGAGGACATGCCGCGTCTCGCCCTCGTGGCCAACCGGGTGTTCGAGCTCGTTACGCTCAGAGAGATCGAGCCCGGGGTGGAGTCGAAAACCAAGTGATCACGATGCGTTGCGTCGCGCCACAGGCTAACGCACACACTCGCCTGGTCAGGCCATAACAGAAGCAGACCAGGTGATGGACACTTAGTCGAAGGATACCGAAAGGAGAAATGTTATGAGCAACAATGAAACCAAGAACCAGCCCGTCCAGGAGATTCGGATGGGGCTGATCAAGGCGGTCGTCTGGGCCAACCCGACGAAGTCGAACGGCATCATGCACAACGTCACGTTGTCGCGCATTTATCGCGATACAAACGGCGATTGGCAGGAGACCCAGTCATTGGGTCGCAATGACCTGCTGCTCGCTGCGAAGGTTCTGGATGCAGCCCATACCTACATCTGTCGAACCGAACAGCAACGCGAGGTTCCTGCGGAAGAGGCTGCGGCTACGCAGCATTGAGGTTCTGACCCCGTCCATCACCTGGGTCTTTTCGTGCCACGAGGCAAGGGAGTGTCCGCCTGATGCAGCCTAACTTGCAAGTGCATTTCTCATCGGCATCGGCCGAATGGGCAACCCCCGACGATCTCTTTGCCGAACTCGACACCATCTTCCACTTCGATCTCGACGCGTGCGCCTCGCCGGAAAATGCGAAATGTGTGCGGTACTTCACGAAGGACGACAATGCCCTCGGAAAACACTGGACGGGCACGGTTTTGGATGAACCCACCGTATGGGCGAGAATTCAACGCATTCATGGGCAAGGCGTACGAAGAGTCGTTCCGTGGTTCCACCGTGGTGTGCCTGGTGCCAAGTAGGCCAGACACCGCATGGTGGCATAAGTACGCGAGACGTGGCCAAGTGGTCTCTCTACGTGGCCGGCTAGAGTTCGGTGGTGCTCGCCATTCGGCCCCGTTCTCTTCGGCAATCGTGATCCCCTGGAGCGGCCGACTCGGACAGGCAACGAGACCTGGAGCATGACAACGATCCACGCCGTGCCAACGGGCTCTTTTGATAACAATCATCGCGCTGCCGTATCCGCCTGCGGCTCGGGACCCTGTCGGCCGTCGCTCACCCGACCGAGCGAAGCGAGTCGGCGACGGGCGATAGGGTGTGGCGCAGGTGGCCTGCGGACGGGCACTCCGAGGCATGAGCGGTGGATTGCGCCCGGTTGAGTGTCTTGAGTAGAACTGCTGATGAGCAATCATTACTATAGCATCTGTGAGCGTTGTACGGCGAAGTGGTTCGGTGGCACGAAGGCGACCGAATGCCCACGATGCGGGTCTGACCGCATTCAACACACGCGGGCAACTCCACCCTGGAGCACCAAGGCCCCAAGCCCGGACAACATCGCAGCCCAGGCTATCACCGATTCAGCCAGCGGCATGACGAAGGTCTTGCAATCTGAAGTTGTGCGCAGGGCCTATCGTGACAAGAAGGCGACACTTGTCGAAGAATTCAACCTTGATCCCGAGCGTTTGCCCACGACACTCTCCCGAACTCGCATTCAGCAACTATCGGTACTTTCGCTCTCGTGCGTATCCGCGCAAGATCTGGGGCTCTCTCCGGTCCTGCAATTCTCAAACACGCGGGAGGATTGCAAGCCGGTGCCACGGGCGTTTTACATGCAGCTTTGGGGCGAGGTGTATCAGGATGGGCTTGAGGTGGAGTATCAAGGAGGATTGTGGACCGTGCTTTCGCTTGAGCCGTTCGATAGCCAATCTCAACGCGCCGTCAGGCCGGGCCATGTGATCTTCGCCGGATTCCGATTCGATGCGGTCTGCATTGCGCCCGCGTGCCTGATCGAAAACGACCTGTAAACCCGGCGAGCATCTCGTGTCAGAAGGCTTGAGCGCAAGCGCTACGCGTTTCGAGATCCGTGAACGTACTGGGTGGCCGGCTCCGGCTCAGCGTTTGAACAGCCCGCCACAAACCACAGCAAACCAGACACGGAGGATTGAGACTATGGGCGTGCAAGAGGTTCGCGAGGACAAACAGGTCACAGGGCGCTCGCCGCGCCCGGCGACTCTGTAAGACTGTCGAGCCGTCGCTACGCCACACGGCGCCGGGGCTCTGCTTCGTCGCGGTCGAGGGAAATCTCCTCGATGATGGTTGTCGCGGTCTTCTGAATACGATCGAGCGACTCGGCAAGCGTGTCCTTGTCGCCAGCGTAGAGGTGAATGTAATCCGGCGCGGCGGTGTTGGTGTCGAGGCCGATTGCTTGGGACACAACGAACGCCACAGCCTCAGCCTCGGTCTCACGGACGGTCTTCGAGAGCGTCTTGCGGTTTTCGTCGCGGTGGAGCATCTCGTGAGCAAGCTCATGCACAAGCACGGAGAACTCGAGAGCCGGCGACAGGTCGTCCCGAACGATGATCGAGCCGCCAAGCGATGCGCCGTCGGCGTTGCCGAGTTCGACTATCGCGTCAAACTCCCCGGCGTAGGTGAGGGTGATGTCACGGCGCGCGATGGCTTCCTTGACCCGTTCGGTGTACCCGTTCGGATTGCCGCCAACGCTGGCGAACTCAGGCAGTGGCTCGCCGTCGGTCTGGCTGATGTCGAACACGTACGCCGCCTTGAAGCGGAGGATTCTCTCGTCGTCGCGACTTGCGGCGGAACTCTCGTCCTGTTTACGGATCATCATAGGTGCAATGATTACGATGCCCTTTTCGCCCTTCTTCACGTACCGGCCGATTTTCTTCCAGGTGCGGAATCCCGCGACGCGGGTCGCGTCGGTCTTTTGCGTCATGATGAGCATCACGTTTCCGAAGCTGTAACGGTGAAACCTCGCCATGGTGGCGAGATAGGCCGTGAGCGTTTCGCTCCTGCCCTGTTCGAGCGCGGCTGCGAGATTGGCTATTCCGGTATCTGCGAGTTGTTTGGCTTGTTCTGCTTTCATTTTTCTGTCCTCCAAAGTAAGGGGTTTTCATTTCGTTCGCCCTCGCTGGCGAATGAAAACCACTTGCTGGAGGACTGAGCGTAGAGACCGGCGGGACTAGGTCGGAGCGACCAGCGGCGGGCGTGACAGCTTTGCTGGCCGCGACCGTTGCCGAGCGTAGACCGGAAGCGAAGCGGGGCCCGCCGGGCTCGAAGCGGGATAGCACGATGAACATGCCGTACAGATGGCTAGAGATTCGGATGCCAATGCCGTCGTGTGCATCGGGTTGGAGCTGCATCCGGCTGTCTTTGGTGTGGTTTGCGTTGCATACGGTGGGTTCGGACAAGATGCGGACGTTGCCCCCGACGGGGCGGAGGGACCGACCTGGGCGGGGGATGCGGAGAATGGGTGCTGAGGACTGGACAGGGTCAGAGAGTTCACTAAAATACGACTGTTGAACACGTAGTCAACTTGCCGAGTATAGTGAATATGGTCGCGAAGGAAGACATCCTGGATCGCGTGCCCGGATTGCTGGAGGAGTTGGTACGGCTGCCGGCACGGCGCGTGAAGCGCAGAGCCGATGCCGATCTGGTCCTGCGGGTTGGATCGCACGTTTTCGTGATCGAAGCCAAGTCGAGTTCGCGAGCAGAGTCCATCGCTCAGGCCGCTGATAGCGCTCGGTCGGCTGCGGCGGCCGTGAGCGGCGAGGCCATCGCCCTGGTCGTGGTGCCTTTCATGGGTGAACTTGGCGGACGACTCTGCCAGGATGAGGGCGTCAGCTATGTGGACCTCTCCGGCAACGCGCGGATCGAGGCACCCGGTCTGCGTGTGCATGTCGCCGGGCAGCCGAACCAATTCGTGCGTCGTGGCAGACCTTCATCGGTGTTCGCGCCGAAGAGCGCCCGCGTCTCGCGTCTCCTGCTGCTCGATCCGCAACGGTGGTGGCGGCAAGCCGACTTGGCCGAGAACGCGAATCTCGGCGCCGGATATGTGAGCCGAATCTGCAAGCGACTTGAAGATGATCGCCTCATCGAGCGGGATGATGACCGGGCCGTGCGCCCCCGGGATCCCAGCCTGCTCCTGGATGCGTGGCAAAGCCAGTATGATTTCCGGCGACACGAGATTCGCGAAGGCCACGTCTCGGCGCGTTCGGGGCAGGAACTCGTTCAGCGGGTTGTCGATGCGTGCGATGAAGTCGGGTGCTCGTACGCCCTGACCGGATTAGCCGCCGCGTGGCTGCTCGCGCCCTTCGCCGGCTACCGGCTCGTCGCCGTTTACTTGAAGAAGGCGCCGAGCGAGAAGCTGCTCTCGAAGCTGAAGTGGCACGAAGAGAATCGCGGCGCGAATCTCTGGCTCGTCCGGCCGAACGACAAAGGTGTGCTACACGGCGCCGAGTCGGTGCAGAGCATGTCGTGCGTCAGCGCGGTGCAAACGTATCTCGATCTGCAAGGCATGCCGGAAAGAGCTGATGAAGCTGCGGAGCAGTTGCGAAAGGAGCGTCTGCGGTGGCAGAAAACCAAGGGCCGCGCGTAGCGGCGGACTATTCGCCGGGTTGCAGCAAGCTGGTGCGCCAGACGTGCGTCGAAGTCGCCACACGGCTTGGAGACTTCCGGGATGAGATGTGTGTGGTCGGCGGACTCGTTCCCTCGCTGATCGTGGATCAGAGTAATCTCGCGAACGATGTTGAAGAGCACATCGGCACGATCGACCTGGACCTCGGCTTCTCCGTCGTCGTTCTCGATAACCACCTCTACGAAGAAATCGCAAAGCGCCTGAGCGAGGCGGGATTCTCACCGGACACGAACCTCGAAGGGAATCGGACCGCGCAGCGCTGGCGATCGGGTGAAGGCGTCACAGTTGATTTCCTGATCCCGCCGACAGCAAAGGCGGACCGAGGCGGGCGTCTCCGAAACCTGGAAGTGGGTTTCGCGGCCATCATTACGCCGGCGTTGGACTTGGCGTTTCAGGACTGCGAGACGGTCGTGCTGCGGGAAGCGCTACCAGGCGGACGCGGGGAGGCTGAGCGAAAAATCAAAGTGTGCGGACCGGGCGCGTTCATCGTGCTCAAGGCGCTGGCGTTCGACAAACGTGGTAAGCCAAAGGACGGATACGACCTCTTCTACGTCTTGCGGAACCACTGCGCCGGCGTCGAGAAGATCGCGGGGAGCATTCGCTCGTTCGGGGATCGCCCCGAAGTTGCCGAGGCGATCTCGATCCTGGACCGCGACTTCAAGTCGGGTGGGTTGGTCGGGCCGGCCAGCGTAGCCGAATTCATCGGCGGCGCGGATGACGCCCTTCAGGCCGACGTTGCCGGTATCGTGCGCGAACTCCTCCGAGCAATCGGCGAGCGAAGCTGACGCAAGAGCACGGGTGGCAGCGCGGTATTGCAGTTCGTGATACCCTCTTACATTCGGAGATGCGATGAGCACCAATGGAAACGAAGGCCCTCGGTGGCTAACCGTCGACCAGATCCGGAAACAGCAGCGGATGCGGCGCGAGAAGGTCGTCGCAGCCATGCTGTCCGGCGAGTTGCCCTACGAACAGAGAGGCCGTATCCGGTACGCTCGTGTTTCCGACGTGGAGGCATGGGAACAGAGCCGGCTGAGGCGTTCCGCTCCGACCGAGGGCGGCTTGGTTCACCCAGATCTGGCCGATTATGCGTAGTTGCCGATCGCACAAGGCCTCGGCCTCAGCTCTGCCCGCGACAGGTGGTAGTACTACCACATTTCGCGTCAAAACGCCTCAAAACGCGACGATTTGCGAAAGCGAGGAATCACGCTAAGATGCTGTAAACAAAGGCTTTCCGAGCTTTTCACCAAGGGCTCTTCTCTGTTTCCCAGTCGGTGTGTAATCCTTGAACTTGAACTTGGCAGGTTTGTCACCGGCGTGCGCGCCGGACACCAACAACACCACACCGACAATCGTGTACCCGACGCATTTGGACATAAGACGTGCCTCCTGTTCCTATGAACGCGCGCAGCCGACCGATCCGCTCATCCCGTAATGCGGAAACACGCGATCACTGTCTTCGTTACTTCCCTCCAAACGGAGAGAGGCAGAAGAACAAACACTCACTCCTTCAACAACTACGTAGAAGGAGTGTCAATCACGCCAGAAGTTTCTTAAACTCCTGCGTGATCAGCGGGACCATGACGAACAGGTCGGCTACGCAACCGTAGTTGGCGACTTTGAAGATTGGGGCTTCCTGCTTTGTGTTGATCGCGACGATCACCTTGCTGCCGCGCATGCCGGCTAAGTGCTGGATGGCACCGTCGATTCCGCAGGCGATGTAGAGTGCGGGCGTGACCACCTTGCCGGTCAGCCCGACTTGGCGCGTGTGCGGCTGATAACCCGCGTCGCAGGCGGCGCGTGAAGCGCCCACCGCACCGTCCAGAGTTTCCGCCAATTCGTAGATGATTTTGAAGTTTTCTTCCGACTTCATCGCCCGACCGCCGGAGACCACGATTTCGCCTTCGGTCACATCCTTGACGCCGCTGGACGTGCCAGCTAACTCCTTGAACTTCATGCGCGTGTCTTGGGGACGAAGCGCGACATCGACCGCGACGGTCTCGGCTGACCCGCCGGTCTCGGCTGCGGCGGGGAAGACGTTCGAGCGGATGGTGACGACCTGCAATCGCGAGCCGGTCAGCTTGAATTTTCCGAAGATTTTGCCGCAATACAGGGTCGTGGTGATGACAAGGTCATCGCCCTGATAAGCGGCTTCGGTGCAATCGATCATCATGGCGGCGCGCTTGCGGGCACCGATGCGCGAAGCCAAGTCGCGCCCGAGGGCGGTCGTGGGCATCAGGACCAGTTTGGGCTGAGCTGCGTCGATAACGGCGGCCAGCGCCTGCGTCTGGGCCATCGCACGGTAGTTCTCAAGCTCAGGGTTGTCGGCGATGTACGTCTTTTTCACGCCGTATTTTGCGACTTCGTCCGCGAGCGATCCGACGTTGCTGCCGACGATACACGCTTCCACATCGCCGCCGATCGACGTCGCGAGTTGCTGCGCGAGGTGGATCAGTTGAAACGTGGCGGGCAGGATTTTCGCACCGCGATGTTCGACGTAAACGAGTATGTTGCTTGCCATATCTAAACGACCTTTGCCTCTTCGCGTAACAGTCGAACCAACTCGCGAGCCATTTCTTCCGGCTCGCCTTCCACAAATTTACAGTCGGGGCGCGGGGGCGGCGGCGACATTTCAATAAAGTCCGTGCCGGCCGTCGATGCGTCGATGTCCGGCAGCTCTGCCGACGTCACGACCTGGACCGGCTTTTTCTTGGCTTTCATCAGGTTGGGGAGCGAGGGATAGCGCGGCTCTACCAGACCTTTTTCGATGGTCAGCAAAGCCGGTGTTTCGCCCTCGAGCACTTCCTCTGCCCCTTCGACGCGCCTGCGGGCGACGAAGCTCTTGCCGCCGTTGGTCAAATCCAAACCCGTGACCGCCCCGACGTGCGGAAGATCCAAATACTCCGCCAACGCAGGCCCTACGGCTCCGCTGTCCAGGTCGATGTTGTTCTTGCCGCAGAAGACGAAGCCGTATCCCTTTTCGTCCTTCTTGACGACCTCGGCCATCACGTAGGCGATGAACAGCTCGTTCATGGATTGAAACTTGGGGTCGTTAATATGCACGGCTCGGTCGGCTCCCATAGCCAGCGCTGTGCGAAGGGCTTCGGCCGCTTTGTCTCCGCCGACGCAGATGGCGACGATTTCCTCGACATCGTTGCCTTTTTCGCGAAGCTGGATGGCCAATTCCACGCCGAACTCGTCAAATGGGTCGCAGACCTGCTTCAGCCCCGCGGTTTCGATGCCGCTGCCGTCGCCTTTGACCTTGATGGCTGCGTTGGAATCGGGCACCTGCTTGATGACCGTCAGAATTCTCACGTTGCGATTCTCCTTAATTGCGTAAACCCGGACGCCGCGGCGGAGTGTTCCGACCGCATCGATCGCCGCCGCAGGGCGGGCTATGCTAGCGGAAGTCGGGCGTCTTGTGGACCCCATCGGGACCGGTTTCGCGTCCCCCGCACCACTTGATGCCGAATCCCGGGTCGGATACCAAGGCAAGTGCGTGGCCGCTGCCAATTGTGCGGTTTTTTTGCCAACCGCTCCTTTCGTGCTCCCGCCCTACCGTCGCCGGGCGGGAAACCCGGGCTACGCGCGTTCGTATGTGCAGCGAGATTATGGCCACGAACTCCGGATCAGAATTCGTCTCGACGCTTCACGCGATTCGCAATCGCTTCGACCAAGCATCGTCGCGAGAAAAGGTGCGTCTGCTCACGTCGCTGGCGGACGCGACCGTTTCTGCGACGAAGAGCCTGAGGACACTTCATTCCGTGTTGTGCTATCTGCGAGCGTTTCCGGACAACGAGCATGTGTTTCGGGCGGCGGATACGCTTCTCGGCGATTTCGGGCAGCGTATCAAGCGGTTGAGCCGGTCGCGACGCAACGCACTCGACGATTCCGGCATCGCGGGCACGACGACGCGCTATGAATACTCGTACCACGTGGCCAAGCTCCTTTCGAAGCGCTATCCGGCGAACGTCGATATAGATTGGCCTCGCTATGAGGAGCCCGAGAAGCTGGACGAGATTCTCTGCCACACGCTGGCCCACGCCGAGGAAGCGGTGTTCGAGGAGGGAGAGGTCTCGACGCGCCAATGGGTTCGTAATGCCAAAGGAAAGCTGACGCTCACCGATTTGGCGTGGCTGTTGATTCAACTCGAAAACACACCGCAGCTCCGAAATCTGCGTGCGTTGAGCTATGATGCAGCGGCAGTGCCGCTCGTGATTGGTCTCGGCTCGTCCGACGCTTCGATCACGCACAACCGCCTGCCGGTTCGACGCATGCATTACCGACACGACGGCATGCGACCGGCACCGTCATCTGCTCGGCGGCTCATCACGTGCGAGCTTCCCGGCATTCGACGGCTGCCGCGCGATCGAGCGCGACGACTGATCGACACGGCGACGACCTGCCTGGCTGTCCGGCATCGAGAGGTTTACAGCATTACCCACGGCAACCCGGACGAAGTCTACGAAGCTCCGCTGGGGTGCGGCGTGACGCTGGGGGTAATCGGCGTGCTGCCCGAACATCGTCTGAACCTTGAAGCCAACTACGGCTACCTGCTGTTCGCCAATGGCATGCCGGTCGGCTACGGCGGTGTCAGCCCGTTGTTTCGACAGGCCAACACGGGCGTCAACATTTTCGAGGAATATCGTCGCAGCGAGGCTGCGTTTTTGTTCGCCCAGACGCTGCGCGCGTTTCGTACGTTGTTTGGGGTTACGCGCTTTGTGGCCAACCCGTACCAATTCGGCGAGGGGAATCTGGAAGCCATCGGCAGCGGCGCGTTCTGGTTTTACTACAAGCTCGGTTTCCGCCCGGCTGACGCAGCCGTCGCGCGTCTGGCGGACCGGGAATGGACGCAGTTGCAGTCCAAACCGCGTCATCGTAGCGATGCAGCTACTTTGAAACGCTTGGCCCACGGCGATCTGCATCTGACGCTGCCGGGGGCGAGGAAAAATCAGCTTTTCGAGGAACGCGGGCTTTATCGGTGTGCGTTGGGCATCACCTCCCTGATCGCGGAACAGGAAATGCCCGATCGGCGCAAGGCGGTGGCTGGGATCGTCGCCCGCGTGGCGGAGACACTGTCCGCCAGCGGGGTCAGCCGTTGGCCCGCTTCGGAAAGACGGGCGTTTGTGCGTCTCGCGCCGGTCGTTGGGTTGATCGAGGGGCTTGACGGATGGCCGGCGGGCGAGAAACGCAAACTTGTCTCGCTGATGCGTGCCAAGGGCGGACCATCGGAGCGGGTGTTTGCTCATCGGTTGCGCGATCACGATCAGTTCCGAGCAGCGCTGACGCGCTATTGCAAAAATTGCGCCAAGCGTGGTTGAGGATCAAACCCGTTCGTGTGGTTCGAAGAGTCGCTGATATTCGTCCTGACAGTAGCGGTCGGTCATGCCGGCGATGTAATCGCAGACGACGCGCTTGACGCCGTGGGCGTCCAATCGGCGCGCGAATCGGGGCGGGAGCATGGCTGGGTCTTGGACATAGGCTGCGAATATCTGTTCGATGAAGCGACGCGCTTTGGCGTCCATACGCACCAAGCGGTAATGACGATAGACCCTTTCAGCCAGGAATCCCTCCAACTCGCGGAGGTTTGTGAACTCGGTTTCCGAAAACGTGACGACGGACTGGCTATGGGCGCGGACGTCGTCAACGTCGCCGGCTGCGATGCGTTCCAGTTCAGCCGAAGTCGCGCGAGCACAGTCAGCCACCATGCGATCGACTACGGCATTGAGCACGGGCCTGCGAATCGCGAAGAGATTGGCTTTTCCGTAACGCTCGCGAGCCGCATTGGCTGACTCGCTCCACAGGGCCAGTTCTTCGAGGTCGGTCTCGCCGATAAGCTGGGCACCGATGGCGTCCTCGAGATCGTGACAATCGTAGGCGATACGGTCGGCTGCGTTGACCAGTTGGGCTTCGACGCTGGCCTGCGGACCGCTTTCGATGAGATCGGACACATCGACGCCTGCGGCTGCGGACATGTCGGGGCGGTCGAATTCGGTGGCGTGCTTGGCCAACCCCTCGCGCAATTCAAATGTCAGGTTCAGACCGCGAAAACCGGGGAAGGGGTGCTCCAGGTAATCGACGATGCGCAGGGCTTGAATATTGTGCTCAAAGCCGCCGTCGCCGGCCATCAGTTCGCGCAGCGTCGCTTCACCGGCGTGGCCAAAGGGCGGATGGCCGAGGTCGTGGGCGAGCGCGACGGACTCAGCCAGGTATTCGTTGGCACGCAGCGCCCGGGCCAATCTTCGGGCAATTTGGGCGACTTCGAGCGTGTGGGTCAATCGCGTGCGGAAGTGGTCGTGCTCGTCGGTCACGAAAACCTGCGTCTTGTACTGCAATCGCCGAAACGCGGGGCTGGCAAAGATGCGAAGACGGTCAAGCTCAAACGGATCGCGGTCAGCCAGTCCTTCTTCGGCGTGAATGCGCCCCAGCGAGGCGGCCGGTTGCACGGCGTAGGAAGCCAGCGTGTTTGGGGAATCGGCGATCACGATGCGAACCCCAGTTTCCGGGCACAGGCTGTGAGTTTCTCGTGGAGCCGGTCCAGCGATTGCGGAATAACGCGGACATCGCCCACGATGGCCATGAAGTTGGTGTCGCCGCTCCACCGGGGGACTATGTGGGCGTGGACGTGTCCCGGCAGGCCCGCGCCGGCACATCGGCCCAGATTAACGCCGACGTTGAAACCCTGTGGATTGAGCACGTTACGCAGCACGCGGAGGGCTTCCCGGGTCAGCCGGGTGATTTCGATGGCGTCTTCCTCGGTCAGATCGAGCAGATCGCCGACGTGCGCTTGCGGGGCGATGAGCAGGTGCCCATTTGTGTACGGAAAGCGGTTCATGACGACAAACGCCCGTTCGCTTCGCCAGAGGACATGCTGGGGGGCGTCATCCTGCGGGGAAGCCCAATACCGGCAGAGGAAGCAGCCGTCGTCATCGGCTGAGCTGTCAAGCGTCTGGATGTACTCCATCCGCCAGGGTGCCCAGAGATTGGTGTTGTCTTCAGCCATGCGGCGTCCTTGGTCCGGCTGGTCCTGCGAACGAGTGTAGTGGCCTCCGCTGGCGGGGACAAGCTGTGGAGGCGGGATGATTGAATTCCGGCGGGATGGAACTACACTCTGGCGACGATGAACAAAACGATTCAAATACGAAACATGCGGTGGCTGAGACAGCCTGGGACGATTTGGGCGTGGTCGGGGCTGTTGATTGCGCTGGTCGCTTCGAGCGGCTGCAATGACGAGTCGCGCAACGTCGGCAAGGGCATTCGCCATCACGTCGTCGAGCCTGTCACGGATCAGGGGTTGACGCTGGATCAGAACGCCGACCCCAAGGACGTGGTCTACGTGCTGCTGCGGGCGATTGTGGACGACTACGACGCCGGCGACGATGCCGCCGCCCGGGAAGCGGCTTTCGACCGGCAACTTGCGTTGTGCGCTCCGGACTACATTTTTGAGCGGGCGTTTCATCAGAGTTTCGGACGGGACGAGGCGGTCCAGAGAATCGTCTGGCGATGGGGGCCTACGCTTGGTCACTATCGGGCGGACTTCCCGAAGAGCGTTGACGAGGTCCGCGGGCGCCTGCTTCGGGCGACCTCCGATACGGTCAAGGACGCTTCGGGGGCGGAGATCGAGCGGACGCGACTTTTTCTCGAATTGGCGTCGCCAACGGGAAATGTCAATGCCAACATTGTGGCACAATTCCAACTGGTGAAGGAAAAGGGGTTCTGGCGCGTCTCACAAGTGGGTTTCGCCAGCGGCATCCGGCATATCTCCGTGATCGCGGAGCGGTTGAAAAGTAAGGGCATCACGCCGGGCTAGCAGGTTGTTGGAAAAGTGTGGCGCGGGTTTCCAACCCGTGTCTTCACTGGCAGAAATACCGGCGCCGCGTTGAGCACCATCGTTTGCACCGGTTAGAAACCGGTGCCACACCGGAAGCCTATGTTCTTAAACAGGGTTGCCAACAAAGGCGGACCCGGACGGATCGGAGCGGGAGGAGATGGAACCGGACACGATCGTCGTCAAGGGGGCACGCGAGCACAATCTTCAGGACGTCCACCTTGAGCTTCCGCGCAACCGGTTGATCTGCCTGACCGGCGTCTCCGGCAGCGGCAAGAGCAGCCTCGCCTTCGACACGCTGCACGCCGAAGGGCAGCGTCGCTACATCGAATCGCTCAGTTCGTACGCCCGTCAATTCATGGGCCAAATGACCAAGCCGGACGTGGACCTGATCACAGGCTTGAGTCCGACGATCTCCATCCAGCAGAAATCGACCGGCTGGAACCCGCGCAGCACGGTCGGCACGGTGACGCAGATTCACGATTTTCTGCGCGTGTTGTTCGCCCGCGTCGGGACGCAGCACTGCACGCAATGTGACCAGCCCATATCGGCCCAAACGCGCGATCAGATTGTGGGGCAGATTTTGGACCTGCCCGAAGGAAGCCGAATCGTGCTGCTGGCCCCCGTCGTCCGGCAGCAGAAGGGGGAATATCGCGACCTGTTCGAGGACATGCTCCGGCGCGGCTTCGCCCGGGCGCGGGTGGACGGGCGCATCGTGAGCCTGTCCGACGATCCGATGCTGGACCGCAACCGCAAGCACAACATCGAGATCGTTGTGGATCGCCTCGCGCTCCAAGGCGGCGAGCAGACGAGGCTGGCGGAGGCGGTCGAAAACGCGCTCGAACTGGGCGAGGGCATGCTGATCGTCTCGCCGATGGACGACGACATCGACGCCCCACAAACCGGGCGACGGAAGAAAACGTCGGGCGACCTGCTGCTCTCCTCGCGCTACGCATGCACCGCGTGCGGGCTGAGCTTTGAGCCGCCGTCGCCGCAAATGTTCAGCTTCAACTCGCCCGCCGGCATGTGCATGGCCTGTCACGGGTTGGGCGTACGCATCGGCTTCGATCCCGAGTTGATGATTCCCTTTCCGAGGAAGTCGTTCATCGGATTGGCCATCGAACCGATGCGGACCAAAATCGGTAAATGGCGACGACACATTTACGAAGCTGTCGCCAAGCACGTCGGGTTCAAGCTGAGCACGCCGTGGCAGGATCTGTCGCCGGCGGCTCAATACGCACTGCTTTTCGGCACGGGCGACGTGCATCTCACGTATTCTTGGCGGTGGTCGGGCGGGACGTGGCGGCATGGCGGGACGTTTGAGGGCGTGATCGCGGAGTTGGGGGAGAAGTATCGGCAGACGAAATCCAAGATGGTGCGCACCTATTATGAGAAATACATGCGCAAGACCGATTGCCCGGAGTGTCACGGCGGGCGGATCAACCCGCAGGCGCTGGCGGTAAGGCTCGGCGGACGGACGCTGCGCGAGGTGCTGGGCTTGTCCATCGCGGAGGTGTCTGCCTTCTTCGACGCACTCGAACTCAACAGTGTGCAACGGATCATCGCGGAGGAGGCGCTTAAGGAGATTCGGGCGCGGCTGCGGTTTCTGAACGATGTCGGCCTGCATTACCTTACGCTGGCGCGAACAGCCCCAACGCTCTCCGGCGGAGAATCTCAACGCATTCGCTTGGCTTCACAGATCGGGGCAGGGCTGGTGGGCGTGCTGTACGTGCTCGACGAGCCGAGCATAGGCCTGCACGCGCGCGACAACCAGCGGCTGCTCGATTCGCTCCTGCGTTTGCGCGACATGGGCAACACCGTCATCGTGGTCGAGCACGACGAGGAGACCATGCGTGCGGCGGACACCATCGTCGACTTCGGCCCCGGACCGGGCGTGCGCGGCGGGCATGTGGTGGCACACGGACCGCTCGACGCGATCCGCAAGGCGAAGAAGTCCGTGACCGGTCGGTATTTGAGTGGGGCGGAATGCATCGAAATTCCGAAGGAGCGGCGACCTGTTCCGTCCGAAACTACCGCCGTAAACCGGGCGGCGACTGACGGTGTCGCACGCGACACCGCTAAGCAATCGCCTCAGAAAAGCGTCAAGAAACGCAAGGTCAAGCGTAAGAAACAATGAACGCACCGCACGCCAATCAAATCAACGATGCCGCCGATCGCGATCGGCGCATGCAGGTGTTCCTGACGCAGGCACGCGGACCGGCACGCAACGGCAACCTCCTTCGGCAGGCGGTGGACCGAGCGTTACGCATGAAAGCGCTTCGCGACGACAGCATGAAAGGTGCTCTTATCAATGACGCTCTAATCGACACGCTCACGCAGGCTACAGACGCGATGGAAGGACTGGGTATCGCGTACGCCGTTACGGGGTCCGTGGCCAGCAGCCTCTACGGGGAAATTCGCTCGACATTCAATGTGGACATGATTCTCATCGCGACTCCACAGGAAGCGAACAAGCTCCCGCAGTCGCTGAAGCCGCGATTCTACGCACCGGAGGACATGCTGACCGACGCCGCCCGGACGGCCACAATGGTCAATGTGGTGGACAACCGTCAGGCGCTGAAGATCGACCTTTCGTTCGTCGGCACCGATGCGTTCCTGCAAAGCGTGTTGCAGCGTCGCGTCCAGGCAGCCATCGGTGACGGTCAACCGAAATTCTGGTTTGTGACGGCGGAGGATGTGATTCTGATGAAACTGCTCTGGCGGAAGGATTCGCAATCGAGCAAGCAATGGAATGATGCGCTGGGCGTGGTTAGCGTGCGTGGGGCGCGGTTGGATTGGCAGTACATGTTTGAGCAAGCGCGGGGAATGGACGTTGAGGATCAATTGACGCAATTGCGCGATGAGGGTGGTGTGTGACGTGATTGGAACAAAACGTGTCGCACACGAGCGCGTACCAATCTGGACACAGGGGTACTGGGTGAGGTTCGTCAACGATGAAACCCAAATGGACAACGTGATTTCGTACGTTCGCAACAACGGACATCGCGAGGGACGGGAGTTCCAGGAGTGGGGGTTCGTCACATCGTGAAAAAACGTGGTCCAAAACGTTTAGCAGTGTCGCGTGCGACACCGTCTTCTCGAAAAGTCACAACGACGCGCAAGACGTCGTCGCGCGCGACGACGCAAAACGGTACGACCGAACGCAACGGTGATTCTCCGCGCGACGGATCACCCAACGTCAACTGGTTAACTGTCCACGGTGCGCGACAGAACAACCTGAAAAACGTCGATGTTCGCATTCCTCTTGGTCGGTTCGTGTGCGTGACGGGTGTCTCCGGTTCGGGAAAAAGCTCGCTGGTCAACGACATTCTGCGCGAGCGACTGGCGCGGGATTTGAACGGGGCGGAGAATGTCGATATCGGGAAGCATGACGATATCACCGGCATCGAGCATCTCGACAAACTCGTGGACATCGATCAATCGCCCATCGGTCGAACGCCGCGTTCCAACCCGGGCACGTACATCAAGGTGTTCGATCAGGTGCGCGACCTGTTCACGAAACTGCCCGACGCCAAAGTCCGAGGCTACAAACCGGGGCGATTCAGCTTCAACGTGCCCTCCGGCCTCAAAGGCGGCGGGCGATGCGAAGCCTGCGAGGGCAACGGGGCCAACAAAATCGAGATGGACTTTCTCGCCGACGTGTGGGTGACCTGCCCGGTATGTGCGGGCCGGCGGTTCAGTCGCGAGACGCTGCAAATTCTCTTCAAGGGCAAGAGCATCGCCGACGTGCTCGAAATGGACGTCGCCGACGCGCTCGAACACTTCGCAGCCATCCCCAAGGTCGCGCACATGCTGCAAACCCTGCACGATGTCGGTCTGGACTACATCAAGCTGGGCCAATCCTCCACAACGCTCTCCGGCGGCGAAGCTCAGCGGATCAAACTGGCCCGCGAGCTGGTCAAGAAATCGACAGGCCAAACGCTCTACCTGCTCGACGAACCGACCACAGGCCTGCACTTTGACGACATCAAGAGATTGCTTTCGGTGCTGCACGGTTTCGTGGACGCGGGGAACTCGGTGATCGTGGTCGAGCACAATCTGGACGTAATCAAGACAGCCGACTGGGTGTTCGACCTGGGGCCTGAGGGCGGCGCGGAGGGCGGTCGCATCGTCGCACAGGGCACGCCGGAGGCCATCGCACGCGAACCAGCCAGCTACACCGGGCAAGCGCTGGCTGAAATCCTCCCGGTCGATTCCGGGAGCGGGAAGAAACCGGCAAAGGCCCGCTCGGGAAAAAGCAAAAAGCCCGCACGCGGCGCGAAACGGTTCGACGCGATCACGGTCGTCGGGGCGGCTCAGCACAATCTCAAGGGGATCGACGTTTCGATTCCGCGCGGGAAAACAAACGTGTTCTGCGGACCCAGCGGGAGCGGCAAGAGCAGCCTGGCACTCGATACGATCTACGCAGAGGGGCAGCGGCGGTACGTCGAATCGCTGAGCGCGTACGCGCGGCAGTTTCTCGGGCAGGTCGAGAAACCGAAGGTCGAGCACATTTCAGGCCTGTCGCCGGCGATTGCCATCGAACAAAAATCCGCCAGCAAGTCGCCGCGCTCAACCGTGGGGACGGTCACCGAAATCTACGATTACATGCGACTGCTCTGGGCACGCCTGGGCCAACCGCATTGCCCGAAGTGCCGCGTGCCCATCGGAACGCAAACGAGCGACGAAATTGTCGAACGCATCCTGTCCCTCGGAGACGGCACCAAAGCCATCCTTCTGGCACCCATCGAGCGAAGCGGGCAGGAATCCTACGACGAACTGTTGGAACGCGAGAAAGCCAACGGCTTCGCACGCGTGCGTGTGGACGGCGAAATCAAATCGCTGAACGAGACGATCTCACTCAGCCCGCGTCGCCGGCACACCGTGGAACTCGTGGTCGATCGCATCGTGGTCAAAAAGCAGGCACGCTCCCGCGTGACGGACAGCGTGGAGCAGGGGCTGTCGCTGGGCCAGGGCGTGATCCTGCTTCAAATCGTCGATCAGAGTGAGGCTGACGCGTCGAATCAGACCGAATACCGATTCTCACAGATTCATTCATGCGAGCAGTGCGGAACCAGTTACGACGAACCCACGCCCCACCACTTTTCGTTCAACGCGCGCATGGGCTGGTGTACGACATGCGAGGGGCTTGGCGTGCAACGTGGTGCAAGTCCAGCCGCCATCGCGGTACATCCGAACCGATCGATTCTCGACGGCGCGCTCGCCGGATGGGAATACGCACGGGTCAACACAGCCCAGTCAATTGTCCTGCGGACGTTGGCCAAGCATCTCGGTTTCGAAGTCGAGACCCCGTGGAACGAACTTGACGAGGGTATCCAATTGTCCCTGCTCCAGGGTTGCGGCGACAAGTGGATCACCCCCAACACATCCGACGCGCGTAAAGCCAACCTGGCCAACATGCGATTCCGCTGGCAGGGGTTCTTCCCCGCGATTGATCGGGCCACACGCGCAAGCTGGACGTTTCGCAAGCGTCTTGAAGAACTCGTCACGGACGTGCCCTGCGAAGGGTGTGCGGGATCGCGCCTGAGACCCGAATCGCGTTTTGTCGAACTCGGCGGTTGTCACATCGAGGACATCTGCCGCAGGCCTTTGTCGGCGACGCATGCGTTCTTTTCAAAGCTCAAGCTCGACCGTCGCGAGAAGCGTATCGCGGGCGAATTGCTGCACGAAATCCGCGCGCGGTTGAATTTCCTGATCGACGTGGGCCTGGAATACCTGACGCTGCACCGCTCTGCCCCGACACTTTCGGGCGGCGAATCGCAGCGTATCCGGCTGGCGTCCCAAATCGGCAGCGGGTTGACCGGCGTGCTGTACGTACTGGACGAACCCACCATAGGCCTGCATCCGCGCGATAACGGTCGCCTGATTTCCGCGTTCGACAAACTACGCGACTTGGGTAATACCCTCATCATCGTGGAGCACGACCGCGAAGTGATCGACAGCGCGGACCATGTTTTCGACTTCGGCCCGGGTGCAGGTTCGGAAGGGGGAACGATCACCGCGTCCGCCCCGCCAGCCAAGCTCAGGCGGGCCAAGCAATCGCTCACCGGGCGGTACCTCGCGGGCAAGGAAGCCATTCCCGTTCCGATCAATCGCCGCGAAGTGGTCGCGGACGAACCGGACCCCACGCCGGAGAAATGGCTCACCGTCCACGGCGCACGACAGCACAATCTCAAGGAAATCGACGTCGCGTTCCCGCTGGGCAGGTTCATCACCGTCACCGGCGTCTCGGGCAGTGGCAAAAGCTCGCTCGTATCGGACACGCTGTACAACGCGCTCGCAGCCCGCATCCACCGCGCCCGGGCGCTACCCGGCGGGCACGACCGCATCAGCGGGGCTGAGCACATCGACAAAGTCATCAACGTCGATCAATCGCCCATCGGCAACAGCCCTTCCAGCAACCCAGCCACGTACACCGGCGTGTTCGATCTGATCCGCGAGTTGTACGCGAAGTTGCCCGACGCGAAAGTTCGCGGATTCACCACCAACCGGTTCAGCTTCAATCGAGCCGGCGGTCGCTGCGAAGTCTGCTTCGGTATGGGCCAGCAATGCATCGAAATGCACTTCCTGCCGGACGTCTGGATCGAATGCGATGCCTGCAACGGAACGCGCTACGTCAGCGAAACGCTCGAAGTGAAATACAAGGGTCGACACATCGCGGATGTCCTGTCGATGCGCATCGTCGAAGCCCGCGACCTGTTCTCCTCCGTACCGAAACTGAAACGCATGCTGCAAATGCTGGTCGACGTCGGACTGGGATACCTTCAACTGGGCCAATCCGCCCCGACGCTCTCAGGCGGCGAAGCTCAGCGCGTCAAGCTGGCCGCCGAACTGGGCCGACCTTCGACGGGCAAAACGCTTTACATCCTCGACGAACCGACCACCGGGCTGCACTTTGACGATCTGCAAAAACTGCTCAGCGTCCTGCACCGACTGGTCGATTTGGGCAACACCGTCATCTGCATCGAACACAACCTCGACGTCATCAAGACCGCCGACCACGTCATCGACATAGGCCCCGAAGCAGGCGCGGACGGCGGGGAAGTCGTGACCGCCGGCACGCCCGAAAACGTGGCTGACTGCGCGAAGTCACACACCGGCCTGGCGCTCAAACCGGTTCTTCAGGCTGGCCCAGCCAAGGTGCGCGAAATCTTCGATCCGCAAGAACAGAAGGACATCGAAAAGGCAATCCGAGGCCCACTCAAACTCACCAAGGGCGATGTGCAAACCAAGATGCCGTGGGAAACCGACGGTCGCCGCTGGCACACGGTCAACCACGTGGATCGATTCGGCAAGCAATCGCAATGGGAACCCGATGTGCTCAATTGGCTGGTCGAGGCCATCGAGCAATGCGGTGAATTCGCACCGACCGACTGGAACGACCGGGCCAGAGTCGAGATTCGCGCCCCCCGAACGCAACCGGCGATGTGGTTCGCCCATTTTCGCACGGGCAACCGCGAGATGCTCGACCTCAGCGTACGCACCCCGGCGCGTGCGTTCGACAACAAATCCGTCGTGCAGCGGTTGAAGATCAAGACGCTCGACGAACGCACGGATCTGCCCATTTACGGCCAACTGTCTCGCGTCCGACTTCGGGCGGCCGGTCGGGAACACGACGACATTCGCATCCTGCTGCGTGACTTTCAGGACGTGAACAAGACAGCCTTCCGCGCGTTTCTCAAGGACGCCGCCTCGACTTACTTCAGCATGATTCGCGAGCACCAGACCGACCCCATCAAAGGGCAGCCGTGGAAGGCGGACGGCCGGGCGTGGCATCTCTCGCAAAAGAACATCAACGCCCGTCATGCGATAAAATGGAAACCGCAACTGCTTCTGGAACTCATTGGCCGCATCAAGAAGATCGCTCCGGGCATAGATTTCGAATGGACCGGGAAGATCGGCGTGGGCCTGAAACACCAGGGCGCAACCCGGGGCATCGGCAAGATCGTGACCAACATGGGCGCAGGCCTGCGTGTGGACATTCGCGTTCCGAGATCGCGCTTCACACCACTGCAAGTGGACCGCCTCGGTCGCGATGTCGTCATTCAACCAGCCGGCAAGGGTGAATCCGTCCAGTTCTGGCTGACCTCGATGTCCGAGAACGACTCGGAGCAGTTGGCCAACGTACTCGCATCAACGGGCGACGATCAGGACCGCCTGCGTGAAGACGTAGCCTAGAAAGGAATCCCTGACGTGACGCAACTCGTCCCCAATCGCCTGTTGATGAACTTCGAGATCACGCTGCCCTACCGCAAGACACCCCCCGCCATCGACGGGCAACTGAGCGGTTGGTCCGACAAGGAACGCCTGCCCGACCTCTCGCAACTAGACGGGCACGAAGCTTTCGCGCCCGTCTGGGCCTGCTGGAACGAAGGCGGGCTGTACATCGCGACCAAGGTCACCGGAAAAAGACTCTCACCGAGCTGCGATCCGAAAGTTTACTGGAAAAGCGATAATCTTCGCCTCTGCATCGACACGCGTGACGCACGACGCAACAAGCGTGCGACACGGTTCTGCCACCAATTTTTTCTCATGCCAACCGGCGGCGGCAAAGAAGGCCAAAACGCGGTCGGAGGCTCCGCCAAAATCCATCGCGCACGCGAAGACGCACCGCGCTACTCTTCCGAAAAAGGTGAAAATCGCCTGCTCATCGCCTCAAGTGTGCAACGCGATCAGTACACGCTCGAAGCCAAAATCCCCGCCGACTGCCTCAGCGGATTCGACCCGATCGAACACCCCCGCATCGGGCTGTTCTACATCCTCGAAGACCGCGAACTAGGCCAACAATACCTCACCGTCGGCGACGAACTCAATTGGCACGTCGATCCGTCGACATGGGCGACCGCCGTTCTCGCCCGATAAGATCAAGAGCCTCCAACTCTGCGTCAAGCTCTCTCACGCGTGCATGAAGCCACGACCCCATTCAGCCGACCGACTACAGGTAGGACTAACCCGGCTGGAGCGCCAATGGCGACACAGGTAGACACAGAACAATGCGACGAACTTCTAATCGAAGCCTGCGCACGCAATCTGCCGATTGAGCTTCACCGGCGAACAAGTTCAGATGAACTCGTGGTTGCACGGTCGCGCATCCTCGGCCTGACCGATCAGAACATACTCATTGACACACCACAGTCCGGCGGGCGCCCTCTGCCGATCGGCAAGGGCAGACGCCTCAACGTGTACTTTCAAACAAACAACGGGCAATACGAATTCCAAACTCAGGTCACCGAAACGCGCCTGCGATTCGATCTCAACGATGAGGTGAAGGTTCTCGGGTGCGCACTACGCCGCCCGACAAGCATCCAGCGCGGGCAAAGACGAGAAGATTATCGCATCTCCCTCGCATCCCTCGATGAGATTGCGGCAGAGCTGCACGAAGTCGCGGACAACAAGCCGGACGTCTGCCCGCTACCGTCCAAGCGCTTTCGCGGGCGACTGGTCGACATTTCGCGCGGCGGCGTAGCCGTCAAAGTCGACGCGAGCGAGCGTCGCTACTTCGACCAGGGGCAGCGGTTCTTTCTGACCGCAACCCTGCCACTCGGGTTCAGGCAAGTCACCCTGCTCGTCCAGTTGAGACACCAGCGACCCATCCTGCGCGGCGACGCCACACGGCTTGGGATGAAATTTCTCTTTTGGAACCCCGAGTTCACGCTCCCCCAGATTCAGACCGTTGGCAGATTCTGCCCCGCCGTCGAACGCCGATCGATCCGCAAAAAACGGTAAATCCTCGCTTTTTTTGAACCCGCAATCTCACCGCCACGCTACAATGCTACGAGTCTCAGTGACACACGGTAGGCGGACGATGAAACGCAAGCGTGGCAAGTCGAGGCACCAGCGTCTCGCATCACACGCACCCACGTGGCTTAGCCGTGTCGCGTGCGACACGAACCAAAGACGCTCCAACCATGAATCGAAGCGGATGTGACGAATACGATCGCCTGTCCCGCAGAGAATTCCTCGGAACAACTGCGGGCATGGGAGCTGCCGGCATGCTGGGACTGTGCAACCCAGCCCTGCTGTTCGCTCAGTCGGGAAAAAAAGCGACGGCTGACAGCGTCATTCTCCTGTTCATGCGCGGCGGGCAAAGTCACATCGACACCTGGGATCCAAAACCCAAAACCGAAACCGGAGGCCCCTTCGAATCCGTCAAAACATCGGCGCCTGGCATTCAAATCGCGGAGCATCTTCCACGGCTGGCAAAGCAGTTCGACGACATCTCCCTCATTCGCTCGCTGACCTCGCGCGAGGGCAGCCACGAACGTGCCCAATACCTGGTCCACACCGGCTACGTGCCGCTGGGCAGCTTTCAACACTCGACCCTCGGCTCCGTGCTGACCAGCATGAAGGACCGGATCAACCCTGACCTTCCACCCTACGTCACCATCGGCGGCGCAACTTGGCCAGCCGGTTTTCTCGGATCACGATACGCCGCCTACCACATCGGCAGCACCGACAACACGATGGACAACCTGGAATTCCACGACTCCGTCAATGCCAAACGATTCAACAATCGCCTCAAACTGCTGCGAAAATTCGATCAGAAATTCGCCCGTCAATACCGAGGCAGAGAAGTGATCGAAGCCTACGCGGACCATTACCAAGCAGCTTACGACCTGATGCGCAGCAAGAGTGCGGATGCTTTCGATTTATCCAAGGAACCGGACGCCGTGCGCACAGCCTACGGCACAACATTCTTCGGCCAAGGCTGTCTGCTGGCCCGCCGATTGGTGCAGGTCGGCGTGCGCTTCGTCGAAGTCATGCTACCGGGGTGGGATACACATCAGGAAAACTTTGAAACCGTCAAAACCCTCAGCGCCGACATGGATCAGTCTGTCAGCGCGTTGCTGGAAGATTTGAAACGCAGAAAACTGCTCGACAGAACCCTGGTCATCCTTTGCGGTGAGTTTGGCCGCACACCGACCATCAACAGCAACAAAGGTCGCGACCATTGGCCCAGAGTGTGGAGCGGGATGATCGCTGGCGGCGGCGTGGTCGGCGGACGTGTCGTGGGCGCCAGCACCCCCGGCGGCGAGGAGGTCGCAAAGGATCCGATCGAGATCGGCCGCCTGCACGCCACCATCTGCAAATGTATCGACGTCGATCCGACCGAAATGAACTACGCCCCCGACGGCCGCCCAATCCGCGTGGTCAAGGAAGTCAGCCACAAACCCATCTTCGACCTGCTCTCGTGAAAAAGCAGCCCCAATCAAACCGCAACGAGCCGCGGACTTCAGTCCGCGAGGACGCCTTCCTTGGCTTAGGTCCATTCAAACGCCCCAAAGGCTCAGGGTATTTCGCGGCAGCAGGAACACCGCACAATTTCTGAATCCGCTCCACGATTTGATCCCGCGTCCGCCGAATAGTATGGTAGCGGACGAACGACGCCCACGATAAAGTGAGTCATCATGTTATTTCAACCGCCGCTGCCGACCCGATACGATGAGGACACCCTTGACGCACTCCGCGATCGTATCCGCCAAGCCAAGGCGAAACTCGGTCGCGAACTCGTCATCCTCGGCCACCACTACCAGGAAGACGACATCGTCGCCTTCGCCGACTTCACCGGCGACAGTCTCAAGCTCTCGCAGGTCGCCGCCGACCAGAAAGACGCCCACTACGTCGTCTTCTGCGGCGTGCATTTCATGGCCGAAAGCGCGGACATCCTCACCGACGACTCTGTGAAGGTCATCCTCCCGGACCTCTCCGCCGGGTGCAGCATGGCTGACATGGCCGACATCGACCAACTCGAAGACGCGTGGGAAGTTCTGAACGAGCATGTTTCGGACCGCATCATTCCCATCACCTACGTAAATTCCACCGCCGCCGTCAAAGCGTTCTGCGGCCGGCACGGCGGCGCTTGCTGCACAAGCAGCAACGCCAAGCTTGTTCTCGAATGGGCGCTCACACAGGGCGAACGCGTCCTGTTCCTGCCCGACCAACACTTGGGTCGAAACACCGCCTACGCCCTCGGCCACGCACTGGACGAAATGGTCGTATACGATCCACGAAAGCAGGACGGCGATCTGTCGCCCGAACAAATGCGCGACGCCCGCTTCTTTCTCTGGAAAGGGCATTGCAGTGTGCATCAACTGTTCACCGCCGACGACCCGGACGATCTGCGTCGCGCCGATCCCGAATACCAAATCCTCGTCCACCCGGAATGCTCCTGGGAGGTCGTCCAAAAAGCCGATTTCGTCGGCAGCACCGAGTTCATCATCAAGACCGTCGCCGACGCAGCGCCCGGCACGAAGTGGGCCATCGGCACCGAAGTACACCTCGTCAACCGTTTGGCCGACCGATTCAAGGACAAGACCGTCCGCTCGCTGGGACGGGTTCAATGCCTATGCACCACGATGTACCGCATCGACGTCAAGCACCTGGCCCACACCCTCGACGAGTTGTCAGCCGGTCGCGTGGTCAATCAGATTTCCGTAGACGCCGAGACCAGACGCGACGCACTGACCGCCCTGGACCGCATGCTGGCCAACACCTCAGCAGCACCACTGTCCGCCCGTTGATTTTCCGATATACTCGCTGGTTGAGATACTCATGCATACTGACGTAAACAAGATTCTCATCACCCGCGAAGGCCTCGCAGACCGCGTCCAGCAGCTTGGCCGCGAGATGACGACGCTGTACCTGGGCCTGGATTCACCCCTCATCATCATCACGGTGCTGAACGGATCGATGGTTTTTATGGCCGATCTCATCCGCCATATGCCGATAACCATGAATCTGGGCGTGCTCGGCGTATCGAGCTACGCCGGTGCGACCACCCGATCGCAAGGGGCGAAAATCGTCATGCAACTCGACACCGACATTCGCGATCGCCACGTTCTCGTCATCGACGACATCCTCGACACCGGGAACACGCTCCGCCTGATCCACGAAGACCTGGGCAAGCTGAAACCCGCATCGCTGCGGACAGCCGTGCTCCTGCGAAAGCCCGCACGCGCACCCTCAGACGTAACCGTCGAATTCATCGGCTTCGATATCGAGGACCGCTTTGTGGTAGGATACGGGCTGGACTTCGACGGCAGGTATCGCAACCTGCCCTACATCGGCGTGCTGAAGCCGGATTGCTACCAGGCGTCAGCAGCAGGCACCGAACCGGCCGGCCGCACAATGTGAGCCGAGTATGACCATACTCACACCGCAAAACCCAGTGCGTCAAGCTTCGACCGTCGAACAGCGCGTGCCCGTCCTCCGAAAATCCGCAGCCGCCCGATCCTCCGACCAGGCGGTGGCCGACCCCGACGTGGTCGATACCCTCCTCCTGCCGGCCAACCTGATAGGCGGCGATGAATCAATCATCTTCGTCGTCAAACCGGCACTGTGGTTCGTCCTCTTCGATTGCACGAATTGGGCCATCGCCGCGCTTTGTCTGATCGGCTGCGCTTCGTGGTTCGCCGACCTGCTGCACATGGCTGAGTCGCGCTTCATGACCGTCGTGCTGACTCTTTTCGCGGTACGCGTCGGATTGGCCCTGCTGCGGTGGGTGTCCCGGTTCTACGTGCTGACCAACCGTCGCATCATGCGCATTCGCGGCGTTATCAAGCCCGACGTGTTCGAGTGCTCCCTGGTCAACATTCGCAACACGTCCGTCACCACAAGCTTCCCCGAAGCCCTGACGAAACTCGGCACGATCAACTTCATCTCAACCGAATCCCAATATCCCGACGGCTGCTGGAAAAACCTCAACAACCCGCATCAGGTCCACGAAGAAATCCGCCGAGCCATCCGCCGATCCCTGGACTGCCAACCGCATCTTTGAACCAACGCAGGAACCCATCCGCACCCAATGTCGCTTCGCAAAAACACGACGCGGACTGAGATGGTTTTGTGCGGGCGCAACCCGTTCCGAAAAAACGTGTCGCTCCGTCAGCCCGTGTTGTACGATAACGCGACGACCCCTGGCTGCACGATACGCCCGCAACAACAGGCTCGACCGTGAAAAATTTGCTTCAAGAAGCCGACAATCTCGTTTTCATGCAGTCCCTGCCCGAGGCTTCGTGCGATCTGATCTATGTCGATCCACCGTTCTGGACCGGAAAGCAGCGAACCTCCGCCCGGTCGCCGAACGGATACGACGACCGTTGGCCTGACGATATCGCGGACTACCTCGCGTTCATGGAACCGCGGCTGAAAGAAATGCACCGATTGCTAAGCGAACGCGGCAGCCTCTACGTACACCTCGACTGGCGGGCCGTCCATTACGTTAAAGTCCTGCTGGACCGCATTTTCGGGCGTGAGAATTTCCTGAACGAAATCATATGGGCCTACCGCACCGGCGGAGTCGGCAAACGCTGGTTCAGCCGGAAACACGACACGATCCTCCTCTACGCCCGTCACGCGGGTCGACATATTTTCAACGCACAGCGCGAAGGTGAATTCCGCACCGACGGCCTGAAGCAAGACGAGAACGGCAGGCTCTACAAAAGCACGAAAAAGGGTCGCCTCTACTTCCATGCTGACGGGCCGACCATGACCGACGTCTGGGACATCCCGTTCCTCTCGACTGTCTCGCTCGAACGCACCGGCTATCCGTCGCAAAAACCGCTGGCCTTGCTGGAGCGCATCATCCGCGCAAGCTCGAATCCCGGCGATGTCGTGGCGGACTTCTTTTGCGGAAGCGGCACAACGCTCGTCGCCGCCGCCAAGCTGAACCGGCGATGGATCGGCTGTGATCGCGGCGAAGAAGCGTGCGACATAGCAAGAAAGCGTCTCGCAGAACTCCAAACCAAGGCCAACGCATAGTTTACGCGCGTAATGTCGATCAAGGCACAACGAGCCGCGAACTTCAGTTCGCGCGGACTCCGATCACAGTCCGCCACGCCCGGATTGAAAATGCGCCAGCGTCACGGTTTTCCCTACCCGCCCGATAAAGTACAATCCCGCGACACGCGGGGGGCGATTCCGATTAACGAAATGTCGATTCACCGAGGATTGGCCGATAGCTAAACCCGTGTTCAGCGATGCTGGCGGATACGCACGCCACCGGCATGAATTGCAGGAACTCAGCGAGCGAACGTATGGCACATGTATTGGTAACGGGCGGAGCCGGCTTCATCGGATCGCACCTGGTCGAACGACTCCTGGCCGATGGAAACCGCGTCTCAATCATCGACAATTTCGATGAATTCTACGACCCAGCCGCCAAACGACGCAACATCGAAGCGTCCCTCAGCCACGCCGAGTGCCGTTTGTACGAGGGTGACATTCGTGAAATATCGACGCTGGATTCCGCCTGGAGTCGCGAGCCGATCGACATCGTCGTCCATTTGGCCGCACGCGCCGGCGTGCGACCTTCGATTCAAAACCCGACCCTCTACGCCGACGTCAACGTGGTCGGAACGGTCAAGCTCCTCGACGCCGCCCGCAAGCGAGGCTGCAAGAAGTTCGTCTTCGCCAGCAGCTCAAGCGTCTACGGCAACAACGAGAAAACGCCGTTCCACGAAGACGACCGCGTGGACCACCCCATCTCACCCTACGCCGCCACGAAAAAAGCCGGCGAAGAAATCTGCTACACCTACCACCACCTTTACGACCTGCCCATGACCTGTTTGCGATTCTTCA
The DNA here is from genome assembly GCA_029260215.1 of Phycisphaerae bacterium. Classification (GTDB taxonomy): domain Bacteria; phylum Planctomycetota; class Phycisphaerae; order UBA1845; family UBA1845; genus OFTM258. The sequence continues at coordinate 55,405 of JAJDDQ010000015.1, forward strand.
CCGTCTACGGCCCCCGCTGCCGGCCTGACCTCGCGGTGTCGAAATTCACACGCCTCATCGACGAAGATCAGCCCATCCCGATGTTCGGCGACGGCACCATGCGGCGGGATTTCACCTACATCGACGACATCATCGGCGGCATCGTGAATGCCATCGACAACTGCGGCGACTTCCGCGTCTACAACCTCGGCGAATCGCAACCCATCGTCTTGCGTGACATGATCGCCACCATCGCGTCGGCCCTCGGCAAGGAAGCCACCATCGATCCGCAACCCGAACAGCCCGGCGATGTAAAGGTCACCTACGCCGACATCAGCCGTGCCAAAGACGAGCTTGGCTACAATCCCAAGACCGAGTTCGCCGAAGGCATCCGCCGATACGTCGCGTGGTATCAGGAAACATTGGCAACCCCCTCAAATGCTGGCTGATCCGGTGCGCAACCGAGCCATTCACGCTCCGCGCACGACAGGCGGGTAAATCCCGCCGTTCGGCTTCGCCCTCCGAATCAAACCGGTTGGCAAGCCCCGCCCGTTTCGGTATCGTCAGCGCAGCACCGTGAACGAACCTCCAGACATGTCAAAGCAGCCCAGGCGATCAGTGTGGAACGCATTATTCGCCGCGTTGCTAATTCCCATCGCATACGCGATGTACACCGGCCGATTCGGCATGGCTTTGATCTGCGTCGTCGCGCTGGTAGCCGTCAGATTCCTCGGACTGCGAACGCTGCGGGATGACTCCGAAGATGGGCATGAAGAAGAAAGCTGACCAAGGCTCGCGACGCAATGCACCGCAAGCGATGCGCGCCTCGCACGGGGAGATCATCTTCGACGACAACGTCCAACCGCCCATGCGGGAAACCGTCCGCGAGATGTGGGCCAATCGGCTACTTGGCTTCCGCGCTCGCGACCTCTCTGCCTACCTTCGCGACAACACGGAAAGCACGCTTTACATCGTCAACAACCGCACCTGGAGCTTCGCCGCCTTTCGCAGATTCAACCGCGTGTTGTTCTTCGTTCGTCGAATCACCGGATGGGTCGGCCTTGGTGTGGACGCGGAGGCACTCGACATCCGTGTCTCTCGCGAAAGCGATTGCTACGTCGCGCGCGGATGGCTGGTACTGTCGATTCGCGGAATCGTCTTTCGGCAGAGTCGCCTCATCATGCCCGCGACCGAGCACAACGGACGCTGCGTGTGGCTGGAAGCCAACGACACCGCCCTGCCGCGCAGACAATGGCGTTACGTCGCAATCAGGAATGATGCGGGTTTCGCGCGCGCAGCGCACAACGCACAGCAAGAACAGAAAAAATAGGCAGGTTCGGCCCGGCCGGGCTTGGCGGGCAAAGCCCGCAAGTTAAGGCCAACGTGGTCGGTGCGACGCGGCAAGGCGTCTTATTTTTGTGACGGCGCTTGGGCGGAATCGTATACGTCTTCCACGGGGCGCCGACTAATTGGTTTACGTCCAAAGCCGCTTCGTATCACCATGCCGACGATGCCTTCATTGAATGCTTCGCCAGCCGAGCGGTGACCTGCCATCTGGCGCCCTGCGATACGCACGCAACGGTCGGGCGCTTCCGCTCTGGAGCCCGATGCGTACGACGGCACCAGCCTTTCAATCAAACGGTGCCACATGCTCACCCACTACTATACCTCACGCGAAACCGATTCGCAAAGAAATTCGCTCCTTATCGACCCGCACATCGACCGCAAACCAAACCCGTCTCAAAAGCGATAGAAAAAGGGGCCGCCCCCAAAGCAGGGACGGCCCCAATCATGATTTAGAAACGTACGACCAGTCGGCCGACTACGCCATCGCGCGACGACGCGCGAAGACGATCGTACCGGCGATCATCAACAACATCAGCGTCACAACCATGCCCCACTCCGACATCGTCGGAATCGGGGTGGCCGGGCAACCGTCGATGTTGACACAATCCGCGTCAACACAGTCAACCATGCCGTCGCAATCGTTGTCGATACCGTCGTTGCACGTCGCTTCCGTGCCGCCTTGGCAATCGGTGTCGGCACAGTCGATGTCGCCATCGCAGTCATTGTCGATGCCGTCACCGCAGACGCCTTCCGTCCCCGGAGCCACGCCGCAGTCAGCCGGGCAATTACACTGGTCCTCAGCGCCGAGGCACATGCCGTCACCACAGACTTGGCAATTGTCGCACAGGACGTTCAGGTTATCGAAGCCACCAATTCCGCCAGCGTCGCTGAACGCGCCGACACGAATCTTGTAGCAAGTACCCTGAATAACTTGAACAGACAACGACGCTTCAAGCGTACCCGGACAGGCAAATCCGGTGTCCGCCTCAGCCGTGTTGCCGTGATCGTCGTTGCACTCGAGCGGATCGACCAATGGCGGACAGTCCGCACAGCCTTCGTACACGGCGATGCGTGTATCAATGCTGCCGGAACCACAGGTATCAATGAACAAAGAGCCTGTCGCGGTCGCCGTGTAGTTGTACCAAATGTCCTGATGGACATCGTCGTCACCGAACTGGAAGTTGCACGACGGGTGAACGAGAACCGGAGCGGTGTCCGTAGCCAACTCGAGATTGAACACGGTCGTTCCGTCAACAATCGCAATGCGATCGATACACGCGTCATTGGTCGGCGCGGCACAAAGCACCTCACCGGCACAGTCCGTATCGGCACAGTCAACGAACGTATCGCAGTCGTTGTCTTCGCCGTCGAAGCAATCTGCGGTTTCGTCAGCCACAAGCGGGCACTCGGTATCGGCACAGTCGATGTCACCATCGCAGTCGTTGTCGATACCGTCGGTGCAGCTCGTTTCCGTACCAACCTGACAATCGGTGTCGGCACAGTCGATCATGCCGTCGCAGTCGTTGTCCAAGCCGTCACCGCAATCAGACTCCGTCCCGACCATGCAATCCGGATCGAGGCAGTCGATCAGCGTATCGCAATCGCCATCCAGGCCGTCATCGCAGATGGTCTCCGTCAACGGAGGCGCACCGCAGTCAGCCGGGCAATTACAAACATCCTCAAGAGCCATGTCGCAAATCGCGTCACCGCACTCAACACAACTGATCGAAAGCGTACCAGTCTGGTCGCCACCGAGGAAGCCGCCGATGCGGAACAGATACGAAGTGCCTGATGCCACGGGCACCGAAACCTCCGCACCAAGACCGGAAGACATACCGCACGCGTCATCTTCGCAGCCGAGCTGCGTCGTCGGCGGACACGTAGCTTCACCGAACACCTCAAGAATCACATCCGGCGTCGTCACGTCAGCACATCCGGCACCGATGATCGCTGTACCCGAACAGGTCGCCGTGTACACGTACCAGATGTCATCATCCAAGCCGGTGTCGCAAAGATCAGGCGAGGGTGCCGAACCGTCCAACGTCGCACCGGTCGTATCAAACGCAGTGTCGCCGTCGGTGACCGCTACCGCAGCCGTGCAGCAATCGTTGGCTGGAACGCTCAGGCAGGCAGCGTCCGCAGCACAATCACTGTCGCAACAATCGACATCGCCGTCGCAATCTTCATCGTTGCCGCCGGTGCAGACTTCGACACCACCGAGGCAATCCGCGTCGGCACAATCGGCGTTTCCGTCACAGTCATTGTCGACGCCGTCAAAGCAATCAACTTCCATACCACCCTGGCAATCAGTGTCGGCACAGTCGATGAAGGTATCACAGTCGTTGTCGATACCGTCGAAACAGTCCGTCTCAGCCAGCGGCGGCGCGCCGCAGTCAGCCGCGCAATTGCACTGGTCTTCCGGCGCGATACAGAATCCGTCGCCACAACTGCCGGCCTCACCGACGTACAGGTCGTCGATGGCCACATCGCCCGTGAAGTCCGTCCCGTTCAACGTGCGAACGCGAACGCGAACATTGGCAGTTGACGGCAACGCGACCTCCACCGGAGTCCAGACGTCACCCTGATCACCCGAGATGGTGAACAGGTTCGTGAACGCCCCACAATCATCCGTGCTGATATCGATCAACAGGTCGCCCTGCCCCGCGCCCAGCATGTGATAGAACATGCGGAAAGCCGGGCTGGTCAGCGAAGTCGTGTCGTAGCACTGGCTCAACAGACGCGCCTCGTCACCGTCGTCACAGGGGGAAGTCGCCTCAAGATACGCGTAGTTACCCAGAGCTGTCCCGAGCGTGTTATCAACCGCCGGACCGGTTCCGCCCGAACCCGTGCCGCCCGCGTCAACAGTCCAGTCCGAGCTGTCTACGTTGACTTCATTCCTCCAGTCAGGACCGATCAAGCAAGCCGCTGCACAAGTCGTCGTACAAGCTGCATCGTCCTCAAAGTCTTCGGTATGCGGGAACACCGAAATCGGCGTGACGCAGGCGCATCCGCAGACCGGGTCCAAAGCGCAATCAGCATCCGCACAGTCGGTGTCGCCATCGAAATCGTTGTCAAGCCCGTCGGCGCAGTTGCCTGCTTCGGGGGCGAATGGCGTACATGAAATGTCAAGCGTACCCACCTCGTCGCCGCCGTTAAATCCACTGATACGGAGCATGTAAGTGTTACCCGACGTGACTGGGACGTTCACATCAGCCGCGAAGCCGGAGCCCGTACCACACGTGTCATCCTCGCAACCGAGGAACATTGTTGTGAGCGTCGCGCACGTGCCTTCGCCGAAGACTTCAAGCACTGTATCAGGCTCTGCAACGTCATTGCAGCCTGCCTCGACATGCGCCTGGCCGGTGCAAGATGCCGTGTACGCGAACCAGACGTCGTCGTCCAAATTCAGGTCACACTGAACTGGTGCCGTGGCGTCGAGCGTGGAATTCGCCGTGTCAAACGGGAATGATCCCTCGCCAACCGCGATCGCACCCGAACAATCATCATTCGCCGGAGCCAAGCAGGCAGCATCCGCAGCACAGTCCGCGTCGGCGCAGTCTGTGTCACCGTCGCAGTCGTTGTCGTTACCATCGCCGCAATCGGTTTCCATACCACCCTGACAATCAAGGTCAGCGCAGTCCGTGGTGCCATCGCAATCGTTGTCGAAACCGTCAAAACATGCGGTCTCACCATTTGGAAGGCCCATGCAAGCTGCATCGGCGCAGTCGGTATCACCATTGAAATCATTGTCGAAACCGTCGTCGCAAACCTCAGCGCCGGCAACGAGGCAGGCGATGTTGAGATTGTCAGCGCCGGTCCCGGTCGTGGCACTGAAATTGCCAACACGGACAATGTAGGTGTTGCCCATCGTGACAGCCGAAACGAGCATCGAAGATTCGAGAGTCGCCGGACAGGCCGGACCACTATCAGCCTCAGTCGCGTTGCCATGATCATCGTTGCACTCAATCGGTGCACCGAGCGAACCGCACAAACCGTTGTTGTAGATAGCGATACGCGTGTCGAAAGTTCCCGCTCCACATGTGTCAACAGTGAGAGCGCCTGTGCATGTCGCTACATAAGTGAACCATGCGTCCTTGTGGAAGTCATCCGGAGGCGTGCCCGCGGAAGGAAACCCACAGCTCGGCTCTGCCGGTCCGCTATTGGTGAGACCCGTAAGATCGATCGCGTTCAAGCCGTCCACGGCCGCACCCGCGACATTGCACTCGTCAGCACCTGGGCCTTCCGCTGGCTGCTGCGAATCACCAATCACAAAAGTCACACTGTGCAGCATCTTGACGGCAGAATCCAAACCCGCAGGATCCTTCGCGCCCATCAAGCCGACAATCTGCTTGATTTGGTCAGCCGTAACCTGCTCCGACAGGCCGTACTTCTCAATCATCGCATGAAACTGATCGACGTCGCGCGCGTAAATCGCCTTCTCGATCGCGTTTTCCTGAGCTGTCGCGACCGCCGTCAGCGACAACATGGCTGCCATACAACAGCAGCCGATTGCAATTCTTCCTCGCTTCATCAAACCGATCCTCCTGAACGTGTGATAAACCCACCGCACGCGAAACCCGCGCACGGCTCACTTCCAAAAAAAACTTTCAATCTCAGAAAATCCGCAGCCACGCTCGGCCACGGTGATTGGACGACAAAAAACGGGCAAAGCCCGAACTAAATCCGATGCGGGGGTGCCCGAGGGCGAGAGGGGGCAGGCACAAAACAAGGCACAAAACGTAGCGCAGGTCGCCAGAGACACACGCCCGCGTCGCCAAGCTCAGCCACACACACTTGCCGCAGCGAACGAAACCGAACGCCGCTAAGCAAGGCAAGAATCAACGCACTCGTGTAGGCAACCACGAACGCGATAAGGACATAACCAAGCAGTTGGCCAATCGCACCGACCAACCAACTATCACCCTGGGTAGCAGCCAGAAGCCCCCGGCTCAAACCCAGCGGCTGAAACACCAGCTCCAGAAGCAACCAACCAACACTGAGCACAAACGGGCTGAACCCAATGGCCCGCGTCAGCGCCGCTCCGCCAAGTGCATAGGCCGCCGGTGCGGATACCAGGACAACAAACGACGCCAGCGATGACGGTACAACGTCAACGACCGCTCCCGACCCAAAGAAGTAGAGCGATCCCCCCCATAAGGCACCGCTGACCGCCGCACCAAGGGGATTCTGCGTCTGAACCGCCCGAAGAAGCGGAACAAGCGCCAAACAGCCCAGCCAAGGCAAATCGCGCGTCGCCAAGGCATGCGCCATCACGTACGCACCAGCCACCACGCAGACTAAAAGCCCGCAAGGCGGCCTATGAACGTTGGTTTTTTGGGGTAAAGACACCAATGCCGTCACGCTTCCCACCGCACACTGCCGTTACTGAGCCAATGCGCGGAACCCTCGGATCGACCCTACAGGTTATGAGGTGTACCAAAAAGCGGACCCCGGTGTCAAGCAACACCGCGAGAGTTGTGTGGAACGTGCAAATTAACGGAGCACGGACGTCACATTATGCCGTTTACACCGATTATGCCGCTCGAACACGGACGTTATTGCGTCGTCCTACAGCTCGCCAGCGGATGCGCATCGTGAAGCACACGTTGGACCTGGCCCAGCGCGATCTGTGGCTTGGAACGGTGTGTGATGTCTTCGGGAATGCCGGTTCGCTCCCGACGCACCCCGTCATTCGCCCAGCTTTCGGGAAGAAACAGTTCCCCGTCGAGCAGCGAAT
>JAJDDQ010000016.1 GCA_029260215.1 Phycisphaerae bacterium
GCGCAGCCAGGCCGTGGGAACCTGTGGCAACCACGGCCTGGCGGCGCCGCCAGACCGTGCCACCCGTCGCACGCTGTCTTCCCCCCTTGCAAAGGGGGGATTGAGGGGGGTCTGGACTGGAGTGACACGTCGATTCGCGAAAAGAACCTGGTTCTGGACGCTCCCGACTTGGTCACGTCCAGCCTCCTTCTCAAGGAGGGGAGGAAGATGGTCGCGAACGATGACTGCAACATTGGCGCAGGACTTCGACGCAACGCTGCGAATAGGCACCAAGCTGCGAAACGTCGCCGTTCTTCTCATGGTAATCGCGACAGGCGCGTGCATGCCGCGCGAACGCACCGCGATGGAACAGGCCGACCGCGTACCGGCGGCTGAAGAGATGGCTGGCGGCTTCGATCGGTACGCACCCGCCTACGCCTCGCAGGACGAACTCGATCAAGCCAACGCGGGTTGCCTTTCCTGCCACGGGCCTGTGGACAACGCTACCATGCACCCCGGTGAGGTGCAGGTTTTCGTCTCATGCGTCGATTGTCACGGTGGCGAGACGAGCGCCGTGTGGGACGGCGACCCGATCCGCTACGACGATCCGCGGCGCCTGTTGGCTGACTACGTGCGTACGAAAATCGCTGCCCACGTGGTCGAATCGCGCTTCCCGGATGCGTGGAACGATCCCGAGACCGGCCAGCCGTCGACGGCCAACCCGGTGCGCAGCTACACACTGCTCAATTACGAAAACCCGGATTTCATTCGTTTCGTAAATCCCGGCGACCTGCGTATCGCGCACATGACCTGCGGGCGATGTCATATGGATATCGTGCAGAAGGCACGCAACTCGATGATGACGCACGGTGCCCAGCTTTGGGCGGCTGTCCTTTACAACAACGGCAGCTACCCGCACAAAATCGCCCGCTTCGGCGAGAGCTACAGCACCGAGGGCGTGCCGCAACGCCTGTACTCGCTGCGCCCGCCGACCGACGAGGAACGCAAAACCGGCGGCGAATTCTATCGCCGCTACGTGCCGACCGACGAAGAAAAAGCCCGTGGCGTGATCGAGTACCTCGACCCGCTTCCGCGTTGGGAAGTGAGCCAGATGGGCAACATCGTGCGCGCGTTCGAACGCGGCGGAAAGGTGCCGCGTCAGGAGTTGGAGGTCGGTTTCCCCAACGTGTTCGAAGAGCCGGGGCGACCGGACATGAAGCTGTCCGATCGGGGCTTGGGAACGCAACTCGCGACCGACCCGGTTTTCCTGGGGATTCAGAAGACGCGCCTGCTCGATCCGCTCATGTCGTTTCTGGGCACCAACGACCACCCCGGCGACTATCGCAGCAGCGGCTGCTCGTCCTGTCACGTGGTCTACGCCAACGATCGCAACCCGGTTCATTCCGGTGCGTACGCGGCAGCCGGTCATCTCGGACAGTCGAACACGACCGACCCGACCATCCCCCACCGCGAGCCAGGCCATCCCATCAAACACGAATTGACGCTTTCGATTCCGTCGAGCCAGTGCATCGTGTGTCATGTCCATCCCGGTACGTCTTACGCCAACACCTACCTCGGTTTCATGTGGTGGGACGACGAAACGCACGGCGAACTGATGTACCCAGCCGAACAGCAGGAGCCGACGGCGGAGCAGTATTTCCAATCGCTGATCGCCAACCCGCAGGGGTCAGCCATTCGCGGTCTATGGTCCAATCTCTACCCCGACCAGGCCAATCACGCGGGCGAACCCTCCGGTGAGACTTTCCTGGAAGACCTGACCGAGCGGATGAACCCGAAGATGGACAAAACTCAGTTCGCCGATTTCCACGGTCATGGCTGGGTCTTTCGGGCGGTCTTCAAACAGGATCGCAAAGGTCGCATGCTCGACAGTCGCGGAGAAATAGTTCAGGAAGTCACCCCGGAGAAGTTACAGCAGGCAGTTGCTTTTCAGTCCAAAGACCCGTCCGAGCATCCGCCAGCCGACGTGCCGGTTCATCTCAAGGACATTCACGCCGAACGCGGCATGCATTGTGTTGACTGCCACTTCGAGCAGGACAATCACGGCGACGGAAAACTCTACAGCGAAGTACGCAACGCCATCGAGATCGACTGCGTCGATTGTCACGGCACGGTGGCGCGACGCACCAACCTGACCACCTCAGGCCCCAGCGGCGGGACGAAGCTGTCGCGTTCGCGAACGTCGTTCGGCGCACGCTTCGTCTGGAAGGGTGACGAACTTTATCAGCGATCAGCCATGGAAAAGGGCAAAGAGTGGCGCGTTCCGCAGATCGCCGACACCGTGGACGTCAAGTCTCGACACTACAACCCGCGCGCAGCCCGGGCGAAGTTGATGCAGCGCGACACCGCTGTGTGGGACGATCCGAACTGCCCAGCCGACAAGCTGGCCCACGGCAACGACAACATGACCTGCTACGCCTGTCACTCGTCGTGGATGACGAGTTGCTTCGGTTGCCATCTGCCCATGCGGGCCAACATGCGCATGCCCATGCTGCACAACGAGGGCGAGGTACTACGCAATTTCACGCAATATAATTTTCAGGTTCTGCGCGACGATGTGTTCATGATCGGGCGGGATTCAACGATCAAAGGGAAACGCCTCGCCCCGGTGCGATCCTCCAGCGCCGTCATCGTCGGTTCCGCCAACGCGAACCGCGAATGGCTCTATTCGCAGCAGCAGACCGTCTCAACCGAAGGCTACAGCGGCCAAGCCTTCAATCCGCATTTTCCACACGCCGTGCGCAAGACCGAGACAAGGAGCTGCACGGATTGCCATTTGTCCGAGGACGGCGACAACAACGCATGGCTCGCTCAAACCTATCTCCAGGGTACGAATTTCGTCAATTTCCTGGGGCGGTACATCTACGTCGCCACCGGCGAGGAGGGATTTGAAGCCGTCGTCGCCACCGAGCGGGAAGAGCCTCAAGCCGTCATCGGCAGCGATCTGCACGATCTCGCCTATCCGAAAAACTTCGCGCGCCACAAGGAGAATCATCGCGAGCTGACCGAAATCTACGAGCACGCGATCAAGCAGGACGGCTTCTTCGCGCCCCGAGGCGAAATTCTCGATCTCCAGCTTCGCGGCGAATATCTGTATACCGCGCGTGGCGAGGGCGGATTCTACGCATACGACGTTTCCAACATTGATAACAAGGGTTTCAGCGAGCGGATCATCACCGCGCCGGTGTCCCCCCTGGGGCAATCGCTACACGTCAATACGAAGCATGCGACATCGATTGCCAGCCCGTCCACGGTGGCGGTTGATCCGACGCGAGGGAGATTATCGGACGACCCCGCTCAGCCGCGTGCGTCGATTCTCCAGCCGCGTGAAGCCCACCACGTCAACGAAGAGCAGGCTGTCCATGTGGTTTACGCTTTTCTTTACGTGTCCGATCTGCACGAGGGGCTGGTCATCATTGGCGACCCTGCCGCCGGCGTCGGAACTTTGCTGGACGGCGATCCGACGAACAACTTTCTTGACCGGCTGATCGCGTTCAACCCCGATGGAAAGCTGGATGGGGCGCAATACGTGACGCTGGCCGGCAATCATGCGTACGTATGTTGCAAGCGGGGTTTGATCGTCGTCGACGTTTCCAACCCCGCCAAGCCGAAAATCGTGGCTGAGGTGATTGCCCCCGATATTGTCGATCCTCGGGCGGTCGCGATTCAGTTCCGCTACGCCTTTGTGACCGATTCCGAGGGGCTGAAGGTGGTGGATATCACATTGCCCGAGCAGCCTCGTTTTGTCTCCGGGGCGAACGTGCCGCTCGAAGACGCCCATCGAATCTACGTCGCGCGGACCTACGCCTACGTTGCGGGCGGATCGCAGGGACTCGTCATTATCAATGTTGAAAACGCGGAACACCCCGTGATCGATCAGGTGTTTACCGCCGACGGCGTCATCAATGACGCTCGCGACGTGAAAGTCGGCATGACCAACGCAAGTCTCTTCGCGTACGTGGCCGATGGACATAACGGATTGCGGATCGTTCAGTTGATTTCGCCTCGGGAGACGCCGGGATATTCCGGTTTCAGCCCGCGCCCGTCGCCGAGACTTATCGCGACGCGGCACACCCACGGCCCTGCTTTGGCGATTTCGAAGGGCTTGGACCGCGATCGGGCTGTGGATGAATCCGGCAATCAAGTGGCGGTCTTTGGCCGCATCGGAGCGAGGCCTCTGAGTCTTGAGGAGCAGCGAGCGTTGTATCTTCGCGAAACGGAGGAAGGACTTCGCCCGTACACCGTGACGGACGAAGTCAAGACCGATCCTGTCGCAGCTGGCGATGAGTCGAAGCAACCCGAGGTGCGCGGACAATGATGAAGCGATTCTTTCTCGGTTTGCTCATTTTCGCGGTTGGTCTTGTCGTGACTGGGTGCGCCGCGAACGGAAAATCGGCGTTCGCGACCTACGAGCATGACGAGAATTTCGTCGGGCGTTATGTGGGCGGTGGGAAGCACTTCGGCCACGGGCGCCGTCGTGACGAAGGCATCTGGGGACGAGATTTTGCTGGGCTGGACGTGTTGGGTGGTATTGAATTGCGCTGGTCGCGCAGCCGATCACACCGTCAAGGCGGCGTCGGGAGTTATTGACGAAAAAAAATACCGCGACAGACGCCTGTAACTTAGGTTGTATACGGCGGGGCGACTTGGAAGGACGATTGCACGAACGATGGCAAAGGATGTTGCGGCAGATCAGCCGCGTGAAAAACTGGATATTCGCCCCGGCGACGCGGAGATGCCTTTTGCCCAATTGACCAGGATCGGCGTTTTCGCCGGCTTGAGCAAGAAGGCCGAGAGCAAGCTCAAGGGGAAGGGCGGCGATCGCGCCGTCGTGCTGCGCCGTTTCAGGAAGGGCGATATCATCTGCCGTCAGGGTGACCCCGGCTGGACCGCGTTTTACATACTCAGGACCGACGACCTGCTGAACTTGTGTGCGGCCAAGTTTGAGGCCGCGACCGCTGCGGATGAATCGCTCGTGACCGCTGCCCCGGAGTTGGCCGCCCTCGATCCGTTGGTCAAGCGCGAACGTGCGGAAGAATTGGAACAATCCTCGGACGCCGAGTTGATTTGTCAGCTTCAGGCGTCGGCGGACCGCCCCGACCCCGCCGAGGTGGAAGCGTTACGCGACAAGATGCTGGCGGAACAGGCTGCCGCTTCTGCAGACGTAAAGCTGGGCGAAATCGACCCATCGTTTGTCGGGCTCGGTGCTGATGCGAAACGCGCCCGTGCCAACGATGTGGAAGCGGAAAAGCCGGAGTTGGCCGACCTCCTGCGTCGCAGTGCTGATGGTATGGATCACCGTGCCAAAGCCCTCGTTTCGCTCACGATCCACCGCAAGGGCGAGGAAGCTCCCCCATCGGGCGGTACGGTCGCGCGTCTGATGCGTGGCTTTTTTCGTTCCCGCAAAGCGCGTGTCGCCAAGAGTACCGGACCTCGATTCATCCCCATCGACGGCCCTGTGGACCTCAACTACGAAGACCCCATCGCCCGCCTTTACGAGGGTGAATTGTTCGGGGAAATGAGCTGCATCAACTATTTCCCGCGCTCCGCGACGGTTCGCGCTGCGCAGGATTGCTACATGATCGAGATGCTGCGCAATGTTCTCGAAACGCTCCTCGACAACGAAACGTTCAAAGCCGAGATGGACCGCGTCTACCGAGAGCGCGTTCTGGCCAACCACCTGCGTTCCATACCGCTCTTCGCCGACGCTCCCGACGACGTACTCGAAAAACTCCGAACGCAGGTTGATCTGGTTACCAAACAACCGGGCGAAGTGATTTTCGACGAAGGCGAACCGTCCGACAGCGTCTACGTTATCCGCATCGGCACCGTTAAGGTCTACCGCAAAGCCGCCGGCGGTGAACGCGTTCTCGCTTACCGCTCGCGGGGTGAGATGATCGGCGAGATGGGCTTGATCGACGGCGAGCCCCGTAACGCAACATGTGCAGCCTACGAGCACCCGCGCGGTGAGAAAAAGGCTCGATCCGGAACGCCAGCCGCCTACTCCGCGCGGATCGAACTGGTACGCATCGGCGTCGACCTGTTCAAGGAAATCTGCCGGGACTACCCGCAATTCAAACAACAGGTGGAGTCCGTCGCACGCGAGCGCGCCGATGAGGATACGCTTCGTGATGAAAAAATTACCGCCCATTATTCCGGGCGCGTCGATGCGTTGGGCTTGATGCAGGGGCAAAAGCTCATGCTCATCGACCTTGAACGCTGCACACGTTGCGACGAGTGCGTCCGGGCCTGCGTCGATACACACGACGACGGCGTGACGCGATTGCTGCGTGAAGGCCCGCGGTTCGGCAAGTTTCTTATCCCCGCGACGTGCAGGCAGTGTCTCGATCCGGTCTGCATGATCGGCTGCCCCGTCGGTTCGATTCACAAGGGCGCGACGGGCGATATCGTAATTGAAGATTGGTGCATCGGTTGCAGCATCTGTGCCCAGCAATGCCCGTACGAAGCGATCACGATGCAGGATGTCGCGGGCAAGAAAGCCGTCGTGTGCGACCAGTGCAGCTCAACCAACGACGGCGTGCCCAGTTGCGTCTACGCTTGCCCGCACGATGCAGCCATTCGCACGGACGCAGCCACCTTTTTCAGCGAACATTTGACCGTGAAGTAGAGGATTTTCGTTGCGCCTTGATCGTACACATATGGGTTGGATGCTCGGCTCGGTCTTCTACACCGCCGCCGCAACCGTAGTCTACGTGGTCTACTCAATCACCACGCCCGGCGGACCGAAAGGCGACACATGGGTAGGCCTGGCTTACGGACTCATCGGCTTCTTCCTGATTTTGTTCGCCGGCCTCCTCGGAGCGCGTAAGAAGATCGTGCTCGCCCGCGTCGGCTCGCTGTCCTGGTGGATGCGCGGGCACCTTTGGCTTGGCATGCTCAGCCTGCCCATGATTCTCTTCCACGCCGCCTTCGCGTTCGGCGGCCCGCTCACCACGGTCCTGATGACATTATTGTTCATCATTGTGATCAGCGGCATTGCCGGAGCGCTGCTTCAGCACGCGATCCCCGGCGTGATGACCGCGCAGGTGACCGAGGAAACCACTGTCGAACAGATCGATCGCATGTTCGCCAATCTTCGCCGCGAAGCGTTCGAGGTCGTCTGGACCGCTTGCGGCGACGCACCGGAAGCCGACGGCGAACGTGACGCGATCAAGGAATTGATCGGTGACGCACCCAAAAAACCGAAACCAGCCAACGTCATCAAGTTCGGCGAAGCAGAAGGCCAGGACCAGCTTCAGCGGTTCTACCGCAATACGATTCTCCCCTATCTGCGCAAGCCCCGCGTGATCGGGTCGGCCCTTGCGTCGTCGACCGGTGCGACGTTGACGTTCGACACCGTGGTCGTCGGGCTGGATCCGAAGTTGCACGAAGCGGTGTCCTGCTTGGCGGAAATCTGCGACGAAACACGACAGAAAGTTCGGCAGATGCACCTGCACAACATCCTGCATGGTTGGCTTCTTCTGCACATACCGCTGTCCATGGCGCTCATGGTGCTGATGGTGGTCCATGCGGTGATGGCGCTCTATTACTGAGGTAACAGGTTTAGCCATGTACAATGCGTGCGTATTTTCCACCCCTTCCTTACGGCTGGGAGCAATCTTTTCCCCCCTTATGAAGGGGGGATACAGGGGGGTTTGGACCAGAGCAACGCTTCGTCTCGCGAGAAGAACCTCCCCCAGCCCCTCCTTTGCAAGGAGGGGAGGAATAGGACGATCATTGCGTCTGAACGAGAAGGTTTCGTCCTCGTGGTGTTTCTTGTCATCCAACATTGCACTTGACGGATTTGTTACCTACTGAGAAAGAACATGGCTCGACCGTATCGCGATCTTTGGGAACTCTTCAACCTCGGCTACTTCAGGCGCCGGCCACCGTACCGTCGCGCGAAGCGGTGGCTGAGCTTCGCCGCAGCCGCCGTCGCCGTCGCCTGGGTCGCCGCCTTCGCAGCCATGAAGAGCAGCGCATTGTACAACAGCGGGCCTATGTCCGTAGGCCATACCGTGCTTATCGAGAATTGCGCAACCTGCCACGATCAGTCGTTCCGCCGGCTGCGCTTCGTCGACGACAATCAAAAAGCCGGTGCCATGAACCACGCCTGCCTGTCCTGCCACGCCAACACCATAGGCCAGGATCCTGACACCCAAAGTGCGTGGCACCAGGAGACTGATCCCGACGCACCCGCCGTCGAGCGCACGTTGGCCTGTGCAAGTTGCCATGTCGAGCACGAGGGATTTCAGCGGCTCATCGACATGAACGATCACCATTGCGTGCAATGTCACAAGGATTTGCCCGCAACAATCGCACCCCGCGTGCAGGGCGATCCGCCGTTTGACGGGTTCATCTCGACGTTTCACGGCCAAAGCACCGACGAATCCGTTCACCCGGAATTCGAAATCATTCGCGAAAAACGACCCGATCCGGGTCGCCTCAAATTCAACCACCGCCGGCATCTCGCTCCCGAAAAATTCGGTGAAGCAGACGGCCTGCTGTCGCCCGACGGTCACGTGCAGTTGCAATGCGACGATTGTCACCGCGCGGGTGAGTCCAACGCACCGTGGCGCTTCGCACGCTTCGCCCCCCACGATGACCGTCGCCAACCGTCCACCGAATCCGAGCCGCAGCTTCAGGATCGGTACATGGGCAGCATCGATTTCGCGACGCACTGCTCAGCCTGTCATCCGCTGCTCACCGGAGACCGCGACGACCAACTCGTCGGCAATGACATGGTCGCACGCGGCGAAGTTCCACACTCCACTCCCGCAGCCATCCGAACCTATCTGCGCGGGCAGTTGACCGCATACATCAACACCACTCCACACGCCGGACTGCCCATCCCAACCGCAGCCAGCCGCACACCGCTGCCGTTGATCGGAGACAAACCGCCCAAAGAAGTCGAGCGTCTCAAACTCGAATGGGTCCAAAGAGAAATCCACGTCATCGAACGCTATCTCTACGAACGTAAGGACGCGGGCTGCCTTCACTGCCACGAATCGCCCCCCACATCCAGTAGTGGATTGCCCGAAATCGTCCCGCCCGCGATTCCGTCTCGCTGGTTCACGCACGCTACGTTCAGCCACGAAAAACACAAAGCTCTGCCCCGGCCTACCGGCGCGACTTCCGGACGCGAGAACTGCATAAGTTGCCATCAGCAGGCCGAGGAAAGCATCGCCACCGCCGACGTGCTTCTTCCTGGTATCGAAACGTGTCGGACCTGTCACGCTCCGCCCCGCGGCTCGGGTGCGGATATTCAAGGCGGAGCTGCCTACCGGTGCGTTTTCTGCCACACGTACCACCGTCCGCCGCCCCCTGACTGGCTTCTGGGCGGAGAAATGGCACGCTCGAACCCAACTCCGAGGAACGACCCATGACGCGGAAGTTTGCACTACCCACGACGCTCGCGATCGCCGTCATCGCACTGTCGCTTCCGGGCGTCTCGACGCGGGCCGACGATTATCAGAAACTTTTCAAGAAGCAGCAGGAAGGCATGGCTGTCTTCGGTGCGGGAAACTGCGCCAACTGTCACGACGGCAAAGCCGGCAAACGCGACGACGGCAGCCGCCTGATGACATACAGCGAGTGGCGCGGCGCGGAGGATACAGGCCCGCACTTCAACGCTTTCAAAACTCTGCACAACGATCAGTCGAAACGGATGGCACAAATCCTGGCCCGGTACGACGGGTCGAATGCAGACCCCACGCAACGGACGGATTGTCTCGCCTGTCACGCTTTCGCCCACGATATTCCCAGTGAGCAAAAGGGTCGCGAGTTCGACCTGTTCGACGGCGTATCCTGTGAAGCATGTCACGGCCGGGCCGAGGGGTGGAAAGCGAAACACGAGCTTGAAAACTGGCGCGAGCAGTCACGCGACGAATGGCTGAAACTCGGCATGTACGAGACACGCGACGTGAACCGCTGGGCCGAGATGTGCCTGAAATGCCACTTGGGATCGGACGATCAAACCGTGTCGCACACGCTCATGGGCGCGGGACACCCCGATCTGTCATTCGAGTTTTTCGGCGATCTGTATCGCGTTCCCAAACACTGGCGCGACGAACGGTCCTGGCTTTCCGCCGACGAAGGCAGTTGGTTCGCCGTGCGATTGTGGGCCGTCGGGCAAGCCGTAACCCTTCGCGAAAACATGAACCAGATTGCCCGCTCGCTGGCCACGGACGGTGTGCCCGACTTCGCGCTCTTCGATTGTTTCGCGTGTCACCACGAGTTGCAAAACGCATCCTGGCGGCAGCAGCGCGCGTTGTCTTCCCGCGTTCCCGGTCAGCCCGCGTGGGATGCGTCGTCGTGGGTTGTATCCAGGCATCTCGTCGATGTCGTTTGGCCCGAAGCGTCGCCCCGGTTCGCCGAGCACATCGCGACCATTGCGACATCGCTCACGCTGAGCAACCCCGACCGCGAGCGCGTGCGGGCAGCCGCTGTGGAGTTGGCTGACCTCGCCAACCAGCTCGCGTCCAAGGTCGTGACCAAACGCTTCGGCCTAGACGACACCAAGGCGATCATAATGAGAATCGCGCGCGACGCTGAATACGCCGTCACCGTAGGCCCGCGCGGTGCGGAGCAGGTCTTCGGTGCTCTGTACGCGCTCTATCGCGTTGCATGGGTGGAGGCGGGCCCCGCACCGAAAGGCAACGTCGAAATTCAAAAGGCGCTCGCCGAGATCAGGAGCATGCTCTTCGACGACAAGCACGAATCAACACCAGCCAACTTCGACGCCGACCTCTTCAGAAAGTCCCTGAAAAACATCGCGGAATCGCTGGCTGAGTGATCCATTCCCGGAGCGAATCATGAACAGCCGCCCGACGAAGATTGTCATCATTGGCGGCGGCTTCGCAGGCGTCAGCGCCGCTTCCGAACTAGGCCGGCGCACGCGACGCGACCCCGCGATCGATGTCCACTTCGTCAGCGACGAAAACTACTTCGTATTCCAGCCCATGCTGCCCGAAGTCGTCTCCTGCGGGATCGAGCCAAGCCATATCCTCAACCCCATCCGCCAGCTATGCAGGCACGTCAATTTCCATTGCGCACAGATAAAATCGATCGACCTCGCGAACGAATCCGTCGCACTCGTCGGAGCCGACGCGCGCAAAACGTCCACCCTCCAATACGACCATCTGATCGTCTGTCTCGGTTTGACCATCGACCTCGGACGCATCCCTGGAATGGCTGAACATTCCCTGCCCATCAAAACCCTGGGCGACGCATTCCACCTGCGCAACCACGTGATAAGCCGCCTCGAACAGGCTGACATCGAACCCGACGAGCAGATTCGGCGCAAGCTGCTGACCTTCGTTTGCGTCGGCGGCGGGTTCAGCGGTGTCGAAACCATCGCCGAGCTGCACGACATGGTCCGGGCTGTGCTCGCCTTCTATCCACGCGCCCAAGCCACAGGCCACCGAACGGTTCTGGTCCACTCCCGCGAACGCATTCTGGGCGAGTTGGACGAGCCGCTCGCCATTTTCGCACAAAAGAAGCTCCGCCAAAAAGGCATCGAAATCATCCTCAACACCCGCCTCTCCGAAGTGACCGCAGACGGCGTCGTCCTGTCGAATGACACCGAAATCGACGCAGCCACCGTGGTTTCCTCGGTGGGCAACGCACCGCACCCCATGATCGCCCAACTTGACCTGCCTCAGGAGCGAGGCCGACTGCTCGCCGACCAATTCCTGCGCGTCAAAGACCACACCGACATCTGGACGCTCGGCGATTGTGCCCACGTCCCCGATCTGCAGCGCGGAGGCCTCTGCCCGCCGACCGCTCAGTACGCCATGCGCGAAGGGACGCGCTGTGCGAAAAACGTGCTCGCAACAATCCGCAACCAACGCCTGCGCCCCTTCAAATTCGGCGGCTTGGGGCAATTGGCGGTTATCGGACATCACAGCGGCGTCGCTCAGGTCATGGGCCTGCGTATCGCGGGCATGCCCGCATGGTTTCTCTGGCGATCCGTCTACCTGATGAAGCTGCCCGGGCTGCGTGCAAAAATTCGCGTGGGGTTGGATTGGGCGCTCGATGTGTTTTTTCCGCGCGACATCACCAAACTCGCCCTGCATCGCACCGAAGCGCTTCGCCGAGCACACTATCGCCAGGGTGAATGCATCATCAAACAGGGCGAAATCGGCGATAAATTCTACATCATCGAATCCGGCGAGGTCGAAATAATCCGTGAATCGGAGGATGGCACCGAAAAAAGGCTCGCCACCCGCGCAGCCGGTGATTCCTTCGGCGAAGTGGCGCTCTTGCGCGATACGACGCGAACCGCCACCGTCCGCTGCCTTACTTCCGTCGATGTTCTCACCTTTGGCCGATCCGATTTCACTACGCTGGTCCAATCCTACGACACGCTGCGCATCGACATGGAAACCCGCATGCAGGCTATCGCGGACCAGGACAGACAGAACGCGTCACAAGAGTCGCCCCGCGCCGACGGGTGACCCCAGCCGCACTCAGGACGACGTTTCGTCAGCCGCACACTGCTTGCGAAACGCCTCCGCCCGCTCCGGTTCTTCCATCGCTTCGTAGAGTTGAATGACCCGTTCAAACGCTGTCTTGATGCGTTCATCGTCTGCCTCAAGATGGGCGCGAGCTTTGGGGTAGGATGTCAGCAGCAATGGCTCTGCCCCGGCGAATCTGCCCATCGCGACGAGACACTCACCGAGGGCGCTCTCCGCCAGCGCGGTCAGCCAATGCTCCGCCCCGAGTGTTTTCCGGCGGATTTCCACGCATTCACGCACCAGCAGCTCCGCCGCAGCCGTGTCGCCGCGCGTCAGCTTCAACCGGGCCAGTGCAAGATACGACTCCGCCACCTGACGCACCTCGTCCGGTCGCCGAGGCCGGGAACCGCTTTCGTCAAATTGAATAATCGCACCCAGTTTGAATCGCCCGATCGTCTGCGTCGCGTGCATGATACGCGCCTCGACCCACGATTCATCCGCGTGACGGCGGATCGAAACCGATCGTCCCGCTCCGACCTCCACCGGCGAAATGATGCCCACGCCCGCGTCGCTCACATCGCGCACGATCACACGATGCACCGCAGGCCCCAGCTTCATTTCAACCTCCCAATGGCAGGCGTAACGCTTGTGCGTGCGTTTGGCGGAGTAGCTGTCAACGTCGCCGAGCTTGGCGGCGTCTTCAATCCACAGTTTGACGGTTTCGCGTGTGGCGCTCATGACGTTTTCAGTGTACCCGATCCCAGCTTCCCGCCACCAACCATTTCGCGCAAGCATCCGCAGCCGCAGGCCAAAGTCCGATAGCCACGCTCAATTGAACAAATCCAAGTCAATGTACGGCTGGAACCGCTTGGCGTGAAGGATCGTATTGCGGCAGAGGCCCGAAGAGGCGATGCAACTCATTCAACGTGTCGATCACGCGCATCTTGTCCTGCGTCGAAACGAACGTGCCGGAAATCTCCGCCCGGCTGAAGAGTTGACCAGCCTCACCCAGACGACGCTGCGGAGACATCGACGACAATTCGAGCTTTCCGACGATTTTGTCACGTCGGCGGTTTTCCTTGAACGATGCGAATCCGCCGCCCTCGAACGTCGCACCGTCCCGTCCGCTTATGATCGCGTAGCAGACAGTGGCGTTAATCATGGTCCGTTCCGCGAGCGTTCGCCCCGGCCGAGAGGTCCAAAACGTGCGAATGTACAAAATTTGCGTAGTCGGAGCACCAGCCTCATCGACCATCGAATGCTTGGCGACAATGTCGTAATTTCCGTGGGCGTCCCGAGCGTAGTAGCAGGTGTCGAACCCCTGGAAATACTCGCGCGGGCTTTCCCCAGCTTGGTAGTCGATGATATCGAAGCGCGTAACCTCAGGCCCGCACCCGCTGATCAGGATCGCCACCACGCCCAACCCCGCCGACCGCCGAATTGTCCGAAAAACCGCAACCATGTGCGAAACCCTATAGCCCGCGCACACCGTTCCGTCAACCGCACCGTCTTCGACCGTCGCCGGTTCCCGGTGGGGAGTATCCCAACACGGGTGGCCAGTTCGTAGAGCGGGGTGGCACGGTCTACCGGCGCAGTCGGTAGGCCGTGGGACTCGCGAAACGCCACGGCCTGGCTGTGCCAGACCGTGAAACTATGAAGCGAGCCTCCCCTTGGGTACGTTCGGGGTCTTGAATCGGGGGTCGTATCCCCGACATGGAAGCCCCAGAACCTCAATAAGGAGACTCACTATGTGGTCGATCGGAATCGATGTTCATCAG
>JAJDDQ010000017.1 GCA_029260215.1 Phycisphaerae bacterium
GCGGCCCTCGGTAGTTCCCGACCCGAGGCCGAGCACGCCCGCCGGAGGCAATGATGAAAACCGAAAATCCCGTCACGCGCGTGACGGGGAGTTGCTTAACACAATGGACGGATTGTTCAATTCACGCTGAACCAGTACACCCCCACCGATCTTGGAACACCCTCGACGATTATGTTATCCTTCCCGAATGGGAACACCACTGATACCCGCAACGGAGCCTGCATTGTGAGCACGCTACTGGATCGCTTTTGTCGTTACGTTCAGGTCGATACCAAAGCCGACGAAAACTCGGACACCTACCCCAGCTCCGCAGGCCAACTGGACCTTGGAAAGATGCTGGCGGATGAGCTGCACACACTCGGGCTGGCTGACATCTCCTTCAGCCAGCACGGCATCGTCATGGGTACGGTGCCAGGCAATGTTGACGGGCCACCGGCCATCGCTTGGTTCGCGCACGTGGACACCTCACCCGAAACGTCCGGCCAAAACGTCAAACCCACCGTCCACAAGAACTACGACGGCCAGGACATCACACTCTCCGGCGATCCGTCGAAGGTCATCCGTGTGGCGGACTCCGAAGGGCTGGCTGACCTCAAGGGCAAGACCATCATCACCACCGACGGCACGACGCTGCTCGGCGCGGACGACAAAGCCGGCATCGCCATCATCATGACTGCGGCGGACCACCTGCTGCGTCACCCCGAAATCAAGCATGGCCCCATCCGCGTGGTCTTCACCTGCGACGAAGAAATCGGACACGGGACGGACAAAGTCGATCTCTCGAAGGTCAATGCGATCGTCGGCTACACGCTCGACGGTGAAGCCTCCGGCAAGATCGAAAGCGAAACCTTCTCCGCCGATCAGGCCACCATCACCGTCACGGGCAGGAACATCCACCCCGCGATGGCCAAAGGGAAAATGATCAATGCTTTGCGCGTGGCGGGCGATTTCATTACGCGCATGCCAAGCGACACGCTTGCCCCCGAAGCCACCGAAGGCCGCGATGGATTCCTCCACCCCTACGTCATCGAAGGCGGCGTGGGGGAGGTCAAAATTCGCTGTCTGCTGCGCAGCTTTGAGACGGCTGAGCTTCGGGAACAGGAAGACCGCCTGCGATCGCTGGCCTCCGAGGTTTTGCGGGGCTATCCCGGCGCGACGATCGACGTGTCCGTCCGCGAGCAGTACCGCAATATGAGCGAGTATCTAAAAAAAGAGCCGCGCGCCGTCGCCCTCGCGGCACGCGCCATGCAACAGGCTGGTATGGAACCGCGGTATGAGTCCATCCGCGGAGGAACGGATGGATCGAAATTGAGCGAAATGGGTCTGCCGACACCGAATCTTTCGGCAGGAATGCATAATTTCCATTCGCCGTTGGAATACGCCTGTCTGGAGGAGATGGAATCCGCCGTCGCAACGCTCATCGAGTTGGCAGTGCTTTGGGGAAACGAACGGTAACCTCAAAATGTTGAGCTTGAATTCAGCGGGACGCCCGCGAAAACCGCAACCGACCTCAATGGGTGCGCTCACGAACACGGTGTTCGCGGATCGTTCCGTTAAGAACGTCGCAGGAATTCTTAGCACATTCGGGATGCAATCCAATTTCAACTGGAATTCTGCCAGAAATTCTAACGATCCTCTTGCGTCGGCATGAATTCCGCGGCCATGCGTCGCGCATCGTCATTTCGTCCGCCAGCTCCGTATAGGAAAATCAATCGATAGCGCGCGGCCCGATCGGATGAGGCCGACCGTTCCGCCCGTGAAATTTCCGCGTCCAGCGCACCGCGCCGATGCACTGAAACAACCCATGCTCGCAAGAAGTCGGTATTGAACGGATCAATGTCACAGGCGACCTGCAGATGCTCGTCCGCAAGCGGCGTCTTGCCGAGTTGAGCGGCCGATTGTGCAAGCGCAGCGTGAATCAGCCCCGACTCAGGATTCAACCGTGCCGCTTCCTGAAGCGATCCAAGGGCCAGCTCGAACGCGCCACCGCTTGCCAGCGTCGATCCCAGATTGAAATGCGCATCGGGATTTTCAGGCCAACTTTTCGCGGTCTCGCGCATCACGTCGAGGGCGCGATCGTATGCTCCATCATGCGCTAGCGCCAAGCCACATGCCAATTGAAACTCCACAACGTCCGGTCGCTGCTCTGTCAGCTCCTCAAGCAATATGACCGCCTCGCCAGCACGCCCCGTCTCGATCAAGACGCTTGCCAGATCGCTATGGGCATGGGGGAACTCGGGCGAAACTCGAACTACTTCGCTTAGATGTTCAATCGCCTCGTCGAGAGCGCCGTTGCGTCTCAACAGCGACGCTAGCTCGTACCGCCCTGCCGCAAATCGCGGCGAGAATTCAATCGCTCGCTCGAGAAATTGTTGAGCTTGCTTCGTGCCACCCCGGCTAGCGTACGCCATGCTTAGATCGAACAGGACATTCGCTACGGGCACCAGCCCGATCGCGTCTGCTTTTTCGAGATAGGCAATCCCCTGATCCAGTTGCCCACGTGCGATTCGACGGGACCAATCGTCGGCAGAGACTGGTACGGACCGTGCAGCACTCAACGCTGATCGGCCACGAATAGTATAGATTTGAACCACGGCCGAGTGCCCTAGAAACATAGCCCAAACCGTGACTGTAGTCGCAAAAACGTATCCTGCACGCCTCGTCCTTCCGTCAGTTCGCAACTGCAATCGCGCGAATCGCACATTGGGCGAGTAGGCAAACCGAGCAATCGAAAGCAATGCATATGCACTGATCGAGGCGCAAGCCAGCGCCAGCAGGAATGGCACGCCATCGTAAAGCTTTCGCAGGACGGTTACCGAGAATAGAAAGAACACAGCCATTGCAATCTCTTCGGGCCACGAAAAGTCGAACCGCTTCGATTTTTCGGGCGATCTCCTCTGCTTGGCGACCGATGGTTGGCCGAACCCGAAGTAGAGTGCGTCTTTCGGACAAACCGTGATGCAGTCGAGACATTTCATGCAACCGGGGTCTACGACCATTCCGAATGAGTTGACTTCTTCGTGAACGCGGACATTCGATGAGCAAGCGGCTGTGCAGTGTCCGCATTGCTCGCAATCGTCCGTGACACGGATTTTTCCTGGGGCGAACGTGTCCGCCAAGCCAAAGAGTCCGCCGTACGGGCATGCGTATGTACAGAACCCTTTGTTACCGAGAAAATACACGATTACGAATCCGCAAACGAAGATCGTCAGTGCCCCCACAAACCAGCCTGGAAAGCGATCCCAGAAATCATAGGTTTGGAAGTGCGACGTGTACGGTGCGCGTTGCAGGCCCGCGATCACGCGAACGAGGGTCGGCATGACGAACATGAAAATCGCTGCGGCCAATGGGACGAACACCAACAGTCGCGACCGGAACGGTCTTGGCTTTAGGCCGATTTTCTTGAGAATCCACGTACACAAGTCCTGGTATGCGATCAGATGGCAGCCCCAACCACAGAAGAATCGGCCGAAGATCAACGTGCTAAAGATCGTGAGCAGGAAAAGAACGAATCCGGCGTTTACGAGTGCTTCCGAACCCAGCGTTTGCATGGCTTCGCTTGGCTCGAGCGGCGTGATTGTCTTGCCGGTGGACCACCAATGTGCGATGTGCAACGCAACGGCGACATGGACCAGGAACAGGCTCAAGGCACGCCACTTACCGCGCGTTGAATTTCGGATGCTTCCACAATCGCTCTTGGGCCCCCAGTTCGATTGCGGTCCCTGACGATCCAGTTGAGGAAGCGGAGTACTCTTCGCTCTTTTGCGACGTGCCATTTCTCACCTGATGTCGGTCAATTCGTTTCTCAGCCCGCACCGGCCCGGATGGGGTATTCCCGCACGATCATAGCGTATCGACCCTGAAACCCCACATTTGAGAATTATCGCGAAAGCCGCTCGGGCGTGCATTCAGGGAGCGACTTTGATTGCGGAATATGCGAGGAGCATCCAGCCGGCGATGAGCAGCAGGCCGCCGATGGGGGTTACCATGCCGAGTTTGTTGATGCCGGTGACGGCGAGCGCGTAGAGCGAACCGCTGAAGATGATCGTTCCGAAAAGGAAGCAGTAGCCTGATGCGCTGACCGCGGAGCCTGTCGTGCGCGAGGCCAGCCATGCGACGGCCAACATCGCCAGGGCGTGGTACATCTGATAGCGTGCGCCGGTTTCGAATATTTCGAGGTGACGGGCCTCCAACTTATCGCGCAGGCCATGAGCGCCGAACGCGCCGGCGGCGACCGACATGGCTCCGTTGAGGGCTGCGATGGCTGCCCAGCAATTCCAACTCATCGGGAATCTCCCTGCAATGCGTGCCCCGGCGGTGGATTGGCATCGTGGGCGGAGGTGGCTTGCACGTCGATGAAATCGTCGGCGGCGGTATACGGATCGGTCGCACCGGGGTGTATGAAAACCATGCGCGATTGAAAATGGCTGGCGAGCTTGGCTTTGAAAATCTTGCGGGCGGGCGGGATGAGCAGCGTGAAGCCGATGACGTCGGTGATCAGTCCGGGGGTAATGAGAACGACGCCGGCGATGAAGATGAGCAGCGCGTCGACGATTTCGGACGTCGGCATGCGGCCGTCAGCCAGATCGCGCTGCACCTTGTTCCACGCGCTCACGCCTTGGGCGCGGGCGAGGGCGGCTCCGACGATGCCGGTCAGGATGACGATTCCGAGTGTTGGCCCTAGACTGATCGCTTTGGCGAGGCGAATCAGCAAGGACAGCTCGATGATGGGCATGAGGACGAATAAGAGAAGCAGGTAGAAGAACACGGCGATCGATCCACAATTGGTCGCCTTTTGTCGGCGGCGATGAAACTTATCCCAACTGGATTATTGTGATTGGATCGATTGCGTCCACCCAGCGAGGCGTGCGGGTTGCAAATCTCGGAGATTTATCGATCAATTCAGGGTGAGGGGCGTCTTACGGGCGTGCCGTCGACGTTTGTGCGTGTCAGCGGATGCAACCTGCGTTGCGTGTGGTGCGATACGCCGTACGCTTCGTGGGAGCCTGAGGGCGTCGAACGGTCGCCGGAGGATGTGGCTTCTGAGGCGTTGGGGATGGGGGCGAAGCACGTCGTCGTGACGGGCGGCGAACCGATGATTTTCAATGACGTGGTGGCGTTGACCGAACGCCTACGCGAAGGCGGGGCGCATGTCACGGTTGAAACGGCGGGCACGGTCTTTCGCGATGTGGCGTGCGACTTGGCCAGCGTGAGTCCGAAGCTGTCCAACTCGACGCCGCGCGAGCGTGACAGCGGGTGGTGGGCGGATCGGCATGAGGCGACGCGCATCAACGTGGAGGTCGTTCAGCGGTTTGTTGACCGGTATGATTATCAGCTTAAATTCGTCGTGGATCGGGCGGAGGATTTGGATGAGATCGAAACACTGCTCGGGCGGTTGACGGGGGTGGATCGGCTCAAGGTTCTGCTCATGCCGGAGGGGGTGACGGCGGTGACGCTGGCGGAGCGGGGGCGGTGGTTGGCGGAATTGTGCGTGACGCGGGGGTTTCGTTTTTGTCCTCGGCTTCACGTTATGATGTACGGGAATGTTCGGGGCGTTTGAGGCGGGTCATTAATGTCGGTGTATCGAATCTGCAAAGCGTTCACGGTTGAGAACGGGCACTTGCTAAGCAAGCACGCGGAGCGCTGCCGATATCCACACGGGCATACGCGGAAGATCGAGCTTGTACTGTCTTCGCCGACGCTGGACGCGCACGACATGGTGTGTGATTTTAAGTGGATCAAGCTGGCGGTGGGCGAGTATCTCGATCAGTTCGATCACGCGCTGTGTCTCAACGCGAATGACCCGTTCCTGTCCAAGCTCGACCCGAACGATCGGCGCGTCGTCATTTTTGAAGAAGGCGACCCCACGACCGAACGGATGGCCAAGCGGATTTTCGATTATCTCAATGGACAAATTCAGGCGGGCACGGTGTTCGAGACGGCGGAGGGCGTGGCGTACCGCGTTTCGCCGGATGTGCGTGTGGAGCGCGTCCGCGTCGGGGAGACGCCTTCGTCGTGGGCGGAGTACTCAGTCGGCGCGCGCAACAGCCCCTGACGACGCACAACATTCTTCACCGGTCGCGCCATGCACGCAGGCGAACAAGCGAAAAGGCGACGTCGCAGCGAGCCTTGCGACGCCGCCCTTTTGAGTTGGCTGATTCTGTCTGTTACGCGCCGGTGCCAGCGGTTTCGGCGAACTGACTGACGCCCACGCCGAGTTTTTCCGCGATACGCCGGCCGTAGTCTTCGTCGGCGCGGAAGAAGTGGCACAACTGCCGCTCCTGCACTTCCTTGCGGGCCTGTCCGAGTACACCGGCGATGCGGGAAGCCAGGCGATCGCGATGGGCGTCGTCGAACATGCGGTACAGATTGCCAGCCTGCGTGAAATCGTCGTGATCGACGGTGGAGTCGAATCGATCGGCGATCACGGTGCCGAGGTCCCATGCGGGTTCCGCGTGTTGCTCGGCTGGCTGCGGCGTATCTTCACGCGAGTTGGGCCAATAGCTCGGTCGCCCCTGGTAGCTTTCTGCGGTCGCCATCGCACCGTCGCGCTGATAGTGCATGACCGGGCAGCGCGGCTTGTTCACCGGAAGCTGCTGGTAGTTTCCGCCGACGCGGTAGCGGTGTGTGTCGGCGTAACTCATGAGACGAGCCTGAAGCATCTTGTCCGGGCTTGGACCGATGCCCGGAACAAACGACGACGGGCTGAAGGCGCTCTGCTCGACCTCGGCGTGATAATTCTCCGGATTGCGATTCAACTCAAGCGTGCCCACCTCGATGAGCGGGAATTCCGCGTGAGGCCAAACCTTGGTGAGGTCGAAGGGATTCCAATGGAACGCTTCAGCCTGCTTCTGTGTCATGACCTGAATGCAGAATCGCCACTGCGGGTTTTCGCCGCGTTCGATGGCTTCGTAGAGATCGCGCTGGTGGGATTCGCGGTCCTGACCTATGAGCGTGGCGGCTTCGTCGTCCATGTAGTTGCGGATGCCCTGCTTGCTCTTGAAATGGAATTTGCACCAGACACGCTCGCCGGACTCGTTGACGAACGAGTAGGTGTGGCTGCCATAGCCGTTGATGAAGCGGTAGCCTTGTGGAATGCCTCGATCGGAAAAGAGGATGGTGACTTGGTGCAGTGATTCGGGGCAGAGCGACCAGAAGTCCCACTGCATGTCCATGCAGCGAAGGTTGGTTTTGGGGTCTCGCTTCTGCGTGTGAATAAACATCTGGAATTTGTAGGGATCGCGCACGAAGAAGACCGGCGTGTTGTTGCCGACCATGTCCCAGTTTCCCTCCTCTGTGTAGAACTTGATTGCGAATCCGCGTACGTCCCGCTCGGCGTCGGCGGCACCGCGTTCACCGGCGACGGTTGAGAACCGCATGAAGGTTTCGGTTTTCTTGCCGATTTCGGAAAGAAACGCTGCCTTGGTGTATTGGGTAACGTCGTGGGTCACGGTGAACGTCCCATACGCCCCGGACCCCTTGGCGTGTACGACACGTTCGGGGATGCGCTCGCGGTTGAAGTGCTGCATTTGCTCGAGCAATTGGACGTCCTGCATAAGCAGCGGCCCCCTCGGCCCTGCGGTCAGCGCTTGCTGGGCGCTGATGGGTGCGCCCTCGGCAGTCGTCAGGTTCGGTCGGTTGTCTTTCATGACTCGCGCTCCTTATAAAAACGCTGTTTGATGTAGCCTGTCGTCTCGGGGCGGACGCCGACGCTGCGGTTCCCGGCGAGGCATCCCGCAAAGCAATTCGCTCCGCCTCCTTGTAATCTAGCGCATTTTTCCATAGCGTTCCAATATGGATAACCTATAATGGACATTGGTAATTCCTATGGAGATGTGTCAGTTTCGTTATTTTCTGGCTGTGGCGGAAGCGGGGAGTTTCACCCGGGCGGCTGAGCGTTGCTCGGTGGCCCAGCCTTCGTTGAGCCAGCAGATCAGCAAATTCGAGCGGGAATTGGGGTTTCGGCTTTTTGACAGGCTTCCGCGCGGCGCGCTGCTGACCGACGCGGGCAGGGTGTTGCTGCCTCGTGCCAGATCGATTCTGGCGGAGGTCAATGAAATCGCATCGACGATCCGCACAGATGTCGAATCGGGCGTCGGCCCGTTGCGGGTGGGGGCGATTCCAACCATGGCACCGTTTCTGATGCCGCCGCTGGTCAAGCGTTTCACGAGCCGATTTCCGGACTGTGATCTGTCGCTGCGCGAAGATTTTACGGAAAACGTGATTGCCGGTGTGCTGGATTACACGCTCGACCTTGCCATCGTGAGCACGCCGATCGAGAACGAAACGGTGCAGTTGAATGTGCTGGGGCGCGAAAGACTGCTTCTGGTGGCGGCGGCGGATTTTGCCCTGCCGATATTCGACGACTCGCTCACGATAGCGGACCTGCGTGATCAGCCAGCCGTCGTGCTGCACGAGATGCATTGTCTGGGCCAGCAGATCGAGTCGTTCTGCTCGACCAGGCGATTGAAGCGGCGCATCGTTTGCCGGACGACGCAATTGGATACGGTGCTTCGGCTGGTTGAGCTGGGGCTTGGGATTTCGCTGGTGCCGGAGATGTGCGCGCACGCGGATGGTTCAAAGACCAGGCAATACCGGGCGTTCGGCGGGGAGGAGCCGTCGCGCGAGATCGCGGTGGCGTATCGTGTGGATCGAAGTCTGTCGCGATTGAGTCGAGAATTTATTGACATGTTGCGCGGCGACATTGAGGGTGGAATTCATTGCCACTCATGCTGAACAGGCGAGGCGATGGGCGTGCGTCAATCAGCTCGCGTTTGAACCCTTTGTGTCATCAGGATCGCCAGCGGATTGTTTGTTGAGTCGGCAGTCGAAGGGGATGGTCGCTTCCTGGTAGCCGACGGCGGTGTTGAGCCGTTGACGTTGTACCCTGCCAGCGAATCGGAGCAGCACGTTGAGCATGGTCGGGGCGGGTTGGCCTATGAGTTGGCGGTGGTTTTCCAAAAATGCGGCGCGGTGGTTGGCCAGCGCAACGCAGACCATGAGACGCTGGTTCTCGTGGTCGATGGCGACGATGCTCTCTTTGTCCAATGCTCGTTTGGCCAACGTGCGGAGTGTGTCCCGGAGTCCGACGGGGCGCAGCGGTTGATCCTGCAACGGCGGTGAGCCGATGGCTGCGTCGCAAAGGGCGAACAGGATGCGCATGTCGGCGGCGGAGGCGATGGCGAGCGCACGCAACTCGGCGAGTGTGACCTTCCGGCGGTCGACCGTGAATCGATAGTGTTCTTCCAGCCCTGTGGTTGCGGCGGTGTGCATGGTTTCCGGGATACCCTCAACCAATACGGCGGCGAGGACGCAGGCGTTGTAGGCGTTTGCGTAGTAACACGCCTTGGCTTCGTCGCTTTCGAATTGATCGGGCGTGGAGCTTGGTCCTACCGCAGCGATGATCGACAGATACTCGTCGAGCGGTTGGCGATGCGTTGAGAGGTGATCGTAATCGACGAGGCCTTCGGCGACGTTTTCGCGTACGACATTGGCCCAGGGGCGATCGTCGTATTTCTCGTGTTCCGGGGCGTTCTGCTGGATCGGGTTGATGTCGATGGTGTCCTGCGCGCAGCCCGATAGCGTAAACGCGATGCAGAATAATGTGATTGCACTGCCTGCGATGGTTTTGCATGGTCGAGACTTGGACGTCCGCGCGAACTGAAGTTCGCGGCTCGTCGGGTGGGGGGCGTTTTTTTTCTTACGTGCGTTCATGTCGGGCGGACTACTTGAGCATGTTGACGACCATACCGGTGGCGATTTTGGGATAGAAGAACGTTGATTTCTGCGGCATGCGGTCGAATGCATCGCTGACGCCCCGGAGTTGCTCCATTGTCGTGGTCTTGCAGATCAATGCTATGCCGTGTTCGCGCTTGGCTGTCTCGATGGCACCCGATTCGGACTTGATGCAGTGAATCGTGGGAGACGCCCCATTGCCCAATGCGGGCGTGAACAACTCGTCGATCAGATAGCTGTGCAGATAGGCTACGTCGAGCGATCGCCATGCAGCGCTCTTGTTGGGTTCCAGCTTGTCCAGCGCGGCGCGGTTGGAGAATCGGAGATGCTTGCGCTCGCCCGTGGCACCGTGATGGAGAATCATGTCCCAGTCGTCGGTTGTCCCGGGCGCGCAACCGGCGGACCATGCGTCGGCCAGCGTATCGAGCGGCATGTCTTCGAGGTTGCTCAGCACGCGGTGCGTGGGCAGGATGAGGCTGCCGGGGTCGTCCATTGATGCGAGGCACATCATGATGAAGTTGGCGGGGTGGTCAGCCGGCAGTTGGCCGCCGTTTTGCTCTGTGACCCAGTCACGATATGTCAGCGAAGTGGTGTAACGATGGTGGCCGTCGGCGATGTAGACCTTCATCGGAGCGAACGCGCTGACGACGCGATCGATGACGGTTTTGTCGGTGACGATCCACAGGCGATCCTGCACGCCGTTGAGGGTGGCTGCCGCATCGGGTTTTTGCGCTCGAACGGCTTCGAGGGCGGCGGTGATTTCGTTCTTCGGATCTGTGTACAAACCAAAGATGGGCGAGAGGTTCGCGCTCGTGGCCTTCATAAGCGCCAGGCGATCTTCCTTGGGTCCGCCGAAGGTGTCCTCGTGGGCGAGGACGGTGCCTGCATCAAACGGTTGAAGACGCAGCCGGGCGAAGAATTTCCTGCGTGTGTATTGCGTGCCGTCGTGCTCGAATGTCTGGTCGTAGGCATAAATCGCGGGCGTGTTTTCGCGAATGAGCGTGCCGTCCGCGAGCCAGCAATTCATAACATCGGCTGCCCTGGTGTAGCACTCTGCCGGTCCCAGCGCTTTGGCGGGCGCGTGCGGAAGATCGATTTCGACGATGTTGGTGGGGTCGTTTGCCAGGAGGGCTTGCTTGTCGGCGGCGTCAAGCACGTCGTAGGGTGGGGCTATGCGTTTGGAGACGTCGCCGTCGAGCTTGGCGAAGTCGTATCGAACGGCTGAAAACGGGGTGATCTCTGCCACGGCGAAGAGTCCTTTCCGGGTGTTGGTCGGCGGCTGCACGGTGATTTTCCGGTGCGCACGGTTGCGTCAAGCGGGCAAGGTAAGCCGTACGCGCGCCGGCGGCAAGTGGAGGCGGTGGATGTCGTCAGGCCGGCATGCGTCCCCCAAACAGCTGGCCTTTCACCGTTGCAGGATGGCATGGTCTACCGGCGCAGTCGGTAGACCATGTGTGTATCGCGGAACGCCACGGCCTGGCTGCGGCCAGACCGTGCCACCCAGAATGGGATGCGCCCTTCGGGTTGTCTCGACCGGGCGCGGTCAGGCGTAGCTGTGCAGGCCGGTGATGACGAAGTTTACGACGATCCAGTTGAACAGCATGACGACGCATCCGACGGCGGCGAGGGTTGCGGTCCAGAGTCCTTTGTCGCGTACTTTGTAACGTACGTGAACGAGGATGAGGAATACGATAAAGGTGTTGAGGGCAAAGACTTCCTTCGGATCCCAACCCCACGGACGGCCCCAGGACTGGTCGGCCCAGATGGCACCCATGACGAGGCCTGTCCATAGGGAGATGAACGATATTTCCATCATGACCATCGTTGCGCCGTCGAGCACCTGTGCGAATGTGGCTTTTCCGCCTGTGATGAAGCTCTTCTTGCCTCTCATGATCAACGAACCGGCGCCGCCGAGGACGGCAGAGTCGGGCGGGCTGCCGCCGAGGCGCAGGATCAGGTATAGGATGGAGGTAACGGCGGCCATGAAGATCATGCAGTAGCTCCAGATGATCATGTTGGTGTGGATGTACAACCAAACATTGTGCAGGAGGATGGGCATGATGTTGTTGATGTCGGGAGTCAGCGTGCTGGGCATGAAGTTGGCGCACATCGACGCAATCATCGATGCACACGCAGAGCCGAGGAAGAAGACGGAACGCATGAGCGTCTTGCGCGTGAGGAACTCTAGCACGAACGCAGCCACCCCGCCGAACCAGCTCGCCGCCAGAATGGCTTCGAACATGTTGGAGTTGGGGATGCGTCCGGAGATGTACCATCGGATGGCCAGCGAGGCGGTGTGCAGGCCGAAGGAGAAAATGAACATGGCGACACCTACCCTGCGCACGCTGGCCCAGCGGTAGATGACGGACATGAGAAGCGGCACAACGGTCAGCGCGTAGACGATCCATATCCAGGTCATGCTCTTGTAGCGGAAGTAGGTGTTCTCTAGCTGGATGCGTTCCGAATCGGGGTAGAGCGACGGCTCGATGGAGCGTACCATCGGCGCGAATCGGGCGAGCAGCGTGTTGACCGTTTCGGCGTCCTGAGCGCGCCAGGCTGCGATGAGCTCCGTCCAGGTTCGACTGAGCGTTTCAGCGAGTTCGCCGTCGAATCCGGGTACGCGACCGGCGAGATGGAGATCGTGTGCGTCGTCCAGATGCAGCGGTCCCCAGACGTCTTCGCCAATGTACCACGCGTCCTTTGATTCGCCGCCGGGCGGGGGAATGATGCGCAGGTTTCGTGAGAGCGACATCGGGCTGGAAACGCTGAGCGCTGTTTGTATGTCGTTCGCAGGTCTGGCGGTTTTGATGAGGTCCTGCTCCATGTGTTCAAGCTCGTCGCGTATGACCGGCGTGCGCAGCAGCGTGGGAGAAATCAAGCCCGTGTCCATGAACGTGTCCAGCACAGCCATTTCGACTGAATCATTCTGGGCCAGCTTGTCGCGAAGTCTGCGGCGAATCTGTTTCTTCTTGACGTAGATAACGTCCGCATTTTCGTACGCTTCGGGACGGAACATCATGTCGAGGTAGGTGAATGCCTGCACCTGCCCAGCGATTTTCCTGGAGCCGCTGACCCAGCGCATCATGGTTCGTGCGAAGGAGTCGAAAGACTTCAATCGGCCGTTGGTCTGCACGACTATGGACTGGATCGGTTCGAGATCGACCGCTCTGGCGAATTCGGAGGCTACCACCGTGTCGCGCTGTCTTGTGGCGTTGTAGGTAATAACGCCCCCGATGCCGGCCAACAGGGTAGCGACGACGACCCGTTGCCGCCATTTGGGGGCGAGCACGCTCACAGCGAGCACGTAGGTCGTCAGGGCAAAGAAACCCGCGAGATAGTACCAAGTCATCATCGTTCGTCGCTCCTCTTGCTCAAACAGCAGCCAGTGTTTTTTTTGCGTCGGCGTCGATCGTGCTGCCACCCGTTTTCTGTGCTGCGGCACGGGCGGCTGCGCGGTCCTGAGCGCGACGTCGAATCACCGGTTTGATGTAAAATGCGAATATCATGCCAGCCACCGCAATGATGCAACCGGCCAACTGCACGCCGACGCCGTGGCGGTTGCCCACGCCGACGCCGGTATAGTTCATGCCCGCGTAATCGGGTCCGGGCGGATCCCATGTGGACTGAAAGAACCAGAAGCCGCCGTGCTTGGCGGGGTTGTTCGAGCTCATCTGCATGGGTTCTGACCATTCATTGCCCATCTTGAAGCGCAGCTTGCTGATGAAGTCGCGTACGGTTGTGGTCGCCCCCGTGTAGCCGCCGTCGTGCGTGTCCAGTACGAAATCTTCGAGCGCGACCGGCGCGGGCAACGGGTGTCGCTGACGGGAGTAAATCAACTCGACAGACTGGCCGTCGGGCAGTTTGATCGTTGTCGGTCTGTAGGTAATGCGGCGGGGGATGGCGTACTGCCGGTCGGGCAGCGCGTAACGGTCGAAGCCGTACCAGCGGGCATCGTTCCAGTCGCCCTTGGAGATTTCCAGTTTGATCATGGAGTAAAGTTCGCGGGCGTCGCGGTCGCGGCGGGCGCGCGGCACGACCTGGGGCCTGATTTCCTCGACCGCGTTGCGGTGGAGGTAGTACAGGTGCATCGAGACTTGATCGGTCACGGGGGTGGGCTGGCCTACCTGGAGCGGTAAGCGCTGGATGACGCCGGTTTCATCGGCCAGCAGAAGATCCGGGCCGACGCCTTCCGGACCGACCGCCAGCGTGATGCGGGCTTCGACACCCGGCTTGAACGTACAGGCGATGATCGGGTCCGGCTGCTGCATGCCGCCGCCCTCTCCGATGTCGCGTGAGGCGTTGGGCAGGTCGGATACGAAACGTGTTATGAGGCTGCCGTCGGGTTTTTGAATCTGGACGGTGGCGACGGACATAGAATGCCCTTTTTGCCGGCCGGATTGCGTGACGAGGTTGTGCATCACGCTTTTGACGCGGAACGCGAAGCCCGTGCCTTTGATCTGTGTCAGGGGGGCGTTGTCGCCGCGTTCGTGAATGTCGCCCAGCGGGAATTCGACTTCTTGGTCCAAACCCTGAGGCTGAAAAGTCAGACTGCCTTGAGCGCCGGCCACCAGACGATCGAGCGCCTCAGCCGACTCCACCCAACGCATAATGAGTTGGCCGTTTTCGGATTGGCTGCGGCGAGGATCGAATGCGATGAGCGTGTAATCGAGTCTCGCGTCGGGGCCGGCGGTCAGCGTCAGCTTTGCGACGGGGTTCAACTCGTCGCCGCCGTCGCGCCAGTCTGTGGTCGCGTGCGCGTAGCGCAGGTATCCGGTGACGCGAACGTCGTAGTCGGCCAGCGGATCGCCTTCTTCCTCGGCGGGCGGCAACTGCAACGATATCGGGCGAATAGGCATGGACTGATCGCCGTTCGGTGATATCTCGTCAAGAGACGCGATGTGGTCGTGGTAACGCGGCAGGTCGTCGATCGGCCTTTCTTTCCAGCGGGTTTCGCCGGAGCGCCGCGCGTACAAGGCTGCGGAGTCTATCAGGAAGAATTCCGTGGTCGGCAGGTATTCGAGGTGGAGGTCGAGCTCCTCGTCGACGAGGCGTTTGCCGAGCGTCTTCTTGGCACGCGTGCGGTCGGGAAGAATATCCTCGGTGTATTGCGGGTAGCCGACGAGCAACTGGCGTGTGAATTTTTGCACGGGCGTGAGGCAGTCCACCCACACCATCATGGCCTGCTTGCCCTTGCCGTTACCGCTGGCGATCGTCCACTCAGGGAAAAGCTGGGTGATGCGGAATTCGTAAGGGCCTTGCGAGGAGGCGACTTTGAGACTGTTGGCCGGTCGCACGACCATCTTGGCGGGTTCAGCGTTGCCCGGGATGTTAATTGATATCTGACGTCGAAAAACCGGAGCGTCGCCTTCCAGCTTCTGCGAGAAGTACATAACGCTGCCGAGGCAGAGAATGACGATGCCGACGTGGATCGTCCAGACGCCGAGATTGACCAGCCGAAACGGAATCTGCTTGAGCGTCACGGTCGTGAGCGTGATGACCATCAACGCGATGAGCGTGTCGAAAGGCCACCAGTGGAACCAGCCCATCTCGGTCATGTCAAACCAGGGATGCTGCCGAACCGGCGGGATAGCGCTGCCGATCGAGCTGTAAATGAAAATGAGCACGAAAACGACGATGCCGAACCAGACGTTGTTGGCCCAACTGTAGAACAGGATGTCGATCAAGCCCTTCCGTCGTGGTGCGGGTACGCTCGCGGATGCGTTTTGTTTCAGCATGTTGATTCCAGTGTTCCCAAGATTACCGAGGGGAGTTGAAACAGGTCGACACGCTCTCCCCAGCCACACCCCATTATAGAGCTTTCCGCGACTTCGGCGAGCGGGGTTTCCGAACATCCCCAGCCATTCTGAATTCCCAATGTCGGCAAGAAGAATGTTGTTATTGGCCCACCCATCGGGTGTTGTAGCGTGTTGTCCAATCGTTGGGAACCAACGCCCTCTCGTCCGTGCCGTTGCGTTGATCGTCCATGCCGTGAAACGGGAGCGGCGCGACGCGATCTCCGTGGGCGACGTTGTAATCTCCGTCTTTGTCCCAGCCATCAACAAAAAGGAAAAAATCCCGCGTCCATCCCTCCGGCAGCGGAGGAGCCGTGTCGGGAAATTCGATGACGGCTGCGTCCCCGCCGTTGAGAATCGCCAATCGGTCATCGACTTCTTCGAGCAACTCGCGGATGTCTCCGTATCGGGTACACCAGCCGGTAAGCGTCCCCCGCCACGGCGGCTGAGGGATGATAACATTCGGGTCAGGAACGATGGGGTGGCGATCGTCGCGACGGGTCTGTTTTGGATACCCTCGCCAGGCGAGACGGGCGGATGCAATGTTGAACTGGGTTATCTGTGAAGGTGAGCTAGGTTTTCGCTGGAACAAGGCGATCCGGTCCCAGTAAAGCTCGAAGGAGGTCGTCAAGCGCAGTCGCGAGGTACCGGACGGAAGGCGATCGGCCAGATCGACGCAAATCGTCTTGGTTTTCCCGGATACCATGCCGACCGTGACATCGACGGGTTGCCAACCGGCATCGGTCAGCGCTTCCAGTGTCGGCCAGGGGTTCGCGACGTCGGCTTGCTGGCTCACCGCGACGTTCACGCCTGCGTCGCCCCACATCAGCCATCCTGTCAGAACGAGCACGAGGGGGGCGTCGGTGTCTAGCGGCCCGAAATCGAGTTCGAGGGAATACTTTCTGGCTCGCCCGCGAAACTGCGGTTTTTCGAGTTGGCTTGGCGCGGTAAACCGATCGTCGATTGAGCGGACGGTTTCGGTCCAATCGTGTCCTATGTCGTCGATGACGCGCAACGCTTCGCGGAGTTGGTCCAGCAGGAGGATTTCATCTGCCGGGAAAGGCGGCGGCTGGACCTTGCTGGTCGGATGGGCTTCCAGATGAGACGGGTGGTCGACGGCGATCAGGCGCACGTGGTCAAGGTACAGCACTTCGCGAAGTTCGTCGGTGATCTGGATAGCGTAGTTTCCGTCGCGCGGTGGAAACGTCTCCTGATTCCCGACCCAGAGATACTCGTCGGTGTCCGCTGGGACGAATCGGCCTCGGGCGAGGGAAAGACCGAGCGGCGACGCGCCGAGCATGTCGGTGATGAATCGAAACGATTGGCCGTCCCAAGCGTAGAGGTACGGGCAGGAGCCGGCTGAGACGAGCGGTTCCTCAAGAACGAGCGGTTTGCTCGGATCGACCCAGATGGCGTGGTCGACGATGCCGGTCGGCCAAATGGCGCGCACGCTGTCGATTTTGTCACGTTTTCCGACGCCGATTTCGATCGGAAAATCGCCGACGGTGCGTGAAAGTCGGAATGTCCCCGCGTTCAGTTCGATCAACGTATCCAGACCGCTGCGGTTGGATCGCGTGCCGGTGAGATGAATTTTGAGCTGGGCGTTGGCATTTCCGCCGTCATTCCGCGCCCATCGTAGCGTCCCGCCTGTTCCGATAAACAGCAGGTCGGAATCGCCGTCGCGGTCGAGGTCGGCCATGTGGACGCGAACGCCCGTTGTCATGCGTATTTTCTCCAGGCCTGTGGCGGCGGTCACCTCCTTCCAGCCAGCAGCGCCGATGTTGCGAAACAGGCGAAGACGCGCGGTGTCGTCGGGAGCTTTGCGCACGACGATCAAATCAAGCCAGCCGTCGTTGTCGTAATCGAGGTAGCGAATCGACGAAACATGGTGCGTTCCGAGGGCGATGCTCGATTGGCTGCCGGAGGAAAGTGCGACGTCGATGCGGTCGGACGAGGCTGTCACCACGTCGCGCGAGAGGTCATTGTCAAAATCCTCGACAAGCAGGTGCGTCGCCGCCGGCCCGCCGGTCGCCAGGGGGACGAACGCGCCCAAGCCGTCGTTGCGGAGTTCCCATGTTGATTCCTCGCGCGCCGCGACTACGATATCGACGCGTTGATCGTTGTTCATATCGGCGGGCTGGACGCGCGTCGCGTCGGTCCGCTTTGGCGGAATACCAGCCGCCAGCGAAACATTTTCGAACGATCCCGTGCCGTCGCTTTGCCACAGAATGACACGGCCGACCTGATCGACCTGCACGATATCGACATCGCCATCGTGATCGAAATCGACCCACGCAGCGTCCGGACCGCGCGCGTCGCCAAGACCGGAGGAGTCCGTAACATCGACAAATCCGCCGGCGGTATCTTGGCGGATAAGGCAGTATCGCGATTGATCCAGCAGCAGGAAATCGAGTCGGCCGTCGTTGTCGAAATCAGCCGGTCGACCAAGCGTCGCCCGCGGGTCCAGCCCAAGCTCCAGTCGCCAGCCCGCGTCGCGGAACGTTCCGTCTTCCACGCCGATCATGAGGCGGAGTCGCCCTTCTTCGTCGGTCGTGAGGAGGTCAACAAGAAAGTCGCCGTTCACATCATTCGCAACCACGACGGACGCGGCGGATGAGATGGCTGCACCGGTATCAACGTTGCCAGCTGTGAACTGCACCTTGATCGCGTTGGGATCGGGTTGATGCACTTCGCTCGGCACGACGACTTCCAGGTATTCGCACTGCTGCCAGTAGTTTGGATTACGCTGCTCGGGCGGTGCTTCACTGCGGAGCCGTTCGAACTCAGCCGTGTGGCGATCAAATGCTTCGGTATCCCGGCGTTTTCGGGCGATCGCAGCCAGCTTGAAATGTGCGGACCAATGCTCGGGATCTGCGGCCAGCACTATGCGAAGCTCTTCCTCTGCCCGTTCGTCCCGACCGTCTTCCATAAGTGCGGCGGCAAGCTGAAACCGAACGGCGGTCACGGACGGATCGTCGCGCACAGCCGATTCCAGCCACGCGACCGCCTTGGGTGTTTCACCGAGTCCCAGGCAGGCCAACCCGGCTACGTATCTCGCGGCGATGTTGTAGCGATCCAGATCGACGACACGACGGGCCTGTTCAAGGGCCTGTTCAAATTGGCTGTTGGCCAGCAAGGCTCGGGCGAGATTCATGCGCGCAGGGATTTCCGCAGGTATGAGCTTGGTACATTCCGTAAAGGCATCGACCGCTTCGGCTGACGATCCGTTTTCGTAGTAGGCTTTGCCAACGTTCATCAACATCAGAAAACGCGAACGCAGCAATCCGGCGACGGGCGAAGCCTTGCTCGCGGGCGGCGGATCGGACGATTCATTCCGATTGCAACCCCGAACCGCGACAAACACCGCCAAGGCGACAAGAAAAATCACGAAATGTCGCAACAGGCCCGAAGTGACTGCACTCATTCGTATCTCGCCTCTCCACGCGACTCCGCAACAACGGACGCTCCGCTGCCCAGAGTATCATGAAGGAAAACCTCTGCCGGGACCACATCCCGGCGGAGGTTTTAGCTATCTCGCGCTGGATTATCGCGTCGAGCGAGACCTGCGTCGGCCTCTAGTGGAGCCGCTCTAAAGCGTCCCGAAGGAACGGCGGCTCGACACGGCGAGCCTAGTCGCGCGCGAGGATTTCGAAAATGTACGGTACATCGCCAGCCTTGGGATTGCAGGATTCGTTCAGCACGATCTGCACTTTCAAGCGACGGAAGCCGGTCGAGATTTCGAGCACCTCTTCGACACCGATGCCGCCACGGTCGGACATAGCCACGATCTTGCCGAAGCGGTTGACGACCTGAAGCGTCAGGTCGCCGCACTCACTGTTGACGACCATGGAGACCAAATCACCGCTGTGTACTCCGCCGACGTTAAAGCTGTCGACCATCGCCACTTCGCCTTCGACGGCGGCGGGGGCACGGTTGAGGACGTTGATAAGCCCGCCGAAGCGTGCTTCCTTTTCAGTCATCTCGCGGGAATCGATGTTCTCGAACAGGTGCTCACCCGAATTAGCACCAAGGAACAGGTCCACATCATCGTCACCGTCAGCATCAAACGCAGCCGCATGCCAACCCATGAAGGTCGATCCATTGGGGAATGCGGTTGCGGGCGTCCAGTCGATGAAGGAAATCTGACCGTTGACCGTCGTGTTTCGAAGGATCGTCGGTCGGCTGCTCCCGCCCGCCTCTTTCATCACGAAAATATCGTCGCGACCATCGCCGTTCAGGTCAGCCACCGTCGCCTTGCGCGAATCAACGTTCATCACCGAAGCTGGCAGATCGGACAGCGGAGTCAGAATGGCTTTGTTGGCTGCGTCGTTGCCAGTATTGACCAGGATACGATCGGAAGTTCCGGCCGCGTTCCCCCAGTAGATATCGAGGTCGCCGTCGCCATCGAAATCGCCCGCCTCCATCGCGTTTTCGTTCGCCTGGGAGCTTCCCAACGCCTGTCGGCTCGACGCATAGCTGTAGTCGCCGACGTCGGAGCCGCCCTCAAGATTGTCGTTGTAGTAAACG
The DNA here is from genome assembly GCA_029260215.1 of Phycisphaerae bacterium. Classification (GTDB taxonomy): domain Bacteria; phylum Planctomycetota; class Phycisphaerae; order UBA1845; family UBA1845; genus OFTM258. The sequence continues at coordinate 20,055 of JAJDDQ010000017.1, forward strand.
TAGTTCGTGCTCCAATTACTGATGAGTAGATCGATCTTCCCATCACCATTGATGTCGCCGGACGCTACGTCAACTGTGTAGTCGCCGTCTGCTGGGACCAAACTGCCGGTTACACTGGAGAAAAATCCGTTGGCATCGTTGGTGTACATGGTGTCCTGCGAAGGTCCGGGATAGTTGCCGACGTAAAGGTCCATGTCGCCGTCGTTGTCGGAATCGACGGAAACGGCTCCGCAGGCGGCACCACCGGTGCTGGCACCCAATCGGGCAAGACCTTCATCCACAAAGCGATCGAATTGGCCACCAACTTGCTTGTTCATGTAGATCTTGGTTCGACCGCCGTCACCGGCGGTGTTGGCGTCATTCACCACGATGATGTCAAGCCAGCCGTCATCATCATAGTCGCGGAAGAACGCGCTGCGCGTCACGTCCGTGCCCGAAAAACCCGAAATAATCGGCGACCCGCTGACCTCATTGAACACGCCGCCATCGTTGCGGTAGAGTTTGTTGCGACGCTGGCCGAAGTCGGATTGCGCATTGCCGATCACGACATCGAGATCGCCGTCGTTGTCAAAGTCGGCGACTTCGACCTCTTTTTCATTCCCCCCCGTTTCACCCACCGTCATATTGACCTTCTCAGTCGTGACGTTGGTGAAATTCATGGTGCCGGGCAGCCGCGCCTGACTTTGGGCTGCGAACAGCGACACCACCAACAAGCTCGCCAATACGTGTGAAGTGCGTCGAACCATACCAATCCTCCTCTGTGGATACTTCGAAACGTCCGTGATTTGCGCAACCCGCCGACGCCCGAACACCAGCGGTGCTCCTATTTTGCGAAAAGTCTCTGACCGATACAACCGGCGAAATACGTGAAATACGTTGCCAAATACAGCAGCTGTGCAATTTGTCGAGCAAGAGCGTACAATCGTGCGTTCTCAACGAAAAATCAGCACATCGCCGAACGAAAACTTTTTCCTCAATCAGCCAGTAGTGTGACTTACCCTGTTGGGGCGCTACTCGAGACGATACATAGACTTGCTTGAGCGGGAATCGTAACGAACGCGAAAATGCATCGGGAACCATTGCGATTACGATAACGTCTAATATCTTTGAATTACGCGACGAGCGGCGTCCCAGTTTTGATCCTTAACACATATGGATGGATTGTTCAATTCACGCTGAACCAGTACAAATCCGGCATAGGATCGGCGGCTGATCAGTCGGCGGGCCATTAGCAGTACAGCGCAAAGTTGCTCTCCAAGCACGACCTGACTTGATCGACGTCGATTCCCGCTTTCGATAGAGTTTTTCGCTTGGTTCGCGTGTGGCTGAGCTTGGCTTCGGTGTTGTGGCGACGGTGATAAGCGATCCACGCGGCGGCGTCTTTGAGTATCATGCTCCGGGGCCGGCGGCCAAAGCGGAGGCTCAACAACC
>JAJDDQ010000018.1 GCA_029260215.1 Phycisphaerae bacterium
CGCCTTGCGACAGAATACGATCTTTTCCCCCCTTGCAAAGGGGGGATACAGGGGGGTCTGGATCGGAGTGACGCTTCGGTTCGCAAGAAGAACCTCCCCCGGCCCCTCCTTCTAAAGGAGGGGAGGAAGAGGGCAATCATCACACCCGTAAGGCCCAACTGAGTTTGTCGCTGTTCGGGATTGCACGTGGCTGAAGAGTTACGATCCTGCGAATTGAAGCGGGGACGCAGCTAGTTATCTTGCCGCGTATGGGAGTCAAAACTATCTGCGCCCCCGTTTACCCTTGTTGCGTTAAGTTTCGAACCACTCTAAGTAGACAGTACAGGCGTCTCCTCGCACAAGGTCGATCAGTATGCGCAGGAAACGTCCTTCGGGAAGTCGAACCACTCCAGACAAATATCGCGTCACGTCTTGAGTGTCCCACCAAGGCATTTGAGAATCGGGAAACATCACGTTTTCTGTTCCACTTAATTCGATCTCCGCAAATGGAGAGCCCTGAATGAATTCGTCAAGGTCGGAGAGATTGAATTCAACCTTCAAATATATCGCATCATCTATCCCGCTCGTTTCATAATGCATCATCAACCCGCGCGTCTGCTGCGGGAATGAAACCTGCATCACGTCAGCACATAAGTCAAGGTCGCTATTGGTGGGGCGTATCCCAACCGGAGAAGCTGGTCTCAGGACAACGCATACAAACGCGGCGGCCGACGCCAGCAACAAGAGAAAGATAACAAAATGATTCGATTTCATGTGTCTAGCCATCGTCCCCGCTCACCATCTCTCCCGTTTACGTTTCATGATTCTTCTTGCTGTGCTTCGACATGAGAAAAACGCCTTGCGTGATCGCCGTGAACACGATGGTGTACGCAACGCCCCAAGTCACCCATTTAACGGTTACTTCCACAGGATCACGCAGAGAAACGCGACCCTGAGCGAACACAGCCAAGAAAGCTAACGACTGGCAAAATCCTGAGATTGCGCGAGACCAAGCACCGCCAAATTTTCTTGGCATTACCGCCGCGATTGCGCAAACGACAACAGGAGCAATGTACCCGAAATCCCAATAACTCCACCGCCAAGGGTTCGTGCGCGGAAAGGTGATCGACATCATCACGATGATACCAATTCCAACGGTGGTCCAGACGCAGAAGCGACGCAAAGACGTAGACCTCCTTACTTGTTTCTGTAGGGCGTGATGAGCCTGCCGAGTCTTGTGTTGGCCTCTTTCCTGTTGCCTTCACGACGTGGCTTGGCTCCAAAGGTCTTTGGACAGGCGTGTACTGGTTTAGTGCCACCCCACCGCCGACGAACGCAGAGCCTATCGCGGTGTCTTGAATCAGCCCCTGCCGTCACAGATCGAACCGAAAAACCCCCGCGCAAACACCCGCTCAGACCAACAATTCCTGAAGCTTCGCAAAGGCCTTGTCGTACGACACGTCGAGTTCGCACAACGCCCGCTCAGCCACACTCCCCTTCTCGCGCAGCATAGCCAGCACCAGATGCTCGGTGCAGACCTCGGCAGCCTCAATCTGTTGGGCGATGTTGATGGCCGACGCGACGGTGGCCTTCAAATGAGGCGAGCCGGGCAGATCGCCGAACACGAACGTATCGTCCATGTTCTTTTTGACCAGCTTATCGACAGCCGCTTTGAGCTTGTACGGATCGAGGCCGAACGAACGCAGGATGGCTGACCCATGCCCCGTGCCCTCGTTCATGATCGCGAGCAGTACATGCTCCGTACCGAGGTATTCCTGATCCGCATCGAAGGCGAGGCTCTTGGCTTCTGCCACAACTTCTTCGACTCGTTTGCTGAATTTTTGGTGCATCCGCGCAGTCCCCGGTCGAGGTTGGTTCCTGTGAACAGCCGCACAGAACCCCACGCAAGTTCTTGCTACGCCTTGAGATAATCATACACAAGGCTGATGATCACCACAAGAATCGAGAACAGCAGCGTGATTTTCAGCATCCGCAGACGATGAACGACCTCACGATCACGCCATTCTCCGAGACGCTGATCGATCTCGTCCAGCTTGGCATCGATACGCCGCTCGATTTCGTCCAGCTTCTCATGCACATAATCGTCAGCCATCCCACGCAGCTTCCGCGCGACCCCGCCAACCACACCAATATCTTCGATATCCTTGCGAATTGATTGAGAATCAACCTCCGGCAGATAACGGTATTCCGATTCGCCCGCCTGAGCCTGCGACACCAGACGCGACACGAACGAACCCACTGCCCGGCGACGCAGTTTACGCAGGCGCGCCGACCATCCGCCCTCCTTGCGAAGTCGCCGCTCAAGCGCAGGCCGAGATTCGCCCGCACACGGTTCGACATCAGACAGCATCGCCAACAAATGAAGACCACGATTCGACAACCCGTCGAACCGCACCGGCTGATGTCGGGCGATCAACTGCGCCAAGTGTTCCTTGCCGGCTGTCCGGCGCACCGGCATGCGCAACCAGCGCACCGCGTCCAGCATAGCCTCACGATCCAACTCAACGAGCAGCTCCTGCCTGCGACGCACGAGGCGAAGTGCTTCACCCTTCTCCGTATCAAGCGGAAGCTGCAACCCCAGCGATTGGCCATAGACGATAAGCTCGTCTCGCGGAAGCTCGGAAAGATTGGGCGATGTGGGTGTCGGTTTCGCAGCCATGACTCGCAACCACGCATCCTACCTGTGTTGAGACATCAGGTAGACCAGCATACCTGCGAGCAGAACAATCTGCACCGACTCCAACCAGAATTGACGAAATCGACCACGCAAAAAGAGCGAAACGGCATACCGCCGAATCAAAAGGTTGACCCGATCTCCGTCCCGACCGAAGCCCTGCCAGTGCATAACCACGGAACAAACCCGAACAACGCAATAGGTCCCCACCACAACACCCAGCAGCTGGCGGTAGATTTCGAAGATCGACAATTCCATAGCGCCGCGCCCTCGAATTATCGCCAAGTGCCTCGCTCGACGTGTAGAGATGAACAGAGCCGCGCCCGTAAGGAAGCGGTTAGCCGCGAACCCGTACAATCACGCGCAGCGACGCGTCAAGCCAAACGCCGCCAGACGAACGGCGCGATCATCAGCAGCATCGCCAATGGCAGGCCCGCTCCGCAAGCGTCGGGAATGCTCACGCTGTTGCCATCGACCGTACCATCGCCGTTCACGTCACCCGTGTTGTCATTGACGATTGCGCCGCCGTCATCCGTATTCGTACCACCGTCGACCGGTGGGTTGAGGTCCGGCTGAACGGTAATAAACCGCGTCGCCCGCTGGGCCACAAGCTGCCCGTTACCGGTACGCGACATGATTTCCACCGAGACCGGCAGCGTGCGCGCGTTTGACGAAAAATTCGTATACGTATGCGGCACCGCGATCGTGCCGGCCGTCGCACCGTCGCCCAAGTCCCAGCGAATGCTCTCGATCGTGCCAGCCGGCTCGCCCACCACATTCAATTCAACCGAAAACGGCGAAATCCCCTCGCTCACATTGGACCCGACAGAACCGGGCAAACTCACAACAATCCCGACTTGCCCCACCGGACCGCCGCCCGCCGTAACGTCGCCAGCCACGTTGACACCAACAGAACGGCTGCCGGAATTTCCAAACTCATCGGTCACCGTAAACGTCGCGAAAAACGTCTGCGGCTGCGACCCCGACACCACGTAGAGGTGCGAGGTTGAAGCCCGTTCAGAAGAATTGCCGTCACCGAAATCCCACACCCGCGAGACGATCGTGTTGTCCGTAATGGCATTGCCGCGGAATGACACATTCAACGGCGAAGCACCGGACAACGGCGTCACGTTGATCGAAACCTGCGGGCGCGTGGTCGATGCGGGCGGCTCAACACCGCCACCAATCTCGTCGCCCGGCGAAATGCCGATTCCCTCGACGTTGCCCAAAGAGTCAATCGTCACGCCGAAACCATATCGGCCAATCGAATTCGACGGGAAGAGCGCGTAATAGCGCGTCGCCGAAGAAGTTCCCAGCGTAAATGCCGCCTCGGCGCTGTTGTGTACCACAGTAAGCCCGTTGGCCACTTGATCGCCAACCGAGAAAACCTGTCCGTCATTAGGCAGAAAAACATTGGCATCGGAAAAGGGAGTCAGACTCTCCACCACCAGCGTTTGCATCGTCCGTTCGCCGAGTTCCAGTGGATCGGTCTCAGGATCGTTGTCCGTGTCGATTTCGCGAATATCGTCGCCGATCTCCCAACTAAGCGTTCCACCGCTGATACGCACACTGCGCAACCGCTCAGGCCAGGTGAAACCGCCGTTCACCACGGACTCCTGAGCAGCGCGAACCGCCAAGCCAGCGTTGATCCGACCGTATCCGTGCGAAACACTGCGCTCAGCGATCGGGTGGTAACCTGCGTTGGCTGGATCGACCTTGTCGGCAGTTTGCTCGATCAACGTACGCACCTGTCCGACCGTCAGATTCTGATTGGCACTGATAATGAGCGCCGCCACACCCGCCGCCACCGGACAGGACGCAGACGTACCGTTAAAGTGCCTCGTGTAGTTGGGCTTCGATAGATCAGGCCTCGGACCGCCAAAACCGTCGCCCAAAGTGCCGCCAACATTCAAACCAAGATTCACAAAACCAGCATCGTCCGAGTTATCCGTGGTCACCATGCCCGGAAGAAACTCTTCCATACTCGGGGCGAGAATATCAATTTCATTCCCAAAGTTGCTGTAAGAAACCAAAAGATCATCCGCACTGGACGCACCAACGCCCAGCACCTCCGGCAGCGTCGAAAGATCGTCGTCAGGCCCCAATTCGATACCGCTATTGCCCGACGCAAAAACGACAAACATACCCTTGCCGTCGCGTCCCTGATCGAACGCGGCACGAATGGCATCAACCAGAACATCGGCAGCGGAGTTGGGCGTAAAGATCAAACCCCAACTGTTCACATGCACATCAACCATCCGCTGGCGAGCAAAGACGAACGCGCTCGCAGATTGGCCGAGTGACACAGGATCGTTGATACCGCGCGAAGCCGTGAATCTGGCGGAAGGTGCCACACCAACCACGCCGGTTTCGTTCGCGTCCGCGACAGACAGCCCAATGACCGGCGTGCCGTGAAAATCGCCGATGTTGCGAGGATTGGGCGCAGTGCTGGTCTCGATACTCAAGAACGCATCGTGTCCGATACCGATGTAATTCGAAAAAAGATCCTCGTGCTCGACATCCACGGAATCGTCGTACACACCCATCAACACGTCCTCGCCGAACGTGACACGCCAGGCGTCCTCAATATTAATGTCAGCCCCGAACGTACCGCCCCCTTGCCCCGTGTTATTCAGATGCCACTGCTCGCCGAAAAACTCATCGTTGAACTGATTCAGAAACTGCCGCTTCTCGATCTCCACGATGAAGTCGGGATGAGCAAACTCCGTGCGATCGTCCCGGTACAGGACCGCCGCCGTTGCAACATCCATCTCGCTCAGCCCCGAACGAGGCCGCACGGTGTAAACACCGCGATCCGCGTCGATCGTCGAAACCCAATCCACCAGATACTGATCAAACAACTCGGTGCGTTCCGCCGCCGTCAAGCCTGGATCGACACGCAAGACCAGCCGCCCCGTCGACAACATCGGCGAGGTCGAATTCTCGAATCGATAGACAGGCCGAACCGTCTTCACACCGGGCGTCGCCAACATCCGCGCACGACCAGCCACATCCGCCTTGGGAACCGCGACCATGCAGTGATCCATCGTCTGCACAGCCCACGGAATGGAACGTACATCACAATGCGGGTCAGCCGCCAGCCGCGCACGGGTGGCCATCGCATCCAGCGGGTCCGTCGTCACAACGAACTCCGTGTCAGATTTGATCAACTTGTGGGCTTTTCCGCCGGAGTAAAACACCGGATCGCCCGCCGAAGCGGCGAGGGTCGTCATCGCGACGATCAAGAAACCAGAAAAGGCGGCTCGAAGGCGGCTTTGGGTCACAAAAAGGGTCATGGGCGAAACTCGTCCTTGTGTTGGAGTCGCCCTTCCGGGCATCCCCAGTTCATCTTCCTCTAACAGGTACCGCCGCCACCGGCTGCGCAGACCCCGGCGGGTGCGTCCCAACTGTCGCCGCACGCCGCCACAACCTGATTCTTAGGTGCGTTAAATGGGCTGTCAAGATTCGCAAACGACAGCCAACCCCCACCAACCCGTTCCCAACCCCAAAAACACGCCCCGAAACCCCGAAAATGATCAATCGCCAAACAACCCTCAAACCACCGAACGCAGTTATTCAACGACCCCCAGCCGCACACCAAATCACCGTCCGGTAACGCGAAACCCGACTTCAATCACCAATCCACACCGGCCAAAGCTCTTTCCAGCCGCGTGGCGAGATGGAATGCAACAGCCGAACCGCATCCGTACGCGTCCCCACAGAACCGGCACGATCAGCCATCGCCCGCAGCGAACGCACCGCCTCAACCCGATCCTGCTCGACGTTCCGTTGGCCAAACGCGAACCGCAGCGGTTTTTCGATCAAAATCCGATTGTCACCGGTGAAACTGAACACATCATCAGCCTCACCCCGCACGTGCACACCCCGGTCGGCCATCAGCGCGACGGTCCGCCCAACTTCGCGAACGACCGCGCGACGACGACGCCGATCCGCCGAACGCAAAACATCCACCAGCCGCTCCGTCTCAGGATGCGCATCCACCCATAGCTGCCCTCGACTCTCGATCAACGCGAGCATCCAACGCACCGGCAAATCGCGATGTCGCAAACGATGGCCAGCCACAAACGTCTCGCGCAGCTCAGACGATCGCCCCTCCCGAATTTCCACACCCTCCGGGCACGACTCGAATCGGTTCAGCCGCTCCGCGCACGCTTCCCGCGTACCGTCCGCAAAACGCGGCGGCGGAAACAATTCTCGACGACGAAACCGCAACACAACACGCGCGGCCGCCCCATCACTCAGTTCGATCGACGCGAAATGACGTTCGCCCTGCAATATCCGGCCGTCGCGTTTGCCCCACAGCTCCGCCGACTGACGATGCGTCGCGTCGCCGATACCCGGCGTCAGCCGGTGAAACATCGCACACGATTTTTCGCGATCGCCCGCACACCGTCGCAGGCAATAGCGACGAAGAAAAGCGAGGCGCGTGTTACGAGGGGCCACCCGACGAAACCATTGATTGATCTGCGCCAAACTCTCAGCCTCATCCGCCACCGACATCGACGGAACAATCTTCACCGTAGACAAATCGATCAGATACGCCGCCCCGTCCTCAGCCACCAGAACATTCCCCGGATGCAAATCGCCATGTCGCAAACCGCGACCATGCGCAACCGCCAACGTGTCAGCCAACGCATCCACCAACGCAAAACGCCCCCCTGCACGCGCACCAAGCCAAGCCTCAGACAAAGTGCGCGAACCCCGCAGCGTCTCAAATACAAGCCATTCCCGACCGCCGCCGCGCAGGTGTGCAGCCACAAGAGAAACCGAAACGCCCAAATCCAAAGCAGCCACCGTCATCTTCCGCTCGCGGGCAGCGTCGGAACCGCGCACATGCTCCTTGATGCGCTTCCGCGTCGAACTCTTGCGAAACTCCTTCACAATGACGTCAAACGCACCGCCGCGAACGCGCCAGACACGCCGCAACGCATTCGACTTCACCACGACGGCCCGAGAATCCGATTTCAAATCACCCCACACTGGCCCACCCGGTCCCATCAACCGCGCCGACCACGATTCGTCGCGCGCCCACACGACTTTGACAACGGGCTTGGGCCGATCGGTTGAATGCGAATGCGTGGTCACGGGCTTGCGAGGTTCCATTGCAGCACGTCTTCCACGGTTTTTTTGGGAATGTCCGGCACGGTGCAGTCGTCGGCGGGGTATCCCACCGGAATGAGCAGAAACGGTTTCTCGCTTTCGCTGCCGCCGAGTATCTTGCGCAGGAAACGCATCGGACTCGGCGTATGCGTCAGCGTCGCGAGACCGACCTGATGACAGGCCATCAAAAACATCCCGCAGGCCAAGCCGACCGATTCGATCGGATAGTAGCTCTTGTATTTTCGACCCTCGACGATCTCCCAATCGATGCGAAACGCCACCACAAGCCAGGGGGCGATTTCCAGAAACGGCTTGTGCGCATCGGTCCCCAGCGGCTCGAGCGCCTCCAGCCATTCCGCCGGCATGCGCTCGCTGTAGCTGATACGCTCTTCCTCCTCCGCCGCCTCGCGGATGCGCCGCTTCAAATCGGGTTCGTCCACCGCCACAAATCGCCACGGCTGACGGTTCGCGCCGCTGGGTGCCGTGTTGGCAATCGCGACAAGCCGTTGAATCAAATCGCGCGGCACAGGCCTGTCGCTGAAAAAGCGACAACTCCGCCGCGTCTTCATCAGCCTAAGCAATTCGTCCGCACAGCCACGTTTCGTATCGTCGTCACTCGGTGGAATCTTGTATGGAATCGTCGGCGCAGGCACCACAGTTCTCCTCCGCAACTTGCGGACCACAGCATGATAAACGCGCACCCCCCGCCTGCAAACGCCCCACGAACCGCGAACTTCAGTCCGCGCGGATTTCCCTGTTGTAACCCTTCAACCACGTGCAATGTGAAGCTGTTGTCTGCCGCGTTCTTACGGCGGAATACAATCTTTTCCCCCCTTGCAAAGGGGGGATACAGGGGGGTCTGGACCAGAGCAACGAGTCGCCTCGCAAGAAGAACCTTCCCCAGCCGCCTCAATCGCACCGCTCAATTGAGAGGATGTCGCTGGAAACGGGGTTATTTTGTGGCGATCGGACACTTGGGGACAGTAGAATGCGCTGGCAACGTCACGCAAGAGGGAGGTGGAGGAAGTGATTCGTCAATCGATCATAATCGGGCTTGTTTTCGCGACAATGGGGATGGTTTCCGCGCGGGCAGACGGGGGAACCATCTGGCAGTGGACGCACGAAGCCAGCGGCAGCGGCTCGGCCAACGTCTTCGACGGCGGGCCGGTGCTCACCGCAGAGGGCGCGACCACCGGACCCGATGATTGGTTCATGACGTTTCTGGCCGATGATTTCACGGTGGGCGGCAGTTCGGGAGCGTCCGCAGCGGCCAGCGGCCGGTCGAGCGTAGTCGTCGATGCCGAGCAAAAGCTTCGTTTGGACGTCAGGTTTGACGCCAGTTACATACCTTCGTTCAATCCCGGCGGGGACAACCCCGGGGGGACAGCCGAAGGCGAAATGCTTTCAGTGATCGAGTTCGTCATGCCGGCGGACGAGCTGACTTGGTTCTACGATCTTCGTATTGGCGACACCAAGGGTTTCGGTGGCGCGACCCGGGTTATTCTTGAAAATGTCACCCAAGGCGAAGCTATTCTGGATCTACAATCAGAGGTGTTTCCGACGATCGAAACGATGCTCTACGCCAACACGGGCGACGTGATGCGTTTCACGACCCAAATGTCCGGTAGCGGCGAGACGGGGCCGGCGCCAATCAGAAGTTACGACAGCGAATTCAGGTCGGTGTTCGTA
>JAJDDQ010000019.1 GCA_029260215.1 Phycisphaerae bacterium
CGCCACGCAGGCCGTCCTCATGAGCGTCTACCGCACTCTGCGCCTCCGCGGCCTCGACCCCACACGAACCATCGCCCACGCCCTGAAAAACTACCTCACCACCGGCCAACTCCCTCGATTACCCCGACGCGACATTGCAGATGGCTGATCTCTTACATTCGTGGTTTTGCGCAGCGCGCGTAAGTCCATATTTTTCTTTGGCTTGCGATATCTGAAATCTGCGCAGCACCGCGCGCCCTCGCCGTTTTGCGCGGTTATCTGCGTAACACCCGCCACACCCAAAATCCATCGTAACTCGTGATTCCTCAACGAGTTGAGCATAACTGAAATTGCGCAGTTTTTCTTGTGAGTTTAGACCTGGACGAGGCAAGATGAAGAATTGCTGCGAAGATATCGCTCCCACCTCCAGACGCCGTTGCCCGGCATGCGGCGCATAGCGACGAGGCCGCACCTCATTCAGCCGTTGCAAGACCGATTGGACGCTCTTTGTCCGACCGGAGTGCCACACGGACGCTCTGCGCCGACAAGCGCCGCAGAACTACGCGCGAGGCTGGTGTTGTCAGGCGAGCGCGATAGCCCGGCGAGTTGTCTCCTTGGAACCTACACCTGATGACTTGCAGTTGCTCGCCTGCGCAAGCCTGCTGTCGGGCGATTTCGAAACGGCATGGCGTGTGTGCTCGCGAACCAAGTTGGCGACACCGAACGCGGATTCGCAAACCCGTCCCTCCGGAAAATATCGAACTCGCTGTCAGTCCCTGTTGGCTATTTGGTGCGCGGGCACCAATTTTTGACCTATCGCTTCGCGCGATGGCGCGTTACATTGTTGCTGTAATATTTCACGATCATGGCGAGGCGATTCGAAGAGCCTGCCTGTCGTGCATCGTTCGTTCGCGTGGTCGCGATACTGATATCAAAGCATCGCGCTGCGTTTTGTGCGGGCCACCCGCGAGTTGGGTGGAACGCGCGCGTGTCACACACTGTGACGAGGTTGTCCAGGTCGCCGCTTCAAGTTGCGGCCGCAGGGAATCCGAAAGTATGGAGGCTGAAATGCGAATTGGTAAGACGGTGGATTATGTGTCTGGAATGATGTGCGCAGCTGTGTGCGTCGCGGCTTTGTGGCCCGTGCATCGTGCCGTTGCCGACGGGCCGACTGACAAGGCAGCCGGCTTGGATGACAACTCCGTCATGGACTTCGTCGAGCCGGAGTCCGTGCCCGAAGACGCCATCGACTGGCGAGAATACAAAGACGCTGCCCCGGTCAGCCTTGGTGAAGCACCGGAGGGTTTCCGGGCCGGCGTCGAACGCGGGCGCAAGAGTATTTTTGTCTACATGGCACAAGAACTTCGTCGCGACGCGGCACAACGCGGCAACGTCAAGCAATTCGCTGCGAACCGTGGCGGAAGCGTCAAGTACGAATACACGACGGTCCTTCCGAACGTACTCAATATCCGCAATCTCACGCCAGCCGACATCGAAGCCATCAAGAAGATGGATGGCGTGGTCAAGGTCGAGGAGGACATGTACCACTACTACGTTCTCAATCTCGACGAAGCCACCCCGCGCGTCCGCGCTTTGCAAAGCCAAATTTCCGGTGCGGGGCTTAGCGCGGACGGTACGGGCGTTCGCGTCTGCGTGTGCGATACCGGCATCGACATGGATCATGTCATGTACACCAGCCGCATCGATACATCCGCGAGCTTCGATTTCGTAAACAACGACAACAATCCTGATGACGACCAGGGACACGGGTCGCATGTTGCGGGTATCGCCGTTGGCGGCACGGGCCTCACGGTTGACCTCGGCTGCGACGGCGTCGAGCCTTTCCAGGGAACAGCCCCCAACGCGACGCTGATTGGTTCCAAAATCCTAAACAGCGCCGGCGGAGGGATAGACAGCGACATTATCGCGGGCATCGACCACTGTGCCGATCAATCCCCGTCCGGCGGGCGGGCGGATGTCATCAACCTGAGCATTGGGACCGGGAACTTCTCCGGCATTTGCACGCACTCGTGGGCCGTCGCAAGCAACAACGCGGTCGCCGCCGGCGTCGTGGTGATTGCGGCATCGGGCAACGAAAACAATGCCAACTCGATGGGTTCACCCGCGTGCGGTGTCAACGTGATTGCGGTCGGTGCGACCTACAAGACCGGCTACCCGAATTGCGAGGACGGCACGTCAACCTTTAACTGGGGATCGTGCAGCGACAGCAGTCCCGCTGCGGACGACATCGTATGCTTCAGCAATCAGAGTGATTTCCTGGACGTTTCGGCGCCTGGGTCGGTGATTTTGTCAGCCAGCAACGCGGCAGGCGGCGGCTCAACTACGAGTCAGAGCGGCACGAGTATGGCGTCGCCCGCCGTCGCGGGGCTTGCGGCTCTTGTCCTCGATGCTGATGGTTCTCTGACACCGGCTGAGGTTCGCCAGATCTTGCGTGACGGTGCGACTGATATGGGCTCTGCCGGTTTCGACCGTGCGTATGGCTATGGTCGCATCGATGTGATCAATACGCTGAACCTGGTCGTACCGTGCGGTATCGATCCCGATTGCGACGACGGCCTGTTTTGCAACGGTGCCGAGACATGCAACGCGGGAAGCTGCCAACCTGGGGCTGACCCTTGTCCGGGACAATCGTGTGACGAAGCAGGCAATACGTGCGTCGCAGGCCCATCCGTTGTGTACGCCTGGAATATGGACGCTAACCCCGGCTGGACCACCCAGGGACAGTGGGCATGGGGGTCGCCCTCCGGCGGCGGCGGGCAGTACGGAGGCCCGGACCCCACAAGCGGTGCGACTGGCTCCAATGTTATGGGCTATAACCTTGCGGGCGACTACGCCAACAACCTGCCCGAAACACATTTGACGACGACCGCGATCGATTGCACAAACCTCATCGGCGTGTCGGTTCGATTCGAGAGGTGGTTGGGTGTGGAACAGCCAGCTTACGATCGTGCGTATCTCCGCGTCAGCAACAATGGTTCAACGTGGACCACAATCTGGGAAAACACAACCGAGGTGGGTGACACATCCTGGTCATTGTTGACCTACGACATTTCGTCGGTCGCCGATGGTCAATCGACGGTGTTCCTGCGGTGGACGATCGGAATAACGGACGGCTCATGGCAATATTGCGGATGGAACATTGATGACGTCGAGATCGTAGCCACCGACCTCGGCGGCGGTGGAACCTGTTCGGACGGCATACAGAATCAGGGTGAAACCCGCATCGACTGCGGCGGACCTTGCGCAGCCTGCGATTGTACAAGCAATGCCGCGTGTGACGACGGATTGTTCTGCAATGGCAGCGAAACCTGTGACACATTCGGGTTCTGCCAAAACGCGGCGCCCGTCAACTGCAACGACGGCGTGGGTTGCACGGACGATTCATGCAACGAAGCCACCAATTCGTGTGACAATGTTGCCAACAATGCGAACTGCGACAACGGCTTGTTCTGCGATGGTTCCGAAACGTGCAGTGCAACGCTTGACTGTCAGGCAGGTACAGCCGTCAACTGCAATGATGGCGTGGGTTGCACGGACGATTCGTGCAACGAAGTCACCGACTCTTGCGACAACGTTGCCAACGACGCAAACTGCGACAATGGCTTGTTCTGTGACGGCTCCGAGACATGCAGTGCGACACTCGATTGCCAGTCAGGTTCAGCCGTCAATTGCGACGACGGTGTGGGCTGCACCGACGACTCGTGCAACGAAGCCACCAATTCGTGCAACAGCGTTGCCAACAATGCGAACTGCGATAATGGCGTGTTCTGCGATGGCGCGGAGACGTGCAGCGCAACCCTGGATTGCCAGACGGGAACAACCGTGAACTGCGACGATGGCATCGGCTGCACGGCGGACGCTTGCAACGAGGGTACGAATGCTTGTGACAACACGCCCGACAACACGGCTTGCGATGACGGCTTGTTCTGCAACGGTGCGGAGACATGCAGCGGCGTTTCGGATTGCATCGCCGGCTCGGACCCCTGTCCGGGGCAAACCTGCGACGAGGCGACCAACGCCTGCTCCGGCGGCGGCGGTTGCATCACCAACCCGGATTGCGACGATCTGAACGCATGCACCGTGGATACGTGCTCCGCCGGCGTGTGCAGCAACGTGTGCGCGAGCAGTGTGTCGAGTTTCCCATATGCGGAAAACTTTGAATCCGGTTTGGGCCTGTGGAGCAACGTGTCCGGAGACGTGTTTGACTGGACGCGCCGCAGCGGTTCAACGCCGTCCTCAAACACCGGGCCTTCGGGCGATAACACGACCGGCTCGGGTTTCTACGTCTACACGGAAACTTCGTCGCCGCGTGCGCCCGGAGACACCGCCATTCTGGAAGGCCCCTGCCTGGACCTGAGCGGTGAGAGCAGTGCGACGCTGACGTTCTGGTACAGCATGTTCGGATCGAGCATGGGCACGCTGGATGTCGAAGTATCAACGGACTGCGCGTCGTGGACCAACGTGTTTACGATTTCCGGAGACCAGGGAACAGCCTGGATAGAGTCCAATATCGATCTCGCGTCGTATGTTGGGTCTTCATCGGTAAAGGTTCGGTTCCGTGGAATCCGGGGCAGCAGTTGGCGGGGAGACATTGCGGTTGACGATATTTCCGTCACAACCTCCGCCGCAGCCAACTGCGTCATCAACGCTGACTGCGACGACGGTAATCCATGCACCGACGACGCGTGTATCGCCAGCAACTGCCAGAACACGAACAATACCGCCGCCTGCGACGATGGCGTGTTCTGCAACGGCAACGATGTCTGCAACGCCGGCGCTTGCGCGCCGATCGTGGCTGACGGCGTCGCCAACGGAACCTTCGATGGTGGCGGTTCCTGGACGAGCGCTCCCGGCGGAGGATCGATTACGTACCCGGGCAATCTCAACGTTGTCGGGACGAACGCCGGGTCGGGCGGTTTTTCACTGTCGAGCCAGGGCAACGTGACCGTCAACGGTGCGAATCTGGAATTCGACCTGCTCAGCTACTCCGGTTCGGATTCCGGCGACTGGGACTACCCGGTGTTCTATCTGAATGGCACGTACTATGGCCTGAATTCCAACGGCACGCTGGGTGCCGCCACCACGGGCGGAACCGGTGGCGGAGGCTCGGTCGACAACGCCGGACAGGTCGGCAGTGCCATCCGTTACGTCGTAAACATTGATGCGCTCGCCGGAAACTCCGGCCCGCACACCGTTGGCTTTGGCGTACATAGTGTGGACGGCGGGTTCGGCGCGGGAACGGCTGTGTACGATACCGTCCTGCCGGCAGGCGGGCCGATTGATCCTTGTCCAGGTCAGACGTGTGACGAGGTCGGCGACGTGTGCGTGCCATAATCGGCGACACGACCGTAACGTAGCCAACGACGTTCGCTAAACATCGTCGGTGGTCGCGAACAACCATCAACCAGACGGGCCGACACCTGTTCAAACGGGTGTCGGCCTTTTTTCAATGGGAATTATCATGGGACACGTGCCTGTGGCCGGAACGTTTTCCGCGGCATTTTTTTTGCATTCGCACCTCAAGAACAGGTGCATCCTCGACTCATGGCAGTACCCGAAGGTGACCCACGCCCGCCCGCCGCCGCAAGTGTCGATATTTCGTTGACGGTCGATGGCATTTTGCCGTGTACGAAACACGAACGCGCGTTGGCCAAAACTGGCAGCCAAAACCCCGCAGCAACGCGGAATCGTGCCGAGCGTCGCGTCCGCCCGGCTTGATTGAAAGTATTTCAAACCCGACTTATGATTGGGAGTCGTCGCTACGGTGACGCGGCGGGGTGGCGGTTGGGTCCCATGCAGTGGACCCGGCAGGCAATGGGTCAGGCTGGAGACAGAGCAGCCCACTTGGCGGTTTCAGGTGCCGTGGATTAGCCTGACCGCCATTCCGCCGCGTCACCCGGCTCGGTTTCAGCGGCGAAACGGCGGGGGACGCCCAGGCGCGGAGCAATCATGTCCTACACGGTGCTGGCACGGAAATACCGCAGCAAGACGTTCGACGACCTCGTCGGGCAGGAAGCCATCGCGACAACGCTCAAAAACGCGATTACCAGCGACAGGGTCCACCACGGCTACCTGTTCACCGGTACGCGCGGCGTGGGCAAAACCTCGTCCGCCCGCGTGCTGGCCAAAGCGCTGAACTGCCTCGAATCCGACGGCCCGACAGCCAAGCCCTGCTGTGCGTGTGAATCCTGCCTGCGCGTGGCGGAGGGCGAGGATATCGACGTTATCGAAATCGACGCTGCCAGCAACACGGGCGTGGACAACATCCGCGACCTGCGCGACAACGCAGCCTACCGCCCGGCCCGATCGCGCTTCAAAATCTACATCATCGACGAAGTGCATATGCTCAGCACGGGAGCCTTCAACGCACTCCTCAAAACGCTCGAAGAACCGCCCGACCACGTAAAATTCATCCTCGCGACGACGGAAATCCACAAAGTCCCCGCGACGATCGTCAGCCGCTGCCAGCGATTCGACTTTCGCAGCATCGGCGTCGAAGACATCGCCGGGCATCTGACCAGCGTACTAAAGAAAGAAAACGTCGAAGCCGACGAAACCGTCGTCCGCCGGGTGGCCCGACTGGCGAACGGGTCCATGCGCGACGGGCTGTCGCTTCTGGACCAACTGCTCTCCTACGGCGGAGGCAGGCTCGCGCCTGAGATCATCGAAGAGGTTCTCCCCGCTGCCCACGACGAGACCGTGGCGCGCATGATGGCGCACGTAGCCGACGAAGACGCGGCGGCGGCGTTGGCGTGCGTCGAGGAATCACTGGGCGCGGGGCAGACGATCGACCGTTTTTGTGAATCGGTCATCACGCATCTGCGTACGCTCATGTTGCTGAATCTTTGCGGGGCGGACACGGAAATGGTCGATGTGCCCGTGGCCGCACGCGATGAGATGGCCTCGCTGAGCGCCCGCTTCGACGGAGCCACCTACACCTATATGATTTCGATGCTGGAGGAGGTCCGCCGATCGGTCCGCTCCAGCAACGCATCCCGCGCCCTGCTGGATGCAGCCGTCGTGCGCTTGGCGCTGTCCCGGAATTTCTCGCAAATCGACGCGCTTTTGGACCAGATCGAGTCAGCCGCCCCGTCCGACGCACCAGCCGCCGCCCAACCCAAACCCAATGCGACACCGGCTGTGGCACGAAAGCCCACGCCCGCCGAACCAGCCAAAGCCCCACGCGCGTCCGCCCGACGACCAGCCGCCCCCGCGCGAAATCGCGAAACAGCCCAGCCGTCGCGTCAGCCAAGCCGCCCGCGTGCTACCTCCGGCGTGTCCTCGGCGGACAAGTCGCGGATCGGTGGAGACCCCCGGGTCCAGAAGGCAATTGAACTGTTCGACGGTTCCCTCTACAACGTGGAACGTACGCCCCAAACAACGCCGCCCCCCTCGGACGATTAAGCGGAAAAAAACGAAACGTAAAACGGAGACTTGTGACATGCTCGGCGGACTCGGCAACATCCCAGGCCTGCTCAAACAGGCCAAAGCCATGCAACAGCGCATGGCTGACATGCAGAAGGAACTCGCGTCGAAACGCTTCGAGGGCGACGCGGGAGGCGGCGCCGTGGTAGCCACCGTCGATGGCAAGGGCGCGCTGATGGACATTCGCATCCAGCCCGACGCTGCCAAGGATGTCGAGTTGCTCGAGGACTTAATCAAGGGTGCCGTCTCGCTCGCGTGCAAGAAATCTCAGGAAGCTGCCAAGGATCAGCTTGGAGCGCTGACCGGCGGCATGAATATTCCCGGACTAACCGACCTGCTCGGCGGCGGCAGCTGACGCGGCGGCTTCAACCACGAGCGCAACTCTTCAGCCACGTGCAAACCCAAATGGCAACATCCCGCTGCACAGGTGGCTGGATTCAGGGGGTCGAGGCGCGTCGCTTGAGGGCTGTGGAAAGGTAGAACCACGCAGCGCAGGAGGCGGTGAACAGGCCGGCGGCGGCGAACGTCACCGTAAACCCTTTCCAGTCAATAAGTTGGCCCCAGACGATCCCCCCGGCACAAAAGCCCACATCCATCGCCGCCAGCGCAACCGAAGTCCCCAAACCACGGTGACGCACGGGCATGGCGGTGGCCACCAGATCGACCATCGACGGAAAAACGAACGAATGCCCAGCCCCCATGAGGAAGGCGGGCAGCGCCAACTGCCAATTCGTACGAACCGGGATGATTAGAAACACCCCGGCTGCCATCAGGAAAAGTCCGACCGTACAAACGCGGCGGCGACCGTAACGCTGCGGCACGGTGCGCAGCAACAGGCGTATCGCGATGGCGGTGGGCGCGTAAACGAGGAAAAAACCGCTGATATCCTTGAATGATCGCGCATCGGCGAAACGTTCCAGAAACGCCATCTGAATGGTCAGGCACGCGGAAAACGCTACCGAAACCACCAGAATCCACCCAGGCCAGTGGTTGCACACCAGGCTGAAGATGCTGGGCCTGTCTGCGTGCGCGCGATTGTCGAAATTCGCGGGGATGTTGGCGATCACGATGCCCGCGACCAAACTGCAACCAGCCACAATGTTGAAAAACAGTGCGAACGAGTGCGTTCCTCCGCTGTCGGCGAACACCATGTCGCCCATCACGGGGCCGATCATCATGCCCATGAACCCGCCAATCCCGACCGTTCCCAGGCTCTCAGCGCGGCGTTCCGGGGGCGCGGCGTGCGCTGCGTAGACCGCCACCGTGGTGAGGTAAAGCGCGTTGAATGCGCACATCGCCATGCGTAAACCGGAGATCAGCCAGATATTCTCGGTGAATTGGAAAAGGAAGTTCGCAGCGGCTGCTCCGAGCGCCCCCGCGATGAAACAGGGTCTGCACCCCAGAGAATCGATCCAATGGCCAATGTGCGGACGCAGCAGAAAGCTGCCCACGAACCCCACGCCGACGATCCAGCCCAGCGTATCAACATCGTGGCCGATCGACGACACAAACTCACCGAAGTGAAACTGCATCGAAACCCCGGTCATGGTCAGCATTGCCCCCAGAATGACCTGGAAATAGGGCAGTGTGTAGAGGCGTTTTTCCGCGATCATCGAGCAGCCTCCGGCTTGCCGACGGTGCGACGCAGGCGATTCAGATTGACGCGCACCGCCATCGGCGACGGGCCGACGATAATCCAACCGTCGGTCACCGCCACCGCAGGCCCCTGCAAGCCGAAGTTGAGATACCAGATTCCGTCGTCCGTACGGGTCAAATCGGGGAGCTGACCGGGGAAGTTCCGACGCAACGCCCCGCTCCACTCTTTGAACAGCCGCTCCACAAGATCGCTCACGCGCGTCGTCGAGCCGGACACGCTGAATTCAAAAGTACTCAGCAGCCCCACGCCAAGTGGGTGCGGCGGATGATTGTGTACGACGATGCGATCACCCAACTGATCGATCAAATCCTGTTGAAAATCGAGGCTGGCGACTTTGGCAAGAGATGACCAATACTCCTCGACCCGCCTGCGATTCTCCGGGCTTCGAGACACAAGATAGGCTGCACTGATGCGACCAATCGTCGCAGAGCCGTCCCACCGAAACGCGGAATACCAGTCAGCCTCCGCCGGAACCATACGAGCCTCGTCTTCCGGCGCGAGCGGTTCAGCCAGCTTTGTGGTGAAATCGCGACCGGCCACACGCGCGTAACGGTTGAGCCAAACGGCACGCCCCACGCTGTCCCACGCCCAGAATACGCTGTCGTGTCGATCGGCTTGCAAAGCATGCAAAACCTGCCGATCCACCTCGCCAAGACCGGGGCCGAGGCGTTCGCGCAAGCGCGCAACGTCGCAGTACAACAAGCCGCTCGCCTTCCGAGCGTTGGTCTGCTCCATCGCCTGACGCACCCACGGCACGTCGGCCAGAGAACCCGGCGACGCGGGCTTAGCCACATCCCGCCACGCATCCAGCCCAAAGCCCACAATGTAGTGATTCTCGAAAGCGCCCCATTCCACCGCCGCCCACATCGGCAGCCTGCGATCAACGAGCCGGTAGACCGCGCCCTGGGCGGTTTTCTCCTTCCGTATGAAACTCTCTTCAGCATTGGTGTACCGGTTTAGAAATCGCTGAATGCCCGACGTCACCAGCGGATCGCCAGCCCGATCGAACAAAACAAGCGCCAACCGCAAAGCAGACAACTTGTGCCCGCCCGCTTCGGTCGGCTCTGCCCGGACTTCGGTACACACAATCGCAAAAGGCTTTCGCCCGATCAGCGGCCAAGCTGCCAGCGCGTCGAGGATCATCCCGGTTTTGACAGGCAGGCCGGAGAGCAACCCCATGTCGTGCGCGGTCGCAATGAAACCAGCCGCCCGGGAAAGCCGCGACGCGTGCGAACCGTCTCCCATAACCACCAGTACCGCAATCGCATCGGACGGCAGCCCACACATGATCGCCTCAACGCGCAAAGCCCCCTCGGGGCGTGGCTCCCCTTCGGGACGTCGAGCGTCCTGGGCGAGTGGTCCGCCTTCGGCGCGCAGATCGCCCCCCGCCGACGCAGCGGCGACCGTAATGATTGCGAAACAAACTGAGCGCATGCACAAACCCCAACGATGACGATCGACAGCACGCCGATCCGATGGGATTGATAGACGGGCGAGGCTGACGAGGCAAGGCAGGCTGCGTCCCATTCTGGGTGGCACGGTCTGGCGCAGCCAGGCCGTGGGGTTTCGTAACCCTCACGGCCTACCGACTGCGCCGGTAGACCGTGAATGGGGCTGGCTCGAAATCGTTAAATGGCACACCCTGGTGGCGATGCCGAATAGATGCTTGGAAAGATCCCGAATTCTTCCCGCAACCCTCTTGACGGAGACTCGCTCATAGATGCCACCCCGCGATGCGAATTGCCACCCGTTTTGGGATGCACCCGGCAAGGTATCGCGCACGAATCGCCCCTCGTCGCAAGCATCGTTATTCGGTTATGATGCAAACCCATGCGACGTCGTGTCCTGCCCAACATCTCGCTGGCTGCCAAATGCCGACTGCTGTTCGGTGTGGCGGTGCTGTCCATCCTCGCAGCCGCCCTTTATTTACCGTGGATTCAAATGGAAGTCCTCGCAGACACCGCCGAGGTTCGGGGGGCGGAAAAAATCGCCCTCGCCGCCCGGCTGACCTCACACGTCGATTCTCAGGACTGGGCCTCCGCACAGGCACAACTGTTGCGCGATTGGCCCGACCTCGCGTCGCTGCTGAACATCTCGCAATCCGCCCCGCGACTGGTCTCGGCGGACTCGGAACCGATGTTGCGGGTCCGGGCTGCCTCCGGTTTTCTAATCACCGCGATCAACAAGTTTCGCAACAGGCCTAACCTGGAATTCGTACACCAGTTTAAGCCTGACGGTGACATGATGTTTGTTCGTCTGGCCTTGGCGGTCCGCGCGGACGAGACCGACGCCCAACCCGGACGCCTTCGCGGACTGATCGACGTACACATGCCGGTGAGCAATGAGAATCGCCATTGGAGCGCGATCGTGCTCGTGCTCGCCTGCCTGAGCGGGGTGTTCCTGGCGATTCTGGTTTTCTATCTGGTGACTCAACGGCTGATTCTCTCCCCGGTCCGCAAACTCCGCGCGGTGGCCGAACAAGTGACAGCCGGTGACACCGGCGTGCGTGCGGAAATTGCCACGCGCGACGAATTCGAAGACCTGGCCGACGCCTTCAACGACATGCTCGCGCGCATCAACGAATCCCACGAAGCCCTGCGGAAAATCAACCGCTCGCTGGATGTGAAGCTCGGCGAACTGGGTCAGAAAAACGTCGCACTGTTCGAAGCCAACCGTCTCAAGTCGGAGTTCATCGCCAATGTCAGCCACGAACTGCGCACGCCGCTCGGTTTGATTATCAACTTCGCGGAACTCCTGCGCGACGCATTGGAAGACCCACCGAAGGACCGCACGCGACTGACGCGCTACGCGGGCAACATACTCATGAACGGGCGATCGCTTCTGGATCTGATCAACGACCTTCTCGATCTGGCAAAGATCGAAGCTGGAAAAATAGAACTGCACATCTCCAGCTTCTCCGCCGGCGACACCTGCAACGCATTGATCGATTTCGTACGCCCGCTCGCGGACAAGAAGAACATCGAACTTCCCACCCCCGTGATCGAAGAAATGCCAGCTTTGCGATCGGATTCCGGGAAACTGAAACAGATTCTTTACAACCTGCTAAGCAACGCAATCAAATTCACACCCCACGACGGACGCGTCACACTGGAAGCGGGCAACGCCGACAACGCGCACATCTGGTTGAAAGTATCCGATACAGGCCCGGGCATTGCGGAAGAAATGTTCTCAGCAATCTTCGAAAAATTCCGCCAAATGGACGCGTCACTCACACGCGAGCACGGCGGCACAGGCCTCGGGTTGGCCATCACCAAAGAACTCGTCGGCATGCTCGGCGGCTCGATCACCGTCGAGAGCGAAGTGGGCAAGGGCAGCGCTTTCACCGTCACACTCCCCATCGAAGCCCCCGAAAACGTCCACCGCCCACTCGTGTCGCTGAACGACTGAAGGCCAAACCACGCACGCGAAACCACCAACGCAACGCCCAATCGCGATCAATAAAAAACAGTCACGATCAGATGTGAATCGGCTTTCTTGCCTTCCCACACGCCGATGGCCGACGTGGCATATTTGATGAAAACATCGGGGTGCTTGTCGGCCCACTCGTTGATCTGCTTGTTCATGAACCCGACAGCCCCATCGTTAAGCTTCGCATGAAACGTGCGACAGCGCGTCGCACCCTGCCCGCCCGGTGCCAGCGGACGCTTGAGTGCCGAGTCGTCCTGCAAAGCCTCCATACCCGAAAACGTTTCGCCGCCCATCGGATGGACATCGATCGACGTCTTGTGCATCGACTCGCCTTCGTCAATTGCGATGGGCGTGAAATCATCCGTCTCGCCCGGGGCACGCATGGTCGATTGTCCGACAACTTTCGGCTCGTCCGCGTGATGCGTTTTCTGATACTCCACAAGGCAGTGCGTACAATGGAGCTTTCCGTTGATCTCGCGGGCCTTTCCCGATTCAACATGCTCCGGGTAGACGCTCGCCCCGCATTGGCCGCAGGATTGAATATCGCTGTCCTTCGCCGACATGAATCACCTCGCAATCTCTTGTCGAAACCCATCCTAGCGTGTCGACTGCGAGCGCGTCAAAGAAAGAATGCCTCTTCCTCAACCAGAACGATGTCACACACCAAGCGGTCGCAGTCATATCGCAACGAGCTGCGGACTTCAGTCCGCGCGGACGCTTCGGCGCTCACCGGCGTCTCGCAAAAACAGAAACGTCACAAGATGACTGAATTTGCACTACCGACCCACAACGCGCTCCGCATACGCCTCAACCAGCGCAACCCCGTCGGACACCCCGAGTCGCACCGCCCCGGCTTCAAGCAAAGCCAGCGCACCATCGAGCGTACGAATACCCCCAGCCGCTATGATTTTCAGCGGCGAAGCGTGACGGTGCATAAGTTGGACATGCTCGACCGCAGCCCCGCCAGCCGCGTGAAAACCGGTTGACGTTTTGACGTAGTCCGCCTCGCCCTCAGCCAGGCAACGGCATCCGAGAATAATCTGTTCGTCCGTAAGCGCGGCTGTTTCGAGTGTGACCTTGAGAATGTATTCCGCTCCCTGTTGATGAACCGCACAGGCGACTTCGTACGTCGTCGCCGCGACCGCCTTTTTCTCTCCCGCGACCAGTCCGCCGATCCATGTCGCCATGTCGATCTCCCGCGCACCGTGTTCAATCGCGCGGCGGGCTTCTTCAACGATCGTTCGCCCGTCGTTCGCACCCAGCGGGAACCCAACGGCGGTGCCGACAAACGGCGCACAACCGTCGAGTCGCCGCACCGCCCGCGAGACGTAAACCGGGTTGACGCACACGCTCGCAAAACCGTGCTCGATGGCTTCGTCGCACAGCGCATCCACTTGCGCCGGCGTAGCCTCGGGCTTGAGCAGCGTATGATCGATCTTGTGTGCAAATTCCTGCGGCGTCATTTGTATTCCCGCTTGGGAGCGTCTTGAGGCGGACCGATTCGGACACAAGCGTCCCCTATTCTACAATCCGCCGTTTCATTATACGCTTCGCCCAACCGGCAGCGATTGCGTTCGCGCCCGATGACGGGCAAAATCGGGGCTGAAATCCGAAGTTGACTGATTTTGGGCACGAAAGGACGAACTTGCACGACCATCACGATCACGATCAGGATCCGCAGCAACCGCACCTGTCCCCCCTACAGCGGGAATTGCTCGAACATGCCCCTTTTTCCGTGTCCGCCGTCGCGATAGGGCTGGTCATCGCCGGCGTCATTTGCTATCTGTCACCAGCCAACGTCGAAGCCGGTCACCATCACGACGGCGAAACGGTGCATTTCGGGCTTTTTCACCTCCTGCACCCCGTACACATGTTTTTTTCAGCTGCGGCGACGACGGCTATGTTCTGGCGATACGACCGAACGGCGATCAAAGCCATCATCGTGGGTTTGATCGGTGCGGTCGGCGTCTGCGGCCTCAGTGATATCGGCGTGCCGCATATTGCGTTGCTAACGCTGGGCAAGGAGATGCCCTTGCACATTTGCGTGTACGAGCACCCCGGATTAGTCCTTCCTTTCGCGGTGGTGGGCGTTGCGGTTGGGTTGGCCGCCGCACGCGGTGTGGCCCACAGCACGCTCTTTGGCCACTCGCTGCACGTGCTGGCCTCGTCGATGGCGAGTATTTTCTACCTGATCGCACCGATGGGACGCACGGAATGGTTCGGCGATCTGGGGCGCATTTTCATATTCATGATCGTGGCCGTCATGATCCCCTGCTGCCTCAGCGATGTCGTATTTCCAATGTTCCTGACCAAAGAAGCCCGTGCAAAGGCGTTACAGGCGGGTCACCATCACTGATGACCGACCGCGGCGAGATTGCGTGCCGAATCGTCTATTGGCCTCGTCTCGACAACCGAATCCGGCAAGAACACTGCACGTGGCGACTGAAATCGCCCATTTTGGCGCGGCCACCGATGGAGAGTCCTGAATCTTCGGATTGCGAAAAAGGCTAAGAGCATATGTTAGGCACACCTTCAGGGTCCGGTAAACCCTGATTGAATCCTGCCGAAGTCGAGTATGTCAACATCGTCGTCGCGGTCGAAATCGAGGCAGGCGCATCCTGGCTCGGTCAATCCGCCACCGGGACCGCTGAAACACGCGTTCAATTCGACGAAGTCGAACAGATTGACGCTGCCATCATCGTTGCAATCACCGGCGGCCAATCCGAACCAAAAACCGCCAGTCACCTCGAAATCGCCGCCCGTCATGACGGCACCCGCATCGGGTTGGCCAATTGTGCTGGAAAAATCGAAGTCGCCGGCGGTGCTGCGCATGACGCCGCCGCCGTCCACCGTGTAGCGCGTCACGACAAAACCAGCACCGGCGAGCACGAACGCAGGCATAAGGAATGCAATTGCAGCAAGAAGGATGATGATCTTTCGACGGTTCACTTTGTAACTCCCTTGCGGATGCCTTTGTCTTTCAACATCGAATCCATCAATTCGGTCGCGGCCTTGCGATCCAGTTTATAAAGTTGACGTACATCGGT
Organism: Phycisphaerae bacterium; assembly: GCA_029260215.1. GTDB lineage: Bacteria > Planctomycetota > Phycisphaerae > UBA1845 > UBA1845 > OFTM258. The sequence goes on from JAJDDQ010000019.1 coordinate 15,559, forward strand.
CGTTTTATCTTTGGGTTGGCCGTATGCAGTCGGATGCTGATACCGCCCTTTCAAAAACTCGGGCTTGTCGACTTCAACCTGCAATCGTCGAGCGTTGGCGAACGGATCCTGACGCACGCCGGTTATCTGCCAGGAAACTCTCACGCCCGGCTTGTCCGTGCGAATGACGAATTCATTGTTCTCAAGCTCCTTGGAGACGACAGCTTGGGCGAAGTCACCAATGACGGTGAGCTGATAGCGGAAGTCGCGGTTGAGCGTGTCGAACCAGTCGGGCATCGTCACGGTCGCGTAACCCATTGCGTCGGTGGTCACGTTTCCGTTGTAAACGTTCATCATGTCCGGCGATTCGACGAACGAGTGCATCAGGTACTTGTTCTCCGGGTCGAGCGGGTGATCGATCTTGAACGAACCGCCGCCTTTGCTAAGCCAGTCGGTAACGTCGACATCTCCAAAAAAGACACCCGCGTATCCGTCGCCGCCGGGTGAGTCGTTTACACCGTAAACGCCGAACGAAAAGCCGCCGTCTGCCTCACCCCAGACCCCGACAGATGCAAGACTGGTTGAGGACGTTCCAAAGACGCCCGCACCAAAGGCACCGGTGAATTCGCTGACACCCTCCACGCCATGGCCACGCTCGGAAAACGACCGGCCCAGGACACCGCTGGCGGTGGCTCCTTCTACGCCAGCCAGCGTCCTACCGTAAACTGCGGCTCCCTCTTCCGCGAATTGCAGGGCACTTATGCCGTACGCTGTTCCGGTCGTCGTAAGGGAAGTGGCCTCGATGGCCGTCGTGTCGTCCGACGTTGCAGCGAGACAGTTTCCCACCGTGTTGCGCAAAATAACTCCGTCGTCTTCAGCGAATTGACCGTGCAGTGGGGCTAGCGGATCCGTTCTTCCGATCCCGACGTAGCCTTGGTTTGTGATGGTCATCGCGGCGTCGGCCAACTCGGGGACACCATTTCCGGATTCCTGAAGAAAGTGGAATGATCCCTTACCATCAGGGGCCGTGTTCTCGTAGACGAGGGCGCCCTTCGACGTGACACCACCGGCATCGGCGTTCGTGCCAAAATGAATACCGATACCCGTGCCGGGCGTGTCGAAGGGATTTTGCACCTTCATCGCGATTTTCAAGGTGGCGTCGCCGGCCTTGTTGATGGTAAGTGCGTGCGTGGGCGCTGTGGTGCCGATGGCGACGTTGCCCGAAGCGTCCGGAACCAGAAGAACGTCGTTGCCGGCAGAGTTTGTGCCGAGAATGCCCGCGGGGCCGACGGTCAGGGCGCCTGCGGTGGGTGCGCAAACTCCGTCGGTGTCAACGCAAAGCCCGCCGTTTGGGATCTCGATGCCGGCTTCTGTCGTGCCATCCCCGACCTGCAATGCATTCCCGGGATTGGACGTTCCGATTCCCACCAGTCCGTCGTTTGTCACGGTCATCACAGCATCAGCCAGCTCGGGAACGCCACCGCCGGACTCCTGGAGAATGTGGAAGGACCCCTTGCCATCCGCCGCCGTATACTCGTAGACGATAGCGCCTTTGGACGTTACGCCACCAGCGTCTACGTTCGTGCCAAAGTGAATCCCGATGCCCGTACCGGGCGTGTCGAAGGGATTCTGCACCTTCATCGCGATTTTCAAGGCAGCGTCGCCGGCGTCGTTAATGGTGAGTGGGTGTGTGGGAGATGCGGTGTCGATGCCGACGTTCCCTGTCGATCCGGCGATCTTGAGCGTCAATTCCTCCACACCGTTGGCACCTCGATAGAATTCGACGCCCCCGCCGTTGCTCCCACCGCCAAGCATCAGACGGCTTGCTTGTGCAGCCGCTCCGTCGGCGGTGGTTAACTCCATCGACTTTGTACCGCCGAGTTGGTTTTGCGTAATGCCGACATTCGCGTTGCCACCGTTGCCGGTCAGGGCGAATGGCGTATTCGGCGCGGTTGTGCCAACGCCGAAATTCCCGCCGTGGGCCTGCACGAATCTGTTGGCTCCGTCGGCACTTATCTCAGCGCTGACCGCCGCCGATCCATCACCCCGGTAGACCTGGACGGCCCGCGGCCCAGACGTATTCGTGTCGCGGAAAATGCGAACTCTGGCGTCTCCCGTGCCGTCCTGTGGGAGTGGATCGATAATCGCGTTGCCGCTGTTACGGTGTTTTTCGACTTCCAATCGCGCGTCAACATTGCGAATGAGTCCGTCGTTCGCGGGCGTCGCATCGTTTCGCAGGCGCAAGTCCGGCGTGACGCCGGCAACGTGCAACCTGGATTCCGGCGCGTCGGCTCCGACACCCACATCACCAGCTGCATCTACATGGAGACCACGCGTGTGAAGTGCGTAGGGTGCGGCGGGGAAACAGCTTGGCGCGGGCTGAGCGTCGCAAACGGGGCAGTGTTCGTCTGGTCATGCGGACTTCGGACTCTTATCTTCAGCCATCGGCCGTCTCCATTGAACCCGGCTGCACCGAAGTCGAGTTCTGTCGTAAAGAGACCGTCAGTGACGGTCACGTCGGATACGATGATGGTCGAGCCGACCTGAGCTCCGTTTGTTTCGGCGGACCACAAACTGAATCTGAAATCCGCTGTCGCGTTAAGCGGAGCGCCACCAGGTTTGACCTGTGCCTGATAGGTGAACGATGTGCTGAGCGGCGCCGCCCACAACCCTTCGGCCCCCATGCACGCAATCGTGCCAAGCACTCCGAGAACGATCATTCCCAATTTCATCTTTTCGCTCCGTTTTGCCAAATGCGGCAAGTCAGGAATTGACCAAACGGTCCGCCCAAGTCGCTATCCGGGCGTTTCACACCTATGCACTATGATGTTACAGAAAACACCAACTCAAAACCACATGAGTTATACCGCTCAATCCGGCGAGTCCCGTAACGCGAAGCGGCTGCGGCAAGACCTAGGCTCTGTCTGGAAACACATGTCGGGCACCTTGCTCGACGATTGCGATCACCAGTTTCTGGGGGAAATCGCGTTTTTGTCGGAGCGACGACATCGCCTATTGGGAGTTTTCAGACAGAGCCTAGTTTATTGTCGTGTCCGACCGGTCGATCACCAGCGGTCATCAGGGATTCGGAATGGTGCTGGCGGACCGAAAACGCGAACCGCTTTGCGGTTCCCACGAAAATGAACCGGATCGAGACGAACAGCCGAATGGACTCTGGGCGGCTATTTCCCGCAATAGTCGATCAGCCGCGCAATTTCGCGTCTGAGGTCGCGGCGATTGACGATGCGATCGACGAAGCCGTGCTTGAGCATGAACTCCGCCGTCTGGAAGCCGTCGGGCAGCTCCTGCTTGATCGTGTTGGCGATCACACGCGGGCCGGCAAACCCCATCGAACGGTTGCGTTCGGTGGCGACCACGTGTCCGGTATGTTGGGCCTTGGCAAGCCGCAGCCACCGTCTCGCCCCTCCCGAATCCGCTGTTTCTTGTAGGTATATATACTCTGCAGGAACAGAATCTTGACGGATCCACATAAGTAGTTGTCTTGAAACGGGTTACGAACGTAATCATCATAACCAATCGCGGTGCCCGATGCGGTATATATACCG
>JAJDDQ010000020.1 GCA_029260215.1 Phycisphaerae bacterium
TGAGGCTTGGGCTTCATGGAATCCGTTCCGTTTTGCAAGGTTTCGACCGTCCATCCATAGCTTCCCTGCAAAGGATACCACCAATCGCCTCAATTTCAGACTGGAAAAATAGTGGATTCGTGGTTTTTCAGGGACGACTAATTAACAGATGTGGCCTGCGCGCGCTCAGACCCGCAGGCTTTGTGTGTTCGAGAATTCCGGGCGATTCAGGATCGCCTATCGATCTCTCCACGTCGGAGCGGAATAGAGTGTGGGAATGGTGGGATCGCCACCGCCCGGATCGCCGCCGTCGATATTGGTCACCGGAGGAATGGTGGGATCGCCACCGCCCGGATCGCCGCCCTCACCGTGGTTACTGCCCGGACCCTCCGGAGGCGGGTCGCCGTCGCCATGACCTTCGCCGGTTTGGGAACTCGTCAGGACTATCGGCAGTTGAGTGTTGCCGCCAGCCGCCGTCACGACGACATGGTAGACCACTGCTTCGAAGCGATTGACATCGTACCAGACGGGAACGTTTAGGATATCATCGACCGACACCGGTTCGGTGCTATTCAGCGTGACGGGGACAAGACCGGGTGTCCCGACCGCAAAGAACGGTGTTTCGGTATTGACGATCAACTCGACAAATTCGCGTGTTTCACCGGAAATCGTGGGCACTTCGATAACGACCTCAGCCATCTCGACGAAGTTGAGATGCACCCACTCACCGGTGTCCGGGTGCTGAAACGAGACGGCGACACGCTGTGGCGCGGCGGGATCAACCCCGGAATCTGGGGAAAAGGTTCCGGAAGTCGAAACTTCCAGCAAGAGGGATTCACCCCAGGGGCCGTCGAGGTACGCGCCGAGGCCTCCGGGCGTCAGGACGACGGCATCGTCGGCCAACACATCCGGCGGTTGGGCCAGAAGGGAATTCTTCCCGGCTGACGCCATTGCGAGCAAAATTGTCAGTAACGAACTTTTCAAAAAAGTCGACGCGGACATCGTAATTAGCTCCGTTTGACGGCCAGGCCGTTTTCCGTGGCTCGTTTCGTCTCGCCGATCAGGTTCCAATAATTGTTCTCTTTCAGGAACGACCATTCCTGTTCGTCATTCATATCGGTTTGAATACCCTTGGGCCAGCGTGCGCTTTCGGTGCCCTCGCGATCGACCAGCAAACGCAGCAAGTCCTGTGCCCATTCAACGTCGCGCAGCTCGTCCGCACTGGTGAGTGACCCGCGAATCGTGCCCGCGAAATAGAAAGTTTCGAGAGAGGCTTGGTGCAGGAATCGCGACAGGGTCAGCATGCGAAGTCGGCGATCGGGCATTTCGTGTGCGATGCGCAGCGCGATGCCGCCGCCGTTGTTATTGATGACTGCCAGCGTGCGCAAGCGAACGTCGTCACCGAATGCATGGTTGAAACATTTGTCGTCGCAGGCCCGCCGTCCCAAGCCGGTGATGCGCATGGCTGCGAGCAACTGGTCCTGTGTCGCGCTGGGGGCTGCGTAGATGCTCTTGAGAACGGACATCGCGCTCATCGGGCCGTAGGGGTTGCGTCTGGGGTGGGCGACGCTGCGCAGCACGTCCCCGATGAGCATGCTCAACTCGGAACGTTGCATATCCGTATCGATGGTAAGGAGAACGGCGTCGGATTGCTGCAGGAGTGCGATGGCGTGTGACTGCTCGCGTTTGTTCGAGCAGGGCAACCTCGCGATGTTGTACCCGACGCTCCACACGTCTTTGCATTTGAGCGGTCCGCCAAAGGTCGAAAGTCTTCGACTCAGCTCCTCGCACTTGCGAAGTATTTCATAGCCGCGATGGAGATTGATATCGCCGACGCGGGCGTTCTTGAGACGGGAGAGTTCCGCGCTGTCTACACAAAGATAATTTGCGACAGCCCGGTTCGAGCGAATGCCGAACTCGCGAAAACGGTGGAGGTAGCTGTTGAGCTTGTCGGACAACTCAACGAACCGGTTAGTAACCGTTCCGTTTGCAAGGTCGGTGAATCCGGTTTCCAGCATAGCCATTGGCAGCCTCCGATGTGCGTGACGTTTACGTCCTTGTAGTCCGCTCCTTAGCTCGACTCCGAACCGCCCATTGTAAGCATAAGTGTCCCAATATCGGAAACACAAAATCTTACCTATTTTGCCAATCCCCTCAAATGAACGTCGGCAAGACTCCAAGCCCACATATAATAAAGTTTTACTTTATACTGTGGGTTTCGACTGCAAAATCGCTCTGACATGAGGCCATCACCGTTTCTACCCGCCCAGGGCGATTGAGAAATGATGCTCCGAGCACTAATTATAGGAATGTTCGCGAGCGGCGTCAGATTATTTTTCGAGAATATTCGGTGAGATGGGGGTTTACCGACTTTGACACTTGGAGGGAAAGGCGGGGGTTTGGCGTGTCGATAATTCGTGGTTGACGCCGCCGGTCGCGACGCATGGAGCGGCCGCCGTCTTTGTGAGAGATACGCAAACACGATTGCGTATTTTGATCGAGACGTGTTTCGCTGTCAGGAGGCGGCGGCGTTCGGAACGCCCTTGCAGGCTGCACCGGTTGGAAACCGGTGCCACACAGGAGGCCCAGTGGCGGTTTCTGTGAACTTTTGTCTGTTGTGTATCGGTTTGGAGACCGGTGCCGCGTTGGGCACTATCCTTTGCATCGGGTTTGGGAACTGGTGCTACTTGGAAAGCCTGTTTTCTTCGACAGGCTAATAGCGTAATCTTTCGGGTCTTGGGATGATGTTTGAACCGCATCAACAAGCGAATCCGCACTCCGGTCAGGGACAAAATCGATGAACGACACCAACAGGCTTATCGACCTTCTTTGCATCAACACAATTCGTACGCTTTCGATGGACGGGGTCCAGAAAGCGAACAGCGGACACCCCGGTGCCCCGATGGGCATGGCACCTGCGTGTTACGTTTTGTGGGATCGCTTCCTGCGTCACAACCCCGCCGACCCTTCGTTTGCGAATCGTGATCGCTTCGTGCTGTCGATGGGGCATGCGTCCATGCTGTTGTACAGCACGTTGCACCTGGCTGGTTATGAGCTGACGCTGGACGATATCAAGTCGTTCCGCCAACTGCACAGCAAGTGTGCGGGGCATCCCGAATCGACATTGATACCGGGCGTCGAGATGACGACCGGTCCGCTGGGGCAGGGTGCGAGCACGAGTGTGGGGATGGCGATCGCGGAGCGTTGGCTGGCTTCGTACTTTAATCGTCCCGGCCATGAGATTGTGGATTATTCGGTGTTCGCGCAATGCAGCGACGGGGACTTCATGGAAGGGGTTTCGAGCGAGGCGGCTTCGCTGGCTGGGCATCTGGGGTTGGGCAACCTCACCTGGATTTACGACAACAACAGCATTTCGATCGATGGCAGTACAGAGATTGCCTATACGGAAGACGTGGCTGGCAGGTTCAAGGCGTATGGCTGGCATGTGCAGCGTGTGCATGACGCGAACAATGTTGATGCGTTGCACGCCGCTTATGAGGCTGCCATCGGGGAGAAGAAAAGGCCTTCGCTGGTGATGGTGGACAGTCAGATTGGTTTTGGCAGTCCGAATCGCGCGGGCACACCCAAGGCACATGGGGAGCCGCTGGGTGCAGACGAGATACGTCTTGCGAAGCAGGCGTACGGTTGGGATCCGGACAAGCAGTTTTACGTTCCCGAAGAGGTGACGGCCCATATGACGCAGGGTGCGAAGCGTCGGGGCGGTACGCTTCAGGCGGACTGGGACAAACGCTTTAACGCTTACACGGAGGCGCACCCCGACCTCGCGGCACAGTGGCGGACGATGCAGCGCGGCGAGCTGCCGAAGGGTTGGGACGAAGGTTGGCCTGTGTTCGATGCGGGCGCGAAGGGTGTGGCTACGCGCGTGTCGGGTGGTCAGGTTCTGGAGGCGATTGCCCAGCGTGTGCCGTGGGTGATGGGCGGTTCGGCGGACCTGGTGGCATCGACGCGGACGAAGGTTCCGGATTCAGAATATTTCAGCAAAGAGAATCACGACGGCAGGAACATCGCGTTCGGCGTGCGCGAGCATGGGATGGCTGCCATCATGAACGGGTTGGCGCTTTCGAAGATTCGGCCATTCGGGTCGAGCTTTATGACGTTCACGGACTACTGTAGGCCTTCGATTCGCATTGCCGCGCTGTCCAACCTGCCGAGTACGTTCATCTTTACGCACGACAGTATCTGCCTCGGTGAAGATGGGCCGACACATCAGCCGATCGAGCACTTGGCCTCTTTGCGGGCGATGCCGAACTTGGATGTTATCAGGCCTGGTGATGCGAATGAGGTTGTTTATGCGTGGCGGCATATCATGGGCACGATGGACAGGCCTGCGTTGATGGCGTTGACGCGGCAGAACGTGCCGACGTTCGATCGGAAGAAGTTCAAGTCTGCGGAGGGTGTGCTTCGCGGTGCTTATGTGCTGGCGGATTGTACGGGTGTGCCGGAGATTATTTTGATCGGTACGGGGTCTGAGTTGTCGCTGTGCGTTGAGGCGGGGGCAAAGCTGGCGGCTGAGGGCGCGAAGGTTCGCGTGGTCAGCATGCCGTGCTGGGAATTGTTCGAGCGGCAGGAGGCGGCCTATCGTGATTCGGTTCTGCCGCCGGAGGTGACGGCTCGCGTTTCGGTGGAGGCGGGTTCGACGATGGGCTGGTCGCGCTGGGTTGGTTCGGAAGGCGTTTCGATCGGGATCGATCGGTTCGGCGAGTCCGCACCGTTGAAGGACCTCTTGGACGAGTTTGGGTTTACGTCGGAAAATGTGACGCGTGTCGCGCAATCGTTGTTGAAGAAGACCGGCGGCGAGCGCGGAAACGGCAAGTCTGCCAAGTCTCGTGGGACGGGAATTGAGTGTGCTACCCTTTAGGGCTTTGTCACGTGTGAATCGTTGGGTAATTTGCACCGCTAATGGTGAACGCGGGAATGGGCGTAATATGCGATTGTCGCCGTCCACCGCTTCCTTACGGGCGCGGCTCTGTTCGCCTCTTCACGTCGAACGATGGCGGACAAGGCAGGAGGGCGAATTCGACGTTTGCGTTTCGGTTTGCGTTGATTGTTCTTTCGAGGTTCGCGCGAACTGAAGTTCGCGGCTCGTTGTGTGTGGGCTGAAGTTGGCTTGGTTTGGAATCATCCATGAGAATTGCTGTTTCGGCGGATCATCGCGGGGTTGAGTTGGCTGGGGCGATCGCTTCATGTCTGGGCGAATCGGGTTGTGAGGTGGTCGATCTCTCACCAGCTACCGTGGATCCGAACGACGACTACCCGGATCGGGCGGAGGAAGTCGGTCGGGCAATCCAGGAGGGCCGGGCGGATCGTGGTATTGTGGTGTGCGGGAGCGGTGTTGGGGCGTGCATCGCAGCCAACAAGATGAAGGGCGTGCGTGCGTGTCTGTGTGCGGAGACGTACAGTGCTCGGCAGGGTGTCGAGCATGACGATATGAATGTGATTTGCCTCGGAGCCTTGGTGACGGGTGAGGCGGTGGCGAAGGAAATCGTACGTGCGTTCGCGGGTGCGAAGTATTCCGGCGAGGCGCGGCATGCACGGCGATTGTCGAAGGTGCTGGCGCTGGAGCGTGCGGGGTAGTGCTGCGTCACGCCTGATGGTGCGGGTTCGCGCTAACCGCTGCCTCACGGTCGCGGCTCTGAAAGAGCGAACGAAACCTGCAAGAAAAAGGTCGACGATGCGGTAGTGCTGCGTTGTCCACGATGGTGGGCGGGCTGATGAAATTGGCGGATTGTGTCAGGAGTTGAACGGTGAAAACACGGATTCATGAAATCACGGCGTTGGGGCAGTCCCTTTGGTGCGACAGTATCAGCCGATCGATGATCGAGTCGGGGCAGTTGCAGGGGCTTATCGATCAGGGGATTGTGGGCATGACCAGCAATCCGACGATTTTCCACAAGGCTATTAGCAAGAGCGATGACTACGATTCCGCCATCGAGAAGCTGGTGGCGGCGGGCAAGAGCGATCAGCAGGTGTACGAATCGCTGACCGTTAAGGATGTCGTTGACGCAGCCGATCTGCTTCGTCCGGTGTTTGATCGCACGAAGGGTCTGGATGGTTACGTAAGCCTGGAAGTCAATCCGCATCTTGCGCACGATGCCAACGGTACGGTGACAGAGGCGCGTCACCTGCACAAGCTGCTCGATAGGCCTAACGTTTTCATCAAAGTGCCCGCGACGGCGGAAGGCATCTCCGCGATTGAGACACTGATCAGCGAAGGGATCAACGTCAACGTCACACTGATATTCTCGCTCGAATTGTATGACAACGTGATGGAGGCTTACATTCGCGGATTGGAGACGCGGGCGGAGGCGGGCGGTGACGTGACGCGGGTTGCCTGCGTGGCATCGTTCTTTGTGAGTCGTGTGGATTCGCTGGTGGACGGGAAGATTCAGGAGCTGATCGACAAGGGGCAGGGTGACTTGTCGCCTACACTGGGCAAGGCGGCGGTCGGCAATGCCAAGCTGGCGTATCGCCGGTACAAGGACGTCTTCCACGGGCAGCGGTTTGCGGCGATGAAGGCCAAGGGTGCGTGTGGGCAGAGGCCTTTGTGGGCGAGCACGAGCACGAAGAATCCGACGTACCCGGATACGCTTTATGTTGACACGCTGATCGGGCCCGAGACGGTGAACACACTGCCGCTGAACACGATCGAGGCTGTTCTGGATCATGCAACGGTGGCGATGACGATCGAGGATGATACGGATCAGTACGGTGCGCACATTGCACAGATCGAGCGGGCGGGCATTTCGATGAATGATGTGACGAGCGAGTTGCTGGATGCGGGCGTGAAATCGTTCGCCGAATCGTTCGATGCGCTGATGAAGGATATCAAGGCGAAGATGGCGACGCTTGAGACGGTTTGAGCTTTGAGGCGTGAAAGACAGATCGAATGAATTAGGCGGCGGCGGTTGAGGGGCATCACGCTCTGGGAGACGAGAGATGGAATTAGGGTTGATAGGCTTGGGGAAGATGGGGGGCAACATGGCCCGGCGGCTGCTTGAGGGCGGGCACCGTGTTGTGGTGACGGATCGTAATGAGCAGGCGGTCAAAGAGTTGGCTGCCTGCGGTGCGACAGCGGCGTCTGATCCGAAGGATATGATTGCCAAGCTTGCCAGCCCCCGGTCTGTTTGGCTCATGCTGCCGTCGGGCGACATCACCGAGTCGATGGTGACCGAGATGGGTTCACTTCTGTCATCCGGCGACTGCATTATCGACGGCGGAAACACGCTGTACAAAGACGACATGCGCCGGGCTGACGCACTGAAGTCCAAGGGCATTTACTACGTCGATTGCGGCACGAGCGGCGGCGTGTGGGGGTTGAAGGAAGGCTACAGCATGATGATCGGCGGCGACAAGGAGCCGGTCGAACGTCTCAAGTCCGTGTTTGAAACTCTGGCACCGGCGGCGGACAAGGGGTGGGGGCATGTCGGGCCTGTGGGGTCCGGTCATTTTGTGAAGATGATTCACAACGGCATCGAGTACGGCATGATGCAGGCCTACGCGGAAGGCTACGAGATTATGAAGGCCAAAGAGGTGTTCAATCTCGATCTCGAACAGATTTCGTGCATTTGGCAGCATGGCAGTGTGGTGCGTTCATGGTTGTTGGACTTGATCGCGCTTGCGTTGAAAGAGGATCCGGATTTGTCCAGAATCGCCGGATTCGTGTCGGATTCGGGCGAGGGCAGGTGGACCATCGCGGAGGCGATCGATCTGGACGTGCCCGCGCCGGTTATCACGCAGTCTTTGTTTGCACGTTTTGTCAGCCGTCAGGACGAGAGTTTCTCTGCCAAGCTGCTGGCGGCGATGCGTAATCAGTTCGGCGGTCACGCGGTCAAATCCGCGAAGAAGTAAGCGGTTTTTGAAGGGCGAATACCCATGACCGAGCCAGCCACGATTGTGATTTTCGGTGCGTCGGGCGATCTGACCGCGCGTAAGCTCATTCCCGCGTTGTTCGACAATTTCTGCAAGGGCAGGCTTCATCCACAGACGCGCATCGTGGGGATTGCGCGGACGGCGATGTCCGACGACGCCTTTCGCGAGAAACTGTGTACGTTCGCCAAGGAAACGTTGGGGCGGGCGTGTGATGATGAGCATTGGGAGCAGTTCGCGGGGGCGATCCACTACCAGGCCGGCGACCTGACCAACCTTGACGACTATCACGCGCTTTCCGCACGGGTGAAGGAGCTTGAGGGCGACCACGGCGGCGGACGATTGTATTACCTCGCGATCGCGCCGTCGTTGTACGGGCCTGCGGTTCAGAACCTTTCGGGGTCTGGGTTGGCGCTTGAAACGAGCGGCTGGCGGCGTGTGATTGTGGAGAAACCGTTTGGGCGCGACCTTGCGTCGGCTCGCGAGCTGAATGCCAAGGTTCACGATGCCTTCGACGAGCGGCAGGTCTATCGCATCGATCATTACCTTGGCAAGGAAACGGTTCAGAATCTGCTGGTGTTCCGGTTCGCCAATTCGATCTTCGAGCCGGTGTGGAACCGTAACTATGTGGACAACGTGCAGATAACCGTCGGCGAGCGGGTCAAGGTCGGGTCTCGCGGCGGATACTACAACACAGCCGGTGTGCTGCGCGACATGTTCCAGAACCATATGATGCAGGTGTTGGCGATGGTCGCGCTCGAGCCGCCCTCGCGCTACGCAGCCGACGCTCTGCGCGATGAGAAGGTCAAGGTTTTCAATGCGGTGCGCGTGCCCGACGCTGAGAACGTCGAGGATTTTTCGGTCGTGGGCCAATACGCCGGATACCACACCGAGCAGGATGTACCCGAGGAGTCCATCACGCCGACCTACGCAGCCGTCCGCCTGGATATTGATAATTGGCGATGGCAGGGTGTGCCGTTCTTCTTGCGCAGCGGCAAAGCGATGGCCTGCAAGACCACGCAGGTCGTGATTCAATTCAAGCGTCCGCCACACCTGATGTTCAACGTGGCGGACAAACACGACATGAGATCGAATCGGCTGACGATCACCATTCAGCCGGACGAAGCCATCAAGCTTTCCTTCCAGACCAAGGTGCCCGATGCGGGCATGACCATGCAATCGTCGGAGTTGGAGTTTCTCTACGAGGACTCAGCCGACCAGCAGGTGATTCCTGATGCTTACGAGCGATTACTGCTCGACGCGCTGAACGGGGATGCGTCGCTGTTTATTCGCAGCGACGAAATCGAACTGTCGTGGCGCATCATGGACCCGGTAATCAACGGCTGGTCCTCTCGCCCGGACGAAGCGCTGCCGATGTACAAGCCCGGTACGTGGGGTCCGATTGAGGCCGACGGGTTTATTCGCCGTCATGGCCGGCGGTGGATCAACGACGGGGGCAAAGAGCGGGAGGCCGAACGCAGGCCCGCTCCCGAGCGACGCACTGTTCAGCCCGCGTGATGCTGCGTTGCGGCGGAATGATCGTGGCGGCTGCGCGAGTCGGCCCCACGAGTGCCGGGGCTTCGACTCTGCCGATGATACGGCTTGCCGTCAAAACCCCAGACACGTCGCCCACCAACAACGTCCAATATGAATTCCTCCGGGTCAAATTCGATCACACATTTTCTTCGATCGCGTGCGGGCTTCGGCTCGATTGACTCGGCGCGGCGCGCGTGGTCGAGCATAATGCGCGAATGAGCGAGGATGCTTCAACCAGAATCGCCGCCCTGCGCGAACAGGTGCGCGCGCACGATTATCTTTATTACACACAGGCTGACCCGAGCATTTCCGACGTGGAGTACGATCGGCTTCTGGCGGAGCTGCGCGGGCTGGAGGAACAACACCTCGAATTGATCACGGCTGACTCTCCCACGCAGCGTGTCGGGGGCGTGCCGATTGAGGGGTTCGAGCATGTGTCCCATGCGGTGCCGATGCTGTCCATCGACAATACGTACGATGAGGCACAGCTTCGCGAATTCGACGCACGGGTGGCCAAGGCGCTCTCCGGGGAGAAATACGCCTACGTGGTCGATCCGAAAATCGACGGGGTAGCGGTTTCGCTTCGCTATGAGAATGGTTTGCTGGTTCTGGCGGCGACGCGGGGCGACGGTGTGACCGGGGACGACGTGACGCACTCGGCGCGGGCGATTCGCTCGGTCCCGTTGAAGCTCAGCGGGCGCGATTGGCCGGCGGTGTTCGAGGTACGCGGCGAGGTTTATTGGCCTTGGGCTGCGTTCAACCGGTTCAATGCTGAGCGGGAACGCGCTGGCGAAGCGGTTTTCGCCAATCCGCGCAACGCGACGGCGGGCACGCTCAAGCAATTGGATGCACGCAAAGTTTCGGGCAGGGGTTTGGAGTTTTGTGCTCATGGGTTTGGCGTGGTCGATCCTCCGGTGGCTACGCGCTATTCGGAGTTGCTTGGACGTTTCGGGGAATTCGGCGTGCCCGTGAGTCGTTACTGGCGCCTGCTGGATACGATCGAGCAGGTGATCGCGTTTGTTCAGGAGTGGGACACCACGCGCCGCACGCTGCCGTTCGAGACCGATGGGCTGGTGCTCAAGGTTGACGACTTTGCCCAGCGCGAGCGACTCGGTACCACCAGCCGGTATCCGCGCTGGTGCATCGCGTACAAATTCGCGGCAGATCAAGCTCAGACAAAGCTGCTTCGTGTGGAATGGCAGGTCGGCAAACTCGGCAGCATCACACCGGTGGCCAAGCTCGAACCGGTGCTGCTCGCGGGGACGACGGTGAGCAATGCAAGCCTGCACAACCCCGTGCAGATCGAGCGATTGGACCTGCGCGAGCGTGATACGGTCATCGTCGAAAAAGCAGGGGAGATTATTCCGCAGGTGGTCGGCGTGGTGGCCGAGCTGCGCGAACCCGGTGCGCTGCCTATCGAGTCGCCAGTTGCGTGTCCGTCGTGCGGTGCGCCGGCGGTTCGCGACAAACCCGAGCCGGGGTTGGTGGCGTTTCGATGCGAGAACGTGCAATGCGAAGACGCCTTCAAAATCATCCAACGGAAAAAGGCTCGCGAGAATTGTGTGCGTTGCGAATCTCCCGTCGTCGTTGTTGAGGAATTGCCGACGCTGTTGTGCGAAAACCCGAACTGCCCCGCTCAGCTCAAAGCCCGCCTGACGCACTTCGCCTCGCGCGGGGCGATGGACATCGAAGGGCTTGGCGAAGCACTCGTCGAGACGCTCCTGACACACGATCCACCGTTCGTCGGTGGAATTACAGATATCTATCGGCTTGATCGCCATCGCGACGCGTTGGCAAAGATCGAAGGCCTGGGCAGCAAGAGTGTGGCCAACCTGTTGCAGGGTATCGAGGCTTCGAAGAAGCAACCGCTCAGTCGGCTTCTGGCAGCCATCAACATGCCGCACACCGGGACCGCGACGGCGGAGTTGCTGGCCGAGCATTTCGGGTCGCTGGAGGCGTTGCTCGATGCATCGATTGGCGTCATCTACGCGGGTATTTCTCGGGTTGAAGGCGGCGGGCGGGCGGGCGATCCGAAACGAAAAGTGCCGACAGGGATTCACGAATTTCTGCATACGGAGCAGGTGCGGGCGATGCTCGATGACTTGCGCGAGCTGGGTCTCAATACCGTTCAGCCCAAACGTGCTGAGGCAGCGGGTGGCGGCGTGCTCGCTGGGAAGTCTGTGGTCGTTACGGGCACGCTTGAGGGATATTCCCGATCAGGGATACAGCAGCTTATCAAGTCGCTTGGCGGGAAGGTGGCATCGAGCGTGAGCAAAAAGACCGATTTTGTGGTCGTGGGCGATTCGCCGGGCAGCAAAGCCGACAAAGCCCGCGAACTCGGTGTGCGTATCGTGGATGAGAAAGCGTTTCGGTCGATGATCGGCGACGGTTGATTTCGCCGCTGGGCGGAGAATTCGTGACAAATCGTGTTGCAAACGTCTACAATAACAATGGTCGTTCGCTGTTGGATCATTGTGAGTTCAAACGATTTCGGAGGAATAAGCCATGACTGAAGACACAAACGGTCCGGTCGTCCTGACAAACGTGGAGAACGAAGCACAGGCTGCGCTCGTGGTGGCTGCTTTGGAGCGATCCGGCATCGATGCTCAAACGACGGGCGCGTTGACCTCGGGTCTGCGTGCCGAATCACCGGGTGACGTACACATTCTCGTTCGCGCCGCCGACGCTGAACGGGCGGCTGGCGTGCTGAGCGAGGTCCGTGCGCTCGAAGACGACGAGGACAATGAATAACGACTTGGCTCTGTCTGAAAACTCCCAATAGGCGATGTCGTCTCCCCGACAAGAACGCGATTTTCCCCAGAATCTGGCGATCGCAACCGTCGAACAAGGTGCCCGGCATGTGTTTCCAGACAGAGCCTAGAATATTTGTAGCAATCTGGATAATTCGTGGTCATCACCACCATACGGCAATATCTTGCCCAGCGTCCTGAACTGAAACCGCAAGGGCTGACAAAACGAAGAGATGGTCGATCGTGCAACGAACACTCGATGAACCGATGGAAGCCCCCACGCATCCAGGGTGTTCGACCGCCTCACCGGCTATTCTCGAAAAATAATCTGCCGACGCCCGCGAACGTTCCTATAATTAGTCGTCCCTGAAAAACCACGAATCCACTATTTTTCCAGTCTGAAATTGAGGCGATTGGTGGTATCCTTGGCAGGGAAGCTATGGATGGACGGTCGAAACCTTGCAAAACGGAACGGATTCCATGAAGCCCAAGCCTCAGCCACGCGATTCGTTTGAACTCTTTCAGGCCCACTTCGACCAGATGCTCGACTCCGAACACGCATTGATTCAACTGGCTGACAAGATTGACTGGACGCATCTCGACGCCACTTTTTCGAACTGCCATTGCCCGGATATCGGAGCG
>JAJDDQ010000003.1 GCA_029260215.1 Phycisphaerae bacterium
TACGGGCATGAAGTGGGATCACGCCAACGCCGCCGGCATGATGAACCTCGTCGCCCTCCAGGAAAGCGGCCAATGGGATCAGTATTGGACCACCCGGAAACGACAAGCGGCGTAGTGCCAAAAAAACTAGCCAGACCCGCCGCGATCCGATTGTCTGATAATGGGTTGACATCTCGCTAGTATATCCTAATATGCGGATATATGGATTTTGATGCCGAGCAGGTTTTCAAGGCGATGGCCGATCAGGTTCGCCGCAGAATTCTGCAACTCGTTTCCAGGCATGAGCTTAGCGTTTCGGAGGTCGTCGAATGCCTCCGCCTGCCGCAATCGACCGTTTCGCGCCATTTGAAGGTCTTGCGCGAAGCCGGCCTGATTCTTGATCGGCGTAAGGGCACGGTCGTTCTGTACGGGGCGGCTGACCGAAACAGTGATTGGGTGGGCGAACCGGTTTGTCTGCCCGAGATGCTTCTGGACTGGGTGGCGGTCGAGACTTTGCCTGCGGTGATCGAGCGGCGATTGGTAGCTGTGGTGGACCGCCGGGTAGCGTCGCATGGGTCTTTTTTTTCGCGTTATGCCCACCGCTGGGACGAAATGCGGATCGAGGCCTTTGGGGATGCGTTCCATCTGGAGGCTTTGACAGCTTTGCTGCCGGGGGAATGGACGGTGGCGGACATCGGGGCGGGGACGGGTTGGCTTCTTCCTATATTGTCGTCGACGTTTTGGCGGGTTATCGCGGTGGAGCCGATTCCGGAGATGCTGGCTGAGGCGACGCGGGTCGCTCAGACGCGAAAACTCTCAAACGTGGAGTTGAAACGCGGCGATCTGGGCAGGCTGCCGATAGAGAGTGCATGCGTGGATATGGTGTGCGCTGCTTTGGTGCTCCATCATGTTCCGTCACCGGCTGAGGCTGTGGCTGAGCTTTTTCGGGTGACCAAGCCGGGGGGGCGTCTGCTGATCGTTGAGCAGAAGGCACACGAGAACGAGTCGTTCCATCAGCGGATGGGCGATCGTTGGCGCGGGTTTTCGTCTGTGGAGTTGGGTGAATGCGTCGCGTCGGCTGGTTTTTCGGACGTGGTGAGTCGCTCGCTTTCGCACGAATCCCGGGCGGCGACGGCTGAAGACGTGCCCGAGCTTTTTACAATTACCGCGCGGCGTGGAACTGAATCGCCGGCGAATCGTAGTCATGAACGCCCGGCTGAACAGGCTGGGATCGAAACTGAAGAATGAAGAATCACGCAAGGAGATTGTACTGATGGCCACAACGGCGCTTGAGGACTTCAAGGTAAAGGACATGTCGCTGGCAGAGTGGGGCCGGCGCGAGATTGAAATCGCCGAGTTTGAGATGCCCGGCTTGATGGCGTTGCGGAAGGAATACGCCGGCAAGAAGCCGCTGGCTGGCGCGCGCATCACGGGTTGTCTGCACATGACGATTCAGACGGCGGTGCTGATCGAGACGCTGGTCGATCTGGGTGCGGAAGTGCGCTGGAGCAGTTGCAACATTTTCAGCACGCAGGATCACGCAGCGGCTGCGATCGCTGCCACCGGTGTTCCGGTGTTTGCGTGGAAGGGCGAGACGGACGAGGAGTACGACTGGTGTTTGGAGCAAACGCTGCGTTGGCCTGACGGCAAAGCGTTGAACATGATTCTGGACGACGGCGGCGATCTGACGCTGATGATCCACGAGAAGCACCCTGATCTGCTGAAGGACATTCACGGTATCAGCGAGGAAACGACCACGGGCGTTTTGCGTTTGAACCAGATGATGAAGGAGGGCAAGCTGGGTTGCCCCGCGTTCAACGTCAACGACTCATGCACCAAGAGCAAGTTCGACAATCTGTACGGCTGCCGCGAGAGCCTGATGGACGGCATCAAGCGCGCGACGGACGTGATGATCGCGGGCAAGAAGGCTGTGGTGGCTGGCTATGGCGACGTGGGCAAGGGTTGTGCCCATGCGTTCAGGGGCCTTGGTGCGACGGTGTTTGTGACCGAGGTCGATCCGATTTGCGCGTTGCAGGCTGCGATGGAAGGCTATCAGGTCGTGACGATGGAAGAGGCCTGTAAGTTCGGCGACATCTTCGTGACCTGCACGGGCTGTTGCGACATTATCCGGCGCGAGCATCTCGACCAGATGAAGCATCAGTCGATCGTCTGCAACATCGGGCACTTCGATCACGAGATCGACGTGGCCAGCGTGTTCAACGATTCGAATCTCGTGCGTACGACGATCAAGCCGCAGGTTGATCAGGTTCGTTGGCCTGACAATAAGTGCATCACGATTCTGGCTGAGGGTCGTCTTGTGAACCTCGGTTGTGCGACGGGTCATCCGAGTTTCGTGATGAGCAATAGTTTCACGAATCAGGTACTCGCGCAGATCGAGCTTTGGCAGAATCGCGACGGCAACAAGTACGAGAACAAGGTCTACATTCTGCCGAAGCAGCTCGACGAGAAGGTCGCGCTTCTGCATCTGGACAAGCTCGGCGTGAAGCTGAGTAAGCTTTCGGAGAAGCAGGCTAAGTACATCGGCGTGACGGTTGAAGGGCCGTTCAAGCCGGAGCACTATCGGTACTAGTCGCCTGGGACGGGTTACGAATTGACTACGACGGGCGCCGTCTTTCGCCTGGGAGACGGCGCCCATTTCGTGCGCGATTGTCGGGCAGGCACCGTTGGCGGCTTACCGCGTTTTGGATTCAGATCGCGATGGCTTTGACATGTATCGAGGCGGCGGCAGCCCTGAAAAACTAGCTGCGTCCCCGTTTCATTCCTTGACCATCATTCTACCGCATGGGGCCTCTCGGTCGAAGCGGGAATCGCTGATTTCGCCGTGAATCCGCTTGTCCGGCTACTTCAACGTGCCAATTTCGCACCTGCCACCTTCTGAACAACGATTCCGGCCCGTTTCCGCGCAGCATCATCCTTTGCCCCCGCGAATCGCCAGTCTTCGTTCGGTCGCTGCGTCAGCCACGCTGCACCAACGGCGGCGGCACCCCGAAGCGCTGAATCCGCTCCAGGATCGCTACAAACAACTCACGAGGAACCGCCACGTCGGCCAGTTGGAACGTCACGTACTTGGCGCGCCGAACCACCTTGGCACCGACCTTGATCGGCTTCTCTCACAGCGTAGTCATCGCTGAGTTGTCTGGCGCGTTGCTGTGCCGAGAAATTTCCCGTGTCATGTCGCCCGTGGCCATGTGTCGGGTGTAGCGAGTATCCAACGGGCGTAAACTAACGGCGTCCCCGTTTCATAGATTTGGGCGCTTGTGCGAACTGAGGCGTTTTCGGCGATGTTCTGCATTTGGGCGTCCGCGCGAACTGAAGTTCGCGGCTCGCTGCGCCGTAACTGAGACCGTTTTGAATCCGGGCACCGCTTTTCGCAGGGGAGGGCGGTGCCCGTTCTTGCGCGGTTTGTCGGGGCATGGTCGTGGGAGAGTGCGATTTCTTGGCTTAGACGCGCTTCAATTTTGATGCCCCGTCCGTTAGGGTGGTGCGGTACTTGGGGCTAACCAGAAAGGAATTCGTGAGACTATGTTGAGGATCGATTTTCGTAACGGCGTTGTTGCTTTGGCCGTCGTCGCGCTGTTGTGCGCGCACGATCGCGCCGGGGCGGAACCGGAACATCCCAAAGACGCGGCGCATTCCGGTGCGGGCGTGGCGGCGCTGGTCGAGGGAAAGGCGATCACCATCGCTGAAGTCGATGCGATCGCGCTCGGGAAGAACATGAAGCTTGCTCAAACCGTGTATGACGCTCGCTCGACGGCGTTGAATCAGATCATCATGCAGCGACTTCTTTCGCAAGAGGCTGCCGACGCGGGGATCACAGCCGAAGCGATGCTGACGAAGCGGCTGGCTGACGAGGCCGCGCCGGTGACCGACGAAGAAGTTGAAGCGTTTTTCAACGCCAACAGTGCTCGAATGCGCGGCCAGAAGCTTGAGGCTGTTTCTGCGCAGATTCGTCAATTCCTCGCATCGCAGCGCACGGCTGAGGCGCGCAAGAATCTGCTGGCCAAGCTCAAGCAGGACAAGGACATTCGTCTTAAGCTGGACCCGCCGCGTGCTGAAGTGCTGGTCGCAGCCGATGCGCGCATGATGGGTCCGGCGGACGCCAAGATCACGATCGTCGAGTTTTCGGACTTTCAGTGACCGTACTGCACCAGAGTCGGTCCGACTCTCAAGAAGATTCGTGAAACGTACGGCGACAAAGTCAGAATCATTTTCCGCGACTTTCCTCTGGGCAACCACGCCCGTGCCCTGCCCGCCGCCTCGGCTGCCTTGTGTGCGAAGGAGCACGACAAGTTCTGGGAATACCACGACAAGATTTTCGAAAATCAGCGCAAACTCGGCGATGATGACCTGAAACGCTACGCTACCGAAATCGGACTCGATGCGGAGAAGTTCAACGAATGCTTCGATGCGGGCAAGTACAACGCCCAAGTTACGCAGGATGCGCGTGACGGTGCGGGGCTTGGTGTTACGGGTACGCCGGCGTTTTTCATCAACGGGCGATTCCTCTCCGGGGCGCAGCCGTTCGAGGCTTTTGAGAAGATTATTGAGGACGAACTAAGCCGCTGATAGCGGACGCGTGTCGCTCGAATTCGACAAGGGCGGCGTTCGATCTGTTACAGCGATTGCGACGCGCATCGGCCGATATTCCTCGGTTTCCAAGCCGTGGGAATCGCGGCCGTTGCGTCGTCATGTGTTGGCCGATGTGATATAAACGGCTGCGTGGTCGGGAAAAACAAGGGCGAACAGCGGGACAGGCATTATGCGCGAAATTCTCAAAGAACTCGGCATCGAAGAGATTAACAGCGGCGGTTTTTGCGGCGAGTGGATGGGCAGCGCGGAGCGTCTCGACAGCGTTTCGCCGATCGATGGTGCATCCATCGCAGCCGTTAGTCAGGTCAGGTCGGAAGAATACGGCCGGATTGTGTCGCGGGCGGCTGAGGCGTTCGCGTCCTGGCGGATGGTCCCGGCGCCGGTGCGCGGAGAGACGGTGCGTCGCCTGGGCAACGCGCTACGCGAGGCCAAGAGTGCGCTTGGAACGCTCGTGACGCTTGAAACGGGCAAGATTCGGGCGGAGGGCGAGGGCGAAGTGCAGGAGATGATCGACATCTGCGACTTTGCCGTCGGCCTTTCGCGGCAACTCTATGGGCTGACGATGCACTCGGAGCGGCCGCTGCACCGGATGTACGAGCAGTGGCATCCGCTGGGTGTTGTGGGCGTCATTAGTGCGTTCAATTTTCCGGTGGCGGTTTGGAGTTGGAACGGGGCGTTGGCTTCGGTCTGTGGGGACGCGGTGCTTTGGAAGCCGTCGAGCAAGACGCCACTGACGGCGATCGCGTGTACGAAAATCGCCGAACGGGTTTGTCGTGACACGGGCGTGGACCCGGCCATCTTCAGCCTGGTTATCGGCAGGGGTTCGACGATCGGCGAGGAGCTGATCCACGATCGGCGGCTGCCGCTGGTATCAGCCACCGGCAGTTGCCGCATGGGGTATCGCATCGGCGAAGTCGTGGGGAAACGACTTGGCAGGACGATCCTGGAGCTTGGCGGGAACAACGCGATTATCGTTACGTCGTACGCCGATCTGGACTTGGTTGTGCCGGCTATTCTGTTCGGCGCGGTTGGAACCGCTGGCCAGCGATGCACGTCGACGCGACGGATCATCGTGCATGAGTCGATGCGTAAAGCGCTCGTAGAGCGGTTGCTGTCAGCCTACAAGCAGGTGCGCATCGGCAATCCGCTTGAGGACGGTACGCTGATGGGGCCGCTGATCGATTCGGGGGCGGTGGGCGACATGATGGCTGCCATCGAACGCGTGAAGAGCGAAGGCGGGGCGATTCTCTGCGGCGGGGAAACGCTCAGCGGTGACAAGTATCCGGGCGGATGTTACGTGTCGCCTTGTATCGCCGAGGCGAAGAACGAATTCGCCGTTGTGCAGGAAGAAACGTTCGCGCCGATTTTGTACATCATGAGCTACGGTGGATCGAGTCGTCCCACGGACTCCGCCACGCTTCAGCGCGAAACCGATGAGGCTATCGCGATGCACAACGACGTCCCGCAGGGTTTGTCGAGCGCCGTGTTTACGCACCATGTGATTGAATCCGAAATGTTCCTGAGCGCAGCCGGCAGCGATTGCGGGATCGCGAATGTGAACATCGGCACGAGCGGTGCGGAGATCGGGGGGGCGTTCGGCGGGGAGAAGGAGACCGGCGGCGGTCGGGAATCCGGCTCCGATGCGTGGCGAGCCTACATGCGCCGGCAGACGAATACGATCAACTGGTCGACCGAGCTGCCGCTGGCGCAGGGGATCAAATTCGGCGAATGACGGCTTCTGCTATGGGTATCGAAACGCCGTCTGCCGCCGTTCGTAGGCGAGTTGGTGTCTGAAACGCTCAGCGAGTGTGTGAGGCTGCCGGTATGGATCAGCATCGTTCGACCGGTAATTGTGCGAATAGCTCGAAGTACTCGTCTCCGTGTTTGAAGGGGCGTCCGATCCATGCTCCGAAGCATGGCTGATCGGCTGGCACGTATTTGCTGCTCGGAAGCCAGGTTCCGAACAGCCACTGTAACGCGCGCAATTCAAGCTCGATCGAGCCGCGAATCTCGATTTGCGCCACCGTCATGGCGGGGAATTCGTAAAGCCCGATGTCGCCTGTCGGAATCGCGTGCTCCACTTCAACGCCCACGTCGTAGCGGCAATCCTTGAGCGCTACGATTTCCGGATCTTCCCACATGTACCCAAGCCACTGCCCGTCAATCTGGCCGCAGTCTTCGGCCCATTCCATGAGGCGTTCGGTTGCGGCTTTCACGACCCCCGGCCGATACGGTTCCAACACGCGGATGTAGGCGACACTTCGGGCCGGCAACCTCCGCAACTGCACGTCGAAACCCTCGTCGTCGTTGCCAGCTTTTCGGCGATCGACGTGGTAATGTGTCTCTGAGTTGCCGACCAGCTCCTGCATTTCTTCGCGTCCTTTCGCTCGAACGCCTGCGATGTCGAATTCACGGGGCGGAACACCGTAACGCTGCTTGAAGCTGCGTGAAAAATCGGAGGATGAGTTGAATCCGCAAGCGAGCGAAATCTGTGTGAGCGACTTCCGCGGGCCGTGGGACAACAGATAGAGCGCACGCTCAAGCCGCACGCGTTTCACGAATTGGTTCAGCGTTTCCCCGAGCAACGATTTGAAAACACGGTGAAAGTGGAATTCTGAAAAACAGGCGACGTCAGCCACCACTTCGAGGCCGAGCGGCTGGTCGAGGTTTTGGACGATGTAGTCGATCGCGCGGTTGACGCGCGCTATGAGGTCGAGGTTTGAACCTTTTGAGTTTTGCGTGTCGATTCGCAAGATTTGTCAATCAACGCTGTCGCGATTTTGTTATATGAGGGGAAAAGGAGATACCGTTATGCCAAAAATCACTACTGCCTTGGTCGTTGTCATCGCCCTTCTGCTGTTCAAGGTTATGGACAGCGCGGATGCGACGCAAGGCGCCAAATCTGAACGGAGACAAAAAGTGGACTTGGGAGCATTTTCGATCAGCCTTACCGTCAAAGACCTTGCTGTATCACGCACTTTTTATGAGAAGCTGGGGTTCGCCATTATCGGCGGGAAGGAGGCGCACAACTACCTGATCCTCCGAAACGGGCAGGCTACGATCGGTTTGTTTCAGGGCATGTTCGACAAGAACATCATGACGTTCAACCCCGGCTGGGTGAAGGGGTACGATCACCCCGAGAAGTTCATGGACATTCGCGAGATTCAGCGTCGTTTGAAGCGGGCCGGCCTCAAGTTGAAGACCGAGGTCGACGAATCGACGAATGGACCTGCGAGCTTGACCTTGATTGACCCGGACGGCAATCCGATTCTCCTCGATCAGCACAGGTAGCGGGGCGCGAATCGTCAACCGGCCTGTTGCGGATGTGCCTTATTTGCGACTCTTTGCGGCGAAGCAATAGACGATGCCGTCGGTGGATGCGATGACGAGGCAGCCGTCGGCGACGGCGGGCGACGCGGTGATGGACGCGCCGGTTTCGAATTTCCAGACAGGCTTACCGGTGCCAAGGATGACGGCGTGGAGGATTCCGCCGTCGGAACCGACGAACACGCGGTCGCCGACAATGACGGGCGAGGAATCGATGCGCGACTTGGCTGCGAACTCCCATATGAGTTGGCCTGTGTCGGCGGCGAGTGCGCGGAGTCGCTTGTCGCGGCCGCCGATGACGACGACCGTTTTCGTCGCGGCGGCGGAGGACATAAACGGGAACTGACGGTCGGGGTCTTCGAAGGTCCAGACTGTTTGCCCCGTGGTCCAATCGACGGCGCGCACCTGATTGCCATAGGTTCCGACGTACGCGCGCGGGCCGACGATGCAGGCGGAGGCGCCGGAGACGGAATTCATAGAGACTTCGCGCACCGATCGCCCGTTGGCGAGATCGAGAACGTGGAGAAACTCATCGCAACCCGCCGCGATGACCTGGCCTTTGGGTGTGACGGCGGGCGTGCCATGCACCCGACCTTGCGTTTCTTTTTTCCAGATGAGTTGGCCGGTCCTGGGGTTGAGACAGTAGATGAAGCCGTCGTAAGAGCCGAAGACGATTTTGCCTTGGGCGTAATTGACGGATGACGTGATCTGGCTGTTGGTGGCGAACGTCCACGCCCGTTTGCCCGTGTCGGTGTGTACGGCGTGCATGATGCCGAGATCGTCGCCGACGAGCACGAAGCCCTCATAGACGGCGGGAGGGGCTTGCAGGAATTCGCCTGCGTTGTACTTCCATTTTGACGCGCCGGTTTTGAGGTCGATGGCGTGCAGATGTTCGTCATCGGAGCCGACATAAACGACGCTGTCAGCGATGGCGGCTGTCGATGTGACCACGTCACCGCATTTGTATTTCCAGCGTACGGAAAGCTCGCGGGGAAGCTCGCCCGCAGCGACGCCGGTCTGCGTGGGCCGACCTCGGAACGTAGGCCAGGATTCGCCTGCGTGCGTGGTGGCGATGGGAACGAGCACCGCGACCACGGCGAGCAATCGGCTTGTGCGACGCTGGTTGTTTGATTGCGCATTCATTTGTTGGGGCAGGAGCGCGTCCTGCGGTTTTCGCACACATCGGGAAATAGCCGGTTACGATTCACCAAACGTGATTCTCTTGAAACACGCGGCGGTTGCAAGCGGCCGTTCGTCGGAACGACCTGAGTACGTGGTGTATGAGAGGCCTGCCATGTCCCCGTCTCTTTCTCTGCCAAGTCGTGGCAGGCCGGACATCGTCAACGGTATGATGTCGAACGAGCACGATTGAGCTAGCCGTTCGATGACGCAATTCTGTCAGCCGCCGGGCACGATGTTGCAGCGGTGCCCTCAGCAGAAATCCTCAATCGAGGCGCGCGCCTTGTGTTGGGCGGCGTCAATCGGAAAGCGTTATCCTGTGCGGCGACTGCCGGATTATCTTGTGAGATTAGCCCAGCTCTCGGGTGTTTGGTCAAGCTCATCAAGCGTGAATGGTCGGCCGCATTCCGGACAAGTCATAGAGATGTTGCCGGTGAGATTGTATAAGCACTGGGGGCACTCCGGGGCGAATTGCGCTTGGCCGAATCGCTGTCGGAGCTTTCGCCAAACCCAGAAGGGGAACGACATCAAGAGAACCACAACGGGATGGGCCATCACGCAGATGGCGAGAATAATCGGCATCTTCCGATTGCGAAAGAGCGAATCCAAGCCATTGGGCCACCACGCTATTATAGTGGCTGCGACCCCCAACAGCGCAGCGCACCCGGTTAGGGCACTGGATACGCAAGACTTCCATAACGATTTGCACCGTCGCCAGACACGGACAAAAAGCACGATGACGACGCCCGCGTAGTACCAAGGCACAGAGAACAGGAAAAACATCGCCACCATTTCGTATTCAAGGCTGGGGAAGTACAGCCACATGAAAACGGTAACGCAATTGGCGAAAAGAAAGATGGATAAAAACCCACCGGCGATGGAAACCAATGAATTCAGCCAGAATGCCTTGAGTCGTGATTTACGCAGCTTTGGGCGCATTCGCATCGCGCGATTCTCCTCATCGCACCCTTTTCGATTTCGACATCTATTGGGCTCTATTGTTAGCCTCGGGCGTCAACGACCGGAATGCGTCATCCTGCGTGACCACCGCCGGATTCCTTCGCAAGCTGCGCCCAGCTCTCCGGCGTTTGGTCAAGTTCTTCAAGCGAATAAGCACGCCCGCACTCCGGGCAGGTCATCGACGCGTTGCCGATAAGGCTGTACCCGCAACCGAAGCAAAGCGTGCCATCCTGTATCGCGCACGGCCTGTCTGAAATTGATTGCCAAATCCTAACAATGGCAATGGCCGCTAACGAAAGAGACAAATCCGTCGCCATGAGAATCAGCGCATACTTAATGCAGTGCCTCGATGAAAACCTGGCACCCATCAGCAATGTGGCAACGATCCAACCCGCCCCGGAAACGAATGCGAACAGCACTGCATGGCGCGAGACCGTCCGACTGCTCAGCCGCACCGCTAATCGCACCGTCCAAACTATGCAAGCAAGGGAGTTTAGGGGGAGCCCGAAGAAAACGAGGCCTATACCGAGCAATTCGTAACGGCCCCCATTAATCGTGCCCCAAGTGATCGTGGCCCCAACAAAGGGTACACCAATCCCCCAGACGCAAGCCAACAGAAAATTTCGCCTGGTAAGAACCGGCACGCGGCGACCGACAACGACTGTTCGAAACCTCGTCATGGAAATGGTACCGTTATCAGCCCGTTGCAGTCCAACTCCTCAATAGGTGCCTGCATCGTTTCTGCTCCAGAGGAGCGAAACGGAGGACGTAGCGATATTCCTTATGCCGTGTCTTCACCCTTCGTGATTCCGGGGCGGTGTGGATGGTATGCCCGCGGTTGTCGCTGCCACCGTCGTGGCTGGTGCGTGCGGTTTGGGGGACGGCTTGTAGCGGAGCACCATGGCTGCTCCGACGCCGGCCAACACGATGCCGATGAAGAATCGCGGGTCCGGCTTTGACACGTTTCCGTACAGGAGCATGGCGAAGATGGTGTTCATGATGGGCGCACCGGCGAACACGAGCGGGGCGACGCTCAAAGGATGCCCGCCGCTCTTGAGGGCGAAGATGATGCCAAGCGCCCCGGTAGCGCCGAGAATACCGGCTGCGAATGAGATCATCACGCCGCGGGGGGTGAAGATCATCGGCTCACTGCCGGGCGCGTCGCGCGTGGTCATGAGGTAAGCGAGGATGGCCAACGTCACGAAGATGTACGCCGCCCCGACGCAGACGAAAGCGCGCAGGGCGGCCTTTGTGGGTTCGGCGAAGGCCTGCTGTCCTTTGTGCAGCGTGGTGATGTAGGTGCCCCAGCAGAGGACGGTGCAGAGTACGAACCAATACCACTTCATGATGATTTCGCTTTCTGATTTTCGGTGTCGGTGCGGACGTAGGGTTCGAGTTTGGCGCGTGTGGCGGCGGGGATGCTCACCGAGCTGAACCGCCCATGCTCCATGGCGCAACAGACGATGGTCGTCTTGATAAGCGCGAGCCGGCGGTTGTCCCGGCGGACTTCGACCTGATGCGTCACGGAGCGCTCACCGATTTTCTCCAGAGTCAGCACAAGCTCGAGTTCATCCTCGAAACGCGCGGGGGCGGCATATTCGCAACTTGTCGCAACGCGAGGCCAACTGATAATGCGATCGCCGTCGGAGGCGTAAACGGGGACGCCGATGGACCGCCAGAAGGCGCACTCGGTTTCCTCCATCAGGCGGAAGTAGTTGGAAAAATGCAACACGCCCGCGAGGTCGGTTTCGGCGAACTGAATGCGTCTGTGGTAGGTGAATTCGGCGGTCATTGAATTACGCATCCGAGGTTACGGGTTCGGCGGCAGCAGAAAGCGGCGACGGTTTTCGCGGGCTGAAGAATTTGGCAAGCGTGGCTTCGGGCGGCGGCGTGGTGGCCAGCGAGACTACGATGAGTGCGAGCGTTGACGCGGAAAGAATGACGGCGACCGGCATCATGCCGAACACCAGGAACTCCCGGCCGCTGGTCAGTTCCGCCTGCCTGAAGAACCAAAGCCCGAGGCCGGCAGCGGTGAGAATGCACGCATAGGCGCCGATCTTGGTGGCGCGTTTCCAATAGAGGGCGGCGAAAACGAGCGGTGCGAGGCTGGCGAAACCGGTGAAACACCACACGCCGAGGCGAAACACGCTCGCATTGCGAAGCCACAAACTAAGCAGATACGTTGCGACGACGATTACCACGATGAACGCTCTGCCCATCAGAACGACGGTTTTGTCGCTGAGTTTTTTGTGCTTGAGGTAGTGGTTGGCGATGTCGTTGGTGAAAATACTGCCGAGGCAGATGAACTGCGAATCAAGGCTGGACATAATGGCGGCGAGAACACCGGCGACCAGCAACCCGCCGATCATAGTCGGTGCGAGCTTTCTCACCATGATGGCCAACACCGCGTTGGCGTTTTCAAGACCGGGCGGGATGACGGGCTCGCCGTTGGGCATGACCGCCGACGTCGCCCACAAGCCAATGAGCACGCAAGGGAGCCAGGTGAGCATCATCAACAGCGGATGGGCGATGACCGCAAGCCGAAACGCCTTGGCGGATCGCGCCGTCAGCCAATGCTGAAACAGATGCGGGAACATAGCCACACTGAAGGGGATGAAGATGTAGGTGAAGAATACGATCGGCGGCACGTGGTGCGGCTGTCGCGGCTTGATCGGCGAATCGCCCGCTTCAAACGCAGCCAGCTTTTCCTCGTAGTTGGCTTGATCCTCGGGCGTTGATGCGACTTTCAGATGTGCGGGATTGTATTCGGCCACCTGCTGTGTCGCGGCGACCGGTCCGCCGAGTTGATCGGCGATCACGGCGAACGTAACGATGCCGAGAACGATGAAGATGCAGGTTTGCAAGGTGTTGGCCCATGCAGCGCCGCGCACGCCGCCGAAGAATACGTAGATCAGCGTCACCGTGCAGACGATCAAACCGGCCAACCAGAAAGGGATGCCGCCCTTGGTGGCGGTGAATATCTCGGGGAACGCGCCCATCGTGATTTTTTCGATGGATGTCGCGCCGCCGATGACACCCATCAGAAGATAGGGAACAACCAATCCGACCAGCACCGGAAACAGCAGCAGGCCCAGTTTGTCGGAAGCGAATCGATCGCGGAAGAACTGAATCTGTGTCGTGTAGCCGTAGAGCTTGCCGTAATGCCAAAGCTTGATGCCGACGAAAAAGAAGCAGAACGAATGGAAAATCCCGGACCAGGAGACCATCTTGCCGTACGCACCGATGCCCGACACGTAGGCTTCGCGACTGCTGCCGATGATGGCGAAGCTGGTCATGGTCGTGCCGAACATGGACATCAGCAAAACGAAAGGCCCGATCCCGCGCGACGCGACGAAGTAGTCCGCGGCAGTGCCTCGAAACACGCGACCGCTCAGCACACCCACACACAGAAGCATGGCCATGTATAGTGCGATGACCAGAACCGCGATTTGACCGGGATTCATTGCGAGCCTCCGCCATCGGTTGACTGGTCAAGTTCATCGACATCAGTCGGCCAGGAGTATTTGACGGCCAGCGCCGCCACAACGGAGGACGCGATCGAGATACCCACATGGTGGGCCAAATTAACGGGAATGAAACCGAACACGAGCGGTTCGTAGGTATGCCACCACCAGAAGTCTTGATGGAGGACCGCCAACACCGCAACCAGAACGAATACGAGCTTTTTCATCGGATGGAAGCGCCCGAATCAAGGCGGATAGGATTGGGCATATCGACGTACTCTTTCATGGCAGAAAACATGTCGTGCAGATCGTTCTTAAAGACATCGCCAATCAACACGCGCACCAAATCGTCGTGATATTGCGGATACTTCCGAAGAAAGTCCGCAAAGCTGAATTCACGGTTGTAGAACGCATAGACAAGTTGACGGATCATCTGAATGCCGTCAACCAGCTTCGGAGCGAATCGCCCCAAGCGTTCCGCAGACGGATCATCGGCCAGCAACGCGTCGTGGATAGCGTCAGCGGCCATCTCTCCGCTCGCCAGTGCAAGCATGACACCCGAAGAATAGACGGGATCGAGAAAACCGAACGCATCTCCGACGAGCACCCAGCCGTCTCCGGCTAGCCGCCGGGAGCAGGCGGAGAAATCACTGGTCACAAACGCGCGGCTGACGCACTCAGCCTTTTCCAGGCGACGCTGGATTCCGGGACAGTCCTCAGCCTCTTCAAAGAAAGTCGCAAGCGGATCGTCACCCCGTCCGGAGAAAAGATGCGACGGCGGTGCGACCACGCCGATGCTGGTGATGTCGTTGTCGAGCGGGATGACCCAGAACCAACCTTTGCGATCGGGTGTGTTGATAATGATGGTAGCGCCCGCGTTGCGCCCGGTGTCGCGATGGGCGTTCTTGAAATAGGCGTAGATGGATGCGTTTTTGAGATCGGCGTCCGCCTGGCGGATCCCGAGCTTGCGCGAGAGCAGCGCGTTCATACCGGTGGCATCAACCACGACGCGCGCGGGAATGCCAACGGTCTCGCCGTCAATCATCGCGCGTACACCGATTGCCCGATCGCCGTCAAACAGAACGTCTTTCACGTTGGCCTGTTCGCGCACTTGGGCACCGTGTTCGCGGGCGTTGTCGAGCATCATTTTGTCGAAGCGGTCGCGCGGCACCTGCCACGTTCGCGACCATTCGCCCGGGTCGCGATCCGTGAAAAAGAACGGCTGGGAATCTCGGCCTGACGCGGAAACAAACTGCACCGATTCCTTGACCGGAAAGTGTGACGCGCGAAGTTTTTCGAGCATGCCCAGGCGTTTGAATATCCCGTACGTTTCGGGCATGAGCGATTCGCCGATGTGGTGACGTGGAAACCCCCCCTTTTCGAGGATGAGCACGCGGCGACCGTGGTCAGCCAGAATCGCTCCCACGGTAGCACCCGCCGGCCCTCCGCCCATGACCACGCAATCTTGTGAATCGATCGTACTCACCGAAGCGACCTCACGCTTTCTTCCCCGCGTCCGTGACGACTTCAAGCAGCTGAATCGCAGGCTGGCCGTTGCAGTGGATGATGCCTACACGCCCGTAGGCGGCTGCCTGACCGTTGTTGGCGAAGTGGGTTGTGAACGGGCTGTCCTTGTCGAATCGGAAATACCATTTTGGGTCGATGCGGCGCATGACGTTGTGGCGGATGAGGATGTCGCCCAGGGGCGTCTTGCGTTTGCGGATTTCCTGTCGCACGGGCGGATCGACAAGGGCAAGGTTCAATCGCGCGATGCCGAATTCCACAACGTCGCCGCCTTCCAGCCGGAGCAAAATCTTGCGGGCGTACAGGTGAAGATCGAAACGTTCTTCGAGCACCTCAAGCTCGACCGGCTGATTGTGGTGCAATACCAGCGTCGTGGTCATGTGTTCGTTGTGAACCAGCAGGCTGCGGTACGGTTCGGGGACGTCATCCTGTGGCACCGCCGTCGCACCGCGGTCCGCTGTCTCCGCATCGAAGAAGTCCGCGCAGATGGAGGCCAACGCGACAACGCCGGTGTTCAACTCCTGAAGCGTTCGCTCTACATCGGTCATGTGTATCGAATATTCCTGAATTGGGGTTCAAAGAATCGCGGCAGCAGTCCGTCAACGCGGAGCAGGCCGGTGCGGGTAAGGATGATTTCGTTTGTGTGCAATTTCGCGAAGCCGTCGTCAACCAGACTCGCGAACGCATCACCGAACTCCTCGGTGATTTCGACGTCGAATTTGTCACGAAAATAACCCGTATCCAGCCGGCCCATCTTCATTTGAAGGATCAGTTCGCGGATAAGGCGCTGGCGATCGGTGATGGGCAGCGCCCGCGCGATCGGCAGTTTTCCACTCTCCAGTGTCTCGATGTAATCGTCCCAGCGGTCGGCGTTTTGATAATGCACACCCTGAAGATGACCAAAGGACGCAACGCCCGTGCCGACCATGTCCGCCCCATGCCAGATGGCATCCCGGTACACGAAGGAGCTGTGCTCCGACGGCTTGACCAGCGTAAATGCACTGGAGACGACGTAGCCCGCCTGTTCGAATTCATTGAACGCGTAATCGACCCACGCGCGTTTCGTGGGCCAACCCGCTACGGGCGTCGCTCCACCGGAACTCTTGGCGTCGCGGGCCACGATGGAATTGTGCGGAACCTCCATCTGGTAGATGGTCAAACAATCGGGCGAAAGCGCCAACGCCTTCTCAACGGTGTCCTTCCAGCCCTTTTCCGTGTCGCCCACCATGCCGGCGATGAGGTCAATATTGATCTGCTTGAAGCCCACGTCGCGTGCCCAATCGTAAGCCAGAAATACCTCGGGCGACTTGTGCGCTCGGCCGTTGAGTGCGAGAACGTCGTCGTCGAAATGCTCGACGCCAAGACTCAAACGTGTAACACCGATTTTCTTGATCGTTTCCAGCTTGCTCTTCTTCAGCGTGCCGGGTTCGCACTCGAACGTCACTTCGCGCGCGTCGTCCCATCGCCAATAGCGACCGATGTGATCGACAAGGCGCGAGAGCTGATCGCTGCTGAGAAACGAAGGCGTTCCGCCACCGAAATAAACAAACTCAAACGTACGGTCCGCCAAAGCGCGGCGATCGGCGTAGTGTGCGACTTCGGCTGCGAGGGCATCCATGTAGCGGTCAACGTCGCGTGCATTCTTGTCCGTGTAGACGCGGAAATAGCAGAAGCTGCACCGCCGCCGGCAGAACGGAATGTGCAGGTAAAGACCGAGCGGAACGCGCCGTTCAGCCGGCACGTCCAGCGTCTCATGAACGTGCGCAGCCTGATCGGCTGACCACACCGAATACGGCGGGTAGTTTGAGATGAAGTAACTGCCTACTTCGGTTTTGGAGTCGTCAGAGACGACGTCGAGACCCATGCGACCACCTCGTTGTGTATCCGGATCCATGACACTTCCGGCAGGGCGTACACGATCGATCTGAACCGCGACAGTCATGGAGCGGCCACGCCGGTAACGTGTCAAACGCGCCCTCACCAGCGCCAGCAGTTCCTAAACGAAACTCTTGGTCCCGCCGACACTGTCGCGAGCCCTGCGTTACCCAGCTCGATCGATCCCCCGCATTATAGTGGAACACCGTGCCAACCGTGTGTCAAAAGGTGTAAAGCGACAATTCGCACCCTTGGTGGGCGATCAACTCAAGCTGACTGGGCTTGGCCGAGCACGATCGGCACGATCTGCGAGGGATGGTCCACGAGATGATCGGGGCCAGCGGACAGAATAACGTCCCGATCGCGAAATCCCCAGGTGACGCCGACGGACCTCATGCCGGCGTTGTGCGCGGTCAGCACATCCACGTCGGAATCGCCAACGAACCCAATATCCTCTACACGACGCCCGATTGTTGACGCCAGCTCAATCGCGACAGCCGCGTCAGGCTTGCGTGCATGCGGTTCAAGATGCCCCCTGCACTCCACAAAAGGCCAGCGTGCCAGCAGCGAGGCACAGATGGGCTTGGTCAGGTAGTCCGGCTTGTTGGACAATACCGCCATCGGAATATCCGCACGATGCAAGGCGTCCAGCATGTCCGCCACACCGGGGTAGAGTCGCGTTTTGACCAGCATGCACTCGGCATACAAAGGCCGATAACGTTCGACGACGTCTCTGGCGAATGCGTCGTCGTCTGTGTCGAACGCGCCTTTGAGCAAATCGACCAGCCCCTGACCTACCAGCGATCGCACTTTGGATAGGCTTATGGGTTTGCGATCGACCTCCGCCAGCACCGCATTCATCGCGTCGGTGATGTCTTCGAGCGTGTCAGCCAACGTACCGTCGAGGTCGAAGATAACGCCGCAAAGGGGCTGCCGGGTTTCAGTGTCGGACGTCGTCATTGCGCAAGGCCCCTCAAGTGAAAACCGGAAGCGTGCATGGAACGATTACAGTCGTGCGTTCGGGCTACGGGATCGAAACGCGATTCTAGCGACCGCGTCTGGTACGTCCACGCCGGTTGCCCTATGATGCCCGGCTCGATATGAAGCATCGCAAGCAACGAGTGGGTATCTGGCTGATCGGAGCATGCGGGGGCGTGGGCGGCACCGTCGCTCTAGGTCTCGCAGCCTTGGCTAAGCGTCTGTCCGGCTCAACCGGGCTGGTCACAGCCCTGCCGGAACTCGAGGGGATCGATTGGGCATCTCCCGGTGATTTCGTGCTCGGCGGGCACGAAATACGATCGCAAACACTGGTCGAATCGGTGCGTCACCTGCACACGGAGTCGGGTGTTTTCAGCGCGGCAATGATTCATTCATGCACCGCGACGCTACGCAAGTTTCAACGCAATATTGTGCCGGGCGTTTTACTCGGAAGCCCGCGCGCCATCGAAGCCATCGCCGACAGCGAAGCGGTCACGGTCGTCAAATGCGGCGCGGAAGCGATCGAAGCCATCGCGGCGGACCTCGTCGCGTTTCGAAAAAAGAACCGTCTCGACCATGTCATCGTGGTTAATGTCGCGTCGACGGAACCACCGCTCAAAGCGCACCCGTCGCACCGCTCCTACACGAAACTCTCCAAGGAATTGGTCAAAAAACGCGGCTGCGTACTGCCGTCGAGTTCGCTCTATGCGTTGGGCGCGTTCGCAGCCGATTGCTCCTGCATCAATTTCACACCGTCGGCTGGTTCGAGAATACCAGCCATCGAGGAATACGCAGCCGAGTGCGACGTGTTGTTCGGCGGGCGCGACGGCAAGACCGGCGAAACGCTGCTCAAGTCGGTATTGGCGCCTCTGTTCGCCACCCGCCATTTGCACCTGCACAGTTGGGTCGGCCACAACGTCCTGGGCAATCGAGATGGACAAGTGCTCAGCGACCCCGTGGTCAAAGCCTCCAAGCTCAAGAGCAAAGACGGGCTTGTCGGCCAAATCGTCGGTTACAAGCCGCAATCGCGCACCAGCATCGAGTACGTGCCGTCGCTCAACGACTGGAAAGTGGCGTGGGATTTTATCCATTTCGAGGGATTCCTCGGCACGAAAATGAACATGCAGTTCGTGTGGACGGGGAGCGATTCCGTACTCGCAGCACCGCTGGTTATCGACCTCGTAAGGCTGACACACCATGAATTCGTAAACGGTCGGCGTGGCCGAATGGATCACCTCGGTTGTTTCTTCAAAGACCCCGAGGGAACGACGGATCACAACTACTTCAATCAATGGCGACGGCTGACCGAGCATCTGCTGGCCTAGACGGGCTGCGCTGATTTCGAAACACTTCGAGATTTATCACCATGCGACTGGCATACAGCACCAATGCGTACATGAAGTTTCCCATCGACGAGGCGATCGCGCGCGTCGCAAAGCTCGGGTACACCGGTCTGGAATTGATGGCCGACGTGCCCCACGCCTGGCCCGAGACGACCACGGAAGCGGAGACTGTCGCGATCCGGGAAACGCTCAGCGAACACAACGTCAAACTCTCAAACATCAACGCCTTCATGATGAACGCGATTCAGGATTTTTGGCATCCGTCATGGATCGAGCCAGACGATGCCTATCGTCGCAAACGCATCGAACACACCAAAAAAGCGCTAACGATGGCCCGCATGCTCGGTGCCCCATGCATCACGACCGAACCCGGCGGACCGCTTGACTCGGGCATGGATCGGGCGCGGGCGATGGACATCTTCGTCGATGGACTGCGCGAAACACTCGCCCACGCCGAGCAGGAAGGCGTTCTCCTGCTCGTCGAGCCGGAACCCGACCTGCTCATCGAAACCGCCGAACAGTTCGAAGGGCTGGCTGAGCGAGTCGATTCGCCCGCGTTCGGGCTGAACTTCGACGTCGGACATTTTTACTGCGTCTCCGACCCGCTGCCGGAGACCGTTCGCCGCCTGCAACACCTGACGCGACACTATCATTTCGAGGACATCGCCGCCTCGCGCGTTCACGAACATCTCGTCCCTGGATCGGGCGCGATTGACTTTCCGGAGTTGATCGCCGCCATTCGCGAAACCGGATACGACGATTGGCTGACCGTGGAACTCTACCCCTTTCTCGACAATCCCGACGCAGCCGGTGCGTCCGCGAAATCCTTTCTCGAACCCCTGATCGCATGAATCGCACACGAGCCTGGATGCAACTGGTACGCCTGCCGAACCTGTTCACCGCACCCGCGGATGTGTTGGCCGGCTTCTGGCTGATCGGCGGCGGGGCGGACATTTCTGATTTGGCGATCATCAACATCGCGTCGGTTTGTTTCTACGCGGGCGGTGTGGTTCTGAACGATGTGTTCGACGCTGCTCGCGACGCTGCCAACCGTTCCGAACGACCGATTCCAAGCGGCTGGATCGGGCGCGGACAGGCTGCGATGGTCGGGGCTGCGCTGTTGGGATCAGCCGTGGTGCTTTGTTCGGTCGTTTCGGATCGTGCGTTATACGTCGGACTCGCGTTGGCTGCCTGCATTCTGCTCTACGACGGACCCTTGAAACGATCCGTGTTCGCGCCGCCGCTGATGGGCGCGTGCAGGGCACTGAATCTGTTACTGGGTGCCTGCCTCGCGGGGCAAACCTTCGAGCGCGTCAGTGTTTTCGCCGCATGTGTTTTGGGAATCTACGTCACCTCGCTGACCCTGTTCGCACGTGCAGAGGCAGGCCGATCCGAAGCACGCGACTTACGCATGGCCGCTGGCGGAGTCTGCGTCGCAGTCTTCAGCCTCATCGGAATTCAGGCGTTTCTTCCGCAGGCCAACTCGTGGTACCTGCTCATGGTTGGTGCACTGCTGGGCAAGCTCATCGTCCCCATGCGCCGGGCCATCGAGTCGCGTCAGCCCGGCGATGTACAAACAGCCGTGGTCACGCTCGTCCTCGGGGTCGTCGTCGTCGATGCAAGTATTGCGTTCGCCGCACACGGGCCGCTGGCGGCGTGTTCGATTATCGTGCTGCTCCTGCCGTCGGTCGCGTTGTCCCGTGCATTTCGCGTCACGTGAATTGAGAAAAACGCCTCAACTCCTCAAGTGCGTAACGTCGGACAATAGACCCGTTTCGACGCAGGCACAGCGAGCCGCGAACTTCAGTTCCCGCGGACCCTTCAAGGTTCATAAACGCAAACTGCTACGCGTGCGCTGAAGTCGCGCTAATCGATGCGGTGAACACCGTACTCGAGCGCACCCTGCGAGGAACCAGCGTAAAACGCCGTCCGGTGGCCGGTCTGAGATTCGTATTCACGGACCGCCTCATCCACCGCAGCACGCGCCGGACCCTTGTCGTCGATAAGCGCAACCACAACGCCGCCCGCCCCCTGAGCCGAAACACGCGCGCCGTAAATACCACAGCCTTTCCCGCCCCGCTCGCGCAGCAGGCCGTAGAGATGATCGGTCTCTACACTTCCCAAACCCGAGCGTTGACCATAACTCCAATGCGATGCATACATCAGCTTACCGATCTCAGACAGTGCGTCTCGATCGTTGGTCGCACAAAAGCGTTTGTATAACTTCACGAATTGGTCCACGCGTTCGGATTCGTAAACGTGGTGTTCCGTCCGGGACCGGACCTTGTACACGGTGGACGGATCAACAGTAGTCAGTGGATCGGCCGTCTCGCCGAAGTGGTTGAGAAAGTCAGCCCCCTTGATCCTGGTTGGAATGCGATGACGAAGATGCTCAACAAAGTCGTCCGTGGTGATGCTGGCCAGTGAACGCCCCCATTTGACGGGCGGCGCGTCCGGCGCACTAAGCACTCGCTCGACGATCACGCGACCCATGAACGCAGCCGTGCGTGCGCGCGTGTACTTTTCGAGTCGCTTGGGGCAACGAAAACCGCAATCAATACCCACGACTGAAAGCCCGGGCACGATGGGCCATTGGCCTTCCACGCCGCCGTCCTTCGTGCTGATGCGCGTGAAACCGTCGCACCTGCCGTGAAGCATCGACAACGCTGTCCCCACACCGGACGGGAACCCGACAAACACGTTCTCAATCTGTGTCGCGAGCGTCGCACACTCGAACGGGTCCATGCGAAACTGCCAGCACTCCGCCAACACACGCAGAACCGCGACGGCGACAGCCACAGTCAGACCGATCTCCGGGCATGGCGACAGCTCAATATCGATCGTCAGGTCCAGCCCCGGACGCTCGCCGGACACCTTTCCCTGTGCGTGAACGGCGTATACGGCGCCAGCCGCCGCCGCCAACCAATCGGTTTTCGGGAGATCAGCCACGAACATCTCGGATGTTTCGATGTCACAATCCGACCGCGAGATGTTCAACGGCTTCGCCTGAGGTGATCCCGAGGAATTGACTCCGTGAACGACAACAAGATCGTCTGCCCGCGTGCGCGCGGTCACCGCGACACCTTCGCTGACGGGGAACCCGATAAGCGATGACTCGGAATACTCGGCAAAACCGCCAAGGACGTCGAGTCGCGCTGGAACGCGCGTCGCCCACCCCGGAAGACTTGCAGGCGTTGCGACGGCATCTTTGGCACGTTGCACAATCAGGCTCAGACCGCCCGGCGGTTGCATAGGCTCGTTGGGCTTGTTCATGGAGGCTGCCGACCCGTATCCTTCCGGCGCTTACGCGCCCTCGTCGTCGTTTGAGTCCATTTCGTCAGGAGAACAAACCGCACGCAACACGCTTTCGTCCACAAAAATGGCCGTGTCGTTGGCCACGCCGAGGGCGATCGCGTCGGAAGGCCTGGAGTCGACCGAGACCACTTCCCCGTTTCGCCGTATCACGAGTGTCGCGTAGAACGTGTGTTCTTTCAATTCGTTCACGACGACTTTTTCCAACTCGCCGTCAAGCTTGCGGATGATGTCAGCCATCAGATCGTGCGTCAGCGGGCGCGGCGGCTCAGCACCCTTGACACGTCGATCAATGGCAAGGGCTTCGTGGATACCGATAAGGATGGGAAAGTGGCGGTCGCCGTCGCGCTCACGGAGAACGATGATTTGCGAGTCCGCCTGCTCCCGGATGATGATTCGCGCCAAATCCATCCGTACCAGCATCGCCATCGCTCCGTGTTCTGAAAGCCAGAATTCACACTAAACTTCACGCCTTTTCATGTCAAGCATTACGCTGCCCGACACGCATTCCGAACGGCTAGGTGTCGCCGCGCATGCCCTGCCGAAGACGCTCCAACTCATCCGGCAACATCGAAATACTGTTCTCAGCGATCGGAAACTCGCCGTCACGCACATCCTTCGCGTAAGCGCCGACAACAGTACACAAAGATTCCGAAAAATGCGTGTACACCTTAACACTCTTCGGCGGATGGCCCGCGCTGCAACCGAGAATATCGTGCAACACCACAACCTGACCGTCGCAATGCGGACCAGAAACGCATCCGATCACCGGCAAATCCGTCGACTCGGTGATAATCTGGGCAACTTCAGCCGGCACCGCCTCCAGCAACAGCGCCGACGCACCCACATCCTCCATAATCTTCGCGTCCTCAATAATCGCCGACGCCGCACGTGCGGTCTTACCCTGCGCCTTGTATCCACCATAATGATGGATGGATTGCGGCCTCAGCCCCAGATGAGCCACCACGGGGATCGGCACGCGCGTCATCGCAGCCACCGTGTCCGCCAGACGACGATCGACCTCGACCTTCACCGCATCGCAGCCCGCTTCACTCATGAACCGTCCCGCGTTGCGCACCGCCTCCGAAGACTCCACCTGATAACTTAGGTAAGGCATGTCGCCGACCAGGAAAACACGCGGCGCACCGCGGCGGACCGCAGCCGTCACCGTTATCAGATCGTCCACCGTCACCGGCAGCGTCGTGTCGTATCCGAGACACACCTCGCCATACGTATCACCCACGAGAATAGCGTCCAGGTCCGTCTCGTTCATGATGCGCGCCGTCGTGTAGTCGTAACACGTCAGCATCGCAAAGCGTTGGCCCTCTCGCTTACGCGAGCGCAACGTGTCCAACGAAATCTTGGCTGGTTTCGGCATGACGGCGAAGCATAAAGCCCCATCCGCCCGGAGACAAGCGACACGCGCATGCGATTGACGCTAAGTCCGTGCGTGTGCTACACTTGGGGTGAATCGTAAACGACGATTGTGTGCAGGTGACCTAAAGTTGGCGAAGCAGCGGTGACCGATAGCAACTACGACAAAATCTCCCGACAGCTCGACGCCCTGATGGACGAGCTGACCGGACAGAACTTCACCCGGCTCGTCTCGTCGGACGCTTGGGAGCCGGGCTGGAACATCTACGAATACTCCGAACGCTACGTCATCTGCGTCGACCTCGCGGGCATGAGCCATCAGGAGATCGACGTGCATGTCGATCGCGGAACCCTGCGCATCAACGGCTACCGCGAAAAACCGGATTGGCCCGCCGAGGATGAAACCCCCAGCATACACGTGATGGAAATCGACTGGGGCCGCTTCGAACGCACGCTCGGCATCCCGGCGGATGTGGACGCTTCGAACGTCTCCGCCACGTACCGCAATGGATACCTCTGGGTACTCCTGCCCAAACAAACCGGTTGAGGATACGCGCGATTGTCCAGCAAAGACGACAACAAGAATCTGCCCGAAAACGTATCCGTCGTACTTGGCGAACCCATCGGCGTGAGCGATGGCGTCGTCTCCGTCAGCAACGAGGAAGGCGAGGGCGAATCCAAATCGACGACGCGCATACCGGATGAGCTGCCCATCCTCCCCCTGCGCGAATCGGTCGTGTTCCCCGGAACCATCGTCCCCCTCAAAGTCATGCGCGACAAAGTGCAGCGCGTCCTCGATGCAGCCATCGCCGGGTCACGCATCGTGTGCGCTGTTCCCCAGCGAGACGGCGACACCGAAGACCCGACACTCGACGATCTCTATCGGGTCGGAACAGCCTGCGCCATTCTCAAACTCGTACGCCTCGACGACGGCAGCGAGACCATCATCGTCCACGGACTTGCGCGCGTCGGCATCGTCGATATCAAACAAACGTTGCCCTACTGGATCGCAGCCGTCAAAACCCGGCAGGACGAAGTCACCGCCTCAACCGAGCTCGACGCCCTCGTCCACTCCATACGCCAGTCAGCCCATCGCGTGATCGAACTGTCGCCCAACGTGCCCGACGAAGCCGCCGCAGTCATCGACACGATCGAATCCCCCGGCGCGCTGGCCGACTTCCTCGCCGCCAACCTGCCGCTCGACCTCGTTCAGCGTCAGGAAATCCTCGAAACATTCTCCGTCGAAGACCGCCTGCGCAAGGTCAACGAAGCCGTCGCCCGGCAGATCGAAATCCTCGAAGTCTCGCAAAAGATTCAATCGCAGGTACGCGATCGCATGGACAAGTCGCAACGCGAGTATTACCTGCGCGAACAGCTCAAAGCCATCCAACAGGAACTCGGGTTGGCCGACGCGCGATCGACCGAAGTGGAAAAACTTCGCGAGCGCATCAAAGAAGCCAAAATGCCCGAACCGGTCGAAAAACAAGCCGACCGCGAAGTCGAAAGGCTGGAGTCCATCCCGCAAGCCTCACCGGAATACTCCGTATCGCTCGAATACGTAAATTGGCTGTGCTCGCTGCCCTGGTCGGTCCAGACCACCGACCGGATCAACCTCAAGCGGGCCGCCCAAATCCTCAACGAAGATCACTACGGACTCGACAAGGTCAAGAAACGCATACTCGAATTCCTGGCCGTGCGACACCTCCGCCCCGACGGCAAAGGCCCCATCCTCTGCTTCTCCGGACCGCCCGGCGTTGGAAAAACCTCCCTCGGCAAAAGCATCGCACGAGCCATGAACCGCAAATTCATTCGCATCGCGCTTGGCGGAACACGCGACGAAGCGGACATCCGAGGCCACAGACGCACCTACATCGGGGCGATGCCCGGGCGAATCATTCAGGAAATAAGAAAAGCCGAGGCAAACAATCCGGTGTTCATGCTGGACGAGGTCGACAAGCTCGGCGCCGACTTCCGCGGCGACCCCGCTTCCGCGCTGCTCGAAGTGCTCGACCCTGCCCAAAACGCCACCTTCACAGACCGCTACTTGGACGTGCCCTTCGACTTGTCCAACGTGTTTTTCGTCGCAACCGCCAACTACATGGACGCCATCCCCTCGCCGCTCCGCGATCGCATGGAGATCATCCGGCTCACCGGCTACACCCATCGCGAAAAAGTCCAGATCGCAAAACGCTACCTCGTCCCACGCCAGCTTGAGCAGACGGGCCTGGAAAAAGCGGGCGTGAAATTCGACGAGCAAGCCCTCCGCGAGATCGTTGCGAAATACACCTTGGAAGCGGGCGTACGAGAACTGGACCGGCGCATCAGCGCACTCTGCCGCGCACGCGCCAAAGCCATCGTCGAAGGCTCACGAAGATCACGCCGCGTATCCGCAGCCAGTTTAGCCAAAGACCTCGGGCCGCCGATTCACGAATCCGACGTCGCAGCCGCCGAAGCGATGCCCGGCGTCGTCACAGGCCTCGCATTTACACCCGTCGGCGGCGAAATACTTTTCGTCGAAGCCCGACGCATGCCTGGCTCCGGACAGTTGAAAATGACCGGACAAATCGGCGACGTCATGCGCGAAAGCGCCCAAGCCGCCCATTCGCTCATCCGCCACCACGCCCGTAAATGGAAAATCACGAACAAGGAACTTCAGACCAGCGACATCCACATCCACGTACCCGCCGGAGCGATCCCCAAAGACGGCCCCTCCGCCGGAGTAGCCATGTTCATGGCCTTGGCGTCCATGCTCGCAAATCGGGCAGTACCAGCCACCACTGGCATGACCGGCGAGATCACGCTCCGAGGAGCCATCCTCCCCGTCGGCGGCGTGCGCGAAAAAGTGCTGGCAGCCCACCGCGCCGGATTGACCCGAATCATTCTCCCGCAACGCAACATGCGCGACCTCACCGAAATCCCCGACGACATCCGCAAGCAGATCGAGTTCATGCCCGTCAAAACAATCGACGGCCTGCTCAAAGCCGCCTTCGCCCCACCCCGATCCAAAAAGCGAAAATCGACGGCATCCACGAAAAAGAAAAAAACAAAAAAGAAAACCGCAAAACCCACCCCCCGCAAAAGCACCCCCAAGAAAACCGCAAAAAAATGATCTTTTCCCCATACAAAAGGGGGGTATAGACCGGAGACAACGGTGCGGGGGAGTCTGGATCGGAGTAACGCTTTGCTTCGCAATACCCCCCCAAAAAAAAAGCCCCTCCTTTGCAAGGAGGGGCGGAAGAGGGCAATCATCACGCCCGCAAGCCCCAACTGAGTTTGTCGTTGTATGGAATTGCACGCGGCCGAAGATTTACCGCGCGACAAAGGGGGTGACTCAACTCAGGACGGGCTTCCGCACTCCGGGCAAACACCGCTTTCGTTCCCCGTCAAATCGTATCCGCACTTCATACAGGTCATCACACCCATTTCATTAAGCCGCTCACGCAGAAAACGCCGGTACTTATGACGCCCAAACCACCAATTAATGGTGATACCGCCCCCGCCCATAGATACGCCTACTACAATAAACGCCAAAAATCCCAACGGATTCTGACCGCTAACGAATCTCATTAACACCGCCTGGAGCGCCATCATGAAAGCGGTGAGGGAAATGAACACGACCCAGAATGACACGGACTTGCACTGCCGCTTCCACCAGTCCCGATTGGCGTCTTGCGCGTCTATGTTCTGGGGGAACCGCTTAAGCTCCGGCGGCCAGCCTCTCCACTTGTCTTTCCAGAATATCAACATGACATCACCCAATCAGCGCGATCCGGAGCCAACAACAACATTCTCAACAAACCCAACTGCCAAGCCGGGGCCCCATGACACTTCCGGCGTGGCAATCACAACCTATCAAAACCGCGACACCGAACGCAACCAGTGCGGA
This sequence comes from Phycisphaerae bacterium, assembly GCA_029260215.1. Classification (GTDB taxonomy): domain Bacteria; phylum Planctomycetota; class Phycisphaerae; order UBA1845; family UBA1845; genus OFTM258. Next base: position 27,813 of record JAJDDQ010000003.1, read on the forward strand.
AGCGTGAAGGAATCGTCCCAACTCATGACGGGCTTCCGCACTCCGGGCAAACGCCGCTCTCGTTCCCCGTCAAATCGTACCCGCACTTCATGCAGGTCATGACACCCATCTCATTAAGCCGCTCGCGCAGAAAATACCGGAACCGGTGACGCCAATACCACTGCAAGATAGCGACAGCGCCTCCCCCCGTGATACCACCAATGATTCCACCATGCACAGCCGGTGGTAGTGGAATCCAGCCGCGAACCAATTCCAGAAATCCCCTCAAGACCAGCGTCACAAAAGCGACATAGGAAATAAGCACAACCCAGAAGGACACGGTCCTGACCTGCTGCTTCCACCAAACCTGTACAGCCTCTTTCGCATCCTTCTTTTCGGGAAACCGCTTAAGTTCCGACGGTCCGCCTCTCAACCAGCCCCTCCAGAAGTTCGACATGATATCCCCGTAACGGCGCATTCCAAAGTGAAGACCACAGCCACTATTCAGGCTTTGGATTTTGAGTGTAGCCCTCCGGCACGACAAGCTCAATCTCTTTCTTCTCGTCCTTCGGCTGCGTGACATCTACATTGGTGAGCACCAGTCGCGTCGTCCCGTGCTGGCCCGTGCGGGGATTGGTCGTAATACGATCAACACGGCGCGGGAGATAGTCCCGCGTCGATATGAACCAGCGCGAATCGGGAGCCTTTTGCGAGTAGGCGACGTAGATTTCGTGACACGGATGGCCTTCGACTTCGTTAATGCCCACATACTCCACTCGCTGCCCGTTCAACTCGTCGTCGAAGGGTGTCGGGTGCAGAAACTCGAGCATGCGCGCCCCGACGAAGCGGCGTGCATGCACCGAGAAAATGTCGTAGTTGTCGCCGCGTACAACAGTCCTGGCATCGTGGTCGACGAAGTAAAACGCCCCGTCGAATCCGCCCGCCGTCACGTGTCGCACCTTGTTCGATCCGACAGGGCGAATCGTCATATCGATTCGGAAGCGCTGCTGTGCCCGAAACATCTTCCCACCAAGCAGAACCTTGGCCTCAACATTCGGCACGAAGTCACGCATCCACCCCGTCCCCGACACAACAGCCTCATAGCGGACGAACGTGACCGCTTGCGTAGCCTCGTCGGAGCGTTTGAGAATCTCCACAGCCCTGGCATCAACCCGCCGCTCCTCATCCGGCTGAGCGACCGTCGCAGAGACCCCGCCCATCACAAGCAGCCCGACAACACAGACCGCCGCACCGCGCGCCGATCGGCGTAACCGCCTGAGACGCCCCAAACCCATGATTTCACGTGTCCCGTGCATAACGCTCATATCGTCCGTCCGCTTCGAATACAAAACCCGCAACGCAAACCCGCCACCACCATTCTCGTCGGAATGCAGCGGGTGCATCACATTCTGGGTGGCACGGTCTGGCGCAGCCAAGCCGTGGATATCCGCAACCCCCACGGCCTACCGACTGCGCCGGTAGACCGTGCCACCCTTCATCACGAATGGCCACCCGTTTTGGGATGCACCCCAATGCAGCCTCGCCCCTTCAGCCAATTCGCAAGATCGACCACAACGCGATAGAATACGCGAAATCGGGAGACGCAACCGCCACGAATTCGACGGAAACCTGTGAATTCTCCCAAGGCAGGCAGAATGATCGGACCGTCCAATGACGCGACTCGCAACTGAAGGTATCCCGCAAATGATCGCCACAACACTGGCACTGGGCTTGGCCTGCGTCGCCGCTGTGTGGTTGGGATGGTGGCCCGCCGCCGTGCCGTTGGCGGGCGTGTGGATATGGTCCATCGCATTCTTCCGCGACCCGCCGCGTGAAGCCGCCTTCAAAACGAACGAGCTTTGCGCACCCGCAGACGGAACGATTACCGATATCACAGAGCTGGAGCGATACGAACCGATCGACGGACCAGCCGTCCGAATCGGTATTTTCCTGAGTTTGTTCAACGTACACATCAACCGCGCACCGTGCGCGGGCGTCGTACGCAGCACACACCACAACCCCGGAAAATTCTTCGCAGCCATGAAACCCAAAGCCTGGGAACACAACGAATCGAACGCGCTCGTGATCGACCCGCACAACAACCTCCCCGGGCCTGTCGTCGTACGCCAAGTCGCCGGGATGGCCGCCCGACGCATCGTCTGCCACGCAAAAACAGGCGTGGAATACACAACCGGACAACGCTTCGGCCTGATCAAGTACGGATCGCGCACGGAGCTGATCGTACCAAACCTGCCCGGCACGCGCGTGCATGTAACATTGGGCGACCGCGTGCAAGCCGGCGTGACCCTGTTCGTCACACAGGCATTGTCCTCCCACTCGAATGAACCAAAAGATGAACGTGTTGAAGATTCCCGGGGGCGATCCGAGTCGCCCGCGGCACAGACGACTTAAGACCATCGCGGTCCTGCCCACGATGGTTACACTTGGCAACCTCGTCTGCGGGTTCGCCGCCATCCACTTCGCCATGCGCGCCATGTACGCAGCCGGCGCGGGCGAACCTGCCTCCGCCGAAGCAACCATGCACAGCGCGCTCGTCGAACGCATGCTCCCTTCGTATCTGTCCATCGGTGCGTTACTGATTTTTCTCGGCATGATCTTCGACATGTTCGACGGACTCGTCGCCCGACTCACCCGTCAAGCCACCGCGTTCGGCGCACAAGTCGATTCACTGGCCGACGTCGTTACCTTCGGCGCAGCCCCAGCCGTCCTGGTCATCGCACTCACCTTCCCTGCCCTCCAGTCGTCCGAAGTCCGCGTGACACCCCTGGCTGACCACCCGCTCGGACGCGGATTGTGGGTATGCACCGCCGTCTACTGCCTCTGTGCAGCCATCCGCCTCGCACGATTCAACGTCGAGCACGACAGGCCCGACTTCAGCCACAAGTGGTTCAGAGGCCTGCCAAGCCCCGGCGCCGCCGCGGTGATGGCCTCCCTGATCATGCTCCATGAGCACGTCGGCGGGGCGTTCGCCAAGTGGCTGATGTGGTCGCTCCCCATAATCGCTCTGGGCATGGGACTCCTGATGATCAGCCGAATCCGTTACGGTCGCCTTACCCAATCTTACCTGATCCATAGACGGCCCTTCGAGCACCTGCTGATTCTGGTCGCCGCCTTCGTGCTGATGTTGGCCTATCCTCCGCAAACTATTGCAGCCACGTGTGTTATGTACGCTTTGAGCGGCCCGGTATCCGCCCTGTTTCGCAAGCCGGCCGCCGATTCCCTCGATTCCACAACAGTTTCCAGCGCGCCCGAAACCCACAAAAAAAGTGGTTGACGCGGAAATCCGTTCCTGTTAATGTTCGGGAGTTGTACGGTTCTTCGAAAGGCATGGTCCGGATGTCAGACAACGGTATTCGCGTTCGTTTCGCCCCGTCGCCCACGGGGTATTTGCACATCGGCGGTGCGCGCACCGCACTGTTCAACTGGCTCTTCGCACGCAGGCACGGCGGGCGGCTGGTGCTTCGAATCGAGGATACGGACCGCAACCGGCACATTGGCGATTCGCTGGAAAAGATTTTCGCCGACCTGCGCTGGCTTGGGCTTGAGTGGGACGAGGGGCCTGAACACGGCGGGGAGTTCGGGCCTTACGCACAGAGCGAGCGTCTGAAGATGTACCAGCAACATCTCGACGCTCTGCTCGAATCGGGGTCAGCCTACTACGCACTGGAATCGCCCGAGCAGTTGGCCGCCATGCGCGAGCAGGCCAAAACCGAAAAAGGTGAATTCAAGTACCAGCGTCCCGATCCGCTGCCGACCCCCGAGCAGGGGCGTCAGGCACGGGAGGCGGGTGAACACGTCACCGTACGCTTCAAAATGCCCGATCGCGACATCGTGGTACGCGACGCCGTGCTCGGCGAAGTGTGCATCCCCCGCGCGGAACTGGAAGATTTCGTCATCCAAAAGAGCGATGGTTGGCCGACCTACCATTTCGCCTGCGTTGTCGATGACGAGTTGATGGGCATCACCCATGTCCTCCGTGGGCAGGAGCACCTGATGAACACGCCCAAACACGTCGCCATACAGGAATCGCTCGGTTTTCGCACACCGGTGTACGCCCATCTGTCCATCATCTTCAACCCCGACGGGTCCAAGATGAGCAAACGCGACAAAGAGAAAGCCGCCAAAAAAGGCATCGCGCCACCGGAAATCGACGTGCATGATTTTCGCCGCAATGGCTACCTCCCGGAAGCCCTGTCGAATTTCATCTCGCTTCTCGGATGGTCCCCCGGTGAGGACCGGGAGCAGATGACACTCGAGGAAACGACCGCGTTGTTTTCGCTCGACCGCGTCAATCCGTCCAACGCCAAATTCGATCGTGACAAGCTCGTCGCATTCAACACCGATTGGGCCGCCCGACTCAGCCCGGATCGCCTGCTGGCCGCTTTGAAAGATTTCGCAACCGTCGCCAATTCACCGCTGACCGCCGACGACGACCAAACGCTGGCCTACCTGTTGCGCATCTGCAAGGGGTTCCGCACCTTTCGCGATATTGAGACCAAGACAAACTTCCTGTTTATCAAGGACGAGGCGATCGAGTTCGATCCAAAAGCCGTCAAAAAAGCCCTCGCCAAAAACGACGGCGCCGGGTTCGGCATGCTGGAACGCGTCTTGGGCGCCCTTCAGTCAGCCGAAGACTGGACAGCCACAGCGATGGAAGGACTGGTCACCCGATTCTGCGAAAGCGAGGACGTCAAACTAGGCGCCATCGCCCAGCCTTTGCGGGTAGCCGTCACCGGCACGATGGTCAGCCCACCGATCTACGACACCCTCGCCCTGCTGGGCAGGGACCGAACGATCAACCGCATAAAAAGAACACTAACGATGAGGGAATCGCTAACCACACAATGAAAGCGTATGGAAGAACATGCTGTGGCAGTGGAGTGAACCACTTTTTATGCACATTACGTCACCCTTACCCGTTTAGCAGTGTCGCGTGCGACATGAATTCGCATAATCATGTCGCGTGCGACATGAATTCGTTCAACTGTATCGCGCACAACACGAACCGAAGTTACAAGCAACACCCATAAGAAAAGCGAAAGAGCAACACCCTATGTCCTTACTCGTAACCGGAAGCATCGGAATCGACACCGTCACAACCCCCCACGGAACCGCGAACGACGTCCTGGGCGGAACCGCCGTCAACTTCGCATTCGCTGCCACCCTCTTTTCACCGGTCCGCCTCGTCGGCGTAGTCGGAGAAGATTTCCCCGACGCGTTCCGCACAACGCTGTCCAAACGCGAGATCGATCTCGCCGGGCTGGAAACGCGAAAAGGCAGCAAAACCTTCCGCTGGACCGCCAAATACGAAGGCGCGATGGCCGAAGCCGAGACCCTCGGTGTCGATCTCAACGTCCTCGCCGAGCATGGCCCCAAAGTCCCGGCCGATTTCGCCGACAGCGAGGTCGTATTCCTGGCCAACACCCATCCGAAACTTCAACAGGAGCTTTTGGGGCAGTTGGCCGGCACGAAACTGACCGTGTGTGACACGATGAACCTGTGGATCGCCAACGAACGCGACGAACTGCTCCGCACCTTGTCGATGGTCGACGGCGTCATCATCAACGACGGCGAAGCCCGCCAGCTTACTCAAAAGCACAATCTGATAGACGTCGCCGAAGTTCTCCTCAGCTACGGCCCCAAGTTCGCCGTCGTCAAAAAGGGCGAGCACGGCGCGTTGCTGATGACCGCGGACGGGCCGTCGGTAATCCCCGCCTACCCCACAAGCCGCGTCGTGGACCCAACGGGCGCGGGCGACAGTTTCGCCGGCGGCACCCTCGGCTATCTGTCACACTCGGGCGACTTCAGCCCCGCAAACATCAAACGCGCCATCGTCCGTGGGACGGTGTGTGCATCATTTGTTATCGAGGATTTTTCGATCAACCGCATGCTGGAGATCAAGCGGAAGGATGTCGACGACCGCGTCAACAAATTCTGCGAAATGCTGCGCGTCGACTAACGAGCCGCGGGCTTCAGCCCGCGCGGACGCTCGAATACGTCAACGCTGAATCGCAACGGACCAACACACACGCCGCCGGGGCGTTCCCCGCCGTGCGGGGTTTGACAAGGAGGCAGATAAAATGGGCAACGAAAAACCAACGACACGCAAAGCGGCGCTGGACCGGGCCATCCAACAAATCGAAAAGTCCTTCGGCCAGGGCGCGGTCATGCAGCTCGCGCAGAGAAATCTGGAAATCCGAGGCATCAGCACGGGATCGCTTTCTCTCGATCTCGCGCTCGGAGGCAAGGGGCTGCCCCGAGGCCGAATTGTCGAGCTTTTCGGACCTGAATCCTCGGGAAAGACCACGCTCGCACTGCACGTCATCGCGTGCGCACAGGCCGACGACGGTATTTGCGCGTTCGTGGATGCGGAACACGCTCTCGACCCCTCTTGGTCCAAACGATGCGGCGTGTTGACCGACAAACTTCTCGTAAGCCAGCCCAATTCCGGCGAGGAAGCGCTCGAAATTACCGAGATGCTCGTACGCAGCAACGCCGTCGATGTCATCGTCGTGGACTCGGTCGCCGCCCTGATTCCGAGGGCGGAAATCGAAGGCGAAATGGGTGATACGCACGTGGCGCTTCAAGCCAGACTGATGAGCCAGGCTTTGCGCAAACTGACGGCTGCGATCGCCAAGAGCAGTTGCATCGTTATTTTCATCAATCAGGTGCGTATGAAGATCGGGGTCATGTTCGGCAGCCCGGAAACGACGCCCGGCGGTCGCGCACTGAAATTTTATTCCTCCGTCCGTCTCGACGTTCGCCGAATCGCGACCCTCAAGGAGGGCGACGTCGCCATCGGAAACCAGGTACGTTGCAAGGTGGTTAAGAACAAGGTGGCAGCCCCGTTCAAATCCGTCGAATTCGACATCATGTTCGACTCCGGCATGAGCAGGGAAGGCGACGTGATCGATCTCGGCATCAAGGAAAACGTCGTCCGCAAAACCGGAGCCTGGTTCAGCTACGGCGAAATGCGCCTGGGGCAGGGTCGCGAGAACAGCAAGCAGTTCCTCCGGGACAATCCCGATCTTTTCCGCGAAATCAGCAAGAAAATCTTGGAAATCAACACCGTACGGGCTGAAACGGCGGAGGCCGAGCTGAACAAGAGGGTCCAGGCCAAGACGGAGGACGCCAAACCATCTCCCGCACCAGACAAAGCAGCCGATACAGTCGCGAAAAACGTCAAAATGCCTACAAGCGGTAAGCGATCAAGTCCCGTGGCAGTGAAAAAACGGGCGTAAGGACCGAAAAAAACGAAAAATTCACGGTTTCCAGAAAAATCTGGCAAAAACTCGGAACTTGGACTGGTCAGGCCGGTTACAGTGTGCCTATCATTTTGCGGTGGCATGTCGTGTCTGACTGTAACGGTCAGGTGTGACTTTAATGCTCAAATGCCGCGTGCTCCGCGTAGGGCGGTTCATCAAGGATGACCCAGGCGCGTCGATCTTTTTTGAGCGGTATTTTCGGGTTTGAGGCCCTTACCGCGCCGAATTGTATGAGGGAGGCGTAGCGCACATCGGTGCGTTGCCAGAATCGCGGGTCGGTCGCCAGGACCGAGTCCTGATAACGCCTCCCGAGATCGATCAGTTTCGCGGGAGTCAAGTCGTCGAAGAAGGCGACCCGTCTGACGACTGCCTTGGCGAAGATAGCCTGCGACGGGGTCTTGAACCAGAGCACGTGACCCCGGTCGATGAGGTCGAACGGTGCGAAACGCCTGCGTGACAGCCGGCATTCGACAGTTTTTCGCCCCGCGAGGATTTCGGGGGCGAACGTTCGATGTACGATGGCGAGATGATGGGTTCCGAGCGTTTTCATCGCGGAACTCTTTGGATCAGAAACGAACCATTTGGAACCGATGTACAGTTTACCGATAGGGAGCAACCGTGACTACAACGACCACACCACCGAAAAAGGGTAAAGCCACCGTACGACACCATATCAAGGTGCTTGTGATTGACGACGACCCGGCTGTGTGCAAGACGGTCGGCCTCTTGCTGGAGGACCACGGCTTTCGTCCCAAAACGTACACGGACGCACAGCAGGCGCTCGAGCACGCCGACGAAGAGTCTTACCAGATCGCGATCGTCGATTTGCGCATGCCGACCATGGACGGCGTTGAAGTTGTGGAGCGTCTCAAGAACATCGACGAGCGTATGTGCTGCATCGTGATGACGGCCTATCCTGAGCTAAGCTCAGCCACCGAGACCATGCGCCGCGGCACGTGCGACTACATTCCCAAACCGTTTGAGAAGGAACAGTTGCTTGAAGCCGTCGATCGCGCCTGCCGGAATCTGGGGCTGATCTATCGGGACGAGCATGACCTGAATCAACTCATCGGCCATCGCATTCGGGCGGAGCGATTGCGTCTGAACCTGACGCTGCGTCAGCTTTCGGACCGGACGGACTTGACGACGTCTCAGCTTTCCCAGGTGGAACTCGGGAAGAACGCCGCCTCCATCTGGGCGTTGGCGCGTATCTCGAACTCCCTCGGCTTGCGGCTGGCTCGCCTGCTGGAAGGCCTGTAAGGGCGTTGGCCGAACCGTAGAATTCTGTTAGAGCGAGTTCACCGCGCGCGTGGCAGCTTGCGGTTGTGATGCTTCGGAAGTCCGCGCGAACTGAAGTTCGCGGCTCGCTACGTTTGGGTCAAAATTGCCAGCTATCGAACGGGCGTGGACGTAGTTGTTCTCGCCCGTTTTTCTTGCGCGCGTCAGGCATGATGCGCAGCGTCATGACCAGACGCTGCTAACCGGCTAGCGAAAGCGATCCGGGATGCGACTTGCCGGGTGAAAGTCCCGGTGGAGGCCTTAATGGCAGGAACTCCTAGCCGAATCGCAAGGGTGTCCGTCGCGAGGCGGAATCT
>JAJDDQ010000021.1 GCA_029260215.1 Phycisphaerae bacterium
TGAGGCTTGGGCTTCATGGAATCCGTTCCGTTTTGCAAGGTTTCGACCGTCCATCCATAGCTTCCCTGCAAAGGATACCACCAATCGCCTCAATTTCAGACTGGAAAAATAGTGGATTCGTGGTTTTTCAGGGACGACTAAATCGCGATTTTTTCCGTTTTCTGTGTCAGAAATCCCGCCGAACCACGACATCCTCCTGACAACGAACGCAATGGGCGGCTGGCAAGCATCGAGCGACGCCATCACATGCCGATAATCGCGTCCGTCGTCACAACAATTTGGACCCCTACCGGGCCGGCGGAGCCCGGATCGGCGTTTGCAGAGGAAAGGTTCTCGTTCGCGAGGATTGATCCGGCGATTGGCCGCTCGTGCGGCAATCGTAAAATTTAAGGTGATCGAACACCGCAAGCCACCACGCGCCGATTCGGAAACCGCCGGCCATTTTTTGCGCGCATTTCCAGCGCAATCACAGGCCACCGCTTTTCTCGGACTTCACGTTGCCGAAACTCACCACGCCGTCACAGGTGTCCCGCGTTCGACCGCGCAACATCGCCCATAAAAACGCCCACAGCGCGCTGCCTCGCTTGATGCCTGCCTGCGCACGGGCTTACGGAGCATCGTAAGTCTGCATCGTGCTGCCTTGACCGGTGGATGCGCGACAACCGCGCTCCGCAGGGAAAGACGCAAATGTGGACTCATCGGTTTTTTCAATTTTTTCTGCGTAAGCTCAAAATCGCGTTTCTCGCGTTCATGTGCTACGCAGCGCTGTGCTGATCGCAGGGTGGCGGGAAGATTGCGTCAGCGGGCATGTCGCACCGGTATCACCTGCCGCTTGCGCCCAACCGCGAGCCGCGGACTTCAGTCCGCGCGGATTCCGACCCGAAAAGATTTTGCCACGCAAGGATTTCAGTCACGCGCTATTTAGGCGCACCGATACCCAAAAGCGTGGTATCGCCCTCACGGTCATCATCCACACCGCCAGCGCTCAACTGCTCACGACGAAAACTGAGAATCGTGATATCCTCAGCCGGCGCATCGAACAGGCTCGTTCCATCTTCCGTCACCTCAAGCGTGTCGGTCTCCGCGTTGAACATCGCCTCGACCAACTCAAACCCCTCAACAACTCTGCCGAACGCCGTGAACCCATTTTCGTCCAGGAACGAATTGTCCTTCATGTTGACGAATATCTGCGACGTGCCGCTGTTCACATTGCTGCCGAGCAGCGCAAGCCCCAGCGTGCCCTCCGTATTGCCGATGGACGTCTCGTTCTCGCTCACCACAGGATCGCGCAGGCCTTCGATACGCGCGATTTCATCGCCGCTACGCTCAAACCCGCCGAACTGCGCCACGAACGGCTCATCATCTGTATCGAGCGCCAGGCGATGCCAAAACGTATTGAAATAGAACGTGCTGTCGATGTAGTTCACAAGGTTGGCCACCGTTTTCGGCGTAGCCCGCGCATCAAACTCGAACACGATCGTACCGCTCACGCCTTCATTCTCCGACGTGACACGCATGACGAATCTCGGAAGAAGATCCGACAGAACAACAAGCTCAATCTCGTCCGAGGCTTCCTGAGCCGTCCCGTTCACCATGCCGGAGGCTGTCACACCCAAAGTAATCGTCAGCAGTGAGTTGCCCGTTACACCAGCCGTCTGCGCATTCTCGTTGTCCAGCACAACACCGCTGCCCTTAACAACCACCCACTCATAATCCAGAGAGGCTGGATCAACATTCGGATTCGTGATGTTGGCCGTCAGCGTCTCGCGATCCCCTGCCAGCAGAAGGTCGGGGGCTTCGATGTTCACCAGGAAAGCGTTACCCAGCTCGAAGATGATCCGCACCGTCGCACGGGCCTGCTGGATCATTTCGTTGTTGTTCACCAGAATTTGCAGGACAACCTCGCCCGGCTCCGCAGCCGTCACCACAACAACACGCTCGTCCGCACCGTCGAGTTCCACCTCCGGACCGCTCATCTGCGTCCAGGAAAAGCTGAAATCACCGGTCATGTTGGCGTTTGCGGTCAGCGTCAAAGGCTCAGCCGTGCTGGCCATCAAAGCCTCCTCCTCGTCCTCCGGCGCCTCCTCGATCGTCACGCGCAACGGCGTCGGGCCGACATCGATAGCCACAAAATCGCTGGCTGTCCGACCGGCTGAATCCGTCACCCGAATGCGGTACACATACATGCCGATTTCAAAAGGAGCCGTGTCGATCGCCGGTTCCGTGTTGTCCGCCAGATTCGGAATCGCACCGTCCAGCAATTCTTCGGGGTCATCAGGCACGACTTCCACATTCCACCGATATATATAGGGCGGCGTCCCCCCGCTGGCTTCAGCCTCCAGCGTCAGCGTCTCCTCTTCCGTGGCGAACTGATCCGCCCCCGCGTCCACAACCAGCCGGTTTGCATCCACCGGCGGATTGAACGGATTCGCCGCCGGCGATGGATCGAACGGGCTGAAAGTCTCCTCGCATCCAACGATGAAGCCCACAGACCCAAAAACCAAAACCGCCAAACCCAACCGCGTGAACTGCGTGCGATTCATGCTGAATATCCCAAATCCTGTTTGAAAACCGAAGCCAATCGCCCAAAACACAGAGCGCAGGTGCCGCTCGCTCTTTCAGGGCCGCGACCGTGAGGGAGCGGTTGAGCACGACAAACGCACATTACGCCCAGTCACACTCCCACCGCCGCAATCCGGATTACGCATCGTCTCAAGCGTAACCCGGCCCCAACGCCTCCAAAGCATTCTAGCACGCCCCAACCGCCCGACAATCACTCCCCACTGGCCTACACGCCCGCGACCGCTAAGATCGATACCCTTGTATCGCCCGACGCAGGAACGGAGTCCCATGAACCCGCACGAATTTTACACGTCGCCGCTCGTCGCCCGAAACGCCTCGCCATACATGAGCAGGCTCTTCGGAGCCGAGCACCGCATCCGCACCTGGCGACGGCTGTGGATCGCGCTCGCCTCCGCCCAGCGCAAAGCGGGACTAAAAATCTCGGCCGCACAAATCCGCGCGCTCGAACGAACCATTGATGATATCGACTTCAAAGCCGCAGCACGCTACGAGAAAAAGCTCCGCCACGACGTGATGGCCCATCTGCACGCATTCGCCGACAAAGCCGAAATCGCCCGCCCCATCCTCCACCTCGGGGCCACCAGCGCCTTCATCGTCGACAACGCCGACCTCATCATCATGCGATCCGCATTGGAAGCGGTTCGGGACTGGCTCATCAACGCCATCGACGCCCTCGCCACATTCGCCAAAAAGCATCGCGCGCTGCCCACGCTCGGCTTCACCCACTATCAACCGGCCCAACTGACCACGGTAGGCAAGCGGGCAGCCCTTTGGTGCTACGATTTTGTCCGCGACCTCGAAGAAATCGAATCCCGCCTCGAACGACTGCGCTTTCGCGGCGTCAAGGGGACCACCGGTACCCAAGCCAGCTTCCTCACGCTGTTCGAAGGCGATGCGAAAAAAGTCGACACCGTCGAACGCGCCGTCGCCTCCGCCTTCGGATTCAGCGCCTGCGAACCCGTCACAGGCCAAACCTACTCGCGCAAGGTCGATGCCCAGGTCGCAGCCGCGTTGGCTGGCATCGCCGCGAGCACACACAAATTCGCCAACGACATCCGACTGCTGGCCAACCTGAAAGAAGTCGAGGAACCGTTTGAAACGGCACAGGTCGGCTCCAGTGCGATGGCCTACAAGCGCAACCCCATGCGCGCCGAGCGTGCCACGGGTCTGGCACGATTTGTCATGTCCATCGCAACTTCACCGCTGCACACCGCCGCCGAGCAATGGTTCGAACGCACGCTCGACGACTCCGCCAACAAACGACTCGCCATCCCCGAAGCCTTCCTCGCCACCGACGGAACGCTTCGACTCGTCGTCAACATCGCACGCGGACTCGTCGTCTACCCCAAAACAATCGCCGCCCGAGTTGAAGCTGAACTACCATTCATGGCCAGCGAAAACATCCTGATGGCTGGCGTGCAGGCAGGGGGCGACCGGCAAGCGTTACACGAGCGCATCCGCGAACACGCCCAAAAAGCGGCCGCAGTGGTCAAGCTCGAAGGCAAACCCAACGACCTGATCGAGCGATTGGCCGACGACGAAGCCTTCGCCAACGTAAACCTGCGCCGCGCGCTAAACCCGAGAGACTACACAGGCCTGGCCCCGGAGCAGGTCAACACGTTCCTGCGCGAATTCATCACGCCCATAAGACGCAAACACCGCAACAAACTTGGAATGGACGCCGAACTCAATGTCTAAGAACACAATCGAGAAACCCGACCGATCCGAACTGGCCCAAGCCATCAAACAGGCAGCCTACCTCGAAGGCGACTTCACGCTGCGCAGCGGGCGAAAAAGCAAATACTACCTCGACAAATACCGCTTCGAAACCAAGCCGGAAATCCTGCGCGCATTGGGCAAAATGTTCGCCGAGCACACAACCGACACAACCACACTCATCGCCGGTGCCGAACTTGGCGGCGTCGCATTGGCAGCGGCCACATCCCTGACCGCCAACCTGCCCTTCGTCATCGTCCGCAACGCCAAGAAAGGCTACGGCACGAGCAACCTCTTCGAAGGCGAAATCGCACCCGGCGATTCCGTACTCCTTGTCGAGGACATCGCCACCACCGGCGGACAGGTGCTCGAAGCCGCCAAAGCCATCACCGAACACGACGCCAAAGTCGAACGCATCGTAGCCGTCATCGATCGCCTCGAAGGCGCTCGCGAAAACATCGAGTCCGCCGGGTTCACCTTCGCGTCGCTCTTCACCATCCGCGACCTCGGCGTAAACGCATGATTTCAAGCCATCGCCCTACCAGCATCGCCCTGATCGGCAGTGTCAGCTCCAGTTGGCACGCGCTCGACGCTTTGATCCGCAGCCGCGTCAACGTAACCTGCGTCCTCGGCGTCAACGAATCCGAAGCCAATCGCATCAGCGATTTCCGCTCACTGCGAACGCTCGCCACCGACGCAGGCATCCCCTTTCAACCGTTCGTGAAAATATCCGACAGCCCCGTCGAACCATTCCTGCGCTCCCACACCCCCGACATGCTCTGGGTCATAGGCCTGTCGCAGCTCGTCCCCGACCGGCTCATCAGCATCGCACCGATGGGCGGCGTCGGCTTCCACCCGACCATGCTCCCCGAAGGCAGAGGCCGAGCACCCGTCGCGTGGACCATCCTCAAGAACGCCCGAGCAGCCGCCAACCTCTTCTTCCTCACCGACCAACCCGACGCCGGCGACATCATCGTCCAACGCGAAGTGCCCGTCCTGCCCGATGACTACTCCGAAGACCTGATCCAACGCACCAACGAAGTCCTCGCCACCGCCATCCATGAGTTGGCCCCAAACCTGAACGCGGGCGTCGTCCCCCGAACACCGCAGAATCACTCAAAAGCCACCTTCTACCCCAAACGTACGCCAGCCAACGGTGTGATCGACTGGTCCCGACCCGCCGGCGAAATCTACCGCCTCATCCGCGCCGCAGGCAGACCCTACCCCGGCGCGTTCTCCCACTCAGGCGGGAAAAAACTGACCATCTGGCGGGCCCGACCGGATTCCACCCACGCAATCGCGAATTCAATTCCGGGAACCGTGCTGGAAATCGACGATAACAAAAACGTGCTCATCGCCGCGGGCGACGACGCCATCCGGCTGACCGAATTCGAAATCGAAGGCTATACCGATCCGCTCGACGCATTGAAAATCGGCGAGACGCTCGAATCGCCCGCAAAGGAACCCAACGGATAACTACCCATGCGCGTTTTGGTAATCGCTCCCCATCCCGATGACGAAATCCTGGGCCTTGGCGGGACCATCAACCGCCTCATCAACCACGGACACAATGTCACCGTCGCCATCGCGACAAAAGGTTGGCCGCCCCTCTTCCCCGACGAGCAGGTGGCCCGAGTCCGCACAGAGGCGATCGCCGCCAACAAGACAATAGGCCTGACCGACCTGCGTTTCCTCGACCTGCCGGTAACGAAACTTCACGCGATACCCGAACACGAACTGAACGCCGCCTTCAGCCAATTGGTCGAAGACGTGAAACCCGAAACCGTCTTCCTCCCCTTCCCCAGCGACCGACACGAGGACCATCGCCAGGTCTTCGACGCTGCCCTCGTCGCGCTGCGCCCCGTCGGAACGGGAAGCCGCGTCCGACGCATCCTCTGCTACGAAACCGTGTCGGAAACCCACTGGTCCGCCGCCGGTTTGGAAAAAGCCTTCGACCCCCACCTTTTCGTGGACATCGGCGACAACCTCGACGCGAAACTCTCCGCCATGAGCCGCTACGCCTCCCAAGTCAGGCCCGCCCCCGACGCCCGATCGCTGGTAGCGGTCCGATCGTTGGCAGTCTGGCGAGGCAGCGTGGTCGGTTTCGCCGCCGCGGAGGCCTTCGTCGTCGTCCGCGAAACCTGGCCCGCCGGCTCCGACCCGCTCAGCCGCGATTGAATCCGGCGCTCGACTCGCCCCACGGTGGGTGTTATCCTATGGGTGTAACTATGGTTGGTTTAAGGAGTTTGCCGATGCCGGTGGATCATATCACCGTCACCAAAAACGACGGCGTGAGCTTGGTCGAGTTCAACGATCGCAAGATTCTCGACGAATTGTCCATCCGAGAGTTGGGCGAGCAGCTTCGCGAGGTCGCGGATGGGCCTAACGTTCGCGTACTGCTGAATTTTCAAAACGTCGAGCATTTGTCCTCAGCCGCGCTGGGCATGCTCATTACACTCGACAAGCTGATAAAGGAGCAAAAAGGAAAGCTCAAGCTCAGCAACATCAACCAGCAGATCCTTGAAGTTTTCAAGATCACGCGGTTGAACAAGCTGTTCGAGATTCACGACTCCGCTGCCCAAGCATTGAAGTCGTTCTAGAATCCTTCCCAGGGGAAACGAGAACCGTTTATTTCGCGCGCCGACCGGCGTCACGATCATGGCCAAACCCGACCCCAAAGTCGAAAGCACCTACCGAGAGATTCGGATCAAGAGCACCCTCCAGGATGCCAAAAAGCCCGAAATACAGATTCTGGCCGACGTACGCGATTGCGGCTACGACGAAGAGGCGATCTTCGCCATCAAGCTCGCACTCGAAGAGGCCATGACCAACGCCGTCAAGCACGGCAACTGCAACAACCCCGACAAGAACATCACCGTACGCTTCGCGGTGGACAATTATATGGTCGCCATCTGCGTGCGCGACGAGGGCTGCGGATTCACACCTGAAGAAATCCCCGATTGCACCGACGAGGATCGCATCTCCCTGCCCAACGGCCGCGGCATCATGCTCATCCGCGCCTACATGGACGACGTCGAGTACCGCAGCGACGGCCGCGAAATCTTCATGACCAAACGCAACAAAAAGAAACGCCCCCACGAACCAAGCTGAACACGCGCTCTCCCGCACAGCAACGCACACGATTCGCCCCACTTAGCCGTGTCGCGTGCGACACGATCCCCCCAATCAGCAATACGCACAAAATGGTCTGCGCCCGGTCGCCCGGAGCATCACCACCCGAAACCCACGACAACCCGTTCCATCAATGCTTGAAGTGCCGCGTCCCGGTGAAGATCATCGCCACATCGCGCGCATCGCAAGCCGCGATCGTCTCCGCATCACGCTTCGACCCACCCGGCTGAATGATGGCCCGCACACCAGCGTCGATGAGGACATCAGGCCCGTCCCGAAAGGGAAAAAACGCATCCGAAGCAGCCGCCGACCCCGCCATCGCCGCCGCATGCCCGTTCTCCGTCGCCAGCCACGTCGCAATCCGGCAGCTCATCACCCGCGACATCTGCCCCGCACCGTTGCCGATCAGCATACCGTCCTTGCACAGGCTGATGGCGTTGCTCTTAGTATGCTTGCAAACCAACCAAGCCAGCCGAAGATCCCGCATTTCCGTGTCAGTCGGCGTTCGTTTGGTGACGACCTTCCATTCATCTTCATTCAGACCGACGGTGTCGCGGGTTTGCAACAACATGCCCCCGGTGATGGTGCGGTGCTCCTGCTCTTGGGAATCAGAATCAGTGTAAGTGTAAGTGTCGCCAACGCCGAGCAACCGAACACGATTGCCCCACTTCTTGCGTGTTTGAATGATATCGATCGCGTCATCGTCAAACGCCGGTGCCAACCACAATTCGATAAAGAAAGCACCGGGCGCAGCCGGATGCCCCAAGTCCTTGAGAGGCTTGCCGAATCGCTGATACGTCTCCATCACAGTCTCGGCGAACCCGGCATCGACTCTGAAATTGACGGCTAATACGCCGCCCATCGCGGCATTGGGATCACCCAGATACGCGCGTCGGTACGTCTCGACCCGGGTCTCCTCGACCGACTGAGGTGCGCCATCCCGGATGCTTCCCCTGCCGGCACCGCAAGCATTCGTATGTTTGACGAAGACACACACCGGCGTAACCCTTGACATGGCCTCTTGTGTGGCACCACACGGCCGCGTCAACTCCGTGCAAAGTAATAACGCCGCGTCAGCGTCGGCAAGGTTGTTGAACGAAAGTGTTCCACCGGAAACCACACTTCGAAGCGACAACTCTTCTCCGGCCTGGTCTATGAACGCAGCCATTTGATGCGGGTTTTCGCCGTAACGAAGTTCCTGCACATGCTTCGGATAAAAAACTCGGTCTTCCTTGCTCTGATCAGAATTTTCCGCAGGAAAATCTGCGTCGCCGCACGAATCCAAGCGCGAAGCGGACATCTGTTGAGCGAAGTACTCTTCGACCCCGCGATCGTAGGACCGCGTCGTATTGAATGCGATGCCGGCAAGCCAAAAGCGCTCAGCCTCATCAACGCCTTGTGCTTCCCGAAAAAGGCTAAGCACATATTCGAGCCACTCAGTTTGCACGATCGGTACAACATGACGATGATTCTTCGCGGCCGCCCGCAGCATGCACGGACCGCCAATATCAATCATCTCGATCGCGTCCTCGAACGTGCAATTCGGGTCAGCCACCGTCTCCGCGAACGGATAGAGATTGACCACCACCATGTCGATCGGTTCGATGCCCGCGTCGGACAACTGCTGCATGTGTTCCGGCTTGTCGCGGTCAGCCAGTATCGCAGCGTGTATCTTGGGGTGCAGCGTCTTGACCCGCCCGTCCAGCATTTCGCCGAACCCGGTCACCTCCTCAACCAGTGTCACCGGTATGCCCGAATCTCGAAGGAGCTTAGCCGTCCCGCCGGTCGAGAGAATTTCAATGCCGAATTCGCCGTGCAACGCCCGCGCGAACTCGACGATCCCGGTCTTGTCATATACACTAATCAGCGCACGTTTGATGGCAGCAGGCATCACGTCACGATACCAAACACACCGCCCCCGGCAACCCGAGTAAGTTGACGCGCTCCATGCGATGGGTGCAACCCGATGGGTGGCATGCCCACCTCAAAGGCGGGCATGTTGCGCTTGCAGCGTAGTGGTTCGAGACGACAAAGACCGCGAGTGCCGCACGCTCTTTCAGAGCCGCGACCCTGAAAGCGACCAAAGCGGGAGCACGAAGGGAGCAGTTGGCGAGAACCCATGCATCGAGGTGTCACCATGTATCAGGCAGTGGTGAGCGCAATCACTCTGGATTTTGTGAAATGAATTCGCAAACGAGCTATGGCGACGTCGCTACTCGCCTGCGCCCATCATGTCGCTCATAGCCCAGTACTGGTGTCGCCCGCCGATGCGCAGCACCGCCACAACCTCGCCCAAATCCGACGCCTGCTCAACAGCGTCGCGGAACGGCAGCTTCAAATCGGGCGTAGCCAACACCAACGCCCCATCGCGATGCACGATGCGCATCGAACGCAGCAACGCATTGCGACGGTCGCGCTCTTCTTCCAAATCGCGCTTGGCCAACAACAGCGACTCGCGCTCGCGCTCCAACGCCTTACGCTTCCGCGACAAAACGATGAACGGCTCCTCCGTACCCCAGTTATCGAAGCTCTCATGAGCGATGCGGTCTTCGATGTTCATGTCCGGATCGCGGTACAACGCCTTCTGACGGGCACGCGAATAACGCACATCGAGGTACTCCGCACGGTCAGCCACAACATCCAGCTCGCGATCGATATCGTTGATCGCCTGGAAAAAGCAGACGTCGTGCTCCTGCCGAACCCTGTCGAGGTCCGCCACAAAATACACCTGCTCAATCATATCGCCCTGCCGAAGATGATCGAACTCCGTGCGCTCCAGTCCCTCGGTGTAGGAAAGATCGCGCGTCGGGTGCAGATGCTCCGCCTCCTGATGCTCATGACTGGGAAGACGAAGCGGAATGAACGAATGGGCCGCGAACGCGCGAGCCTGCTTGTGCTGCGCATTGCGGATTTCCAACTCACCGTAAACCGTCGCATCCTCCAGACCAGCCGCACTCTTGTACGCGATCCGATAGCGACCCGGCGGAAGATCGTACACCGCAAAATCCTCGGTCTCATGCTCAAGCCGGTTGCCGATCGGATCGTCCGAGCGGACAGCCGCACTCAGGTGAGCCTCGTCGCGCACGACCACCGTCGATCCGGGCGGAGCGTAGAATTGAACCTGGACAGCCTCCATCGACGTGGCACACCCCGTCGACAAACCGACCAGACAAACAACAAACGCCACCGCGAGCGAGCGACGCATCATATTGGTACGCGAAACCCCGAACATTGCGAGTCTCCTTCTGGGGATCGAAACGCCGCACCGGTCGGTGCCGCCCCTAAGCATCGGCCAGCCGGCGGAAATACGTCCGGACCAGCCGCTCCGAACTTGACGGAACGGATCGTAGCCGAGGCATGCAAAGTGTCAAGACTGCCCCGCCGGCGGAAGGGTGCATCCCAATACGGGTGCCAATTCGCAGTGCAGGGTGGCACGGTCTACCGGCGCAGTCGGTAGGCCGTGGGCGTTGCGGAACTCCACGGCCTGGCTGCGCCAGACCGTGCCACCCAGAATGGGATGCACCCCCGGCGGAACAGGGCATGCATCCCGGAACAAGGCGACCGAATTCAGCGGTCCAAGCTGCTGCGAAACGGATCCCCGGGAATCTCGTGCAAGTGCAGCCCCAAGTGCATCCCACCTGGCCGGGCCGCCGCTTCGTGCGCGTGCTCGGTGAGGCCGGCTCGCGCTTGAATCACATCGTCGCGACGCAGATAGGGGTAATCGTCCGGCGCCGCGCACAACACTCGACCATCGGCAGCGAACAGGTAGATTACAGCGTCGCGTTCGTTCGCAATGGTGCGTGCATCGTCCGGCAGGCGAAGAATGCGCTCGATGGACCCGGTATTGTTGTCCACGAACATGAGATCGCCCGATTCCGCTTCGAGCACCAGATGTTCCGCAGCGCGCGCTACAAACCGGCGCGCCAGGCGATTCTGCCACATCCGCTCACGCGAATCGACATCGAACGTGAACAGGCCTTCACCCGGACAATACTGATACAACGTCCGCTGAACGACCGTCGGCGTATCGAACAAAGGCCCCGGCAACAGGTACCGCCGAATGCGCTCGCCCGTATCGGTATCCAAAACGTGAATGTTGCGGTCCGTTCCCGCGAAGTACACACCCGACTCATCCACATGCAAACCGCCGGCCACCTCGGCCCGCACACTGTATGCCCAGAGCAGCCGCTTGTCCGACGGGCGCACGCAATAGACCACGCCGCCGTCCGAAACGGCATACAACCTGCCGAATTTCAGTACCGGTTGCGACGTGACCGATCCGCGCACACGCGCTTCCCACGCCACACCCGACACAGCGCCCCCGTCGGCCCAGTGAAGATTTTGCAACAACCCGTGGCTTGTCCCCAGGAAAACGGAAGACCCCGCCGCCACGGCGCCGCCGCCACCCGAGGAAGGCAGCGAAATGTCCGCCACGAGACTCCCCTGGCGCCGATCGAAAAGCTGGACGCGCGAATGCGTCGCGAAAACGACAGGCCCGTCGCCCGCATCGTTCACCAGATGCGACGGTGCGTGCTCGCGCACGATGTGCTCATCGAGATCGACCACCCAACGCATAACGCCGGTGTCCGCATGAACCGCAACAATGCGCCCGGAAGACGCGACAAAATAAAGGTTTTCATCGAGCAGGTAAGCCCAGCGAATCCCCTCACCACCAACCGGCAGCGTCATGTCCCAATACTTCTGATAGCCCACCGCAGCCAAACGCTCCGGGGAGACCAGCTCCTTCGAAAACTGCGCCTGCGAAGCGGTGCAAACCGCGATCAGCAACACGCCAGCCAGACAGGCCTTCCGTGTCCAACGTTCGTTTTGCATGGTCAATATCCGGGTTGGATTGTGGCGCGCATGACGGCGATCGTGCGATGAGGAACGCACGGACTATTGTACCTGCTCGGCTTGAAGCGATTTACAGACCCTGTAGAAATCAGCCACTTTTTCCATGGCGGCGCGACGGGCATCATCGCCGTTGACCATCGCGATGGCCTTGGTTTGCAGGTCGATGGCGCGATCGACCAAGCCAATCTCGAACAACGCCCGCGCGTATGTGTCCAGCGTCACGCAGTCAGTCCCCTCACACGCATCGTAGGCGGCTTTGGCGGCGTTGAGCGCGAGGACGGGTTTGCGATTTTCGAGGTCTGAAATACTCATCAAAGAAATTGCGAGTGTGGTCAGTGCCTTTGAATTCGTGCGGTTCGCAGCGATGTGACTCTCAACCCACTCCTTCAGGCCCGCTTCATCGTCTGTCTCAAACAGGCAGGCGTAAATCATCGCGCCCATAGCTGAATCGTTTTGCGGATCCAATCCCAATATGGTCTTGGCCATGGATTTGAAGCCTTCCCACTCACCGGCTTGCTGCAACCGGTTGAGACGTTGATACATCGGCATCAACTTCTCCTGGAGCACGGCGTAGCTGGCGTCGTAGGTTCCCTTGACCACCTGATCGACAATCTCGGGAACGGTCGGATCCAACGGATGGCCGTGCCAAACGAGTTTGCCGTTCTTGTCCACCAGAAACGCCCAAGGCAGGCCGTATGCTCCGACCGCACCCATATAGGCATCAACCGTCTTGCGGGCACCGTCGTACGCAATTGTGTAGCTCATGGCATCGCCGCGCGCACGGACGAAGCGTTTGACCTTGGTCAGCGTCTCCCCTTTGCCGGGGCTGGCGATGCCGAGGACTACCAGGTCTTTCTTGTGTTTACGCTGCATCTCGGTGAGATGCGGGATGGATTCGATGCACGGCGGGCACCACGTCGCCCAGAATTCGACGAACACAGCCCGCTTGCCTTTTTCCTTGCCAACGTCAATGGGATCACCCCTGACCCAATCGCTGATGGTCAGCTTGGGGGCGTCGTCGCCCAGCTTCAGCGACTGCCCAAACGCGCCCTGCCCCGTGAAAACCAAGGCTGCAAGCGCCAGCACCATCGCCCGATTTGACCCATTCATCGTTACTACTCCGGCGGGAAATCCCTACCCCATGCCCCGTGTTCGGAGCGTGTTCCAAGCCCAACATTGCCTGTAGTTTAAGCGCGACAGGCTGGTAAATCAACGAATCCGCACGCGGAAGCCGTTTCGTCGCGACGCTCACCTCTGCCGACAAAACCCGACAAACGGTACCCATTCACCCCGCCCGGCATGCCAGACGTCGCAAACGTGCGCACGCCTCCTCCAGATCGGCCATCTTCTTCGCGTAGCAGAATCGAAGCTGGTTTTGGCCGTCCTTCGGATCACGATAGAAAGCCGACCCCGGCACGGTGGCAACGCCGACCTCCTCCAGAATCGATTCCGTCGCGTGCGTTGCGTCGCGATATCGGCCCGCCTCGAAGGCCGCCAGCATATAGTAACTGCCGTTGGGCACATACGGCTCGAATCCGATCTCGCGCAAAGTGCCAGCCAACATGTCGCGTTTGACGAGGTAATCGTCCGTCATGTCCCGATAATACTGATCGGGCAGATTCAAGCCGGCGACGATTCCGTGCTGCAAAGGCGACGGGGCACAAATCGTCAGGTGGTCGCTGACCACGCCCATCTTGTCGATCACCTCCGCCGGTCCGATCGCATAGCCCACACGCCAACCCGTGACCGCGTACGTTTTCGACGCCCCGCTGATGGTGAGGGTTCTGCCCTCGCCGTCGGGCAGGCTGCCGGCGCTCACGTGGGGCGCTCCGTAGGTGATGTACTCGTAAATCTCATCCGTCACGACCCAGGCGTTGTGCTTTTTGGCCAACGCGGTGATTTCGTTCAGTTCCTCTTCGGAAAACACTTTGCCGCTGGGGTTGGCCGGCGTGTTGATGAGCACGATGCGCGTGCGTTCGTTGAACGCGGCAGCCAACTCGTCAGATTTGTATCGCCAGCCGGGCGGATGTGTATCCACGTACCGCAACTTGTTGCCGAACAGCGTCAGCAGATTCACGTGATAGCTGTAATACGGTGAAAATACGATGGCTTCGTCGCCAGGGTTCATCAACGTCAACGCGGCGCAGGCGAAGGCTGCGGCTGTGCCTACGGTAACGGCAATTTCGGTTTCGGGATCGGCTTTGATTCCGTTGAACGCGAGCATCTTGTCCGCGATGGCTCCGCGAAGCTCGGCAATGCCGCGCATGTGCGTGTAGATAGCGTGGTCTTCATCGATGGCCAGCTTCGCGGCGGCTTTGACTTCGGGCGGTGCCGGCTGATCGCACACACCCTGTGAAAGGTTCACACCGCCGACCCGCGCGCACCACGCCGAGAACCTGCGAATGTCCGACTGCTGAAGCGACTCAACCCGTTCGGCGAAACGAATGTCCATAGGGATACTCCCGAAACGTTCAAAGGCCCCAACCCACCGCCAACTCATTCTATCGGCTACCGCGTTCCCGGACCACCAGAGCGTCCGAAGTTTGGAACACCGGGCTAATATGAATAGAACGTCGCAGGCGCGCACTTCTTGACCGAAAAAAGCGCGCGCCCGTGGGGCCGTACTGAGAACGCTGATTGGAGTACGATTTCGGGGGGGGCTGCTCCATGCCCGCCTCAAAGACGGACATGCCACCCACGAGCGTTCCATTCACCCGCTACCCCCCCGATCGCGCGTACATTCAGAATCCGTAAATGGAATGTCAGCGGTTTGCGCCGGTGAACGCGATCTGGAATTGGCCGAAGTCCACGAGATCGACATCGCCATCTTCGTCCGAGTCGAATGACGGCTCGCCGACACAAACCGTGAGAGCGAGTGGGTCGCTCGTCACAGACTCATCGTCGGCATCGGTGACGACAAGCCTGTACGTCGTGGACGATTCCGGGGAAACGATGACGGTGGGGTCTGACCCGATCGACGACCATGTGTCTGCTCCGACCTGCTCCTGCCAGTCGAAAGCGAACGGCGGGACACCGCCTGAGATAACGGCTACGAGTTCCACGTCGTCCAAGCTGCATGCCGTACCGCATCCGCCGTCGGCTTCGATCGTGACGCCCAACGGCCCGAACCCGGAGGCGGGCGAGAAGTTATCAAAAGCGAGGCCTATGTTGTTACCTCCTGCACCGGTATATCGAAGTCGAATGCGGTGTATGGCGGGCGTGGGGAACTGAAACATCCACGGCGACGCCGACCCGTTTCCCGCAGGACTCAGGACGATCGTTTCGAGCAGGACGTCTTTGGCACCGTACGCTTCGACGGACCATTGTTCACTAAAGTCGATGTCGATGATGACGCCCGATGCCTGCTGTGCAGGCGTTGAATAGTCGATAACCAGCGGCGACGGCGGGGAGCCGACAACGCCGTCGTCGGTCAGAAACGACACCCCGACATTAATGTTGGGTCGCGGCATATCGGGACCACCAAAACCCGCGAACGCGGTCTGGGGCGGCCCGACCTTGGCGATGACCGGAAAATTTCCGTCCTCCAGGCTGAACGAAACACCGAACTCCGCTTCATATTGATCCGAGATGGTCTGCCCGTCCGCCGGGATTGTACCGTTGGGGAGTGTCTCGAAGTCGAGTACCTGGCCATCAGCCCGCAGGCCGGCGACCCCGACAATCAAAAGTGCCCATGCGAAACGACTTACCGAGTTCATGCTCGTCCTCCTCAAGACACCGCCCATTGGTTTACATCTGCGTGGTTGATTCGCGTACAGAGCACCCCGCCTGCCCCGCAAGAAGGCTGACAGGCTGCTGCGTATCGCAATTTTGGTGCGACCGGCGTTGGTACGCGACGCGCGGTGATTGTACACGATCCCGCGACGGTAATCCGGCGTAAAAAGGAAACAACGCCGGAAGCGGATTATCGGCCGCTTCCGGCGTGGGTAGATTTCTTATTATGAACGGGGTCTTTCGCCTAAATGCCCCGATGGCCGATTTCGGCAGGCCGTTACGGCAGGCCGATGAAGCCGCCGATTACCGGCGCGAACTTCACGATCAAGCCGGCGAACACAACGCTGACCATGCTCATCAACTTGATGAGAATGTTCAGGCTCGGGCCTGATGTGTCCTTGAACGGATCGCCCACGGTGTCGCCCACGACACCGGCTTTGTGGTCCTCACTGCCCTTGCCGTAGACGATGTAATCGTCGGCGGCCCGCTCCGCACGGCTGGCGATATCGGCGCGGATGGCTGCCGGCACTTTCTCGCGGACCTTGGGATCGTCGCGGAACATCTTGGCGGTGATGGCCCCGTAGGTTTCGATCAGCTTCTTGGCGTTGTCCCACGCACCACCGGCGTTGGACATGAAGATCGCAACAGCAAAGCCCGACGTCAGTCCACCGGCCAACAGGCCCATGACACCGGCGACATCCAGGAACAGCCCGACGATGACCGGCGTGGCGATGGCCATCACCGACGGGAGGATCATTTCCCTCTGGGCACCGACCGTCGAAATACTCACGCACAACGCATAGTTGGGGTAGTTCGTCCCCTCGAAGTCCACCGGTCTTGAGGGCCAGTTGTCAGGGTCAGCCACGAAGTCTTCATCCTTGCCCTGCGCGCGAAGGTAATCGCGCATCTTGCCGAACTGCCTGCGACACTCGATCATCATTGCGCTGGCCGCCCGCCCGACGGCTTCCATCGTCATCGCACAGAACACGAACGCCAGCATCACACCACAGAACATACCACACAGCACCTTCGGGTTCATCAGTGTGACGTCGTAGAACTCCATGTACTGAGCCATCGACGCGGTCTGTGCTGAAACAAGCTCGTACCGCTGGCCTTCAAGGTCGAGGTAGCGGCGGTGATGATCGTCCACCGCCGAAACACGGTAGAGCGACATGTCGTCGTTCTTGAACGCACTGTCGTCCTTGTCCATCAGCATCAAGCAGTCAGCCGACTCGCGGCCGTCGTGCGTCGTGATCTTCATGGCGAACTTGCCATAGCCAAGGTACATCGCACGCGTGTCGTCCGGCTCGGTGATGATGTGCTCAACGCGCGTCTCAGCCTCACGGATTTGGCCAACTCGAACTTCTTCAACGTAGGCAGCCAACAACGCCAACGCGGTCAGAGCGGCGGATCCGATGGCGAAACCCTTGCCCGTAGCCGCCGTCGTGTTACCGAGCGCGTCCAGAGCGTCAGTACGCTCACGAACGTCTGGCTCCTGCTCGGTCATCTGAGCGTTGCCGCCCGCGTTGTCCGCGATGGGCCCGTAAGCGTCCGTGGCAAGCGTGATGCCCAACGTGGCGAGCATGCCGACGGCTGCAATGCCCACACCATAAAGACCAAGCATGAATTCGTGTCTACCCCCGGCTGCCACGAAAGCGACCAGAATGGCCACCACGATGGTCAGCAGCGACGCCCAAGTGCTCTTCATGCCCGATGCCGTGCCGGAAATAATAACCGTAGCCGGTCCGGTGATGGCCTGCTCGCTGATGTGCTTGGTCGGTGCGTATTCGTAGCTCGTGTAGTATTCGGTGGATTTCCCGATGATGATGCCAGCCAACAGACCAGTGACAATCGCGATCCAGATGCCCCACCACTGCACGATGCCGGCAGCGTCGCCGTGCAACACGTTCGAGTTGAACAACATGTAACACACGCCGGCGGCGGCAATCGCGATGAGCGCCGAACTACCGTTGACGCCCTTGCCCAGGGCACCCATCAACTGGCCCATCGTCGCGTTTTCCTTAGTCTGCACCATGTAGATGCCGATGATCGAGAGCAAAATGCCGACGCCCGCGAGCACCATCGGGGCGGCCAGGAATCGCATGCCGTTGGCCAAGGCGACATCCGGGTCGCCCAACGCCATCGCAGCCGCGGCTGCGACGCCCAGAGCAGCCGTCGCCAGAATCGATCCACAATAACTTTCGTAAAGGTCCGCACCCATGCCCGCAACATCGCCGACGTTGTCACCGACGTTGTCCGCGATGGTGGCCGGGTTACGCGCGTCGTCCTCAGGGATACCCGCTTCCACCTTGCCGACCAAGTCGGCACCGACGTCAGCCGCTTTGGTGTAAATACCACCGCCCACACGGGCGAATAGTGCCTGAGAACTGGCGCCCATGCCGAACGTCAGCATGACCACGGTCACCTCGGACAATGGCATGTGGAAATCGGGCATGAACATCGGCACGACCTTGGTGAGAACCAGGAACCACCCGGTGATGTCCAACAGGCCGAACCCGACGACGACCAGCCCCATAACCGCACCCGCGCGGAAGGCGACGACCAAACCGCGGTTCAGCGAATGACGAGCACCAGCCGCAGTGCGATGGGCCGCGTTGGTCGCGGTTTTCATACCCAGGAACCCGCACAATCCGCTGAAGAATCCGCCCGTCAGAAACGCGACAAAGACGATTTCGTGCTGCACGTGGAAGACAAAGGCCATCACCGCCAGAAGCGCCGACACCACAATAAAGAAGATGAAAACGACCTTGTATTGCTGTCGAAGGTACGCATACGCACCGTCGCGCACATAGGCCGCGATTTCGATCATGTCGGCGTCGCCTTCGTCGGCTTCCATCATCCCGCCGTAGAACTTCCAGGCGAAAATGAGTGCGATGATCGATCCGATCGGAGCGATCCACCAGATCATGGGGATGTCGATGGTGGCAGCTGCGGTCGAAACCGCTGCGTCCGTTGCTGCGGTGACCGCCGCCGGGGCGTCATCTTGTGCGAACGCGAAATCGGCTGAAAAACCGACGCATGCCGCCACAGTCAAGGCTAGAAGGGTCATGGATGAAAGTTTGCGGGCAAACACGAATAATCTCCTCTTGGTAATTCCCGTTGAACGGGCTGGTGTTGTGCGTGACGCAACCAGCCAACCGGTTTCGTCTCGCCTATGCGGGAATCGTTCTAAACTTATTCCTGGACATTGATTACGAAGCGTGCTCCGACGGAATCCGCGCCATTTTTCCGGCGAAGCCTGCCGCCAAACGATGCGATGCGGCAGGATTGACAAGCACAGCGGCGGAATATAGCAAACTTTACGGCTGCGTCCAGCCTTTCGCGGGCACTGCCGTTGCTTTGCATCCGCGCCACGGGTACGGTCTTGCCCAATAACCGACATCACAACCTCAGGATGCTCAATACTCATGACGCCCGATAAGAGCGAATCGCCAGCGCCCGTGCACGTTCGATTGAAGGAATTCGTCCGCGACATACCCGATTTCCCCAAACCAGGCATCCTTTTCAAGGATATCACGCCCCTCCTGGCTGATCGAGCCGGGCTGTCCCTCGCGATAGAGTATCTCACTCAGCCGTTCCTCAAGGAAAACGTGGAGCTGGTGACCGGGGCGGAATCCCGAGGCTTTATTTTCGCATCAGCCGTCGCCAGAAACCTGTCCGCCGGATTTATCCCCATCCGAAAGCCAGGCCGACTGCCGCATGAGGTGCAATCCCAGGAATACGAGCTGGAATACGGGACGGACAAGCTGGAAATCCACCGGGACGCCATCCCGAGCGGCGCACGCGTGCTGCTGGTGGACGATTTGCTGGCGACCGGCGGCACGATGAACGCCTGCATCCAACTGGTCCAGGCGCTGGGCGGCGAGGTGGTCGGTGCCGCGTTTCTAATTGAACTGGTCGCCCTCAACGGACGACAAAAACTTGGAAACGTGCCCATACATTCGATACTTAAGTACCCGTGATTGCGTAACTTGCGCTGAATCGGCAAAATTCCGCAGGCCCGCAATCGGACTGAACCGGCGTCACCGGGCATTCCGGAAGCATCCATGACAGCAGCCGCGATTATCGCACTCCTGATCGTCGTCGGCGTTGTTCTGTGCCTGTCGCTGACGGACATCGCACCGGATGCCATCCTCATGGCAGCGTTGGCCGCCATGTTGGCTGTTCCCGTGCCTGTGGAGGGTGCCTGGCAGTTCGGCGTCCTGAGTCTCGGCGACGCGCTGGCCGGCTTCAGCAATCCGGGGTTGGCCACCGTGGGCATCCTTTTCGTGGTGGCCACCGGACTTCGCGAAACGGGGTCCATCGACTGGATCGCCGATCGTTTGCTGGGCCGTCCCAAAGGCCTGCGACCGGCCATCTGCCGCACCGTCCTTCCGGTTTGCGGCATGAGCGCGTTCCTCAACAACACGCCCGTGGTGGCCATGATGATCCCCGCCGTCGCGGACTGGGCCAAGCGCCTGCGATTGCAACCTTCCAAACTGATGATCCCGCTCAGCTACGGTGCCATCCTCGGCGGGACATGCTCGCTGATTGGTACGAGCACGAATCTCGTGGTCAACGGCCTGGTGATCGCCAACACCGACATGGGTTCGCTGGGCATGTTCGATATCACGTGGATCGGGCTGCCGTGCGCGATCGTCGGCCTCACGTTTGTGATCTTCGTCGGGCCTAAACTCTTGCCGAATCGCGGGTCCGCCACATCGGCCTTCACCGACCCGCGCGAGTACACGTTCGAGCTTCTCGTGCCCGAGGGCAGCCCGCTGGCCGGTAAAACCGTCGAGCAAGCCGGCCTGCGTTCACTGCCGGGGTGTTTTCTCGTGGACATCGATCGCGATGGGGACGCACTGGGCGCCGTCGGCCCGGACCAGCTTCTGCACGCGGGCGACCGCCTGATTTTCGCCGGGGTCGTCGAGGCTATTCGCGATCTGCAACGGCTGCGCGGGCTTGCACCGGCGACGGATCAGGTTTTCAAGCTGGATGCGCCCCGCTTTCGCAGGCGGTTGTTCGAAGCCGTCATTTCCGATTCCTGCCCCATCGTCAACAAGAACATTCGCAACGCCCGCTTCCGCAACCATTACAACGGCGTGGTCATCGCCGTGGCCCGCAACGGCCGGCGCGTCGGCGGGAAGATCGGTGATATCGAGATCAAGCCGGGCGACATTCTGCTCATCGAAGCCGATCAGAACTTCGCCGAGCGCGTCCGAAATTCGCGCGATTTCCTGCTGGTCAGGTCGCTCGAAGATTCGACGCCGAGGCGACACGCCCGCGCCCCGATCGCCATCGGCATCCTGCTTGTCATGGTCGTCATCGCTGCGGCTGGGTGGATGGACATGCTGGTAGCCGGCATGGTCGCGAGCGTGCTCATGATCGTCACACGCTGCTGCACGGTGTCTGAGGCTCGACAGAGTATCGACTGGTCCGTGCTCATTGTCATTGGTGCGGCACTCGGCATTGGCAGGGCGCTGGACACGACCGGCGGTGCCCAGGTCGTCGCGGACTCCATCATAGGTGTGGCTGGTGAGAATCCCTGGCTGCTGCTGGCCGCCGTCTATCTGGTCACGGCGGTTCTGACTGAAGTGATTACGAACAATGCAGCCGTCGCACTCGTGTTCCCCATCGCACTGTCGACCGCGCGGCAGGCCGACATCGACTTCTTGCCTTTTGTGATGGCCATCATGATCGCGGCGTCAGCCAGTTTCGCCACGCCGATCGGTTATCAAACGAACCTGATGGTCTACGGCCCCGGCGGGTATCGGTTCAGCGATTTCCTGCGTATAGGCCTGCCAATGGACCTGCTCATCGCCGCGACGGCGATCGGATTGATCCCGCTGATTTGGGGGTTTTGAAGTTGCCGAGGCTGAACACAACGCGAGATCAGCAATTGACAAGCTACGCCCCCGTTTCATTCTCGGAAATAAAGTGTGCGTCCCCCGAATACTCCCAAGTCGTTCGAGGATTTGCTTGATGGATTCAGGGAATACAAGGGCGAGGGATGATCGTTGCTCGCCGCGTTCTGCGTTCGCAATCGGCTGGGTTTGACCTCAGCCTGCGACCACGATCAATCTGGGTCGCCTCAAGAACGGCGAGCTGGTAAGCTCCAAGGGGGGCGACCGGCCGGTAGAGGGGGGCGACCGGCCGGTAGACAGCTTGGCCGCCTAGCCAGCCGCTTCGGCAGCGAGCGTTTCAAGCGGATGACCGATGGTGGATCGTGCCATACAATACGGGTATTCGATCGATGTTGGCTAACGAATTTTCTAACGTCGCGGTCTGCCGGAGGAGAATGCTGTCGCGCCTGAATCCGCACAACGAATTGAAGATATAAAGTCGCTTCTTGGCGAGTGCGGGTATTCCGGCGCGCGCTTGGCGAGTGATTATGTCGTCGGCGACGCCAGATTCCCTTTAGTCGGGTTCGCAGGGAAGCCGTGGGATCATCGTTCGGCATGCATCGCGGTCGTCGAGGCCAATGGCAATCCTGCCGATGCCGTTCGTTCATGCCGCGATTTGGGTGCGCCGATTGTTTGGATTCTCCACCGTGGCACGGTGGAATGGTGGATCCAGCACGCCGCCGATCCGACTTGCCGCCACTCGGTTTCGGCGTCCCAATTCCCAAAACTTGTCCGTCAGCACAAGAACGACCTTGATCCCATCAGCGTGTATCGAGCGAAGACGCTGGGACGCCTACCGGGCGAGAAGCAACTGGATTTCGTCGATATCGGGCTGATGCCGCTGCTTGAGCAACGCGCCGGAGAAAAGCTCGGTGGTCTCGTTGAGGAAATGATCCGTGCGGTGTTCGGCGAAATCGAGAGAAGCCAGCCGAGCAAGAAGCGAGTACGTGAGGTTTTTACGGCGGTCTTCCGGATTCTTGCCGGAAAGGTTCTCAAGGACAAGAAGGTTCACGGATTTGCCAGCTTGAACCTTCGTGACTCTCAAAATGTACTCGCAGCCGTGGGCAAGCATTACAACTCCGGCGATCCAGTTGCGAGAATGTCGCGCGAGTGGAAAGATGCGCTAGCCGCAGCGAGCGACTTGGTTGCGCAATTTGGCAACGTACGATCCGTTTCGCCTGAGACTCTTGCCTATGTCTATGAACACACTCTCGTCAACAAGGACATTCGGAAGAAACTGGGCATCCACGCGACACCGCTCTATCTAGTTGATTACATCGTCTGGCAACTCTACGACTGGATTAGAGAGATTCCATGCGCGGATCGCCACGTCTTTGAACCGGCTTGTGGGCATGCCCCCTTCCTACTCACCGCAATGCGGATGTTGCGGATGGAAATGCAAGATGAACCTGACAAAAAAGTTCACACCTACTTAAAACGCCACATTCATGGCGTGGAGGTGGATGAATTCGCGCGCGAAATCGCAAGGTTGTCCCTCACGCTCGCAGATGTTCCCAATCCTAACGGCTGGGATCTTCAATCTGGCGACATGTTCATGTCGGATGTCCTTGCGGAAGAGACCAAGAGATGTCGCATCCTTCTATGCAACCCGCCCTACGAGCGTTTCAGTAGTGCGGACAAGCTGCGATACGAAAAGTCCGGGTTTGTAGTACGCCCCAGCAAAGCGGTCGAGCTACTCAACCGCACAGTCAAGCACTTAGCGCCTGGCGCGGTGTTTGGTGTCGTCGTGCCTCAAGGCGTTCTTCAAAGCAAAGAGGCGAAAGAAATTCGTGCGCTGTTGCTTCGTGAATTCGAGATTCGCGAAGTATCCCTATTCGCAGACAAAGTGTTCGCAGAAGCTGACGCAGAGACAGCCGTGATCTTGGGGCGACGCCGCACTGAGGCAGGCAAAAGTTCAAATAAAGTGACTTTTCGGCGTGTCCGAGAAGAGTCGGTCGTCCAGTTTTCTGAGAATTATTCTTTCGATTCGGAGCATGTCGCATCCATTACTCAGCTAGATGTTCATCCTGACAAACACCTTTACATTCCGGATCTCCCCGACGTATGGGCGCATATCAGCGGCAATCCCACGCTTGGCGATGTTGCTGGCATCGGCGAAGGCTTCTCGTTTGCCGAGAAGGGGCTGATCGAGAAGGCGCGGTTGGCGGGGATGCGCCAAACTGTAGACTCAGTTCCCACTTACCTAACTGGCGTGAGCAGACTTTCGATCTGGAACCTCCCCGAACAAATTTGGCTCAGCCCTAAGCGAACACCGGTGCAGCCATGGCGAAACGGTGACCACACAAGCAAGCCCCAAATACTGGTCAATCACATTCGCGTAATGCGAGGGCCATGGCGAATGAAAGCCCTCATGGACCCGAAAGGACACGCGGTCAACAACACATACCTAACCGTTCGGCCACGGAAAGGCGAACCAAGAATCACCTTCGTTTGGGCCATACTCAATTCTCCCCTAGCCAATGCTTACATACACTGCCACACTTTTCGTCGGCACATTTACGACGGTCTCCTTGCTTCCTTACCTTTGCCTACCCAATGGCAAGATCATGTTGTACCCATCGTTGCTGCCGCCAATGCATATCTAAAGCTCGTGCGAAAGATTGATGAGTTCACGCTGCAAATAGACCAGAGTTCTGTTGTTTGCGACGCATTGTTGAATATGGATGCGGCGGTCATGAGGGCCTATGACCTGCCCATTCGACATGAGCGAGCCGTGCTAGACTTGTTTCGTCTACCGCATGGACCGAAGAAGAATCGCCGAAGGAAGGGGGTCGGCTGCGAGTTCGGCGACTACTACCCTGCCGAATTCAAATCTCTCGTTCCGCTTCACAAGTACATTTCCGCCAACTATCGGCGTTCGACCGTCGAAAACGTTGCGACCCGGATGAAACCGGGCAAATCAAAGGAAGTACTCGCTGCCCTTCGTTCCGCGTCTGATGCGTTCGGGAAGGAAGATTGAGTGAGGGACTTCCTTCTCGATACTCAAATCGTGCGGTATTGGTACGATGATAAGTGTGCGCAGCACGCAGCCGTTCTTCGCAATATCGAATTATTGAGGAAGCAGGCGAAATCACTCGACTACGCACCAAGATTGTTGGTATCCGTTGTCACTCTCGGAGAAATCGAATTTGGCCATCGCGTGCAGCAAGGAGAGTTCAATAAAAATCAAGAAGCGTACAGTCGGTTCGTCCACCAAGAACTTCCGGTGACCCTGGAACTTACAGAGGACGCCGTAGCGGCATACGGCGATATCAGAGCGAGGCTATTCAACAAGTACGCGCCGGGAGAGAAGCGAAAACGAGGAATGCGGCCCGAACAGTTGACTGACCTGAGTACCTCGTTGGAATTGGGAATTCAAGAAAACGATTTGTGGCTGTGCGCACAGGCCGTCGGCCATGATATGGTGCTTGTCACCAACGATAAGATGGCCCGTATACACGAAGCCAGCAAAGGCATGGAGCCTGCCTTGTTGGTCCAGAATTGGACTCGCGACGACGGTGCCAGCCTAGCAGGCCACTAAATAACTCAGTTCTTGGATATCCACCAAACATACGGGAATCGGGGGACACACACCTCAATTATGGCCAAAACCGCACAGAAACGCTCAGCCAGGGGCGCGCGCACCGCGCGAATCAGCACCGACGTTATATTAGTGAAGGCAGAGTCGTTTTCCTAACCCTTGGCGGCAGCCGGCACCGCATCGTAGTTCGGGTGCTCAGCCACTTCGGAGACCTATTCGACATGTTTAATCGTATCGTCCTTGTCCACAACGAACACCGCACGGCATCCAACACGCAGATTCGGAATCAGCGTACTGGGTTTGGGTTCCGTGGGACACACACCTTAATTATTGGCGCTCCTCGGGGCGGGACTTCGGTGTGTGGCATGCCTCGGATTGCACGCGTCGTTGTTCCAGGCCAGCCGCACCATGTGACCCAGCGGAGCGTGCGATCGATGCGCGTATTCTTCAGCGACGAAGGGAATTCGGGCACGCTGCCGGACCATACCGGAGGACTGCCGCGTCACGGAATCATCATGTTTCCAACAATGAGGGAAACGACGCGCAGTCGGTGCTGCGCGCATCTGACGAGCGTTGTTCCCCCGAAATCCCCCACACCCATCCGCCGCCGCCTGCCGCACCGCACACCGTCCTCGCCACGCAAGCTGTGTGCCGAACAGGATTGCTCCCGGCTCCTTAAATCTGCGTTTTGTCCGAATGGGGCATGTGACGTACAATTGGGGCTATGAGTGACATGTTGTCGGAACTGACGCGGCGGTTGGCGGGGCGGGCTTCGGAAGTCGACCTGACCGGGACATGGCCTGCGGATTCGGTCAAGATTCTGGACGAGTTCGGGTGTCGCCGGTGGATGATCCCGCGCTCGCTGGGCGGCGATGCGCTGGGGCCGCTGGAGATGATGCGCGGCTATGAAGCCATCGCCCGAGGGTGCATGAGCACGATTCTGATCTTCACGCAACACGACGCGGCGGTCGATCTGATCGTGACGGGCGACAACGATGAACTCAAGGAGCGTCTTTGTCCCGCGCTGTCGGACGGAACGCTGCTGCTGACTGTGGGGTTGAGTCAGCTTACGACTTCCCATCAAGGCGGCAAGCCGGCGATGGCGGTCGATTGGGACGGCCGGCAGGCGAGCTTTACGGGTCTGATGCCGTGGGTGACCAGCGCGACGCAGGCGGACATGATCGTGACCGGCGGCGTACTGCCCGATGGGATGCAGATTTCCGCGTGTGTCGCAGCCGACTCTGCGGGGCTGTCGTTCGGTGAGCCGATGAAGCTGGCGGCGCTGAATGCGACGATGACCGCATCGGTTCACTGTGAACAAACCGTGGTCGATGCACGGAACGTCATTCGCGGACCGGTGGGCAAGGTGATGTCGGTGCGCGGAACGGTGCGTCCGATGGTGGTCAGCTCGGCTGGGCTGGGGTTGGCGGGCGCGATCGTCGATGAGTTGAAAAGCTTGGTCGGGCGACGTTCGCGGGAACTGGCTGCGTGCGCCGAGTCGATTTTTGAGCACTACGAGCGCGTGCGTGAGAAAGCCTACGCGGCGGCGGGGGAGTTGTCGGGCGGCGGCGTGGACGACGACAAGAAAAGCGAGATGCGTGTGGCTGTGAACGATCTCCTGGTTCGCGCATCCACCACTCTGATGACGCTGGCCAAGGGAACGGGTTATCTGAACAGTCGGCCCGCACAGCGCATGGTTCGTGAGGCTATGTTCTTTCTGGTCTGGTCTATTCCGGATTCGGTTCAGGTGCGCACGTTGCATGCACTGTGGGATTGACGCGGGCGTTATGCATCGCAGCGCTCAGGGATCGGTCACCAATTTCAGTCACACGAATTCAATGACGTTGTGATACTCGGGTTGTTCCGCGTCGATCTGGAACTGTTCCTGAATTTTCGCTGCGAGCGCGACGCGAGCGCGGGATTCCCCATGCGTCAGCACAAGGCGAGGTTTGGACGGGGCTACGTGGCTGAACCAGTCGATGAGTTGCACCTGACCGGCGTGTCCTGAGAATCCGCCGAGCGTGTGTACTTTCGCGCGAACAGCCACCTTCTGCCCCATGACGCGCACGAATGGGTCGCCGTCGATAAGCCGCCGGCCTAGTGAGCCGTAAGACATGTAGCCGACAATCAACACGGAGACTTTTTCGCGCCAGAGATTGTGCTTGAAGTGGTGGAGGATGCGCCCGCCGTTGCACATTCCCGAACCGGCGATGACGATCGAACCTTCGGTCGATTCGTTGACGGCCCGCGATTCACTGGCTGATTCGAGATAGTGAAGGTTGCGCAAGTCCTTTTCGATCTGGTGGCTGGCGACAAGCTCTTTCGCTTCTTCGTCGAAGTTGCGTTTGTGTTTTTCGTAAAGCTCGGTCGCGGCGATGGCCATCGGACTGTC
The DNA here is from genome assembly GCA_029260215.1 of Phycisphaerae bacterium. GTDB lineage: Bacteria > Planctomycetota > Phycisphaerae > UBA1845 > UBA1845 > OFTM258. The sequence continues at coordinate 27,857 of JAJDDQ010000021.1, forward strand.
GAGGTAAATGGGGAATTCGGGCAATTTTTCGTTGCGAATGAGTTCGGCGATGTGGTAGAGCACCAGTTGTGCTCGGCCTATGGCGAACGACGGGATGAGCACTTTCTCTCGAGCACGGACCGAATCGATCACGGTGGATCTGAATTCCTCGACGGTGTCTTCGAGCGGGCGATGATTGCGATTGCCGTAGGTCGATTCCATGAAGACGAGGTCGGCTTGGGTGAAGGGCGTCGGATCGCGAAGGATGGGGATGTCCCTCGGGCCGATGTCGCCGGAGAAGATGACGATTCGCTCGCGACTGCCCTCTTTGATACGCATTTCGATGCTGGCGGATCCGAGGATGTGGCCTGCATCGACGAGCCGGATGGTCACGCCGGTAGCTATTTCGCGCGTGGTTTCGTAACGCAGCGGCTCGAAGAGGTCGTTCAGCGCGGAGACGTCATCCTGTTCATACAAAGCATCCAATGGCGGTTTGCCGGCGCGTTTGCGTTTTCGATTCTGACGGGAGGCATCGTAGTGCTGAATTTTGGCGGAGTCTGCGAGGATGAGCTTGGTGAAATCGACGGTGGCTGGCGTGCAGTGAATGCGCGCGGTCAGGCCTTCGCGTACGAGAAGAGGTAGTCGTCCGGTGTGGTCGAGGTGGGCGTGGGTGAGCACGACGGCGTCAAGTGATTTCGGTTTCACCGGCCCCAGTGTTCGGTTCTTGCGCGGCGTGGCAGACCGACCTTGAAACATGCCGAAATCGACAAGGACGCGGGCATCGGCGGTTTCGACGAGGTAGCCGGAACCGGTGACTTCACCGGCTGCTCCGCACAGGGTAATTCGCATATCGTTGCACTCCTGTCTGATCGTTGACGCGACGGATTGTTCCAGCCGCGACTTGCCTGCTGTTAGCGGGCTGACCTCAAAGCATGCATGGGTTTCCAACCCGCACCGGTCGAAAACCGGTGCCACACGGGAAGCTCACATTCTTCGACATTCCGCTAATCGTTTCGCTGGCTGACGACCATTCCTTTTTTGATAACTGTGCTGACGCAGTTTCGGCCTGCGTTGTAGGGCCATTGATTGAGATTGTCCACGTCGAGGATGACAAGGTCAGCTTGATAACCCGGAGCTATGCGACCCAGGCGGTCGGCGCGGTTTAGTGCGGCGGCGGCGCTTACGGTGGCGGCGCGAAGCACCTCGGCCGGTGTCATTTTCATCTGCGTGCAGGCGATGGCCATGCATAGGGGGAGGGATTCGACCATTGAGGAGCCGGGGTTGTAGTCGGTGGCGATGGCCACGGTCAGGCCCGCGTCGATGAGTTTTCTGGCGGGGGCCTGGTCCACGCCAAGGAACCAGGAACATCCCGGCAGCAGCACTGCCACAACACCGGCATCCTTCATGGCTGTAACGCCGCCCGCGTTGATGGTTTCGAGGTGATCGGCGGAAACGGCACCGACTTCGGCGGCCAATCGCGAAGCGCCTATCTGCGTAATCTGATCGGCGTGAAGTTTGGGCGTTAGGCCTCGCTCTTTGGCGGCGAGGAGAATCTTGCGCGATTCCTCAACCGAGAAGGCGGTGCGTTCGGTGAAAATGTCGCAGAACTCTGCCAGCTCCTGCTCAACAATTTGGCCCAGCATTTCGTCGCTGATGACAAGATCGACATAGGCGCTGCGACGATATTGGTATTCAGAGGGTACGGTGTGGGCGCCCAGAAAAGTCGCGACGATGTCCATCGGCACGTGGTCGCAAAGATCGCGAACGGCTGTGAGCATTTTGATTTCGTCGGCGACGGTCAGGCCGTAACCGCTCTTGATTTCGACCGTGGTCACGCCGCCGGCAAACATGCGCCGCAGTCGCGGGACAGCCAGCGCGACAAGCTCGTCAACCGAAGCATTGCGAACGGCTTCGACGGACGTCTTGATGCCGCCGCCTTCTTCGGAGATTTTCACGTAGCTTTTGCCCTGAATGCGTTTGACGAATTCGTCCTCGCGCGAGCCGGCGAAGACGGTGTGCGTGTGACAATCGATGAGGCCTGGGACGACGCATTTGCCCGCAGCGTCGATGATCTCTGCGTCCGGTGGCGGGTTGCAGTCGCGGTCCGAACCGACTTCGGCGACCGTTTCGCCATCCACGGCGATGAAGGCGTTTTCGATCGTTTCAATTGCACTGTCAGCGCCAGTCGGGGATTCGTGCGCCCCCGGCAGAACGAGCTGGCCGATGTTACGAATGATTAGCATAGTATGTTCGGTATACCTCGCTTTGTGTTGGCATGGAATATGTCAATATGCTGCTACTGCGATTCGGGCGTCCGTGCGATTGCGAAAACGGCTGGCGTGGCGAACTCGTCGTAGAGCGTAAGGTTCCAGCCGTTGTCTGTTTCGGCGATTTCGTAGCCGAACGGAACGTCGCCTTGGGGTGGCTGAAACTTTTGGCTGCGAGCAGCCGACGACCCGGTCGCCTCGCGCACGATTTCACGCCATTGGGCTTGAAAATCAACGGCTGTACCGTCCGGAAATTTCTCTTGCAAACTTGTGGCATAGCCGCTTGCGAGAACATATATGCCGAGTTGCCGACGCGACGAAACGACACTTGCGTCGGTAGTCGGCAGGAGCTGATACCCGATTAAGCCGGCGGCTGCCCCGATCGCGAATCCAGCTACAACCCATGTTCGCAACGGACCAATATTCCCGGGCGGCAGACGCTTGCAGGCCAATGTTCCCAGCACCAGTATCAAGATGAAAGCGCTTCCTGAGAATTTCACGGCCAGCGCGCGGGCGGCGGTTCGGGTGTAGACGGATGTGCGGATCGGCTGCTGTTCGCTGAATTTCAATTGCGCATCCGTCTTCATTTGTTGAGGCGTGAGTTGGCCTCGCAGGTGCGTCAACGTGCATTCCGGCCACATCAATGCGGTGACTTCGGGATGGCCTATTGCGAGATTGACTTCGCTCGCGGTGTATTTCGTTCCGACAAACGTAACCAAACCGGTCCTGTCTTCTTGCAATCGGTGCCAAGCGCGTTGGCTCGGGACCGACGGGGCATAGCGATCGCCGGACAGTCGCTTCAAGTGTGTTGCGTAGGCTGCCTTGTCGGCGATGACGTAAAGATCGAGTTGCATCTCGGAGTTACCCAACGCGGTCAGCCGTAGCGGATAGACCGGCTGCTTTGTCTCGAACGTGAATTTCACCGGATGTGTCGAGGCTTGGCTCGATGCGTCTTTTCGCACTTGCGCGACCGCGAAACACCAGCCGTTGGCCAGGTAATCCGCGATGATCGACCTTGCGGAATCGGGAATATCGAATTTCCGATCGGTAAGCCAGGCGACGACCGCACTGTCAGAAGAGCCGGTGATCACTTGAAGGTCGTAGACGCCGATTTGATGGCTTTGCAACAGTGAAACTCCGGATCGCGCAAGCCCTCGCCTTCCCGCATCGAGCGATGGCAAGCTAACGAAAACAATCGCTGCCCCGGCGATGCCCAAGGCCAGCATCTGTCGAGGGGCCAATACGGTACGACCGCGAAGGTGATTCGCGATGATAAGGCAGCAACACAGGACCACGAAGCCGAATAACGTGAGCGCGCCGCGTGTCCGTTGTATATCGTGGGGCACGACTTTGGGTTGGATGAGGTTGAACGTCGAGGCCAACGTTCCCGGTGTGCATGCGGAAATCCCGGTCGGCTCGGACGGCAGCGGGATGACCCAGCCAAGGTCGGTGGCGGCGGTGTTGACCGTCGATTCCACGATGAGCGTCTCGATGCCGTCTCGAAAACTGATGATTGCACGCTGATGGGGGATGGTCGGCGTGGCTTCCGTCGCGCGGACGAAATACTTGCCGTCTGCATTGGCGATACTCGGCACGGTGATGCAAGCCAACAGCAGCACGCGGGCGATGGCCGTGCGTTTTGAGACTGAGTTGTGGACGTGCATTTCGTGTTTCCGTTTGAGCCTGTGCATCGACGATGGGCTGAGCCGTTCTATTGTTGTCCACGCATCCGGGCGGGTCCATGCCGCGCTTGCAATTGAGTGGCGGAGGGGTGCATCCCAAAACGGGTGGCAATTCGCAGTGCATCTATGAGCGAGTCTCCGTCAAGAGGGTTGCGGGAAGAATTCGGGATCTTTCCAAGCATCTATTCGGCATCGCCACCAGGGTGTGCCATTTAACGATTTCGAGCCAGCCCCATTCACGGTCGCGGCGTCTTGTCTTGCGCCATGCCACCACTACGGGGTCCGACATTTGATCCCGCCTGCTCCCTTGACGGCACCTCTCGATGCCACCGCCCTGTACGCCTCCCCCGCGGAACGCAATCTTCATACCCCAGCCACGGCCGCCCACGGCACAAGCCAAACAGCAGTTCCACTGAGGCCTGCGGCTCGGGACCCTGTCGGCCGTCGCTCACCCTGTTCGAGCGCAGCGAGTGGGCGACGGCTGACAGGGTGGGCCGCAGGCCGGCCCTGCGGACGGGCTTCCCGAGGCCCGAGCCACCCGCACATTCACGCCGCCTGCGCGTCCGCCTGTCGCGCCGCGTCTTCTCCATCGAATCGCCACAACTCTCCGCTACGCAGCATGGAATGCATCACCCGAACCAGGTAATGCGCCGTGGCAATCAGCGCGATCTTTTTCCTTTGCTCGTCGCCGTTCTGCACACGCTCGAAATACGATCGGATGTGCGGGCTGCGACGAATGCCCTGCCAGGCTGCTTCGGTCAACAGCTTGCGTACCGTGGCGGGGCCTTCACGCGTGATGTGTCCCAGGCGATTCCGATCGCCCGTCTGATCCTGGCTGGGCACCAACCCGAAGTAGCTGCCAACCTGCTTGTTGCGCGCAAACCGATCCGCCCGATCGATGTAGGCCACCACCGCTTCGGCTGTACGCGGACCGACGCCGGGAATCGTCCGCAGCAGAAAGACACCGGCATGCCCCTTGGCGATGGCACTCAGTTCTTTTTCCACCCGATTGATCTGCGTATCGAGATGGTCCAACTCCTCGACGCCGATATCCCGTTGCAATGCGATCTGACGCGTGGGCAGTTCCACAGCCGCCAGCCACGCCGCTGCGTGTCCACAACTTCTCGCGCGAAGGCTGTTCCACGCCGTGCCCGCGCAACACAGCCCGCAAGGAATTCTTGACGCGCGTTCGCTTGGCCACCAGGCGATGACGAAACTCGATCAGTGATCGCCAACTTCGCACGTCCACGCTCGGGACGTGGATCGTCGGCACCTGATCCAGAAACAGCAGCGTCGCCAGTTTCTTCGCGTCCACGCGGTCGTTTTTCTTCTTGGTGTGAAAGATCAACCGAAGCTGCCCGGGATGAGCCACGACGACGCGCTTAGCCTGTTTGCCGAGCAGATCGTGCAGGTGGCCATAGCCGCAAGAGGCCTCGTAGCACACGTTGAACGGCTCATTGACGCACCGCAGTGTGTCCAGCAGTTTCGCCAGAGTCCCTCGCAGTTTCATCTGTTTGACCACCTTGCCATGTTCGTCGAGAATGCAAACGGCGAACGAACGCTGATGAACATCGATTCCGATCGACCACATAGTGAGTCTCCTTATTGAGGTTCTGGGGCTTCCATGTCGGGGATACGACCCCCGATTCAAGACCCCGAACGTACCCAAGGGGAGGCTCGCTTCATAGTTTCACGGTCTACCGGCGCAGTCGGTAGGCCGTGAGGGCTTGGTGACGCCACGGCCTGACTACGCCAGACCGTGCCACCCAGAATAGGATGCATGACGATCCGTCGGCGCCCACGAGCGTCGTGTCTACATCGATTTCTTCGGTCAGCGCCAGCGACCCCGGACGAATTCGTACGGATTTGACCTCCGGCAGGATTGGAATTCCGGCAGGGGCGCGCTATAGTCCCCTGCCGACGAAGCCTCCCATAACGCATCCGCGGACGAGACGCGGATGCGTTGAAGTTTCGTGTGGAACGAATGCATCCCTTGTCCCGATAGAGATCATACTGCGATGGCTTTTCAGGCGCGAAGAATCCTTGTCTCGACGGTGCTCATCCTGAGCGTCCTGGCAGCCTCAATCGGCATCGCCTGGCAACTCAACGCGACCAAGCCGCAGGCTGTCCGCACCGACACGCCGGCCCTGCCACCGCTCGTAAAAATCCATACTTTGCAAAGAAGGGACATCCGCGATCAATTCGTGGGCTACGGAAGCGCACGCGCCGAACACGACGTCAGCATCGCAGCCGAGGTAAGCGGCTTGATCGTTGAGACAGCCGACGGCTTGAACGAAGGCGTGCATGTGCAAGAGGGCGAACAACTGCTGCGTATCGACGATCGATCCTATCGTCAGAGACTTGCCCGCGTCGAAGCCAACCAGGACGAACTGCGCGCTCGCATCGCACAGCTCGATGTCGAGCGACTGAACAACCAAAAACTCGCAGCCATCGCTGATGAAGAGCTCGCGGTCAGTCGGGCGGAATTCGAACGTGTGGGGGATTTGAAGCAAAGGAACCTCGCTGCCAAGAAAGAAGTGGACTTCGCCAGATTGGCCTACCGGCAGTCGCAGCGGCAGTTGCAGACTTTTCGCAACCTGGTCGCATTGATCGAACCACGCCGCCAATCGCTCGTCGCGTCCCTGGCGGCTGGGGAAGCCGACGCGGAGCTGGCCCGTCTCGATCTGGAAAAGTGCGTCATCAGAGCACCCTTCGCCGGACGCATCGTGGCGCTGCTGGTCGAGAAGGGCGACCATGTCATGCCCGCCACGCAGATGCTTCGTCTTGTGGACCCCAAACTGATCGAGGTTCCCGTCTCACTGCCCGCGTCCGCCTATTCAATGGTACGCGTCGGCGTCGAGTGTGCGTTGTACTCCGACACGCTGCCCGACCAGTCCTGGCGAGGGCGCATCGCCCGCATCGCGCCGTTGGCGGACGCCCGCAGCAGGACTTTTTCAGCGTTCGTCGAAGTGGACAACGCTGAACAGACCTCGCCGCTCATCGCCGGCTACTTCCTCAAAGCGAACGTGCAAGGACCGATCTACGCAAACGTGTTTGCCATCGATCGCGCCGCCCTAGTCAACAACCGCGTCTTTGTTGCCAACGGTGCCCACGCCCACAGACGCGATGTGTCCATCACGCGATACATCGGTGAAAACGCGATTATCGAAGGCGATATCGCCGCCGGCGATGAGATCATCCTCACGAATCTCGACGTGCTCTTCGACGGTGCCGATGTGCGCGTAGGCGACGGCGACGAGCCTGAACCCCGGCGCGAAGACGCAGGCCAACTGCCGGTCATCGCAGGCGGGGGTTCCTGATGTCCCTGCCGCGCTTCGCCGTCAACAACCCCGTGCTCACCAACCTCTGCATGTGGACCATTCTCATCGGCGGGGTCTACTCCGCAGCCACGCTCGTGCGCGAGATGTTCCCCGAATCGTCCCCCAACGCTGTGGTCATCAGCACGCCCTACCCCGGTGCCACACCCGCCGAAATCGAGAAGGGCATCTCCGTCAAGATCGAGGAGGCCGTCAAAGACATCGAGGAAATCGACGAAATCAACACCACCATCAGCGAAGGGCTGAGCAGCGTCCTGTGCATCCTGCACAACGATGTTGGTGACGTCGATCAGGTCGTGAGCGATATCAAGTCCGCCATCGACACCATCCCGCGCGACGACTTCCCCGACGAGATGGAAGAAACACAGGTCCGAAAGCTCGAACCCAACATCCCCGTCATCAACGTCTCCTACTTCGGCGACATCGGCGAAGCCCGGCTCAAAGTCGTCGGGCGACGACTGCGCGACGACCTGCTCCTCGTGCCCGGTATCACCGAGGTGGTTCTTCAGGGCGTCCGCAACGATGAAATCAGCATCGAGGTACTCCCCGAGCATGTGAACGCCCACGGACTGTCTCTCCCCGCGATCGCCGACGTGGTCGCAAAAGCCAACCTCGATCTGCCCGGCGGGCAGGTAAGAACCCGAGACGCCAACGTCTCCGTGCGCACCTTGGGTGAACAGGACCATGCCAAGCAAATCGGAGAAATCATCGTCAGCAGCGACACGTCCGGCAAAGTTGTCCGGCTCAACGAGATCGCAAACGTGCGCGAGACGTTCGAGGATATCGACCTTCGGGGCCGATTCAACGCGAAGCCGACCGTCATGGTCACCGTGCTCAAGAACCCGCGGCAGGATGCGATCGACATATCGAAGAAGGTCAAAGCGCTCGTGGCCGGCAAGATGCACCAGCCGCTCGAACGGGATTGGCTTGCCCGCCTGAAAAACAGTCTCGGCATCAAAAGCGAAATCGAGCAGATTTACGAAGAAGCCTGGAACAGCCCCTACCCCGCCGGAGGACAACTGCAAACGTCCACCAATCTCGCGCGCTTCATCGAGGGGCGACTCGACCTGCTCAAACGCAACGGCTTTTGGGGATTGATCTTCGTGTTTCTTTCCCTGCTTGTTTTCCTCAACTGGCGCGTCGCGCTCTGGGTCATGGTGGGCCTGCTGCTGTCCATCGCGGGCACGATCATCATGATGAAGATGATGGGGCAATCACTCAACCTCATCAGCATGTTCGGATTGATCGTTGTCCTCGGGTTGCTCGTTGACGATGCCATCATCGTCGGCGAACACATTTTCACGCGCGTCGAAGAAGGCATGGCCCCGAAGCTGGCAGCCATCACCGGAGCTGAAGCAGTTACCTGGCCCGTCGTGTGCGCCATCGTTACGACCATTGTTGCGTTCGCGCCGTTGCTCTTTGTACAAGGGCAGATCGGCGACTTCATGGGCGTGCTGCCTGTCATCGTAATGATTGCGCTTGGCGTTTCTCTGTTCGAAGCCCTCTCCATTCTTCCCTGCCATCTGGCTGAGTGGCTCAAACCCTTCAAACAGACCGAAGAGGATCGACACCGTGCATCGTGGACCAAGCCGTTTCGAGATTTCCAACACTTCATGCTCAAGGACATGATGATCGGCGGATACGAACGGTTCCTGCGCGTGGCTGTTCGCTACCGCTACGTCACCATGAGCGTGCTTGTTGGATTGCTGATTGTCACGCTGGCCATGGTGGTAGGCCGTCGCGTTCCCTTCGTCTACATACAGAAGATGGATTCCGAAACGCTCATGGCCAGCCTGAAGATGCCGGTCGGCTCGCCCATCGATTTGTCCGACCAGGCCATCGCCGTTGTTGAGCGTGCAGTGATCGAAATGGGCGATGAACTCGATTCACTCTTTACGCTGGTCGGAGTCCAATACACTTCCGAAGGTCGCACCGCCGGCAACGGCACGCACCTTGCGCAGCTCATCATCGAGCTGAAGACCACCGAAGAACGCGATCGCGACAGCGAGCAGATTCTTCAGGATATCCGCAGCCGCACACGGGACATTCCTGGCGTGAACTCCTTGAAATTCAGTGCCATTCAGGGCGGCCCCGGTGGTGATGCCGTTGCCATCGAAATAAGCGGGCGCGATCTCGACCATCTCAAGGAAGTGTCCAACATCATCCAGGCGAAACTGGCTGACTACGCGGGCGTGTTCGACATCGATGACGACTTCGACGAAGGGCGGCGCGAGGTCAAAATCAAACTCCTCGACTCCGCCAGGGCGATCGGCATGACAACCGAATCGCTCGCCACCCAGATTCGGGCTGCGTTCTACGGTTTCGAAGCCCGAAAAATTCAACGCGATCGCGAAGACGTGAAAATCATGGTGCGCTATCCGGAGTCGTCCCGCACGCGCATCGCCGACATTGAATCTATGTGGGTGGCTGCCCCCAACGGCGAAATTGTGCCGTTTCGCGAGGTCGCACGCATCGAGGAGGGACGTGCCTACGCCACAATCCGGCGCTTTAATCAGCGACGCACCGTTACCGTCACCGCCGACGTCGATCAGGCCGTCGGCAACGCCCGTGAAGTCACAGCGGACATCGCTACCGTTTTCCCTGATTTGCAGCGTCGTTTTCAGGGCGTCAGGATCGATTTCGGCGGGCAAAGCCGGGAATTCCGAAAATCGTTCGGCTCGCTCAAAAAAGATTTTCTGATCGGTTCCATGCTGATCTACGTCATCCTCGTTGCGCTTTTCAAGAGCTACGTTCAGCCGCTCATCGTCATGACGGCCATCCCGTTCGGCGTCATCGGTGCCGTCGCAGGCCACCTTTTAATGGGTTTTCCGCTCACCATCATGTCACTTATCGGACTCGTGGCTTTGACCGGAATTGTCGTCAACGACTCCCTGATTCTCGTCGACTGGATCAACCACCACCGCACCGCAGGGGTATCCACCTTTGAAGCCGTCATACTCAGCGGGCGTTCGCGGATGCGGGCCATTCTGCTGACTTCCATCACCACAATCCTGGGCTTGGCTCCGCTTCTTCTCGAAACGTCTTTCCAGGCGAGATTTCTGATCCCAATGGGCATTTCCATCGCAGCCGGGGTAGCCTTCGCAACCTGCCTGACGCTTGTCGCTATACCCTCACTTTACATGATCCTCGTCGATGTTCAGAGCATTTTTCGATCACTAGGGAAAACCCTGGGGTTTGCGACGTCGGTTTCGCAAGGTGCTGGTGTGAATTCCCCATTGCGCGCAGATGAAATCTAATAATTGGGGTAAAACCACTCGGAATTTTCGGGCAATGCTGTTATGATAGGCCGTCCGCAGGGGGCATTTGGATTGAGCTAATCCGGATGCGTGATTTGGCTAAAAAATGTGGTTTGGAATGAAACGGTGTTTGGCGCGGTTTGCGTGCGAGGGGAATCGCGGGTGTACGGTCATGCGGGGGCGAGCAGTTCTTCGGCCCGCGTTCGACCGGGTTCGTCGCGAGATGCGTGGTCATTCCGAAATCCAGAGAACAAAGAAGGGTGTCAAACCTTTTCGATGAACGATCAAAAAAGCGTACTGACGACCGGCCAGGCAGCTAAGATTTGCAAAGTATCTCCGCGAACCGTTTCCAAATGGCTGGATAACGGTTTGCTTCAAGGTTACAGAATTCCCGGCAGCGATCATCGGCGCGTTCCTGTGGGTGAGCTCGTCGGTTTCATGAAGAAGCACGGAATCCCGTTGGCGGGTATGGATGACCAAGTGGAAGCAAAGCCCACCAACCTAACGAGCGCGCTCATCGACTTGAACTAAATCCCTGCCGGCGCGGCTCGATCGTGTCGGAGTTTATTTGATGTGAAAAGCGAGCATCGTGATGTCGTCGCTTTGGGCGGCATCGCGACAGTGGCTTGTGACGGCTTTGCGCATACGTTTGATCGCCGTGTGGGCGTCGAGATCACCACACGCTGCGAGCACTTTTTCCATTTCCGGTTCACCGAATAGGTTTTCGTTCGGGTCCATCGCTTCCGACACGCCGTCGGTGTAGCAGAAAACCACGCACGGCTCGGCTCCCAATTCAAACGTACGGGCTGTGTACGTTGCGTCGTCGACAACGCCCAGTGGAAAGTCGGCGGGCACGTGCATCACCTTGGGCAATGACCGTTCTCCGAGTACCAGGTAGGGCGGTTGATGGCCCGCAGCCACAAATTTCAGTGAACGCTTGGCAACGTCTACGATTCCCGTCAGGCAGGTGATGAATTTCGTTGCATCTGTGTTTGTGTAGATCAAATCATTCCAACGCGCGACCAAGCCTCCGAGATCGTCGCTGGATGGAAGCGATAACCGCACCGCCGCTTGCAGATTCGACATGAGAAGCGCCGAAGCCACGCCCTTGCCCGTCACATCCGCGACGACGAAACCGAACCGATTCTTGTCGAGCGGTACGATGTCGTAGTAGTCGCCGCTGACGGTTCGGCCGGGTTCGTTCAGCACGGCGAACTCGATTCCGTCATGTCGAGGAAGTACCCTGGGAAACAGGCCTTGCTGAATTTCGCGGGCAAGATCAATTTCCTTCTCAAGTGCCAGCTTCGATTTTTGCTCTTCCAGCAGCCGGGCGTTGATCAGCCCGATGGTCACCTGTCCTGCGAGGGCTGCCAGAAAATCAAGCTCTTCCTTTGAATAGTGCGTGCCGGTCGTCGTGCGATCTCCATAGATGACGCCAAGAACCGCATCGCCATGCTTGAGCGGGACGCACAAAGCCGTGCGAATACCGTGCTGCACCATGCTGACCGTTGGGTCCACGCGCTGGCCTCCGGCGTCCGTAACGACCGCACGCTCCCCGAAATCCATCGCCCGGCCCAGCACGCTTCGGCTGATGGTTAGTTCTCCGGTGTTGGAGCGCAGATTGCGCACGACAGGCCAATCGACTGTGCGTTCGCCAGCCTTGCGTACCGCGATCGCGCCGCGCTCAAACCGCAGCGTTTCGAAACAGATCGACATTGCTTCTTCAAGCAAACCTTGCGTGTCGCGCAGTGTCAGCAGCCGTTCGCTCAGGTCGTAGAGCATTTCGAGGCGACGCTGGTTTAGTTCGAAGTTCGCGCTCTTGGACGTGTACTCAGCCGTCTCCACTGTGGCTTCGCCGTCCGCGACGACGACCGTGCTCGCTCGCTTTGCGGCGACGGATTCTTCGGAAATGAATTTGACTTCCACGGAGCCGATCAGAATTTCATCGAGGTGGCAAAGATCAACCGTGGCGATGCGACGGTGATTCACCAGGGTGCCGTTCTTGCTCCCGAGGTCTTCGAGTGCGAAGCACGGGCCGTCGCAGCGTACGACGGCGTGTTGTCGCGACGCGCTTGGATCGTCCAGCACGATGTCGCAACTCGGATCCCGACCCATCACATGCACGCCTGGATCGAGGGAGTACTTGGTCATGCGACCGTCTGGAAGATTGATCAACATCATCGCCATGTTTGAATTGATTCCTGCTTCAATGGCGGGCTGAACGCATTGAACGGTTCGCCCTTCGTCTTACTTTTTCGTGTCGCACGTGCAGAGCATCTCACCACAACCAGGGCAGCCCAGACCGTACTTGTTTCGGATGGCTGAGGTCAGGTCGATTCCCTCGACATTCGCCAGCGTCGTGACCCAAGCCAGCACGTCGGCGAATTCCTCTTCCATGTCTTTCTTTGTTCCCTCGCGGATGGCCGACGCCAATTCGCCCACCTCTTCCGCCAGCCACATGAAGGTCGCAGCTGACCCCCTCGCCCGATCCTTGGCTGAGTACATGTGCTCGATCAGATCCTGAAATTCCTTCAGCGTCATTTTTCAGCCTCTCCGAGGAAAACGGGCTTCCACAACCCAAACGTAGAGTATACCAGACCTGTGCCTCCGAAACAGCCACGCGAGGCCGCGCGAGAATCGACCTGCGGCTCGGTCGATTCGGCCCCGCATTCAGGAAACGACTCCCGACCCCTTAAATTCTGGCGTTTCATGGAATGTTGTGGATAATGATGTTTCCTGTGAATGTTCTATGTCTTGCAGTTGAGTTGTAGCTTGCCAATGACAACACACACGCCAAACGATGCGATGGCTGGCCTGTCCGGTTCCGGGCAGCAGTCTGATTCATCCGGTGATGTGCGTCCGGTCAGGCGTTTCGGCTGGCGCGCTCGGGTGTTGGCGGTCTTATTGTCGTTTGTGGTGGCGATGATGTTGGCGGAGGTTGCCCTGCGCGTCCTTGGTGTTCAAAAGGGCGGCATCATTGTGATGAACGACTATTGGACGGGCAGCAGTTACATTCCCAACCGCGAGTTGATGAACGAACGTGAAGGCCGATCGCTGGTGCGGATCAACAGCGTGGGACTTCACGATCATGAGACAACCGTCGCCAAGCCGGACGGCGTTTTTCGGATCGCGTTTCTCGGTGACTCGTTTATCGATGCCCGTCAGGTTGATCTGGAGGAGGCTGTTACGGAGAAGCTGGAAAAGAAGTTGAGCGAGCAGGGACGATACGAGGTGCTCAACTTCGGCGTGAACGGTTTCTCGACCGCTCAGGAGTATCTGCGGCTGCGCGAGTTCGCCATGCCGTTCGAGCCGGATGTGGTGATCTTCGGCCTGCACACGGGCAACGATATTCGGGATAATCACAAATCTTTGTCTGCTTATACTCGGCCATTCTTTCATCTGACTGAGGACGGGGGTTTGGAATTTGATGCCGGGTTTCGCGATTTCACCGGGTGGCGGTTCGCGCTTCGGAATGAGGACTCGAAGACCTGGCGGGCGATCAGTTGGGTGACGACGCACGTTCGGTTGGCGGGGGTGGCTATCGAGGCGCTTCGTCACACGCTGGCCAAGCCCAGGGCGCCGCGGGCGGACGGCGGGTTGGCCAAGTATCATCCGGGGATCGCCGGGGACTGGCGCATCTATGATCCGAATCCGACGGGGGAGTGGGCTGAGGCGTGGACGATTACAGAGAGACTCTTGCTGCGGTCGAGGGAATTGTGCGATGCGCACGGCGCCCGGTTTGTGGTGGTTGCGATTACCAATCCGCCGCAGGTGTGGGATGAGGCACGGACGTACTTCGCCGAGCACAAACCCGAACTGGACCTCGATGACCCCGATCGACGATTGGCTGATTTTTGCGGTCGGAATGGCATTGCGTTTCTGACGCTTGTGCCCGAGTTCTTGCAGCATCACCGGGACAGTGGCGATCTGATGCACGGGTTTGGAGAACAAGCCGGGCTGGGGCATTGGAATCAGACCGGTCATCGGCTGGCTGCGAACCGTATCGCCCGATTTCTGGTGGAGGAGCGACTGATTCCGATGGCTGCGCCGTGAATAGGTGGTGGGGCGGCTGATTGGAAATGTTGCATTTCGTGTTAGCATTGATGCTTGTGGTTGTCGTGGTCTATGGGTAACGGGCGAATGCGAATTGTTCCGGGTGTTGTCGTTTGTACGCTGTGGCTGTCATCGGACGCGCTGGGTTACCTGGACCCAGGGACGGGGAGCTTCATTTTTCAGGCGGTGATCGCGGTCGTTTGCGGTGCGGGGTTGGGGATCAAGATGTTCTGGTCGCGCATTCGGGCTGCATTCAGTCGCAAAGGCAAGGGCGACTCCGACGAGCGGTCGAAACCGTGACGGACAAGGTCGATGCCGCTTCATTCCGCGATCCGAGCGGATTCGTCTACGGCCGCGATGGGCGAATCCTGCGGCAGGTCAACCAATCTTACAAGACTCACTTCGACGGCCTGATTGAATCGGGTTTGTATGACGAACTGGTCGCGGATGGTTTGCTCGTTTCGCACGAGGAGATGTCGCTGGCTTATGCGCATTGTGGCGAAGTCGCGTACAAGGTGATTGCGCCGAAAGTTGTGCCGCTCATTTCGTATCCGTATGAATGGTGTTTCAGTGCCTTTTGTGACGCGGCACTGTGTACGCTGGAGATTCAGCGGCGCGCGATGGATCGCGGTATGTGTCTCAAGGATGCGAGTGCTTACAACATTCAATTCGTTGACGGCGAGCCGGTGCTGATCGATACGCTCTCGTTTGAGCTGTACGAGGACGGGCGACCGTGGACGGCTTACCGGCAATTTTGTCAGCATTTTCTGGGGCCTTTGAGTTTGATGAGCCGTTGCGATGTGCGTTTGGGACAGTTGATGCGCGTGTATCTTGACGGTGTCCCTCTTGACCTGGTGTCGTCACTTCTGCCGGGGCGGACGCGGTTGAATCTGGGCTTGGGGATGCATATACACGCGCACGCGAGGGCGCAGCGGCGATACGCGGGCGTTGCGGCGCGCAGCGGGGAGCGTCGCGTTTCGAAATTCGGATTGGCTGCGTTGGTGGACAGTTTGACGTTGGCTATTCGTCGGTTGACGTGGCGACCCGAGGGGACGGAGTGGGGCGGTTACTACAAGAATACGAACTACGCGGCTGAGGACATGGCGTGTAAGCGGAAACTTGTTGGGGATTTTTTGAGTCGTATCGAGGCGGGGACGGTGTGGGATGTCGGTGCGAACATCGGGGAGTTCAGTCGGACGGCGATGGGATTGGGAGCGTCAGTTGTGTCGTTTGATATTGACCCGGCTGCGGTGGAGAAGAATTATCTCGCGGTGCGGGCGGCGGGTGAGCGGGGGATTCTGCCGCTGCTCATCGACCTGACGAATCCGAGTCCGGCGATCGGGTGGGCCAATCGCGAGCGCGGGACGATCGCCGAGCGGGGTCGGCCTGACGCGGTGATGGCGCTCGCACTGATTCATCATCTGGCGATATCGAACAATGTGCCGTTGGCGATGACGGCTGAGTATTTTGCGTCGCTGAGCGATCGTCTGATTATCGAATGGGTGCCGAAGACGGACTCGCAGGTTCAACGTTTGCTGGCCACGCGCGAGGATATTTTTGGCGAATACACGCAGGCGGGGTTTGAGGCTGCGTTTGGAACGCACTTTGAGACGTTGACCAGTGAGCGCGTTGGCGGTTCGCAGCGACGACTCTACCTGATGCGCGGGGTGCGGAAAGCGTGATGGCCGACGCGAAGCGTGCATCTTGGCCTGTGCATCTCTTGTTGATCGCGTTGTTTCCGGTGGTTTCGCTGCTCGGGCAGAATGTGGATCGCCTTCATGGTACGGAGCCTTTGCTGCCTATGGTGTGTGCGTTTGTGTTGGCAGCTCTTGCGTGGGGCGTGGCGTGTGTGATCGTGCGGGACGGGCGACGTGGGGCGCTGTTCGCGTCGTGGACGATGTTTCTGTTTTTCGCGTTCGGACATGGGGCGACAATGGCGCAACGTGTCGTTTCTTATGAGCGTGCAGCCGCTGCGGTGGGTCTCGGTTTCGGTTTGCTTTGGATAGGCGGTCTTTGGGTTTTGCACTTGGCCAAAGCGCATACGAACATGCTGACGACTCTGTTGAATCGGATCGCGTGGATACTCGTGCTGATACCAGCCGCAACGGCTGCGTTTCGTGTGGTGGGGGGTGGATCGGGGCTAACCTCGACGCTGGAGCCGATTCGGTTTTCGGCGAGTTTGGATCACAAGCCGGACATCTACTTCATCGTGCTTGACGCCTACGGTCGCGGTGACGTGTTGCGTGAGTTGTTCGACTATGACAACCGTGAGTTTCTCGACGGATTGCGCCGGCGCGGGTTCTTTGTGGACGAGCTGGCGCGATCGAACTATGTGCAAACGTTCTTGTCGGTGGCGTCTTCGTTGAATGCCTGCCATCTCGATCATGTGGTGGCCGCAGTGGGGAAGGAGCGTGTCGATCGCGGGCCTCTCGGCGAGATGATCCGTGACAGTCGGGTGGTTCGGGCGTTGCGGCGGGAGGGCTATCGGCATGTCACGTTCGCGACGGGCTATTGGGGAACGGAGATTTGGACGGCTGACGAGAGGTTGTCGCCTCGGTGGGCGTTGAGCGAGTTTGACAATCTGTGGCTGAGTATGACGCCGCTGCCGTATTTTGGTGTGCTGACGCGCGGCGTGCAGTATGCGTCGCATCGCAACCGCGTGCGGTTCACGCTTGATTCGCTGGGGACGCTCGACGATGTTGAGGGGCCTAAATTCGTGTTCGCCCACGTGGTCGCGCCGCATCCGCCGTTTGTGTTTGATGCGAAGGGGAACCCGCTGACGCCGAGTCGACCGTTCTCGTTTGCGGACGGCAGTCACTTTATGATTCAGGGTGATCGGGAGGAGTATCGACGCGGGTACGTGGGGCAGGTGGCCTACCTGAACACGCAGTTGATGGCTGCGATCGATCGGCTGCTCGCGTCGCCGCGGGGTGAGCCGGTGATTATTCTGCAGGGCGATCATGGGCCTGGGTCTGAATTGGACTGGTGGAGCGTGGAGGAGAGCAACTTGCGCGAGCGTACGGCGATACTCAGTGCGCTGCGTTTGCCCGGTGGGGCGGTCGATGGGCTACGCGATGGCATGACGCCGGTGAACACGTTCCGCGTGGTGCTCAACGAATTGTTTGGGGCGGGGTTGGAGATGCTTGACAATCGGAGCTTCTATTCCGCGATCGATAGGCCTTATGATTTGATTGACGTGACGGAGTTGGTTGGAGAGTGAGGGCGACGTATGCGGGCGGAGTGCGTGCGCCGCGTGAACAAAGAGCTTCATTACTCCCGTTGCATTTTCCGCTCAAGTAGTTTCTTTGAAATGTCCCAAATCATGTTGTGGCCTTCTATGTGAATCTGGATTGACGTCGCGATTGCACACATGCCTAGGTACGTCGCTTTTTCAGTTCCATGCATCCACACGTTGTCTCCGATAGTTTGCACGTGAGCGATGCCGTCGCCGTCAACTGACTGCTGCGAGACGCCGACATTTCGACAAGAAGAATTTGGATGGCAGAACTCAGATAGATAGTCGTATACCACTAGAATGTGCGCATGTTCACGGCGTTTTTGTATTTTTTCAAGCAGCGAGAGTATATTGATTTGGTTGATTTTGAAGAAATCAAGAATCTCGCCTGCTTTGCTTTGGTCCTCTTGTTCAGACTTAGGTTTCGATGTGTACTGAGTGCTATTTCTGAAACGCTTCCACCCCGCGACGTCGTCTGTTTCAATCCTTCCCGTGACAAGTTGGCGCGATCCGTGTTGGAATCGGGTAAGATCATCAACTAAGTCCGATTTATAGAGTCCAGAATCTCCAACAGAATTATCGTCATCGAGAAAACCCAGCACATTTTGTTCGATAAGCTCGCGTTTTCCCTGAATTTTGTAGCACAAATTGTAGTAACTCGCGGAGCATTCCAACGCCGATCTCGCCGTGAGCGCCATGACCGACGCAATCCTGTGCTCCAAGCCCAACATGAATCCGTCAACCAAATCCCGTAGATTGCGGTCGGCAGAAGACATCGCAACCCTTATTCGTCCGCCGATCTCGTACCAGTGATTGACGTAGTATTCTCTTTGCGCTTCGTTCTCTTCGGGCATCGTTGCCGGAAAAGAATGAGTCATCGTTTTCGGGATTGTGTCGAATAGGCGAGCGGCTTTGGAAATTGAGTCAAAGAAGTCTCGAATGACATCAGCCTCGATTTCACTCTGGGATAGCGATTCATCAGCAGCGCTAGATAGCTGATGGATTGAATGAGCTTCATGTTGATGTTTCATGGTTTCTGTTACGTCTCGCTCATCGCGCTGCCAGCAGACCGGCAGAAAAGTGGGTTCAACAGATTCCTGTTCGGTACATGCCGTCAAGGCGACCTAGCAACGACATTACAGATTCGCCCCAAAGCGTGCAATAGGCAACGGAATCCGAACGTTACGGGCTGGCAACATGCGCCTGTGTGTCATTCGATGGACAGCGACGGCTGGGCGGTGGGCATCAGATTGCGCACGCTGATTTGCCCGGCGGTGGCGGCGGCCATTTCCTCGACGGCGCGGATGACTTCGTCGGGGGCTTTGGTGAACGTGTCTTCGGGTGTGCCCTGGTCGGCGAATTCGCGAATTCTCGCGTTTAACGGGATCGCGCCGAGGAAGGGCACGTCCATTTCGTGGGCGGCTTTTTCCGCTCCGCCGTGGTCGAAGATTTCGTCGCGATTGCCGCACTTGGGGCAGAGGTAGTAGCTCATGTTCTCGACAATGCCGAGACAGGGCACATTGAGTTGGTTGTACATCATGATAGCGCGGCGGGCGTCGATGAGGGCGACATCCTGCGGCGTGCAGATTACCACCGACCCGGTCATGGGGATCGACTGCGCGAGGGTCAGCGGGACGTCGCCGGTTCCGGGTGGCAGGTCGACGATGAGGTAATCCAGCTCGCCCCAATCCACCTGTTCGAGGAACTGCTTGACGACGCCGTGCACCATAGGCCCGCGCCAGATGAGCGGCTTGTCGCGCTCGACCATGAATCCGATGCTCATGACTTTTAGATTGCCGGCTTTGACGGGAAGAATTTTCTCGTCACGGACGGCTGGCTTGGCATCTTCCAAACCCAGCATGGTGGGGATGGACGGCCCGTACACATCCGCATCCATGAGGCCTACGCTCGCACCCTTGCGACTCAAACCCAAGGCCAAGAGGACGGCGGCTGTGCTCTTGCCCACGCCGCCCTTGCCCGCTCCGACCGCGACGATGTTCTTGACACCGGGCAACCCGTCACCGGCGGCGCCATGCTTGCGGACGGAGGCGGTGAATTCGATTTCCACGCTTTCCACGCCGGGAATCCGCTCGACAGCAGCCGTCGCGTCCTTTGTGATTTGCTCGCGCATGGGACAGGCGGGCGTGGTCAATTCGACGTGAACCGTGACCTGGGGGCCGTCGATGACGACATCCTTAATCATGTTCAGGGTGACCAAATCCCGATGCAACTCGGGGTCGTTTACGGTGCGAAGTTGTTCGATTACCTGCTCGCCGGTCACTAGGCCCATCGTGTTGGAACTCCAAAAGGGTGCTTCGGTATTTGAAGGCACTATAGTGTCGTGGGCGTGATTCTTCCAGACAGGCCTTCACCCGCCGCCCGGAAGGGATCATAGTGGTGCAAAGTTTTTTCGAATTCCCGACGGGATGAATCCTGGCGTGTCAGGTGCAAAGCGATGAGCATTGAGCAGCGCAATCCAAGAAAGCGATGGCGATCTGCCGGTGCTGTGATCGTGGTGGCAGCGGTTGTACTGGTCGGGTTCGCGCTGTTTTTCGCGGTTAGCCAGCCTCGGACGGTGTCCTTGCTGCATATCGCCGCAGCGCAGAATGAGGCCATCCAGATTCGCTCGTCCGCCACGGGGCAGATTCGTCGGGTAGCAGCCAGGCGACTGGTACGCGTGGTTCAGCACTACGCGGGCGGAGGGCGGGACGATCCGTTCGACGGCGCGCGGCAGCCTCGATGGTTGACTGACTACATCGTTTGGAACGGCGAGCGACTGTTGTGGTGGGGGGCTGCCGGCCCGGGCGGAAAGGTGCTTCCGGTCGCGTCGGAGCTTCGCGCCGAGGTGCAGGAACGCGTCGCGCAGAGATTCTCGGCGATGTCCGACGCTCCGCACGAGCCGCTGGGTTTCGTCAAAAGCGTGGCTGGCGGGCAGCCGTTCGTGATCGCTTATCTCGTGAGCGATGTGGGCGCAGGACGAACGGTGTTGGCTGGCGCGTTGATCGATCTTGATCTGCTCCGCAAAGACCTGCTCGAACCCCTGTTCGCCGTGTCGGGCAGGCTGAGCGTTGTGCGTCAACCGGAGCGTTTGCGGACGTTTTGGTATGAGCCGATTTCCGAGGTGATGCCGCTCGTGGTCACGCCGTCCGAGCAATTCGTCGCGAGTGAGTTTCGGGCCGCCCGAATTCAGCAGGTTATCCTGGTCGCTATCGCGATTGTTTTTCTGATCGTGTTGGCGCTGATGGTCTGGAAGCTCATCACGCTGGTGGAGCGGGAACTCCGCCTGAGCGAACTCAAGAGCAATTTTGTGGCCGACGTCTCGCATGAGTTGAAGACGCCGCTCGCGTTGATTCGCATGTTCGGCGAGATGCTCAGCGAAGGGCGCGTGCCGTCGGAAGAGAAGAAGCAGGAATACTACGGGATCATTACGCGTGAAAGCACGCGACTCACCCAGCTTATCGAAAACATCCTCGATTTTTCGCGAATCGAAGCCGGGCGCAAGACCTACCACCTGGCCCCTGTGGACATTGGTCAGGTTGTTCGGGCGACGTACGAGAACTACCGGGCGGAGCTGAACCAGAAGGGGTTCACGCACACGCTGCGCGTCGCGGATGGTTTGCCGACGGTTTCCGCCGACGCGGACGCCGTGGCACAGGCGATGGTGAATCTGATGAGCAACGCGATCAAATACAGCGCCGAGGAGAAGGAGTTCGAAATCGAGATCAAAACCGAGACGCGGCGTGACAGGCATGGCGTGTTGATTTCTGTCAAGGATCGGGGGATCGGCGTCAGCCCGGAGGACCGGTCGCGGCTTTTTGACGGTTTTTTCAGGGCGACCGACGATCGCGTGCGTCAGGTTCGCGGAACGGGGTTGGGTCTGAGCGTCGTACACCAGATCGTCGGTGCCCACGGCGGGAGTATTGATGTAGAATCGAGGCTGGTCAAAGGTAGTGTGTTTCGCATATTCTTACCGGCGTCATCCGCCGATCTGAAGACCGGCGACGAAAACGATTCCCAATAACGCTGCATGCGGGAGGGCTGACACGTGGCACGCATTCTGATCGCTGAAGACGAGCCGGACATGGCTATGGGGCTGCGCGACAATCTTCAATTCGAAGGGTTCGAGGTGCTGAGCGCCGCCGACGGTGAGCAAGCCCTGGAAATTGCCAAAACGCAACGGCCTGATCTGATCCTGTTGGACGTAATGATGCCCAAAATGGACGGCTTCGAGGTATGCAAGAGCATCCGCGAATCCGGGTTCAATGTTCCGATTATCATGCTGACGGCCCGTTCGCAGGAAATGGACATCGTGCGCGGTCTCGAACTCGGTGCTGACGACTACATTACCAAGCCGTTCAGCATTCGCGAATTGCTCGCGCGTATCAAAGTCTCGCTGCGACATTCCGGGGCAGCGCCTTCGACGTCGCGCGTGTTGAACGTGGGTGAGTCGGAAATTGATCTCATCAAGGGCGTTGTGGTGCGTGGTGACCAGAAATTCTCGCTGGGGTACTTCGAGATCGAGTTGCTCAAGATGCTGACCGAGCGCGCGGAGCAGCCGGTTCCCCGTGCGGAGCTTCTTGAAAAAATATGGGGCTTGGACGCGTTCCCGACGAATCGCACGGTGGACAACCACATCGTGTCGCTGCGAAGAAAAATCGAGATCGATGCCAAGGATCCGCAACACATCATCACGGTTCACACGATCGGCTACAAATTCGTGCCTTGATGACCAAACGACTCCGCCCGCTTCATCTTTCGGTGGTTTCCGCCGTCGTCGCAGCCGTGCAGGTCTGCGCCGGGTGTGCCGGTCCGCGCGCGGGCGAGAAGCCCAGCGGGATGGCCAAAGCAGCGGACACCATCACCCGGCAACTCGACATCACACGAACACGCGAACGCAACGAGCAGATTACCGAGACGGCGCGCAGCGCACGCACGCGAATCGATCAGATCGACGTGCATGCGTTCAACGCGACGGTCATGGAGATCAACGTGCTCACCCACGAGTTGCGCGAACGGGCGGTATGCGTCATTGACGACTTCAATACGCGCCTGAATTCCGAGTTGGACGCTGCTGAGATCGATGCGGTCAGCCGCGACACGCGCAAAGTCTTGAACGAGGTGTTCGCGGGCGTGTCGGCCTTTGATATCGAAGCGTACAACGCCGCCGTCCGCCGCCTGGATACGCTGGTAGCGCAAATTTCCGAGCGTACCGAGAGAATCGACATCGACGCCGCGAACGAGTTGATTGGGGAATACAGATTCTTGAGCGCCGAAATGCGCGGCACTATCGTTGATGTGCGCGCTCTGGTGGACAGTATGAATGAGACGGTGGCTGCTCTTCCCGTACGTTCAGCCGCCGCAACGATTCAGCAGGTGGAGGAAGCTGCGTCGGAATTGATGCCAGCCATCAATCGCCTGATAAACCTTTCGATTGCGGGGATGGTGTTCGTTCTTCTCGCTCTTGTGCTGGCTCCGGTGCTGATCCATCGCCGCGAACGTTCGCACTCAGCCGACCGATAAGTCTCGCGATTCACCCCGCACCGCCTTCCCGCGATTATGGGCTGACACACACGCCGACCATATCGTAGTTCTAAGGGAATGGGAGTCTTCACACGGACGGGGAGAGACTATGAACGCTACGGAAACATCGCCGCTGGAATCGCTCTATTGCGAACGTGACCGCCTGCGGGCCTCGCTGGCACACGCATTGGAGATGCGTCAACCGTTGGACGACGTCAAGCGCATCGAGAACCGGATTCGCGAACTCTGGGCGCGGATTGAATCGCTTGAGCACGCCGCGCCTTAGAGCGAAGCCAACGAATTCGCGACGGTCTTGGTCTGTAATGCTTGAACGAAGCGCGCGAATTGAGATTCGCGGTTGGCTACCTGCTGGCTCCAAGCCGATTCGCGTGGCGGAAAAAACGAGACGCGGTGCAACGAAACACAACAAAGCCAGTGAAGGGACTCGAACCCATGACCTGCGGTTTACAAAACCGCTGCGGTGAATCGCTAACCGCTGAAACCACCGACACTTACGAATCCGACGAAAAAAACTAGGCGTTCTGCTTGGCGCTCTTGCGGGAGAAATCGCCCGACTTGGCGCGGGTTGTTGAGGCTTGGGATGATCTATCGGAAGCTGTCAAGCGCGGCATCGTGGCGATGGTCCGGGCATCGGCGGTCAATTGATCGTAGTCACGCTACGCCCGCGTGATCGTATACGGCAACGGGTTTCAATCGGCTGCGGCGTCTCAGGCCCGGGGCGATGCGCCCACGGAGCGAATCAATCGAATCTCGGCCTTTGGAACGGGTTTACGCACGGCGGGATCGTCGCCGGTACATGGTCACGTATTCGTGCAATTGCCGAATGAACGTGTCGTGTCGCAATCCTGCTTCGCGAGCGATCTTGGCAAGTTCTTTAAGGGCGCGGATTTCCAACTCGACCGTGCCCAAGTCTGTGAATTG
This sequence comes from Phycisphaerae bacterium, assembly GCA_029260215.1. Lineage (GTDB taxonomy): Bacteria > Planctomycetota > Phycisphaerae > UBA1845 > UBA1845 > OFTM258. The sequence continues at coordinate 52,130 of JAJDDQ010000021.1, forward strand.
GTTCGGCTCACCTTCGGTCCGGGACCACGAATCGTGAGCGCGGATTGCGGTTTGGCAGGCAAACGCCAGAGCAAGGCCCGACCGGTTGTCGAGCCTGCCGCCACCGAGTTCCGCGACGGTTCGCAGCATCAGGTCGCGGATGTCGTACAACGAAAGCGGCCCTGTAACCCGTTTCCCCTTGGGGACATAACGGCGCCGGTTTTGGCGTTCCTTGGCCTGCGATGCGAGCCGGCGCGCGCGGATTTCGGGGGCGTTTTCATGCACGTAGCATCGCCGGTAGCCATGCATGCTGGGCATGGTGCAGTTCTTGCCATTCTCTAAGTTAATGCCGCATTCGGGCGTCATTCGCGTGTCCTTGGATTGTGAGTCGATTGGTGGGGCATCACAATCCCACACGCACGCACGTATTCTAACACGGTTCTCAGGCTTGCGAGCCTGATCTTTCTGCGAGAATGATCGCCAGGAGATTGTCCGAGTATTCGATTTGACCTGTATGGATCGGCACTTTGGCCCCTCTGGGCCTGAAGGGTGCGAGGAGGTCAAAACTCCATTCCGTGAGCCGTTGTTGTGTTACTCGGGCAAACTCCTAATACGGACTTGTAGGCTATGAGGTGATCGTTGCCCTGGATCGACCGCCTGAACTGTTGGTAGGCGACGAAACGCCGTGGCGTTGCCAGGATTCGAGCAAGTATCCGGGAATCCGTCACCATTCGTTGCCAACCCTGCCCAAGCCGTGGCGACAGCGGTAAGCCAGCCGTTATGATGCTTCAATGTCAACGAGGTATCTTGATGATCTTAATGCGGACCAGCGTCGGGCGGTGGAATTTGGGGACGGGCCGCTGCTTGTAATTGCGGGAGCGGGGACCGGCAAAACGCGAACGCTGGCCTGCCGGGTGGCACATCTCATCGAACAGGGGATCGGAGCCGAGCGAATCCTGCTGTTGACATTCACGCGGCGTGCGGCCTCGGTGATGGTACGTCAGGCGGAACGCATGTTGGGGTCGGATGATGTCCGAACCGTCTGGGGCGGGACATTCCACGCCGTCGCAAACAGATTGCTGCATGTTTACGGGCACGCTATCGGACTCGCACCGGATTTCACGATTCTGGATCAGGGGGATGCGGGTGACTTGCTGAATCTGATTCGCCACGACTTGGGATTCGCCAAGGCCAAGACGCGATTCCCCAAAAAGCAGACGCTGCTCGACATCTACTCTCATACCGTCAATGCACAATCGTCTTTGGACGCTGTTCTTAAGCGATATTTCCCCTGGTGTGCCCATGCGAAGGACGGCATCGTCGAGATATTCGAGGCATACGTCGATCGGAAATCAGCCCAAAACGTGCTCGATTTTGACGATTTGCTCTTGTTCTGGAAAGCGTTGTCGGAGTTGCCTGAGGTTGGAGACGTGGTTGGTAGGCGATTCGAGCACGTCCTCGTCGACGAGTATCAGGACACCAACTCGATTCAGAGTGGCATTCTTCGTGGGATGCGTCGTAACGTGAGCAATATCATGGCGGTCGGTGACGACGCGCAATCGATCTATTCCTTCCGCGCCGCCACCGTTCGAAACATGCTCGATTTTCCGGATCATTTTTCCGGCGCGGAGACCATGACGCTGGAGCAAAATTATCGATCAACGCAGCAGGTGCTTGACGCGAGCAACACCCTGATGGAGCAGGCGGGGGAACGATACACGAAGAATCTGTTTTCGCATCGACCGGCTGGTCACCGGCCTGTGTTGTTGACATGTGCTGACGAACCGCAGCAGTGCAACGCGGTGTGTGATCGGATTCTTGAACATCGGGAACGGGGCGTCATGCTGATGGATCAGGCCGTGCTCTTCAGGGCGGGACATCACAGCGCTGAATTGGAGGTGGAATTGAATCGCCGCAAGATTCCGTTTCACAAATACGGTGGCTTGAAGTTCATCGAAGCGGCTCACGTTAAGGATATGCTCGCGTTCCTTCGCATTCTCGAAAACCCGTTCGATGCCGTAAGCTGGCTAAGGTTATTGCAACTGCTTACCGGGGTCGGGCCTCAGATCGCATCGCGCATGATGCGAGATATTGGTGTTCGGACCGATTCACGTTCAGCTGGTGACTGCGGTGGAGGTAGGCGTCAGGAGCCTTTTTCGACACCGCTGGCGAAGTTGCGAGATGCACCGCCCGTCGTGCCAAGCGCTGCTCGTGACGAGTTCGAGGGCATTCGGCTGGCATTGTTGGATTGTCTGGATCCGTCTCGTAATCACGGCGGCAATGTTGACGGTATTTCTGCGTCCGGCACGGTCGCGGTTGAGATTGAGCGATTGCGCTTGTGTTATGCGCCGATTTTTGAACGAATCTACGACAAATCTGAAATGCGGCTTCGCGATTTGGAACAGTTGGAACTCATTGCCGCCGGATATCAGTCACGAGGGCGATTCATCGCGGATATGACGCTCGATCCGCCGTCGTCAACTTCCGATCTCGCGGGGCCACCTGTTCTGGATGAAGACTACTTGGTCCTTAGCACGATTCATTCAGCCAAGGGCTGCGAATGGGATGTCGTGCATATCATCCATGTGGCCGACGGCATGTTGCCGTCCGACATGTCTACGGGCGACGAGGAAGGTATCGATGAGGAGCGGCGTCTCTTGTATGTGGCGATGACGCGCGCCAAGAATCATCTGTATCTCTATTTTCCCCTGCGGTATTACCACACGAAGCACCGCCGGGGTGACGGTCATAGCTATGCGCAGCTCTCGCGATTCGTTTCGCCTAAGGTGCGGTCCTACATGAACTTGGGCGGTGGCACGAAAGTAGGTGACGACGATGTTGACACGTCAATCCGGGTTGACTCCAAGTCGGTTCGCGATCAAGTCAGGAATCTTTGGCGAAGTTGAGCTTTGAACGTGGTTTCGAGCCGCGCCGGGCGAGTCAGCGAAAATCACGTGAGAGATACGGAAGCTGAGCCATCCACGATTCGATGTTCTTGAATTTCCGGGCGAGCACGTGGACGACGATCCCTTGCCGTTCGACCTTTCCCCGGACGATGACGGCTCTCGCGTGGATCGCAGCTTCTCGGTACTGCTGATAAACTTGTGGCCGAACGATCAGATCAATGCGGGCGGTTTCATCCTCAAGGGTCATGAACATGATGCCTTTGGCGGTTCCCGGTCGCTGTCGAAAGAGCACGACGCCGGCGACCGCCACGAACCGTCCATATGGTGTTCGTCTTTGGTCTTTGACCTCCGCCGCCGTCAGAACACCACAATGAACAAGTCGTTCGCGCAGAAACGAGAGCGGGTGAGCCTTCAATGACAATCCGGTCGCGGTGTAGTCCTTCAGCGCGTCGTCCGATCGTGATGCCGATGGCAGTTCGATGCTCGGCCCAATAGACTCGGGCCTGGAATCCAGCAATGGCAGGTCATCATCACGAAGTCGGCGAACCTCCCACAGTGCATGCTGCCGATCCACCCCCATCGACCCGAAAGCGTCCGCCTGAGCGAGCGCCCGAAAGGATGCGACACGGGCACCGCTCGCCCGCCACAACGCAAAGACCGAGGAGAATCCTGCCCGACGCTTGGTTGCGTCCGCGATTGCGCATCCATCTGATTTCCCGAGGCCTTTCACCATGCGCATGCCCAATCGCAACACCTCACCGCCATCTTCGAGCGTGCAATCCCATTCGCTGAGGTTGGTGTCGACCGCCCGCACACGAACGCCGTGGTCCCGGGCATCACGGACGATCTGGGCCACCCCATAGAAACCCATCGGCTGACTGTTCAACAACGCAGCCGCAAACGCTGCCGGGTAACGGTATTTCAGCCATGCCGAGGCATAGACCAGTAACGCAAAGCTGGCGGCGTGAGACTCGGGAAAGCCATACTCGCTGAAACCCTTCAATCGCTGGAAACACCAATCGGCGAATTCTTTGCTGTATCCGTTGGCAAGCATTCCCTCGATGAAACGTGTGGTGTAGCGAGCAATTCTGTCTTTGCTTGTCCAAGCCGTGATCGCACGCCTGAGTTGTTCCGCCTCTCCCGGCGTGAAACCCGCAGCCACGATCGCCAGCGCCATTGCTTGTTCCTGAAAGATGGGCACCCCGAGCGTTCGTTGCAAAACGTCGCGGATTTTATCGTCGGGATAATACGGTTCTTCTTTACGGTCCCGACGGCGAAGATACGGATGCACCATCTTGCCGATGATCGGTCCGGGGCGGACGATGGCCACTTCGATGACCAGATCGTAATAGTTGCGGGGCTTGAGTCTTGGCAGCATGGTCATTTGTGCCCGCGACTCAACTTGAAACACGCCCAACGTGTCAGCCCGGCAAAGCATGTCGTACACGCCGGTATCTTCCGGGGGGAGCGTCGCCAGCGTGACGACTTGGCTGTGATGTTTTTTCAGAAGCTCAAAGCCCTTGCGAATGCAGGTCAACATCCCCAGCCCGAGGATATCCACCTTCAACATCCCCAAGGCATCGATGTCGTCCTTGTCCCATTCGATCACGGTTCTGTCGGGCATGGCTGCGTTTTCGATTGGCACGAAATCATGCAACGGAGATTGCGTAATGACAAAGCCGCCCGGATGCTGGGAAAGGTGTCGCGGGAAACCGATCAATTCCTGAACACGCTTCACCAACAGGCGAATCGTGCGATCATGGGGATTGAAACCTAGCAATTCCAGCGTTCTCGATCCCTCACCATTGAAATCTCTGATCCAGTGGCTCAGCCGTTTGGCCAACCGATCAACCGCATCCTCTGAAAGTCCCAACACCTTGCCCACGTCACGCACGGCGCTTCTGCCGCGGTAAGTAATGACGACCGCCGTTAGTGCGGCGCGATCCCGGCCGTATTTTTCGTATATATATTGGAGTACTTCCTCCCGCCGTTCATGCTCGAAGTCGATGTCGATATCCGGCGGTTCGTCCCGCTCCCGGCTGACGAACCGTTCAAACAACACGTTGATTCTGTCGGGATCAACCGAGGTCACACCGAGGCAGTAACACACAGCCGAGTTGGCGGCTGCGCCCCGACCCTGACACAAAATGTTTCTGGATCGCGCAAAGGAAACGATATCATGCACGGTGAGAAAATACGGGGCGTATTGCAGTTCCTCTATCAGTGAAAATTCGTGTTCGATTTGCCGGGTGACCTTGTCCGGAACGCCACAGGGAAACCGATCGTGAGCGCCCTTCCAAGTCAACTTCCGCAGATACGCCATCGGCGTCACGCCTTTGGGGCGGTGCTCATCGGGATATTCGTAGCGAAGCTGGTCCAGCGAAAAACCCGCCGCCCGCTCTGCGATCGTCTGTGTTCGTGCAATCGCATCGGGATATTCGGTGAAGAGTCGGATCATTTCATCCGGTGGTTTTAGATAGCGTTCGCCGTTGGGAAACAACCGAAAACCGGCTTCGGTGATCGTGCAACCGTGTCGAACGCACGTCACCACATCCTGCAACGCCTGTCGCTCGGGATGGTGGTAGTGAACATCGTTGACCGCCACCAGAGGCACTTCGGCGTCTTTGGAAAGCCTAACGATTTCTGTTGCGTGCTGTGTGTCTTGCGGGCCGTAAAAGCGAACAAGGGCTACAGAGAGACGGTCGTCGTCAAACACCTTCCGTAGCTTTCGAAGCCACTGAACCGCATCACCTGGAATCTCATGACACAACACGACGGCGAGTAGGCCATCGTGATGTTCGAGAAGATCGTCGACCGTCAGCAGGCATTTCCCTTTAGAGGCTCGTCGTTTTCCCAACGTGAGCAATCGACAGAGTCGGGCATAGGCATCGCGATTCGTGGGATACACTAAAATGGAAAGCCAATCATGATCCGCAAACCGCAGGCGACATCCCACGATAAGCTGCACGCCAGTTTCCTTCGCCGCGACGTGTGCCCGAACCATACCGGCGATGGAATTGGTGTCCGTCAAAGCGATAGCGTCATAGCCAATCCGGGCTGATTGATCGACCAGTTCGTCGGGATGGCTTGCTCCCTGCAGAAACGAAAAGTTGCTCGTAACGGCGAGTTCAACATAGGGGGACTGCTTGTGTGGAGACGTGGTCGTCTCATGGCTTGCTCTGAGATACGGATGGACATGAACTTTGGAATCGGGTGGATCGGGCATGGTTTAAGCCCACTCGCCGTGGATGAACCATTGGCCGGAATTACACTCACGAAAGAGCCAGAACCACCGGCCCGCGTCCGTTTGCACGGCGAAATAATCACGCACCGATACGGAATCGTCGCTCCACCAGGGCAGCGTAATTCGTTCCGGCCCAAAGCTCACTTGAACGTTACTGGCCCATCCTCGCCATTGCATCCAAGCGGGCGGACCGTCGGGCACGAGGGCCAGAACACGAACGCGTTCGGGGCGATGAAATAATTGCGAGGGACGGGGCGCATCGTACGTCGCCGCGTCGGGTGATCGTGCGTGTTGAAGCATGCTCAGTGGTCTACCCGTAAACGCCCGTTCTGGCACATGGGTCTCACACGGTTGAATCGTCGCCACCGCCTGTGTGCCCAGACGATTGGTGAGTTGGTCGAGCAAGATTCCCAGATCGGCTTCGGAGCAGGTTTTGTCGGGTTCCAGGTCGGGCGACAACGAAAGCTGATCGCAAACAACCGGAGCGGTGCGTTCAGCCTCAAGCTCGATGCAGAGAACTCCGCGTCCGAGATGGGTTCGTTCCAGCTTGGGTTCAAGCAATTTCCACACGTGACGCTCGTCTCGCGTGGGATAGCTGAGTGCCAGCGACAGAATGGCGGGTGGCAGGCCGCTTCGCTGAACCGTTCCCTTGAAACGCATCAGCCCATGCTCCCGGCGTTCCAGTTGTTTGAGGAGGTCGGCGAGAAGTTTTTTTGTGACATTTTGAATGATTGAAGCTCTGACCACAGGGGCGTTGAATTCGTGAGCGGCCACGTCCCTTGTTTCGGGCCACAAAGGCGTGATGGTTTCATGTTTGCGACCAAGAGCCTGATCGAGTCGCTTCAATAGCGTGCCATCAAACCGGGCAACCAGTTCCGCGCGTGGGATCGTGAACAATTGGCCTATCCGTTCGATCGAAACGTCGGACAGTGCTGCACACGTTTTCGGTTCAACCCGCAAACCCGCAATCGGCAACGGGGCAAGCGTGGCTTCCAATGTGTCATGCGGCACGAATGTTTGGAGACAAACCCCGTAACGGGCCACCGCCCACGCACATCCAAACGTGGGTGCAAGCGCGACACAGGCACGCAGACCGAGTTGTTTCAGAGCGTAATAAACTTTATCAACAAGCGGTCGTTCGCCGCCAAAAACCCGCTCACAACCAGCAATGTCAACCAACACGCCATCGGGATAATCCGCCGCGACGAGAGGTGAAAAACGGTGCATCCAGCGAGCGAGCTTTCGCAGCGCCTCTCTGTCTTCCGCAGGCGTGTGATCCATAACGTGAATGTTCATGCCATGCAGCAACGAACGGGCGTGGGTGAGCGTCATACGCAATCGAACACCGGCCTTCTGTGCGTGTCGGCAAGCCTGAACGACAAGCTGTTTACCATGTGTCGTAGCCACAATCAGCACCGGATCAGGCTGGGATGACGTTGGCTGCCCGTTGTTCGCCGCTTGTTTCGTCAGCCTTCTGGTCGCCAACTGGATCGGCCAATGTGGTAGATAAATCGAGAGTGCTCGTTGCACGATCCCACTCCATGATCCATTTTGCACGGATTGTTTCGAGCTGCACTCCCTTGCAACGCACAAGTTCAAGTGTCCAACAGGGTTTGATGGATACCGTGTTGCTACTCAATGTTGGATGCACCAACCACCGACTCTGGGCTGCGGACAGTTCGTGTCGTTCCCACGGCGGCCTTGTCAGCAGTGCCCACGTCTGATGGCTTTGGGCGAGCAACTGAACACGACGCGTCGCCGCCATCGAAAACGTACTCCCGTCGGCAATAACCGCACCGACGGCAGGACAACGAAGGGCGACATCGATAGCCCAGAAGTGCGAATCAGCATTCTTCGTGGTAATGAACAACGACTGTTCCAACATCGCGCGTTTCCGGTCCCTTCCGACAAGAGCCGCGCCGTAGGGAAAGCATCGCTCGCCGACCCAGACAACCCATCGCATCGGCCAAGCCCGTTTAACCCGCCGAGCAAGATGCACCAGCGCGCAGACAGGTGGACTCCAGCGTCCTCGCCGTGCTCTTGATCGTTTTTGCTGAAAGGGCTGATCCGCAACCCCAAACCATTCATGCAAACCGCAAGGCAGACCGCCGAACGATTCATCCACCGCATGCCAGCCGGTTTTGAGTACCGCGTGTTTTCGATCGTGCCACGATCTGATGTGAGACCGCGTCGCATGTTCCCGCTCGATATCACGGATACGATGCGCAAGATTCATGACGCCCCCAACCTTCCCCCGGACCGGCGAGTGTTAGGTTTATGTTAGGTATTCGGCGCGAGGATTGCAAGCCCCAAAAATGAAAATTTACAAGCCGTGTTCCTGTAATGCGTTACGACGCAGCGGCTAAGCAAGCCGGGTCGTCGTTACGCGGATTGTTCACGTGACGCGACACCGGATACGCAGCCAGTATCTCCGGGGCTGGCGCCAACAACGGTGTGAGCCGTTCCACATCCCTCATGGATGGGTCAAACCAAAGCTCGTAATCGCGCGGTTCGAGAATGACGGGCATACGGTTATGCAACTCGGCCATGAGTTTATTCGGTGAGGTCGTCAGAATCGTATACGACTCAATCGTCTCTCCGTTCGGGTCGCGCCATCGTTCCCACAAGCCTGCGAAGGCGAACACACGTTCATCAATCCGGCGGATATTGAACGGCTGCTTTTGAGGCTTGCCGCCGTTGTCGCTACCTTCGCACTTCCATTCGTAAAATCCGGTTGCGGGCACAAGGCATCGTTGGCTTTGCAACGGTTTGCGAAACGATGGTTTGTCCGCAACCGTCTCCGAGCGGGCGTTAATCATTCGGCTGCCGATCCCCGCATCTTTCGCCCAATGCGGAATGAGTCCCCAGCGAAGCTGTTCAAGTCGTGGCCTTGAATCCCCCTCCAACACACGAACTACCGGCGCAAACTGAGTCGGAGCGATGTTGTATCGCGAATCAAGAAAAACCGCCCCCCCAAGATCAAACGCCGGGATGAGTTCCTCGTCCGACGTTGCAAAGCTGTAGCGTCCGCACATTCAAGTAACTCCACGAGAGGCGATTCCCCTCAAACCCCTATGATACTGGAAGGAGAGTCGCCACTCCATACTACGCTCGAATGCGAAATCGGTGGCGATTGGATAGCACGTTGCCGCGAAAGTAGGAAATCCGTAAGCGCAGGGTGATGCAGTTGTTGTCGGCGTCAACAAGCATACTTGAAGACATGCATCACAGCTTGACTCAAATGACCGGTTGAATCGGAACCATGTCCATCGAATTCAAACCCATCCAACGTGGCCTCCGTATCATCTACGATTCGGGAGGTATTGGCGACATTCAGACGTGAACTTGACGCTTCGACGGTACACCCACACGTTGCTGCCGGACCGATCAAGCGCCATTCAGAAACTGCCGGACTTCTCACAACCCGAACGCAATGTTGCCAAAGCGACCGGTACGCATGATGTAGCGCTCGCTGATTCTGACTCGGCGTCCTGCTTGGGGCTACAGGGACAATCAACAGAGGCGCAGGTAGACGCTGGTGGACAAGACACGCCGAAGTGTCACCCGCCCAGCACACCGAAGAAACTCTGTAAATCACGGGGGAAACGCCGTTTTGACCGGAAATCCAGGCGTTCAACATCAAAGCCAGCGAAGGGACTCGAACCCATGACCTGCGGTTTACAAAACCGCTGCTCTACCAACTGAGCTACGCTGGCAAGAATGTCGTAAACCGTTATATGATAGCTGTTTACGATCCAATCCTCGTCGTCGCCCATTTTCCCACCTCGATATATTGGAAAACGAGGGGAAAACGTGCCTATCCTGCACAACAATCAAATCGACGCGTTGGGCAGGAAACGATCCCTTCATGCCAGCCTTCAAAGAAGGCAATGCCCAAGCCGACAGGACCGACGGTCGCAAGTCTATCATTATTCGCGTTGCGAGCAACGGTCAGGTCGCCTGCCAAAGGATCCACCTCAAGCCGATCCATCACCGGCACGCCTGTCGTCGTGCCCGAGCGACCGTGTCCCGCAATGAGCGATCCGACAGCGCCCTGTACTCCGACACACCTTAATTGATGAGTCGGGTGGCATAGCTGGGCGCAGCGTAGCCATGATTACACCACTGGTGCAACATATCCGCCATCGAGGCGTTGCATGCCACTCATCGCTTGCAGATCTGTTGTGACGCGACAGGAGAAAGATCGCGTAGCGTTAAGACTGAAGCTGAGTTCTTGTTGTATGCTTGTCAGAGCGATCCCCCCGAGGGTGCTTCGTATGCCCCGATGTCAACGATGGGAGGTGTGCCTTGGCCTGTGTCGGTGGTGTTGACGTCGTCCGTGAATCGTGGACCGCCACCCAGATCGGTGGTCAGACCGAGAAGCAACGGTGGGGCGTTGTTACCCGCGTCGATGCACGGCGCCCCGACACCGAGGCGGAAATCGTTGGTGTTCTCGTCGATGAAGAGCGGGTCAAGATCAATGTTCATCAAGCCGGGGAACACGGATTGGTCGCCGGGGATGTCGTCCTGAATGCAACTGAACGTGACGCTCGTCCCGTCGGAACCACCACTTATTTGCTGCGAAAGTACGGCACCGGATGAGGCGGTGTTACCCCAGAGAATCGTATTGGTGACGGTTGAGCTGGTCTGGCCGAAATCGTAAAACCGGATTCCGCCGTTGAAAAAGGCCGTGTTCTGAGAGACGGTGCTGTTGATCAGATCGACGCCAGCCTCGTCCGAGCAGAAGACAGCGCCGCCAGTGTCGTCGGCAGTATTGTCGTGAAAGAGACTGTTAGCGATTTCGGATGAGCTGAAGTCGCCATTGTAAATCGCGCCGCCGTGGCCGCTGCACTCGCCGCCTCGTGCAGTGTTGCCGGAGAACACGGACGATGTGATGGCTGTGTTGCTCGTGCCCGTGCAGGCCATTGCTCCGCCTTTTTCCGCACTGTTGTCCGTAAAGGTGGAGTCGAAGAACATTGGCCCGCTGTCTGCGTTGAAGACCGCACCGCCGTCGGAGCAGATTTGAACGGTCATGTTCGAGTCAAACGTGCAGTTCGTGTAAACGCCGCTGCTCGCCTGATTTGCAACAGCGCCGCCGTCCAACGTCGTTGACATGTTGCCGCTGATTGTTGTGTCCATCACCGAAGCGGTCGAGGCTGAATTGTAGACGGCACCTCCGGTCTTGGCTGTATTTCCGGTGAACGTGCAGCCTGTGGCTGTGTAGTTCGCGGAGTCGTGGGCCATGGCACCGCCCGGTCCAATGGTCGCTCTGTTGTTTGTGAAAGTGCAACGAGTGAAGGTTGGGTTTCCACTCTTGTTTCCTACACCTCCGCCGGAACCGCCATTGAACGCGGTGTTGCTGGTGAACTCGCAATCAGACAGTGTCGGGTTGGCGCTTGTCATAAAGAGGCCGCCGCCTCCGACCTGGGCGGTGTTGCTCCGAAACGTGCAGTTGTCGATGTTCGGATTGATGGAGTCGACGTACAAGCCTCCGCCGGAGCCGTTGCTGGAATCGGCGGAAGCGGCTGTGTTGCCATCGAACAGGCATCGCGTGAGTGGGACATTGTCGGTGCTGCCGATGGCCAGGTACATGCCGCCGCCGTCGATACTCCGATTCGTGGTGAATGCGCAGTCGGTGTAAGCGCTGTCGTCGCCGGATTGGTCGAAGACCGCACCGCCGGCACCGATGGTGGAGGTTGTGATGTTGTTGGTGAAAGCGCAGTTCGACGCAAAGACCGTGCCGCCGCCGTTGTAGATGGCCCCGCCGGCGTCTTCGGACACATTTCCGAAGAAGGCGCATCCGTTGAACGTGAGAACGCTGCCCAAACCCGCGTTGGAAATCCCGCCGCCCAAGCCGTTTTGTCCAGGCTGCGGTGACGCGAAAGCTCCGCCGGCTGTATTGTTGCCGAATGCCGTCGCCATAAACGTCGGGCTGCCACCGTCATTGTGTACGCCGCCACCTTGAAAAACCGCGGTGCTGCCGAAGAACAGACAGTTGCGGACTGTGGGACTGGCGTTCACGATGGTCATGCCCGCGCCACGGTCGTTGGTGCAGCAGCCCTGATCCGCATTCCCGCTAATGACGAAGAAGCCGTCGAGTATGGCGCTCGAGTCGACGCCCATCGCCGTGACGACATGGTAAGCGTTGTCTCCGATCCCGCCTTTGGGGGTGTTGTCGTTGAGGAATAAATCCCCGGAGAGGATCGAGGGGTTGCCGCCGAAGTCACGCGTACTCAGTTCAAACGTTTCGGGATCTTCGTCGCCGACAAAGCTGCCGTACAGCGTGACTCCGGAGATCAATGTGAACGTGGCTTCACGATTTTGCGAAGCCGGTACAGCTGGCAAGTAGAATCCAGCCGCCACCCAGATTTCGGTGATTTCGCCGCCCGATTCGGCAGCGCCCGCGAGCGCCGTCTGCACGCTGTTCAGGGCTGTTTCCCAGGAGAGGCCGTCGCCGCCCGGGGCTGCGTCGTCGTCCACGAAGAGTCGCGAAGTCGTTTCGCACGCATCCAGAACTCCATTGCCGTTGGCATCGCCAGGTTCGTTCTCGCACGCAGGTCCATCGAGGGTCATGTTGAAGAACCCGCTGTCTTCGAACCCTGTCACGCGAACCCAATAGCTTTGACCGGCATCAGCCATAAACGTCGTGAACGATTGGGCGCTTTCCCCTTCTGGGCAGCTGTCATCGTCGCAGGCGACCTCATTCCTTGAGTCGCCGGGACACGCGGTGTGGACCGAGACTATCGTGTCGAAGTTGGAGCCGCACAGACTTACTGACACTTCCCCGCTCGTGCCGGGCGTATAACGATACCACACGTCGGCTGAAGGCGCCGCGTCGCAGGAGGCGGACCCGTCAATTGTAAAGTTGTCGGTGTTGCCCGTGTAAACCTGACCCGGACATGCCGGCTGAGCGAACACACAAGCGTCGGCCGGCGCGGCGACGAAATTCTCGATGTCGCACGAATCGAGCACACCGTTGCTGTCGCAGTCGTTCCCTTCCAATTCGCATTCGTCCAAGATTCCGTTTTCGTTGCAGTCGTTGGTGCCGGCGAAGACCAAGCCGTCGATATCGCTCGCGCCGTCGAATGCGGCGATCAGAGTACCGAGTCCGGTCGTGGTGTCGATCTCGATGAGCTCGTCCTGTGTCGAGCCAATAAGTCGTCCGTCCGGAGCGAAGGCCAACCCCGGGACACGGCCAAAGCCCGTACCGTCGCCGATTTGGGTTAACGCGCAAGTGTTCGGATCGACGAGGAACAGCGTGCCCGAGGGGGCACCACCGCCGGTTGTCCCATAGACCGAGCCTAGGGCATTGATGGCCAACCCGCTCAGCTTGATCGGCCCGGTCGAGCATCGTGTGGTGACAATCGCTGTGGCGGGGTCGATCGTTATTAGTTCGCGATCCCGCGGGTCGGAACCGATCAACGTGCCGTCCGGCAGGAACACGATGTCACCAATTGTTCGGAGAGTATCGCCGACAACCGTGGGAACTCCGCTGTCGAGATCGATCGTTATCAAGAGCGCGTCGCCCACTTCGCCGCCTGGACTCACGAATAGTGTCTGACCGTCCGGCGAGATAGCCAACCCAGCGCCAGGAGGAACCGGTTCATCGGACAACTGTGCTTCGAGGTCGGCGAACAAAGTCGCCAGGCCAGTATTCGAGTCAATCATGTAGACGAAACTGTCCGTGTCGCCGGTCGAACCGAACAGGATCGTCGCTCCCGAGGTGCCTGATATCTCATCCGCGTCGTCGATGCCGTTGTTGTTGCAATCCTCAAAATCGTCTTCGACGGGCGGAATGATGATCGGCGGTGCCGCTTCGCACGCGTCGCCTGTTCCATCGTTGTCCGCGTCGGCCTGATCGCTGTTGGCTGCGATTGGGCAGTTGTCGCAGACGTCTCCGATGCCATCGCCGTCGCCGTCAGTTTGATTGCTGTTGACAATCGCATCGCAATTGTCGCAGGCGTCACCGAAATCGTCGCCGTCCGCATTGTCCTGAGTCGAGTTGGCGACGCTCACACAGTTGTCGCAGGCATCACCAATGTTGTCGTTGTCGCCGTCGTTCTGGTCGGCGTTCGCGAGTTGCTGACAGTTGTCGCACGCATCCCCCACGCCGTCGCCGTCACTGTCGATGCCATCGTTATTGGATATCGTCAGACAGTTGTCGCAGGCGTCACCGAAATCGTCACCGTCGGTGTTGAGTTGGTTCCCGTTGGCGAGCGCGATGCAGTTGTCACAGGCGTCGCCGATATTGTCGCCATCGCCGTCGGCTTGGTCCGCATTGGGCAGGGCGGGGCAGTTGTCCGACGTGTCCGCCAAGCCATCGCCGTCCGAGTCGATGTTCGAGATCACCGCCAAGTCGTTGATGATGTATTCAAAGAGTGCTTCTTCTGAAAAGTCCGTTCCGAAATCGAAGGTCTGCGCTTCCGTCGGCGAGCCGTCCGCGCGTGCCCCCGTCATCATGACGCGATCTGCGAACTCCGGCCCGATAAGAACAGAGGACTGACCGGCTGGCACTCTGATTCGCGTCGCGCGCACGCTTTCGCCCTCCAGCGTCATGAGGACGCTGACCTGTGTGGATTGGCTTCCGTCGTTGATGACGCGTACCGAGACCATCTCGCCCTGGGGTCGCGTGGGCGCATCCCCTTCGCCAAGTTGGTTCTCGATGTTTAGCGGCGGAGCGTCCGGTGCCGGGCGCAGGAATTCGGACGGCAGCTCTACCAGGAAATCAGCGAATTCGCCATCCGTGCAGGCGAACGGACAGCAGGTGATCAACAGCGATGAAAGTACCAAGGGGAGATAGTGTCTTGTCATGAAATTCATGCTCCAAACCCTGTGCGATGACACCGCACGGTTTCCGAATCGTTGGCCGGCTGCGACAGGTTTCGACAAAAAGAAGCTCTGCGTCCGCATTTCGCTAGAACGAGACTGGCCCGAATCATTAACGGTTACTGAAGGCTATCCATGGCCGGGGCAGTAGTCAATCGGTATTGCTGTAACTCACGTGCTGCCGAAGAGTTATCGTACATTTCGAAACGTCCGTTACGACTTGCGGTTACCGGCACGATCGGATTATGTGCGGTGACAATGGAATTTGTGTGCGGTGGCAGGGCGACGGCACAACGGGCGGGCGATCGGGTCGAAGTTTCCTTTTGAATCGTGCGCGTCCTTCGTGATATAATTCTAGCGTGGTCGGTTTCTCCCGCCGTGGGGTTCCGATAAACGCTGGCATCGCAACGACGCCGGCGGCAACCAAAAGATAATTCGAGAACGGAGTCGCTTGATGATCGCGCGCGCATTGCTTTCCCGTCCCAGAATCAATTTGGCAGCAGTAGCCTTGGCCTTTGCGTCGTCGATGGCATGGGGTCAGTCCTGTCCGCTCAACGTGCAGGAGGTTGGAAGCTGGAACCAGGATTCCGGCGACTACAGCGAGATTTGGGCGGAGGGAGATGTCGCGTTCATGGGGCAGTTCGGATTCTTCGGCGCGAACGGCGTGTTTTTCTTCGACATTTCCGACCCGACCAATCCCATCATGTTTCGCGAGTGGAATGTCGGATCCCCCAACCAATTTGCATCGGCCCAGGATGTAAAGTCGGGTGACGGCATGCTGTTCATTTCGCTGGAGAGCGACAACAACGACGGCGTCGAGATTGTCGATATTCGTGATCCGTTCAACCCTGTGCACCTTTCCTGGATACGCACGCCGAGCATGGAGGCTGTTCATGACACGTTTTACAACAGTGGATTCCTGTACATCTGCAACAGCGGCACGCCGGAAGTGTCCATCGTGGATTTACGCAACTTTGATTTTGACAACCCGCCTGTGCGCATCACGCAGGATACGTGGCACTTGAATAACGTCGGTGTTGATTTCGTTCACGACATCAACGTTTCGGATGGCATTTTGTACGCGTGTGCATGGGACAGTGGACTTTACCTCTATGATGTTTCAAACATAGCCACGCAAGCACCCGCCTTTCTTGGCTCGGGAACCGGCGACAACACGCATGCGGTTTGGCCTAGTGATAATGGGCGATGGGCGGTAGTCGGCGAAGAACGCTCCAACGGCCCACTCAAGCTCTACGAGATCATTCCCAACGGCGGCGGCATGGATGTGATCGAACGCGACAGCATCTCACGCGGCGATGCCACGAGTATGCACAATCCGGTCGTCGTCGGTACGCGGGTCTACGCGGCTTGGTATCAGGCTGGCTTGCGGATTCTCGACATTGATGAGGACAATGCAAGACTTGTTGACTTGGGCGGCTACGATACGTTCGGCGGCGGCGGTGGGGGATTCAACGGTGCGTGGGGCGTCTATCCGTTTCTTGGGGAGGACAGATTGCTGGTTAGCGACCTGTCCAACGGGCTGTTCGTGATCGACGCTCAACTGGAGCCGTTGACCATCGATTACCCCAACGGGCGCGTGATGGATGTCGATCCTGTCGAGGGTGCGATTTTGACGGTGTTCGTCGATTCCGCGTGCGGCCAACCGGACCCGGAGACGGGCAGGGTGCATATCGAGATCAACGGCGCGGTGGATGCGGTTGAGGCTGCATTCACGCTGGTGGGGGACGATCTGTACGAGGCGCAGTTGCCGGGCGCGCCGTGCGGGGCTGACTACTCGTACTATGTTTCGTTCGATACGCTGGGCGGCGATACCATTCTCGACCCGCCGGGCGCGCCAGCCAACACCTACACTGCGGCGATATTCTCCTCGATCGATGTTCGGTTTGCGGATGACTTCGAGGTCGAAAATGCATGGACGGCGGAATCTTTCGCGTGCGACGGTGTGGACAGCCCCACCGGGAATTGGGAGCGGGTCGATCCGATTGGGACCGGTGCAGCCCCCGAGGATGATTTCTCCGCCAACGGCGAATTCTGCTTTGTAACACAACAGGGCGAACCGGGCGGCTTCAGCGGCGAGGCCGATGTCGATGGGGGTCCGTTTCGTCTAATTTCGCCGGCTATCGAATTGGGCGGTTCTGACGCGCTTGTTCGCTACGCTCGCTGGTTCACAACGAGCGGCGATGATGAAATGACTGTCGAACTGACGGGCAATGAAGGCGCGTCGTGGTTTACCGTTGAATTTGTCGAGGATGCCGGGACGCAGTGGGTGCTGCACGAGTTCATGGTGTCGGATATCGTCGCAGGCGCCGACAGTGTTCGACTCCGCTTTACGGTCGAGGATTGCCCGAACAATTCGCTGACCGAAGCCGCCATCGATGACGTGTCTTTCACCGTATTGGAATGTGTCGACGACAGCGTACCGCCCGCAGTCGTTCATGACTCCGGCGTGTCCACGAGTCCCTACAGCGGCTACATCGATCCGCGCCGCGAGAGCGATGACGGCGTGTCGGTCAATCAGGGCATTACGACGGTATCAATCACGTTCACCGAGCCGGTTCGCAACATCGGCGGCGGCCCGCTGGACGCGACCGCGTTTGAGTTGACCACGACCGGGGCGGCGATCATCGGCGTGGCATCCATCGAAGCTGTGGACAGCCCCACGATCGTCATCACGCTGGACGCGCCGCTGGCCCCCGGAAGCTGGTACACGCTGACCGCCTCCGTCGAGGACATGGTTGGCAACGCCATTGAAAATCAGGGGAATCTCGGGCCTGCGACGGATGAACCCGATCGCGTCGACATTGCGTTCCTGCCCGCCGACATCGATCAGGACGGAACAGTCGGGCCGTTTGATGTTCTGCGTTTTCGCCAATACGTGACCGAAACGGCTGAGCCGGAGCAGGGCGTGGTCGCGGATTTCGCGGACATCAACCGCGGCGGCACAGTCGATCCGTTTGATCTGCTGACCCTTCGCCAATTGGTGAACGGCGTGACCCCGGCGACGCAATCCTGGTCCGGTGTGACGCTGGACAGCCCGCGCCCGTAGCGGAAGATGCGACAAGTCGTGGTCTACGCTTTCACGAGTGAGACGTAGTAATCGATCGCACGCTGCAGCCCTTCGTCGAAGAGGACTTGCGGCTCGTAGCCAATGACTTCCCTGGCACGCGTGATGTCAGCCAGCGAGTGAAGCACGTCGCCTTTGCGTGGTGGTACGTATTCCGGCTGAACGTCTTTGCCGAGCAATTCGTTGATCTTCGCGATGACTTGGTTGACGGTCACGCGCTCACCGCAGGCGATGTTGATGGCTTGCCCGCTCGTTTTGCGCGCGTCAGCCGCCAGCACATTGGCGTGCAGCACGTTGTCGATGTAGGTGAAGTCTCGGGATTGCTCACCGTCGCCGTAGACAACGGGCGATTCGTTTTCAAGGATGCGCGTCACGAACGCAGGGATGGCCGCCGCGTATTGGCTGGCTGGATCCTGCCACGGTCCGAATACGTTAAAATAACGCATGGAAATCGTTTCCAGCCCGAAGCACTCGTAAAACGACCGCGCGTAATGCTCGCCAGCCAGCTTTTGCACGGCGTATGGGCTGAGCGGCTCGGGGGTGATGGTTTCGTGCTTTGGCGAGGCCGCGGTGTTGCCGTAGGCGGAACTGCTGGCAGCGTACACGACGCGCCGGCAGCCGCACTGCTGTGCTGCGGAAAACACGTTGAACGTACCATTGACGTTGGCTTCGTGGCTCGCGCGCGGGTTGTCGAGCGACTTGGGCACGGACGGAATTGCAGCCTGATGAAAAACGATGTCGATGTCCTTGCAGGCGGCGATGCATTGTTCCGCGTCACGCATATCACCTTGGACGAAATCGATTTGGTCGGCTACGTTCGCAAGGTTTTCAGCTTTGCCTGTGCTGAGGTCGTCGAGCACGCGCACCGCATGCCCGTCGCGTACCATGCGAATCGTCAGATGAGATCCGATAAACCCCGCGCCGCCCGTGATTAGATAATTACCCATTACGCTCCGTTGTCTCCATCAAGATTCCCCATCCTTCGCAGGCCTTCACGCTCTTGGCCGAAACTGAATCCACCAAGATTCATCGTCGGCGAGGCCCTTTCAGTCTATCGGCATGGCGCGACGGTCATCGCGTCCGAAAAACCTCATACAAACGTCCCTCGCCCGGTGGGAGGTCGATTGTCAGCCTGACGCGACCCTGCCGAACCGGCTCGACCTCGCCGACAAACGTCCGATCATCCGCCGGGACTGCCACCAGACGCGACGCCCGCCGCCCGGCGTCCGGCAGACGGATCGTAGTCGTTGTGCGCAGAAAAGCGTCGGTGGAATCGTTCCATAGAAAAACGTATTTTCGCCGGACCCCATCGAACATCACGACGCGTAACGGAGTGTCCTCAGCTTCCGTCGCGATTGGTTGCGTTTTCGACCCCAATAATCGCGGTGCCCATCGCCGCGCCCGTTGAGTTATACGCTTGACGGCGGCTGCATGTTTGGGAGAAATTTTCCCCGATTCGCCGACAAAATTGGCAGTACCCCCGTGATTGTGTTGATACCGGTTGGCCAGCAGGCCGCCCGCGCGCCCGGTTGCGAGTTCACGATGGTACGCAACAAGCCACCGCGTTCCCACATCCGCCTCGTCCGCCGGGGCGGTTGTCAGGTCCAGCCAGGCTACGTTGGCGGACTCCTTCGCGGAAGCGTTGGCTTGGTAGACGCTGGCGGGGGGTGCGACGTAAGTCGCCGCGAGCGAGGAAGGTACAACGGTATCGTGGTTTTCCCAACCGGCGAAACTGCGTGGAGCGCGTTTGGCTTGATGATGCCAATAGGCGACTTCGCCGATGCGACGAGTCGTTTCCGCGTCGCGTGCATTGCCCAGCCACACCAATCGCGAACGCGCGCGTTGCGTGTGGTTGGCCAGCCCGAGCGGTGCCCAGTATGCCGGGGGCATCAATCCTGTCTTAACGAAGGCGGCTGCCCCTTCATCCGGGGCGACGATATCCACGTCGGTTTCTTCCGCCAGATTGCTCAGCGAGCGAATGTCGCCGGGGCGGGGCGACTCGACAAGCATAGCGTTGAAGCCCAGCTTTTCAATCACGAGGATGTCATCCGCCGCCCGAGCTTCGACGATTGCGCCGCCTCCGTCGCGCGGCGGTTCGTACCAGATTCCGATCAGGGCGTAGTCCCGTCCGACCTTCGTACTGTGGCACCCCGCGACAAGCATGATCGCGAACAAGGACGCCGCAAAGGTCAGGGCGATCGCCGGTGAAGTGTTTGACAGGCGTTGCCGCCGCAGCGTAAACTCCGCGCCGTTGCAGGAGCGAGTGCAGGACATGCCCAGCCGATCCGTATTTTTGCTGTCGAATTTCGTCATGGTGGCCTTGGTCATGGTGACCCTGATTGTATCGGGTTGCGAGCACGGCTCGCGCAAGCCCCTGGACGTCAGTTCGGAAACCGCACTGATCCCTTTAATGCCTCAATCCGTGCGAATCGTCAAACCTTTCACGGTTTGGACAGATTTCGACGGTGAACCGGGCATGGACGGTGTGAACGTTTACCTGCAACCGTTGAACGCCGCCGGCGACCCTGTGCAGGCCGCCGGCTCGATTTATGTCGAGATGTACACTTTTCAAGCGACATCGATGGAGCCGAAGGGCGATCGACTGGGAATCTGGGATTTCCCACTGCGCACGCAGAGCGATCAGGACGCCCGGTGGCGGCGGTCCGTTCAAATGTATGAATTGCCCGTTTCCTGGCCCGAAGCCGATCGCCCCGAGGATTTGGCTGCCAAGTACGTTCTTACCGTGACGCACAACTCGCCGCTCGGCGATCGTCACTTCGACGAAATGATCATCGAGACACCGCCTGTGCCCGGCCGTTTTTCCCGGAATGAGTAGCGGCTGGCACGCCGGGATTTTCCACGGAGTTTTGACCATGCAACGTACCGCGAAGTGTTTTTTCGCCCTTGTGAGTTTGATGCTGATTACGACGCAGTTCGGATGCGATCCGCTGACTCGGAATCGCTACGACCTGTTGCAGATTGACGCATCCGACAAAACCGACGTTGAGCTGTCGTTCGGCAAGCCCACCGTCCGTCACCCGAATCAGTGGATATATCAGCGGTCGGGTAAACACCTCAACGTCATCGTCGATTTCGATTCTTCCGGGCGAACAACCCGAAAACAGTGGATCGATGCGACCGCCAACGAGTGGAACGACAGCGAGCCGGCCGGCGACTTGAGCACGCGCGAGTCGATCCGCATTCGGACGGTGCGCTGAGCGACTGAAATCTTGAAATCCGCCGCCATTCCGGGGGTGGACAGTTGTAGGCGAAATTGCTACCGTACCGCCGCATCGTCGGCCCCATCGTCTAGAGGCCTAGGACACCGGCTTTTCATGCCGGCAACGCGGGTTCGAGTCCCGCTGGGGTCAATCTGCACGGCGCTCGGAATTCGCACGCCGAGCAGTCTGCCGCTTCGTTCGGGATGACGCGGGCACGCAGCAGGCTGCGTCAGGGAGCCGGACCACTGCAGGCCGGTCAACTGTGTCAAAAAACACCGAAATATCCGCCGCATTCGACCGCATCGCCGACCTGATGGAAATCCAGGGGGAATCCGGGTTTCGTGTCAATTCCTATCGCCGCGTGGCTCGGTTCTTGAAATCATTCGTCGAAGATATCGGCGTAGTCGCAGCCGATGGGCGCCTGACCAAGCTGCCGGGCGTAGGCAAAGGGGCGGCTGAGAAGATCACGCAATACCTCGATCAGGGTTCGATTCCGCTGTTGAGCGAGTTGGAGCGCAAGTTGCCCGCCGGGTTGCCGGATTTGCTGGCTGTTCAGGGGCTTGGGCCTAAGAAGCTCGCCCTGATGCACGAGAAGCTCGGAGTGGGGGGGCTGGACGATTTGAAACGCGTCGTCGAATCGGGCGCGTTGGCGGAACTGCCCGGTTTCGGGGCGCAGAGCGTGGCGCGCTTGGCTGAGGGGATCGCGTTTCTTGAGAAATCTTCCGAGCGCACCGCGTTGGGAAAGGCTATGCCGATAGCGGAGGCGTTCGCCGATACCGTTCGCAAAATGGAAGGCGTGCAGCGTGTTGAGATTGCGGGTTCTGTGCGGCGAGGGTGCGAGACAATCGGCGATGTCGATATTCTGAGTGTGTGTGATGATGGCGAACGGATCGTGCAGGCGTTTGTGACGTTGCCGGAGGTGGTGCGCGTGCTCGCATCGGGTGCGACCAAAGGGTCGGTGACGGTTTCCATAGGGCGCAATCGTGAGCTTCAGATCGACCTGCGCGTGGTGCCGGCGGAATCGTTTGGAGCTGCGCTGCAGTACTTCACCGGTTCCAAGGAGCACAACGTTCGATTACGCGAAATGGCTGTTCGAAAAAAACTGCGTCTCAACGAGTATGGTTTGTACTCCGGCGAGGAGCGTGTGGCCGGTGATACGGAAGAGTCGATATACAGGCACCTGGGATTTGCATTCGTGCCGCCCGAGCTGCGCGAGGACCGCGGCGAATTCGACTTCGAAGAACCGACAAGTTTGGTAACCGTCAAGGACATTCGCGGCGACCTGCACATGCACACCGTCGCCAGCGACGGTCGATGCACGATCATGGAGATGGCCAAAGCAGCCAAAGCTCGAGGCTACGCCTACATCGCCATCACGGATCACTCCAAAAGCTCGACCATCGCGAACGGTTTGAGCGAAGCCCGGTTGATTGAACATCTGGAAGCTGTGCGTGAAATCGACCGTGAGATCAAGGGCATCAAGGTTTTCACGGGCTGCGAGTGTGACATTCTGCCCGACGGTTCGCTGGACTACCCGGACGACTTGTTGTCGATGTGCGACATCGTTATCGCAAGCATTCACGCGCGAGCCGAGTCGACCGGAATGCCGCCGACGGAGCGATTGATCCGCGCAATCGAAAATCCGTTCGTGACCGCGATAGGCCACGCGACTGGACGGCTTATCGGCAAGCGCCCACCGCTTGAAATCGAAATGAACGAAGTTCTTGCCGCTGCGGCTGCGCACGACACTGCGATGGAGATCAACGCTTCGTGGCAGCGCTTGGACTTGAAGGACATGCACGTCCGACAGGCGATCGACGCGGGCGTCATGCTCATTATTAACACCGACGCCCACCACGTTGACGGTTTGAAATCGATGGGTATGGGCGTGACCACTGCCCGTCGTGGTGGAGCGTCGCCTGGGCATGTGTTGAATACGCGCTCGCTCGGTAGTTTCGAAGACTGGATCGCGAAGAAGCGGCTTGCCCGATAGGTCACAAAAAAAAACGGCGAGTCTGGGTTTGATCCCAGGCCCGCCGCGTCAGGAAAAGGCTCCCCTCTAACTTTTCCCTCCGTGAATTATTATCCGAGCAGCGAGAGGATTTGTGATGTCTGCTGGTTGGCGAGTCCCAGCAGCGAAATGCCCGAATTGAGCAGCACGTTTTGGCGATTCAACTCCGCTGTGGCGACCGCGTAGTCCGTGTCCCCAATAACACTCCGAGCGGCCGACAGGTTGGTCTTGGTCGCCTCAAGGGAGTTGATCGACGACTGCACCTGGAACTTCTGAAACGCACCGATTCGGCCTCGTTCCGTAGCCACATCGGTAATTGCTTTCTTGATCGTCTTGAACGCGGTGGCGACATCGGTATTGAGGTCCGCCGCACCGCCGCCTCGGACGTCACTGAGAAAAGCGCCCGAATCGCCGCCACCCAGTTGGAAGCTGAACAGCGAGTTGACGCCGATCGTCTCGCGTGTGGATGAGTCGCTTCCGAGTTGGAATGTTGCCCCACCTGTAGTTTCGACGTTGAATGTTTCGGTGTTCGAGCGATTGGCGACACGACCGTACCCGTAGTCTTCTTCCAGGCTGTACTGAAAACTCAGCCCGTTGGCTGTGAAGTTCACATCCAGTCCATCGACATTGGCCACCTGGCCGTTGACCGTTACAGCCGCATCGACGCCGTACGTGGCGGATGTTTCCGAAATCGTGGCCGTCGTCGCGTTGATGTTGTCCCTGAGTACCCCCCCGGAAAGCACGTCGATACTGATAACTTCATCGGTGCCGAATCCGGTTGTATTCAGCTCGATCTGATTGCTGATCGAAACAGCGCTTACGCCTGTCTGGGCTGTGGCGGTGTTGATGGCCGAAATGATCCCGGCTCGCGTCAACCCGCTGCCCAGCGTAATCGTGGCAGTCCCGAGCGTGCCGCGTATGAACAGATCGGTCGAACCGCTCGTGTTGATATTCGTGCCGGCTGCACTGAAGTTGAGACTGCTCGGAGTAAACGCGGCCGACGCCGTCTGCGCTGACGCAGTGATTGTGGCTGTAACGGTTTGCGCAGACGTAGCTTGGGATCGGCTGAACACGCGAAGATTGGTCACCTTCGTCGCGTCAACACCGGTCGTGTTGATGGCCAACGATCCGCTCAGCAACTGTTTGCCGTTGAAGCTGGTCGTGCGCATGATTCGGTCAATCGAACCGATCGCCAGGTCGATTTGCGACTGGTTGGCGGATATTTCCGCCGCGGAGAGCGCGCCTTCGTTTGTCGAAGCCGCGACCAGTGCCTCGACCTCCGACAGCAACGAAGACACTTCTTCCAACGCGGCATCCGCGGTGGACAGCAGTGAATCCGTCCTTTGGTTGCTGTTCAAGGCCGCGTTGACCGCGGTCAATTCAGAATTGAAGCCTTGCAACGCGATCAGACCAGCAGGATCGTCCCTGCCCCGGTTGATGCGCGAGCCGGTGGCCAGTTGCGAAAGGACGTTGCTTTGTGAAGCCTGCGTCTTGTTCACAATGTTGAGCAACTGGAGCGTGTTTACGTTGGTTACTGTCAGTCCCATCTTTGTGTCCCCGAAAGCTGTGAGGAGGAGGAGAAACCCCTTAGTTCCGTCAGGCTCAAGTTAGAATACGCCTGCGCCGCGTCAACGTGAAATTCAAATAAAATGCCAGAGCATGACACTCGTTGAACAAGCACGGCTATTCATGGACCGTCCGTGTATGACACGCGCGATAAGAGCATCGCAACGTCCGCGTGATACGCTTCGCTCGTCGATCAGGTGTGAAAAATATACCGGTGGGCTTGCGCCGCGAGATGCGTCCGCGCTACCGGCTCGCGACCCATCGCGTACGCAATATGATAATCGAGAACGTCGAAAGCGGCCGCTGAGTGGCAGCCCTCGGTCAACGCCCAACTCGCGAATACATTCAACGGGCTGCGCAACAGCCGTTTCTCGGTCCGTCCCGCCTCACAGTCGCGACACAGCACGCCACCCTCCAGCGAGGAGAAGTAAACATCGCAACTCGTATCCGGACTTCGCCCGCAAGATGCGCACGCGTCAAACCGGGGCCAAAGCCCGGCGGACTCAAGAATCGACTTCTGGTATTCCGCTACGATCCGCAAAACCGATTCACCCGCCGCAAGCCGGACCAGAGCACCGTCCAGCGCATCAAACAACTCCGTGTGAGGTTCCCAATCCTCGGTCAGGCGACTGGTTACGTCCGCGATGTACTGTGCGGACTCGATACGCGGCAGCGTCTCACGCAGGCCCAGGTGGGAACGGCTTGGCTTCCATTCCGATAAGGTCGCCAACGCTTCCTGACCCGCATGACGAACGAACAGGGAAATGTGGCCGCACTCTAGGAGGTCAATCCCTGGGCTGAATCGGGTTCGCGTAGCCTTACGCGACCCTTTGGCGATTATGCGGACCTTGCCATGCTGCCTCGTGAAAACCGCGAGGATTTGCGATGATTCCGAGTAGTCCAGTCGCCTGAGGACGATTGCGTTGTCTTGAATATGGGGCATCGTAACGCAGCCTGAAAGCAAGCTCGACGGAATTAATCAGCCGAATCGCGCTGATACAAACGATGCTTCCTTATGTAATCGTCCACGCAGTCCGGCACCAAATAGCGAATGGACAACCCAGCCATCGCGCGGCGGCGAATGTCAGTGGCCGATATCTCGATCAGCGGTGTGTCCAGGACGTTACGACGGAGTCGGTCGATCTGTTCGGGGGAAAATGTTTCTTCCGGCAGGGCGGGCATGTTCTCGGCCCATCCCGGTCTCGCAGCCGTCACGATAATGCAACGGTCGACCAGATCCGCCGCGCGATGCCACGTGTGCAGTTCCGCAAGCGAATCTCCACCGATAATCCAGTACAGCGTTGCGTGATCCCCAAATTGCCCCTTGAACGAGTCGATCGTGTCAATCGTATACGTTGGACCGGCTTGATTAAGATCGCGATCGTTCATCTCGAAGCGCGGTTCGTCCGCAATGGCCAACTCCACCATACACGACCGGTGGTCGGCGTCCGTCAGAACTTGAGACTGCTTGTGCGGCGGGTTGGCCGACGGAAGGAACAGGAGCTGATCGAGATTCAGCCGCTCCGCGATATTCCTGGCCACGATTAAGTGACCATGATGAATCGGATCGAAACTGCCACCGTACAGGCCTATTCGGTGTTGCGAATTCGAGTCTTGCGGCATGGGGTGGGGATGCTAGCGACGAATTCGCGCATGGTCAAACGGGTCAGCCTCCGCGATTCGTTCAAGATGAGCATCCGAATCGGTCGAAGCAAACTCGACCCCCGCAGGAGCGTGAGAATCGTGCCGCCGCTGATTTCGTTCATCATAGCAACGCACAACCGGCGCGAAGCGCTGCTCGATACCCTTGGGCAATTGGCTGACCCTGCTGTATCGACCCATCGCCGCCAGGTCATCGTGGTCAACAACGCCTCGCGCGACGGCACGGCGATGGCGGTCGCCTCGCGCTTTCCTGAGGTAATCCTGCTCGATCGAACCGACAACCTCGGAAGCTGTGCGAAAGCGGTCGGCGAGGAGCACGCGCTGGGCGAATACACCGTTTTCCTCGACGACGATTCCCATCCACGCGCCGGCTGCGTCGAGCGCACGATCGCACATTTCGAACGGAACCCCCGTCTCGGAGCGGCTTCGTGCGTCGCCCACTTGCCGGACGGCTCACGCGAATGCAGTGCATTCCCAAACGTATTCATCGGGTGCGGAGTCGGATTTCGGTCGTCAGCCTTGCGCGAGGTCGGCGGATTGGACGAACAGCTTTTCATGCAGGCCGAGGAATACGACCTCAGTTTTCGCCTGATAAACGCGGGATGGCAGGTCGAAACATTCTCTGATTTGCACGTCGAGCACCAGAAGACGCGGACTGCACGCGTTAGCGAGCGTACCGCTTTCCACGATGCTCGGAACAACCTGCTGATCGTTGAGCGATACCTCCCCGATCCCCTGCGCGCCGCCTATCGGAGCGATTGGCTGCGACGATACCAATGGCTCGCCGAACGCGAAGGCCACAAGGACGCGTACACCGCAGCGCTGGCTGAATACCGCCGCCGCCGTCGATCGGAGCGAAGTCAGTTTCGCTTTCGCCGCCTGTCAGCCTCCGCAGTGGAGACGCTTTTTCGCCTGTCGGAAATAGAATCTCGAATGCGTGATCTCAAGCGATCGGGCGTTTCGCGGATTGTCCTGGCAGACTGGGGCAAGAATGTCTACGCTTTTCTCACCGCAGCACGCGCAGCCGACATGCACGTCTCAGCCGTCGCGGACGATCGATTCGCCGTACCCCGGCGACGCTATCGCGGCATTCGGATCATCCCCACCGCCTGTATCAACACTGAAAACCCCGATGCCGTCGTGATTTCCAACACATCGCCCGTTCACGCGGAGTTGACCGAGCGGCGATTGGCTTCCCTTGTGGACGCCCCCGTTTTTCGTTGGTTCGGGTTGGGTTCAAGCCATCACCGTCAAACGGACGTTGAACCGGGTGAGGCGCATGGGCTATCAGTTGGAAATCGGCTTGAACTGCGAAAGGAAACCGCGTGAGCAAAGTCGCACTCGTTACGGGCATCACAGGTCAGGACGGTTCGTATCTGGCGGAATTGCTGCTTGCCAAGGGCTACCAGGTGCATGGCGTGATGCGCCGCAGCAGCACGTTCACCACCGATCGGATCGAACATCTCTACCACGATGTCCACGAGCCGGGGCCAAAACTCGAACTCCACTACGGCGACGTGCTCGATCCGCTGGGGCTGCGTCAGATCATCAGCGACATTAAACCGGACGAAGTCTACAACCTCGCAGCCCAGTCGCATGTGCGTACCAGCTTCGATACGCCGGTCTACACAGCCGAAGTCGTCGCGATCGGTGCGTTGAACTTGCTGGAGGCTGTCCGCGATTTTCGTGACGCGACCGGACGCGAGGTGCGCGTGTACCAAGCTGGCAGTAGCGAAATGTTCGGCAACGCCCTGGAATTGCCGCAAAACGAAAAAACCCCGTTTCGCCCGAGAAGCCCCTACGCATGTGCGAAAGTGCATGCATTCTGGCAGGCGGTCAACCATCGCGAAGCCTACGATCTGCACGTGTGCAATGGTATCTTGTTTAATCATGAATCTCCGCGTCGCGGAGAGACTTTCGTCACACGGAAGATCACGCGAGCTGCGGCGCGGATCAGTCTCGGGCTGCAATCGAGACTGTTCCTCGGCAACCTCGAAGCCAAACGCGATTGGGGTTTCGCAGGAGACTATGTGGAGGCTATGTGGCTCATGTTGCAGCGTGGCGTCGCAGACGATTACGTTGTCGCCACGGGCGAATCGCACAGCGTTGAGGAGTTTCTCGATGAGGCGTTCGCGTGCGTGGAACTGAACTGGCGAGACTTCGTCAAGACCGATGCCAAGTACCTGCGCCCAACGGAAGTCCACGAATTACGCGGAGACGCCGGCAAAGCTCGAGCCGAGTTGCCCTGGCGTCCGGAGGTCGGGTTCAAGAAGCTGGTCCGCATGATGGTCGAATCGGACTTGCTGGCTGCCAAAAAAGAGGCAGCCGGAGTCGAAGTTGACAAACTCGAAGCCATCGCCGGATGAGGTTGGAAAACGTGTCCACAGATATTCCACCCCATGATCGGTCGTTCTGGCGACAAAGTCGTGTGTGCGTGACCGGAGGTGCCGGCTTCGTCGGGCGCGTCCTATGTCGGAAGCTCCGCGACGCCGGCTGCGAAGACATCTTCATTCCACGCCGACGCGACTACGACCTGACCGAGCCGGGCAACGTCAGGCGCCTCTACGACGATGCTCAGCCGGATATCGTTTTTCACCTGGCCGCTCTGGTAGGCGGAATCGGTGCGAACCGCGCGAATCCCGGCCGGTTTTTTCACGCCAACCTCGCGATGGGGATGAATCTCATCGAGCAGGCTCGCCGCACCGGCCTGAAAAAGTTCGTGCAGGTGGGCACGGTCTGCTCGTACCCCAAACATTGCCCGGTTCCGTTTCGCGAACGCGATCTCTGGAACGGCTATCCCGAGGAAACGAACGCGCCGTACGGCATCGCCAAGAAGGCGCTGCTGGTCATGTTGCAGGCCTATCGCGCGGAGTATGGCCTGAACGGCATTTTCGTCATGCCCGTAAATCTCTATGGGCCTGGCGACAACTTCGATCCGCACGCTTCACACGTCATCCCCGCGTTAATCCGTAAATTCGTCGAAGCCAGGGAATCGCACCAACGAACGGTTCAATGTTGGGGAACGGGGCGACCCAGTCGCGAGTTTCTCTACGTTGACGACGCAGCCGACGCGCTGTTGGCAGCTGGCGAACGCTACGAAAGTCCCCATCCCGTCAATCTCGGCACGGGGCGTGAGATTTCAATTCGCGAGTTGGCCAACCTCATCGCCGAGACGGTCGGCTTCGAAGGCGGCCTCGTCTGGGACGAATCTCAGCCCGACGGTCAGCCGCGACGCCAGCTCGACGTTTCGCTGGCCGCAAGAAGTTTCGGCTGGCGCGCGAAAACGGAACTACGCGAAGGCCTGCGCCGAACCGTGGATTGGTGGATCAAAGAAGGATTGACGCACGCTCGCCAAACGGTCTCGGCCTGACCGCCGCACGCGGGTGCCCCACGGCGTCAGCCGTGGGAAAGTCGAATCTATCAAATCGAGCCTAACGTCGGGTGCCCCATGGCTTCAGCCGTGGGGAAGTCGAATCCATCATTTCAAGCTTGGCGCAGCATCAGGGCGCGTTGGTCGAAAACATCAGCATAAATGCCCCGACATCAGCCCAATCGACATCGGTGTCGCCGTCGATATCGAACACGTCACATGCTTCGGTGGCCGCATTAACGCCCGGCCCCTGCGCGCAATCCACCAACGCAGCGAAGTCAGCCAGATTGATCGAACCATTGTCGTCGCTGTCTCCAAACAATTTCGGCCCAAGAGCTTGAAACAGAACTTCCGGCGGCGTACCCGGTTTGAACAATCCGAGTCGCACGTTGTCCGGCCTCGGCGGCGTGGGCGCCTCGAAGCGGAAATTGTACATCGTGCCCCAGCGCAAAGCGTTGGCCAACTCGTTTTCTTCAAACGGCGTCGTGGACCATGTTAGAAACCCACCGTCGCGAGACGATTCCCAGTCAGCCACCTCGTAAATCTCACCACTGTGCGAATCGATGTCGTGAAAGCCGACGTTCGTAATCGGCAAACCCGCCGGAACGGGAATCGAAAATGCACCAGCCGACCGATCAGAGTCGAGATTGTGAACGGCATATTCGTAGTGCCAAGTTCCGTCACCGTTAGACGTGACGCGGTATCCAACATGAAATCGCCCTTCATTCGGTACGTCAACAGTCTTGACGACAACATCAGGATCATTCGATTGCCAAGCACAAATCGCTGGTAGTCTGCGCACGGTCCCACCGCTTGGCGTCACGTTGAAATTCGTCGCAGTACTCACGTTGAGCCGACGATAGGACGCATTGTTCCACCCGCCGGTGAAGCCCATGCTTGACGCGTCGTGTGCGGAAATAACATGCGCTTCGGCGTAGTAAACCGCTCCGGCGTTCGTTGCAGGATCCAAATCTTCGTGTCTGACAAGCAATCGGCCTCGAAGCGCGGTGGGCCCTTGTGAAAAGGCGTAGTTGCCTTGATTCACACCGGTGTAGGCGTGGATCTCCGAGCGCGGGCCGAGAACACTGAAAGAGCCTGATCTGATCGAGGATCCCGAGTTGGAGCACCCCGCACCAAGTTGACTGCAGCAGCCGCCGCAAACAGGTTCGCATTGGTCCGTGTCATCAAGGCAAACGCCGCCCTGCAATACGCAAAACCCATGCATCACCCAACCTTGGCCAACCTGTTCAAACCGTCCGCCCTTGAAGCGGTACATATTCGGAGCGAAAATCGGATGACCCGGGTTGGGGGCCACAAACCAATTGAGCGGTTCTGATCCGACGTTGCATTGGGTTCGTGCCAGAGAATACGCGCGAAATCCTTCAATAGGCCCCGTGCCGGCGGTCCACTGGAATATGCTCGGGATGTCGCCAACGATCAGATCCGGGCCATCACTTTCGCCGATCACCGGCGACGACATCGCAAGCGCCGATGCGGTTGCGATCAGGACTGTTCGTACGTGTTGGGTAACGTCATGTGCTCGCATTCGTTCAACTCCAATCGGATCGATCTTTACGGTGTAGCGGTCGAGAACATCAGCATAAACGCTCCAACGTCAGCCCA
Source organism: Phycisphaerae bacterium (assembly GCA_029260215.1). Classification (GTDB taxonomy): domain Bacteria; phylum Planctomycetota; class Phycisphaerae; order UBA1845; family UBA1845; genus OFTM258. Next base: position 83,623 of record JAJDDQ010000021.1, read on the forward strand.
ATCGACATCGGTGTCCCCGTCGATATCGAACACGTCGCACGATTCGGTGACGGCGTTGATCCCCGGCCCCTGAGCACAATCCACCAACGCGGCGAAGTCCGTCAGATCAATTGCCCCATTGTCGTCGCTGTCGCCAAACAATTTCGGCCCCAAAGCTTGGATTAGAACTTTCGGCGGCGCACCCGGTTTGAACAATCCGAGTCGCACGTTGACCGCCCGTGGCGGCGTCGGCGCGTCGAAACGGAAGTTGTACAGCGTGCCCCAGCGCAAAGCGTTGGCCAACTCGTTCTTTTCAAACGGCGTCGTGGACCATGTAAGAAACCCACCGTCGTACGACGATTCCCAGTCGGCCACGTCGTAAATCTCACCGCTGTGCGAATCAATGTCATGAAAACCGACGTTCGTAATCGGCAGGCTCGCCGGGACGGGTATCGAAAAGACACCAGCCGACCGATCGGAATTGAGGTTGTGTACGGCGTATTCGTAATGCCACGTTCCGTCACCGTTGGATGTAACACGGTAACCAACGTGAAACCGCCCCTCGTCCGGCACATCGACGGCCTCGATGACAATATCCGGATCATTCGCTTGCCAAGCATAAATCGCTGGCAGACGACGTACGGTCCCGCCGCTGGGTGTCATGTTGAAACTCGTCGGGTTGAGATTCAGTCGGCGGTGCGTCGCATTGTTCCAGCCACCTGTGTGGTCCATGCTCAAAGCGTCGTCGGCGGCGATGGTATGCACCTCGCCAAAATAAATCGCATCGACGTTCAACGACGGCTCCAGATCGGCCTGTTTGACGTTCACGCGGCCGCGAAGCGTGGGGTTGCCCTCAGAAAAAACGTGGATTCCCAGATTCGAGCCTGCGTAAGCATTGATTTCCGACCGTGGGCCAAGATTGCCAAATTGCCCCGCCCTCGTAATTGAATTCGATGTCGAGCATCCAACGCCCAATTGATTGCAACATCCGCCGCAAACCGGCTGGCACGTGCCAAGTTCATTCAAACAAAGGCCTTGCTGCAATGCGCAGGAATGGTGCATGGTCCAACCTCGTCCGATTTGCTCGAACCCCCCATTCTTGAGGCGATACAAGTTGCCGGTCGACACAGGATGATTCGGACTCGGGCCTACGAACCAATTCACTCTGCCCGTGCCGATGTTGCAATGGGACCGTGCGATCGAATAAGCCCGAATCCCATCAATAGGCCCTGAGTTGGTGGTCCATTGGAAAATGCCAAAAATGTCGCCAACTATCAGGTCAGGTCCGTCACCTTCGCCCCTTGCGGCGGATGGATGCCAAGCTGCAAAAGCGGTTGCGGAGATGATAGCGATGAGGAAGGAAACTTTCCTAAGTGCTTGCATGGCTTCTACTCCGCGCACGATCATTTTACGCTGGGTCGATGATCGAAAACTTCAGCATAAACGCCCCAACGTCAGCCCAATCGACATCTGTATCGCCGTCGATATCGAACACGTCACACGATTCGGTGACGGCGTTGATCTCCGGCCCCTGAGCGCAATCCACCAACGCGGCAAAGTCGGCCAGATCAATCGAATCGTTGCCGTCGCTGTCGCCAAACAATTTCGGTCCGAGCGCCTGAATCAGAACTTTCGGTGGCGCACCCGGTTTGAACAATCCCAATCGCACGTTGACCGGCTTCGGTGGCGTTGGCGCGTCGAAACGGAAGTTGTACATCGTGCCCCAGCGCAGCGCGTTAGCCAACTCATTCTCTTCAAACGGCGTCGTGGACCATGTAAGAAACCCGCCATCGTACGACGATTCCCAGTCAGCCACCTCGTAAATCTCACCGCTGTGCGAATCAATGTCATGAAAGCCAACGTTCGTAATTGGCAGGCCTGCCGGAACGGGAATCGAAAACGCACCGGCTGACCGATCGGAATTGAGATTGTGAACGGCGTATTCGTAGTGCCAAGTCCCGTCACCGTTGGACGTAACACGGTAACCAACGTGAAACCGCCCCTCGTCCGGCACATCGACAACTTTAGTGTCAACATCGGGATCATTCGCTTGCCAAGCATAAATCGCGGGCAGGCGACGTACGGTCCCGCCGCTGGGTGTCATGTTGAAATTCGCAAAATTCACATTGAGCCGGCGATAGGATGCGTTGTTCCTGCCGCCGGTGTGGTCCATACTCAACGCGTCGTCGGCTGCGACCGTTTGGCGTTCGCCGTAGTAGACCGCGCCGGGGTTCAACGAAGGCTCGAGATCGGACTGTTTCACAAGCGCTCTGCCGCGAAGCGTTGTGTCGCCTTGCGAAAATGCATGATTTCCCAGATTCGTGCCCGCGTACGCATTGATTTCCGACCGCGGGCCTAGGTTGCCGAACTGTCCCGATCTCGTCTGTGAATTTGGGCTTGAGCATCCGACGCCCAGCCCATTGCAGCAGCCACCGCACACCGGGTCGCACCCGTCGGCTTCATTCAGGCAGATGCCCGCCTGCAACGCGCAAAAATGGTGCATCGCCCAACCCTGACCGATTTGCTCAAACCGCCCGCCCTTAAAACGATACAGATTGGGGATCGACGTCGGATGATTGGGATCCGGCCCGACGAACCAGTTAGCCACCGCTGTACCCATGTTGCAATGGGTCGTTGCGATGGAGTAGGCGCGAAACCCCTCAACAGGCCCGGAGCCTGCTGTCCATTGGAAGACGCTCGGCATGTCGCCGATGATCAGGTCAGCTCCACTCCCTTCGCCGATTGCGGACGATGAGACGGCCAGCGTCGACACGGCGGTGATGATGAAGACTCGAACGTGTTGGGTGATATCACACGATTGCATAGGTCTTGCTCCGAGAGCGGCTGTGTGCCTAAAATCCGCCTGCCGAGCAGCCCGCTCGGTTCCGAGGGCGGATGCAATACTCGAAGAACTCAAAGTACATACATATGCAAACGCACCTGCAAAGTCAATACTCTACGAGAGATTATTCGTGAGATTCACGCTTTGGCGTGTGTGACGCGCGGCTGCCATTGGGTGGGCAACCGGCCAGCCCGGAAGGGGGCGCGTAGGAATGCCCCAGGGCTGGTCGCGTTTCCTTACGCGATAGAACCAAGGTGTTCGGACACGGTCTTGGCGATGATGCGATAGACGCTGCTTGGGATGACGTCGATGCGCAGCAAGTCCGCGAATTCGGCGATGTCCCCTTCGATGTTGCCCAGCACGTTTTCGAGCACACCGACGTTCAGGCGGACCATCGCCATCGCTTCGGCGCACGTGCTGGCGATGACTTCCTCCTCCGGAGCCTCACAAAGAAGTTTGGAAATACTTGATGCGCCGTGGACGACGCGGGCGAGTTCTTCGATATTTTTATCGAGATCCCCTGTAAAGGCAGCGTCGTGATGATGACGAACGCCTTCGATCATCGTTTCGGGCAGTCCCCATCGTTCCAAGGCCAGCGCGCTCACGTAGGGGTGCGTCGTACCGACGCCTTTTTCCTCAAGCGCGACAAAATCATCGGTGCCGTGAGGTGCGTAAGTCTTTGCGATTTCGGCGTATTTTTCGGGCAGCGCTCGCGCCAGCACAACGATGCCGACATCGCCGAGCAATCCGCTCATGAAGGCTTCGTCGCGGAAATTCGGAAGCGCATGTTCCGCGAAACGGGCAGCCAGAACGCCGCATGTGAGCGATCGCCGCCAGTAGTAGCTGAGATCAAGCGAAGGCGCAGGAGCCTGATTGACTTTGTCAACCATACACCGCCCCATGACCAGCGTGCGAATTCGCTTGATGCCCAGCAGGTTGGTCGCGTGCGTCAGGGAGCTGACCTTGCCCGACACGCCAAACAACGGCGAGTTGGCCAACTTCAAAATGTCGCCGGCCACACCCACGTCGGTGGACAACAGGTTGATGACATCTGCGATCTTGTAGTCCGTGTCGCGCGTAATCTCGAGCAAGCGTGTGACGATCTGCGGCATCGAGGGAATGGCGTCGGTCGAATCGATGAATTCCAGGATCGTCGCGTTCATGGGATTTCCTTTACAAGGGCGACTTTGTCACTCCAAGGCTGTTGAGTTCTTATCGACCCATTCGGGCCGCCGCTCGAATTGCGCCATTCGCTCAAAATTTCCCAAAACTGGGACTTCACCCAACCCGGAAGGCCGAAAAACGGGGGTGGCCGTGGGGCTTTTTCACTACTCAGGCCGTATGCGTTACGTATTTTAGGAAATTCCCCATAAAGGTGCGTCGGCTACGACACGATCAAGAGCAAGGTGACTTTCGACGCGCGCAACTGCTCGCTCCCGGATTGTTGTGGAGTGTTCCCGGAAACGGAAAATGCCGAAAACGCTAGTGTCGAAAGGTACTGTTGAGGAGCAGTTCGTATGAGTACAGCCGTCGCGCAACCGAGTGGATCGCTGGAAATGCAAGTCGGCGGTGTGCAATCCGACCCGTCAGGGGTCGATGCCGCTGTTTCACAGATCGTGGGCTTCCGCCTCGCCAATGAGGAATACGGCGTCGACATCATGCGCGTGCAGGAAATCATCCTCATGGGGCAGATCACACGCATGCCGGGCGTACCCGAGTACATTTGCGGTTTGATCAATCTGCGCGGGCATGTAATTCCCATCGTGGACCTGCGCAAGCGATTTGATCTGGCCGTGTCGGCCATTGATGAAAACACGAGAATCATTGTCGTAAACGTCGGTAGTCGAACCATCGGCATGGTGGTCGACGCGGTCAACGAAGTGCTGCGCATCAACGCCGAGCAAATCGAACCACCGCCTCCCAGCATCACGGGGATCGACCACGTCTATTTGCGCGGATTGGTCAAGTTCAAGGACAAGCTGCTCATTCTCCTCAACATTGAGGACGTCCTGTCTGAAAAGGAGCAAGCCATGCTCGGTTCAGCCACGGACGCGGTTGCGTAACGAGCGATGATTGACGTCGGCGGAGGCATTTCGACCGATAAAAATCGTCTCTCGCAAAGGAACAATTCACGGGTCAATATCAATACGGGATCAAGCAAATGGCTACGCCTTCCAAGAAACAAGGATCAAACATGAACGACCGATTCAATCTTCTTTTCGGTGAGGACGCAGCCGAAGGCACACAGGTCAACCGACTCAAATCGATGATCGACGCTCTCGGGGCGAATGTTCTTATCTCCAACAGCGAACTCGAACTCGTCTATATGAATCCGAGCTCCGAACAGACGCTGCAAGCTATCGAAGACGTTGTGGAGAAGGAGCTGGGACTATCCGTCGACGAACTCGTGGGCGGCTCGCTCGACCGCTTCCACGGATCCCGCAAGAGCGAGATTCGCAAGACGCTGAGCAACCCCAAGAATTTGCCCATCAAGACGGACATTCGTCTTGGCAAGATGACGCTCGCGCTGGAAGTGTCTGCGCTGCACGACGATGCGGGTGAATACGTCGGGCAAATCGTAAACTGGGCCGACACAACGGCCAGAGTCGAAGCCGAATTCGAGGCTACCAAGAAGCAGTCGATGATCAACGATTCTCCGTCGAACATCATCCTGGCGGACGCGGAGTTGAACATTACGTACGTCAATCCCGCGACGGTCAAAGCGCTGACGCCTCTGACGCACCTTCTGGCTGTTCCGCTGGACAAGGTCGTTGGCAGCAATGTGGATGTTTTTCACAAGGATCCGAGTTACCAGCGCAAAATTCTTTCGAATCCCAAGAATCTCCCACACCAGGCTTTCATCAAGCTCGGCGATGAGACGCTGGACCTGTTGGTCAGTGCCATTTACGACGATGGCGGCGATTACCTCGGTCCGATGGTTACTTGGGAACTCGTAACCGAAAAGAAAAAATTGGAAGAACGCAATACGGATTTTGCCGGTCAGATTTCTGCGATCAGCAAGTCCCAGGCGGTGATCGAGCTCAACATGGACGGGACGATTGTTACCGCCAACGAGAACTTCCTGACAACGCTCGGGTACACGCTCGGGGAAATCCAAGGCAAGCATCACAGCATGTTTGTCGATCCGACCTTCGCCGCCAGCACAGAGTACAAAGAATTCTGGGCTAAGCTGAATCGGGGCGAGGGCGACGCTAAGGAGTACCTGCGCCTCGGCAAGGGCGGCAAGGAGATTTGGATCCAGGCTTCCTACAACCCCATCATGGATGCGAGCGGCAAGCCATACAAAGTGGTCAAGTACGCTTCGGATATCACAGCGGTGGTTAAACAGCGTCTTGAGGCCGCCAAGATGACGGCGATGATCAAGGACGCTCCGTCAAACATCATTCTGGCCGATTCGGATCTGAACATTACTTTCGTCAATCCCGCGACGGTCAACGCATTGACACCAATTGCACACCTCCTGGCTGTCCCGTTGGACAAGGTTGTGGGCAGCAATGTGGATGTGTTCCACAAGAATCCCGCGCACCAGCGACAGATACTCTCCAATCCCAAGAATTTCCCGCACCGCGCGACCATCGACCTTGGCGATCAGAAGCTGGATCTCCTCGTCAGTGGGATCTACGACAACGAGGGTGAGTACATCGGCCCGATGGTCATATGGGATAACATCACGGAAAAGCTGGCCAGCGAAGAGCGGCAAAAGCAGATGCAGCAAGAGTCGCATGAACGTGCCAAGGATCTTCAGGACAAGGTTGATGGACTTCTTGTCAACGTTTCGGCGGCGGCCGCCGGAGATCTGACGTCGCTTGTCACGGTCAGCGGCGAAGATGCGATGGGCAAACTCGGTGACGGCGTGAAGCAAATGATCGAGGGCCTTCGCGAGGTGGTCATTCAGATTACCGAGTCGGCCGACCAGTTCGTGGAGGGTTCGCGCGTTGTAGCGGAAGGTTCGACGTCGCTGTCCGATGGCGCCCAAAGCCAGTCTGCGACGGTTGAGGAAATGTCTGCATCCATCCAATCGCTAAGCCAGATGATTGCCGCTGTGGCGGACAACGCAAAGAAGGCCGACGACACGGCCCGCGAGACCAGTACGCGTGCGGAGCAGGGCGGCAATGCCGTCGACAAGAACATCGAAGCCATGAAGCTGATCGATAAGTCGTCCGAGCAGATCAGCGAGATCATCAGCGTCATCAGCGAGATTGCATCGCAGACAAACCTTCTCGCCCTCAACGCCGCCATCGAAGCGGCTCGCGCGGGCGAGCACGGACTTGGTTTTGCGGTTGTTGCCGACGAAGTACGCAAGCTCGCGGAGCGGTCCAGCGAAGCCGCCAAGGAAATCGCGTCGCTCATCAAGGAATCGACCGAGCGCGTAAAGGAAGGTGCCCAGTTGAGCGAACAAACAGGCGAAGCCCTCCGTTCGATCATCGAGGGCGTCGACGAGACAGCCAAGGGCATCTCGATGATCGCCTCCGCGACCGAGGAACAGGCCCAGACCGCGGGCGAAGTCAACACTGCAATTCAGAATGTGGCTTCGATCACGGAGAACAACGCGTCCGCCGCCGAGGAAATGGCTGGATCGTCCGAAGAATTGTCCGGCCAGGCTTCCCAGTTGAAGGACTTGGTCAATCGCTTCAAGGTCTCCTGACCCGGTAAGCGAGTGCGATGGATTGTGGTCGAACGGGGCACGGCCGAAATGAGGTCCGTGTGACGCTCGACGGTGAATAGCGATTGGGCATGGACGTAGCAGGAGTGACCGGTGGAACTCACAAAACTGACGAACGATGAATTCCAACGAATTACGAAGATCATTTACGATCATTCGGGAATTCACCTGCCGGAGCAGAAGCTCTCGTTGTTGAGCAATCGCCTGCGCAAGAGGCTGAGATCGCTGAAGCTGGATAGCTTCGCGGATTATGAAAAGCTCATTTCCAGCCCAAAAGGCCTGGAAGAGGAGATGCCTCACTTTCTCTCAGCCGTGACTACGAATGAGACCTATTTCTTCAGGAACGAGCAGCTCTGGAAGCTGTTCCATGATGAGTTGGTTCCGTACGTGGTCGCGCTCAAAGAGGGCAAGAGAAAGGTGTTGAATATCCGCAGCGCAGCCAGCAGTAGCGGCGAAGAAGCCTACACTGCAGCCATCGCCCTGCGGGAAACTCTGTCCGATTTTGCGTCATGGACCGTCAAGCTGGTGGGCACGGACATCAGTGCGAACATCCTGGCGAAGGCAAAGGCCGGCAGGTACGGTGAGTACGCTGTGCACAAAATGCAGCCCGCCCAAATCAGACGGTGGTTCAAGAAGGATGGCGAGGAATATGTGTTATGTGACGAGATTCGTCGCATGGTGCGATTCGAGTTCCACAACCTGCGCGATCCGTTTCCGGCCACACAGTTCGATTTGACCTTCCTGCGCAACGTGCTGATGTATTTCGATAATCCTATGAAAATACAGGTTCTGGAGGCTGTCTCGGCAGGAATCACGCCGGGCGGATTGCTCATTGTCGGGGACGTGGATCCGATTCGGACGACGGCTGAGCTGAGCGCAGCCATGCCCTGCGAATTCCAGCGATCCGGTGTCTATCGCAAGCCGGGCGGACCTGCAATCGACCTCAAGAGAGTGCAGGCGGCAGGCGCATGAGCGACTCCATCGATGTGACAGCCGAACTGCTTTCCGGCTTTCTGGACGAAGCACCGGAATACCTCACGATGCTTGACGAGGGTTTGCTCGCCTTCGAGACAAAGCTCGTGGACGGTTCGTTCAGCATCGACGACCCCGACGACTACGAGCAGATGAATGCCATCTTCCGTGCCGCTCATTCGCTCAAGGGTCTGGGTGCGGCTATGGGTTTCGACAAGATTCGCGACCTCACGCATCTCATGGAGACCCTTTTCGACGACATCCGCATGGGCAAGCGAGGCCTCAATGCGCCGGCTTTTGAGACACTCTTCGGTGTTTTTGACAAGTTGCGCGCGCTCGTGGATGAACTGTCAGTGCCGCCGGATGAGCCGGTCTCCATCGATGATGCGCTGAAATCGCTCCAGCAAATCCTGGATACACCCTGCGCGGAGGCGAAGGCTTCAGCCGATACCGATGCGCCGGAGGTGCCGGCTGGTGACGGTGCTCCGGAAGTCTCGAAGCCCGTAAGTCAATCGGAGCCGAAAGAGACCGTGGGCGAAGAATCGAAGGCGATGTTCGATGACCCTGCCCTCGCCCAACTCTTCATCGAAACAAGCACGGAAACGCTGGACGAACTGAATCAGGGACTGCTGAAGCTCGAGAACCTTCCGGATGACGTTGACCTTCTTAACGAGATATTCCGCCACGCACACAATATCAAAGGCGCGTCGGGAGCAGCGGGGCTGGATTGCTCGTACCGTCTGACACACGATATGGAGACCGTGCTCGACCGCGTGCGGAACAAGCAGCTTGGTGTCGAGGGAAATCTCGTCAACGCGCTGTTTTCCGCAGTCGATCGTTTGCGCGAAGACATGGATTTGGTCAAAGAAGGCTGCCTCAATGAGTTGATGGGCAAGTCAGCGCCAGACATGTTCTCCGAGTGGCTTGGGCAAAGCCGTGAGGCAAGTGGCGACGCTGATGCGCAACCAGAATCATCAGCTCAAATCGCAGAGAGCTTCGGTGCCGAAACCCTGACAGTGACGATTAGTTTTCCCAAGGGATTTGCCGAAGCCGAAATACAAGCCTATCTCATCCACAACAAGCTTGCAGATATTGGTACTGTCATTTCGTCCGATCCGGACATTGATGCTCTTGATGGGACAGCCGATGTCGAACGCATGTCGTTCGCGGTCGAAACGAATTGTGACCCGGGAGAGATTAAGAAACTCATCGGTGCCTTCTCGGTTGAGTCCATCGACGTGTCGAGTAGCGAAGAGGGCGCGGCATCACCTCCCGATGCTCAGGAACTGGAGCAGGCCTCACCCGCCGTGCCGACGGCACCCATTGCAGAGGCTCCGAAGCCCGTAGAGTCCCAGCCGAAAAAAACCGCGAGCAGCGAACCCGCGAAGAAATCCAGCGCTGCCGCCAAGCCTGCCGCGAAGCAACCCGTTGCCAAGGCGAGCGAGACCATTCGCGTCGATCTCGAACGGCTCGATCAACTTCTGAATCTCGGCGGCGAACTCGTGATCAACAAGGCACGCTTCGGGCAGATTCGGTCGCAGCTCGAACCGGTTTTTTCCAAATCAAATTTACGCTATCTGGTTGACGAGATGGCCGATCGTCTAGGCCGATTGGACGAGCAGATATCGTCATTCGAGGGGCTTGATGGTGGGGCGCGGTCCATCGCGGAATTGAAGGATACCGTCTCGCACGTGACCAGCGGGTTTGCGACCGTTCGCGATGTCTTGAGCGAAGTCTACCAGGCTCGTACCGTGATGAGCAGTTTCGCGGAGGCACTTCACGGTTTGGATCGAGTGTCCGAGGGACTGCAACGCGGAATTATGGAAACGCGCATGGTGGCGGTCGGGCCGTTGTTCCAGCGGTTTAGAAGATCCGTACGCGACATGGCCAAGGCGACCGGTAAAGAAGTCGAATTGGTATTGCACGGTGAAGCGACCGAACTCGACAAACGCATGATTGACGAACTGGCCGACCCATTGACGCACATGGTGCGCAACAGCGTCGACCACGGACTGGAGACGCCCGAAGAGCGACTGGAGTGCGGGAAAGACCGAACGGGGCGAGTCGAGTTGAATGCCTATCATCGCGGCAGGCACATATGCATCGAAGTGCGAGATGATGGGCATGGCGTCAACATTGATGCAGTCCGCGAAAAGATCATCGAACGGGAACTTGCGACATCCGCCCAGGTCGAGCAGCTCTCCGACAAGGAGGTCATCCAATATGTCTTCAAGCCGGGGTTCTCCACCGCGAAACAGGTAACCGACCTGAGCGGACGCGGTATGGGCATGGACATAGTCGTCAATAAGATCGAAATGCTCAACGGGACGATTGAGATTGACAGCACGCCCGGACAGGGTGCCAGTGTCGTCATCAAGCTGCCATTGACACTGGCCATAATCACCGCCCTGATCGCACGAATCGGCGAGGGTGTCTACGCTGTACCGCTCGATACCGTGTCGGAGATTATTACCGTCAAGCCAGATTCATTGCAATCCATACAAGGACGCTGCGCAATACAGGTACGCGATCGCGTCATACCGGTCGCGAGATTCGAGGAGGTCTTCGATCTAGCCGATACAGGGGGCGCTGCGGCCATATCCAGCGGCAAGGAATTAACTCTTGTCATTCTTTGTATCCAGAACGACTTCATCGGCCTCGTTGTCGACGAAATGATCGGACAACAGGAAGTTGTCATCAAGAGTATCGCAGAAAACTACCGCAATGTGACGGGCATCGCCGGAGCATCGATCATGGGCGACGGAAGGGTTTCGCTCATTCTCGACGTCGCAGCCATGATGACTATGTTCACCGAAAGGGAATCCAGTGCGAGGCCACCGGCCTCAGCAAGTCAGGCGACGCAGCAGCTTTGCGCCTCGTCGACGGCGTCCTAGAGGGGGGAATTCATGACCATGCCACAAACGGAACCGCCGCCGACAGATATTGCGGAAGCGCTCCGAACGGTCGCGATCAACGGTGCCTACAACGCCTCTCGCGCACTCTCGAAGTGGTTCAAACGCGGCGTGCGACTGACCTCCGACGGTTTTCGCAACGTCCCCTTGACCGAACTGTCGTCCGCAGCCGGAGAGCCTGACGAAGTCGTCGCAGCCATACATCTACAGATGCTGGGCGAGATCGAGGGTGATATTCTGCTCGCCTTCCCCGAACGCGCCGCGCTGCGTTTGGTCGACGCCTTAATCGAAGCCGAACCTGGCACGAGCAAGGAATTCAACGAACTCGAACAATCCTGCCTCCAGGAAACCGGAAACATCGTCGGCAGTGCGTTTGCGAACAGCCTCGCGGGTTGGCTGCAACTTCAGACAACACCACAGAGCCCGACGTTCGTGCATGATCTGGCTGCCGCTGTTATTCAACCTCTGATTATTGAACAAGCTGCCCTGGGCGACAACGCGCTGGTCAGCAGGACCGAATTCGACTTCGGCGGCGACCAGCTTGATTGGCGACTGATCCTGATACCATCTGCCGGTTCGCTGTCAATCATGCAGAAAAAGTGCGAAGGCGACGATCACCGCCAACACGCTCTTCAGACTATCGCCATCAATGGCGCATTCGATGCGTCACGTGCTATGTCCAAATGGCTTCGTCGCGGTGTACGACTCCATACTGAGGGGTTCTCACGCATCCCGTTGCGAGAAGCAAGCCCGCCCGCTGAGTCGGACGATCCCGTCGTGGCGCTGCACACGGCGCTGGAACACCAGCTCCACGGCCACACACTCGTGGTCATGGATGTCCCAGTCGCAATGCAGCTCGTTGATGTTATCTGTCAACTGGAACCCGGTACCACCACCGAGCTGGACGAAATGAGTCGGTCGTGCCTGATGGAAACGTGCAACATCGTCAGTAGCTCGTTTATCAACAGTTGGGCGAAATGGCTTGAAATTCACACAGTGCCCGGGCCACCGGAGCTAATCGTTGACATGCCGGAAGCCGTGCTCCAATCCGTATTGGTCGAGCAGGCGATGGCGAGTGATGAGGTGTTCCTTGCCAAGACAGAATTCAGTATAGACGGCAACTGGCTCGAATGGCAATTCTACCTGTTGCCGTCTGCGGCGTCGTTGAGATTAATCGAGTCTTCGTGTTCCTGAGATTCACGAATGAGCCAAATGCATTCAATAGGCATCGCCGGACTGAAAGTAGTCGCGCAACCTGACACGTTGCGGACAACGCTCGGTTCGTGTGTCGGCGTCGCAATCTATGACCGCGTCGCCAAAATCGGTGGGATGGTACATGTCATGCTTCCTTCGTCCGAATCGGGACAGGGAGACCCCGGCAAGTTCGCCGATACTGCGGTCGACACGCTTCTTGATGAAGTTGTCAGTGCAGGCTGCAAAAAAGAACGGCTCTCAGCCAAACTCGCCGGCGGAGCCTCCATGTTCGGGCCTGCGAAGGCCAACGGACTGGGCGACCGAAACGTGCAGGCCGTCCAGGAGAGGCTGGCCAAACACGGCGTGAAGATCGTCGCGAAAGAGGTTGGCGGTCAAAAAGGTCGCAAGATGATGCTTACGCCCGCAACCGGCGAAGTCGAAGTACAGATCATCGGGGCGGAGCCTACCGTCATTTAAGGAGACAAATGTGTCCAGTCGCGTACTTGTTGTGGATGATGCCATTTTCATGAGACACATGATCAAGGGCATCCTCACCGAACTGGGTCACGAAATCGTGGGCGAAGCCAGCGATGGTGACGAAGCGTGTGATCGCTACACAGAACTGAAACCCGATTTGGTCACGATGGACCTCGTCATGCCCAAAATGGGTGGGCTTGATGCGCTGAAGAAAATTCGGGAAGGGGACGGGAACGCCAAGGTCATCGTGATCAGCGCGCTCGATCAGAGGCAGCCGCTCATGGATGCGCTCAAGCACGGTGCTGCCGACTATGTCGTAAAACCCTTTGAAAAGCAGAGAGTGGAAGAAGCCATCAACCGAGTGCTGGCTGGCTGACTTTTATCTTCTTGAGTGATCGTTCGAGGCATCTCAGAATATCGTTCAGCGGAACGATGTGATCCACGAATCCCGTTTCAGCCGCCGCCTTGGGCATGCCGTACACGATACTGGTCTCTTGATCCTGCGCGATCGTTATGCCACCCTGCTCCTTGAGCATGCGCACACCCACCGCACCGTCAAAACCCATCCCCGTCATCACAACGCCGATCGCCGACGATCCCACCGTCGATGCCAGTGACTCAAAGAGCACATCGACCGACGGGCGAAAGCCTGAAACCTTCGGGCCAGTGTCGATGTGTGCGATCAATGAGCCGGCCCGCCGACGAACCTGAACATGCTTGTCACCCGGAGCGATCAGCACGCGACCCGGTATCAACTTGTCTCCCTCGGACGCCTCTTTGACTTCGACTTTGGATTCCGCATTCAGGCGCTTCGCGAAAGGCCCGGTGAATTCAGCCAACATGTGTTGCGTCACAACCATCGCGGGAAAATTCTTCGGAATACAGGGGATGAGCTTGTGCAGTGTCGCCGGCCCGCCCGTGCTGATCCCGATCCCGATCACGATGTTCGGATCCACACAGGAATCCGTTTCGGGCTTCAGAATGTTTCCCAGAGCGCTGCCGTTCTTGCCCAGCGTCGCCCGGTTGGAAGCGGCTGCGGCGCGAACCGTATCCACAATTTTCGTCCGGAACGATTCAAGCGATGTGGACTTGTCGCCCAGCGGCTTGGCCACGTAGTCCACCGCCCCCAATCGCATCGCATCGAGCGTCGCTTTCGCGCCCGCCTGCGTCTTGGTCGAGACCATGACGATTGGCATCGGTTTTTTCTGCATAATCGTTTCGAGCACTTCCAGGCCCGTGATACCCGGCATCTCGATGTCCAGCGTGACAACGTCGGGCGAATGCTGCTCGATCTTCTTCAGCCCTTCCTGACCGTTCTGGGCTGTCGCAACGACTTCGATGTCATCCTGAGACGACAAAGCACTGCGCAGCATGCTCCGCATAAAGACCGAATCATCGACCACCAGAACCCGAATCACTTTTTCACCAGGCATCAGATTTCATCCGTCTTTGTTCGCGCACGAGCAAAAAAAAACGCGATCAATCCCGAGTTTCAACGAGCGGCAGTCACACGTGGAATTACTTCGCAATCCCCGTCACGTGTAATATCGGACTCGTCACAGCCTTTCGTGAGTTGTGCTTGGCGATGATGTTGCAAATAGGTGTAAACACCCCCGGAGCCTGATACGCCAAACCGGTTGGCGGTCTGGCCGTTTGATGCGGATCGCCCGACCGCGATGCCGATAAATACCCGTTGCCCAAACCCGTCACCACGAGAGAAACCGATGCGCGCGTTTGTCACCGGTGCAACCGGATTCCTGGGCCGCCGGCTGGTCGATCGCCTTCTAGCCGACGGCCACAACGTTACTGCCCTCGTTCGCAGCCACGAACACGGGCTGCCAAGCGCCGTGACAACCATTCCAGGCCAACTGCCCGACGACGCTGACGCACTCGATACCGGGCTAGCGCGCATTGACGTCATTTTTCATCTGGCCGCGTTCGTTTCGTTCGATCCCCACCAATCGGATCGCCTCCTGCACGTCAACGCAGAAGGCACGCGGGTTATTCTGAGTGCTGCCCGTGATGCCGGCGTCGCGAAAACCGTTGTTGTAAGCAGTGCCTGTACGATCGGTCTTGCGCGGCGGTCGAATAGCCTTCTTGATGAATCCACACCGACCAACCCCACACTCCTACAGCGAAACCCCTACATGTGCAGTAAATGCGCAGCCGAGGCGTACGCGATCGAAGCCGCCGCAAAAGGGCTGAACGTAATCATCGTCAACCCCACAACGGTCTTCGGGCCGGGTGATCGATCCTTGAATTCCGGCACGCTCGTGAAACAGGTGGCTGAATCCGCCGTCGTGCCCGTGCCCGCGGGCGGGTCGAACGTCGTTAATATCGACGACGTGATCGAGGGCATACTGGCTGCCGCGTGCAAGGGTCAACCCGGCGCACGCTACATTCTCGGCGGTGAGAATCTGTATTTCAGCGAGATCTATCGTCAGATCGCCAACGTGGTCGGTCGCGCGCCGTTGTTTGTGTCCGTGCCTCGCTTCGCGAAACCCGCGATGACAGCACTGGCATGGGCGATTCAGCGAATCACCGGCAGCCGCCTAATCACGCCGCAAATCGTTGCCGATACATTCGCATTCAAGTTTTTTTCCAGCGCACGAGCCGAACGCGAACTCGGATGGAAGGCTCGGCGCACATTCTCCGACACGCTGGCAGCGGCATGGGACTATTACCAACGCGAAGGACTGATCAAGACGCCGACCCGGACGACCGCATGGTCTCCGGCGCCCCCACGGCGATCGACGTAAAACGCGCCAACCGCAAACTTTACGATGCTGTGGCTTCGGACTATGAAGCCATCGACGGGCGACGCGATCAATCGCTGTCCGCCTGGATTCGCCGACAGCTCCGCCAATTGGCCACCAAACACGGTGCCGGTCGTATTCTCGATCTTGGGGCCGGCTCCGGTTTGATTACGCGTCAGGCGCGGGGCATCTTCCGGGAAACCGTGGCGCTCGATCTTTCCCCGAGCATTCTCGCAGCGGCGAAGGATATCGCCCATCGCCGCATCGCCGCCGACACCGACGCGCTCCCGTTCGCCGATCAATCCTTCAACGTCGTGACCTGTTTCGCCGTTCTGCACCATCTTTACGACACGGCGGCGCTGGCTGACGAAGTGGCGCGCGTGCTCAAGCCGGGTGGGGCGTTCTGGTCGGATCACGACATGGACGCAGCCTTCCACAATCGTTTCCGCTGGCCTTTGACCGTCTACCGGCGCATGCGTGCAGCCGAGGCAAAGTACACAGCCGTCGACGGCATCGACGAAAAAACCTACGAATTGGCGGAATTTCGAGAAAACGGCGTCGATTCCGACCGATTCGCGCGGCAGCTCCGCAACGCCCACCTGTCGCCGCAAGTAAATTTTCATTGGTTCGGTCTGACCGGATTGACCGATCGGTTGTTCCGCGATCGCCGTCACCGTCGGGGATGGGCACCGCTGCTGTCTGTTGTAGCCGTCAAACCCAGGACGGAACGTCGCATGTTTGGAAAGAAAGGTTGAATTTATGGCCAAAGTAGCCCTCATCTACCCGAGGCCGAACCGCATCACATTTGACACTGCGCATACCATCAACCTCGGTCTCGCATACTTGGCCGCCGTGCTTGAGAAACGGGGCCACACCGTCGTCATTCATGACTGCAATCTTCAGTCCGATAATCTCTTGCCTGACAAGCTCCGCGAGGTCGAGCTTGTTGGCTTCTACGCGATCACCGCGGCGGTCAAGGCAGCCACCGCTCTTGCGGAACGTATCAAGAACGACATCAACCCCGATTGCAAGACCATTCTGGGCGGTCCGCACCCGACTTCGCGCCCTGAGGAGACCCTCGAATCACCCTACGTGGATTACGTCGCCATCGGCGAGGGCGAAAACCTGATCTGCGACCTGGCTGAGAACCTGAATAAACCCGAAGTGCGCGATCGTATCGCCGGCCTCGCGTTTCGCCGGTCCGACGGAACCGTCGTCACCAACGGTAAAGCCATCCCGCCGGGCGAGTTGGATGATCTCCCCTTTCCCGCGTACCACCTTTTCCCTGTTCAGCAGATAGGCCCGACACGCCCGACGTGGATCAACGCGAAGAATCTGGTTTGCGGGTCGATGATGACCACGCGGGGCTGTCCGTTCAAATGCACATTTTGCACCTCCGCCGCCGATCAACCGTTCGGCAAGGTATTTCGTGCGATGTCGCCCGAGCGCGTCATCGAGGAAATCGAATGGTTGCAGAAAGTCTGGAACGTCAACTTCATTGAGTTTCAGGACGACGTTTTCAACCTGATTACTTCGCGAGCCGAGGACATCTGCCGCCTGATTATCCGCAAGAAGCTCAATATTCGCTGGTCGATCCCCAACGGGATTTCCCGCGTGGAAAACATCGACGAGGATTTCCTGCGCTTGGCCCGCGATTCCGGTTGTGTCGATGCGTGGTTCGCAGCTGAATCCGGTTCCGAGCGTATTCGCAATGAGGTCATCAACAAGCAAAACACCATCGAGCAGGTGCGCCGCGCGATCGAAGCCTCCAGCCGCCTTGGCATCCAAACCGGTGCGTTTTTCATCTTCGGCAGCGCTGACGAGACCCTCGAAGAAATGCAGCAAACCATCGACTTCGCCAAGTCGCTCCCCCTCGATCGCGCCCAATTCACCATCGCCACACCGTTTCCGGGAACAGCCTTGTGGAATCGCGTCGATCGCGAAGGGCGTTGGCTGGAGAAGGATTACGACATGTTCGGCCCCTACGAGAACATTGTCTATTACGAGGTCGGTCGGCTGAAGGCTGAGAACGTGATGAAGATGTACAAGAAAGCGTTCCGCAGCTTCTTCCTTCGACCCTCGCACCTGTTGCGGAAGGTGGCGTTCCGCAAGGAAACGTACACCAACCTGCCACTGCTCATGCGCCAGGCTGTGCAGTTTATGACCTAGCGTATCCCCACGCCTCAACTGACGAATTGGGTGCCCCACGGCTTTAGCCGTGGGGGGAGTCGAATTCGGAGACTATTCGACTTCCCCACCTCTGAAGAGGTGGGGCACCCTCCCGTCGTTTCAAGTCACAAGACCGCGTTTGCGATCGCCTTGGCCTGGGCGGCGGTACGATCGGCCCTGATGTCCATCAGATCGCATCGGAATCCGGCAAATCGACCTTGTAATCTGATCGCCGCGATCCACGATCGCCGATCTGCATTATCTTGAATACCGTTCGTCGCGGTGGTCCTCACCGTGACACGTCAATGTACAACTGCCTGCGAATTGGCCCAGGTCGCGGAACTCGAGAAGCCCGGAATCCGGCTCAGGGCGTACCACGGACGTATCGAAGTTAATCAGATGCGTGTGATCCGAGCCTGACCCGACGGTGGCACTGATGCCGTGCGGCGCGTGGCAGGCGGAGCAGGGCGAATTCTCGTCCACAATATGCATTTTGTGTTCTTTGAAACTGTCGTCACTGAGAATGCTGCTGCGTTGGTGACATTTGTAACACATAGCATATCGTGCGGCAGACTCTGAAGCGGAGGCGGCTATCACATAGTTGCGTTCGAGCAGGTAGGGATGGATCGATCCGTGCGGCCCGTCGGGGCCTGCACCGTTATTGCGCGGACCTGAGTCGTTGTTGTGGCAGTCCGTGCAACGAATGAGTGAACCGGGCGTCAATCCGAGTATGAGGCTTACAGTGTCGGAGCTTGTAACACTGGTCACGACCGGATGGAAACTGAAACTGTTCGGGCTGAACTTCAGCCTCAAATTGGAAGTCTGAGCAAGCCGTTGAACCGGATTTGAGATATGGACGGCTGTATCACCGTGACAGCGGAAACATATCTGGTATTCGAACTGTGAATTATCAATGGACGTGCCTCCCGAAGTGACGCCGGGCGAACCCAGCAACGTCGGCCCGATGGGGACGTAGCCGGTGGTCTGCGTGACGGGTTGGGCGGCGTGCGGATTGTGACAGTCGGTACACTCGACGTGCTCCTGCGACGGCGTGGGCGACTCGGCGGGGTCGTGAATGTCGAGGAATTCAGCCGGATCGTGCGCACGCAACTTCGCGATCTCCGATGAAATATCGGTTTGTGCGACAGTGCCATCGTGACATCGCAGGCAATTGTCCTCTTCCTGTCTGACAATGAGCAGGCGTTCGGCACCGCCTGCGGCGTGAGGTCGGTGGCAGCTTCGGCAGGCGTTTTGTGCGACAGAATCGAATGGCCACTCGCCCGTGCCGGCGCCGGCGGTGGAAGCCGATGATGATTCGTGGCTGCTGCCGTCCCAGCCGTTCATTTGGTGACAGGCTGTGCAGAGTTGTCCGAACTCCTCTCCAAGAACGAGAAAGTCGCCGTTTGAATTGTCGTGTGGCGCGTGGCAGGATGTACACTGCATTTCACCGGTTGCATCGAGTCGGACCGCAGTCGGCAGCGTGCCGGGGTCAGTCAGTTGAAGATCGGAGGCGGCCAACGATGACGTGTAGGAGAAGCTGACGGGGTGATCGTTGGACAAGTCGGTGCCGAGGTTTGTCAGGCCGGCGGGAATGAAATCACTTCCGATCATCGCGATTCGATCAGTCCTGCTAAGGACAAAGCCCAGTGCGATCGTGCCGTCATGACAGCTCAGACAGAGCTTGCTCGATCCGCTGGGTTGACCCGGCTGAGCGTCGAGTGTTGACGATGTGTAAATTGTATAACTGCCGACCGGGAGGTTTCGGTTCCAGAGTGGCTTTGATCCGGAAGTATTGTGTGGCGCGTGGCAGAAGATGCAGACCTGTTGTTCGGTTTGAGCGCGGATTGCGCCGGGGCCTGTCGCGGACAGATTGTGTACAGTATCGGAAACGCGTTGTTGGGCGATGGTGGCGTCTACCAGACTGAACGGCAGCGATGCGGAAAAAAGGACGATGGTACCGGTGAGTCGGTTCATGGCGTCTGCTCTCGCGTTGGTTCCTGATTCGGGAATTTCGGATTGGATGATGATTCGCGAATTCGGGGTTTCGGTTTGATATAGTCGAAGACTTGAATGCGATTATTGTACGCATCGCAAACCCAGATTCGGTCGTTGGCGTCGATGTGAATACCGCCCGGCAACCAGAATTCACCCGGGCCGTTCCCCTCTTCACCCCAGAACAGAAGCAGGCGACCCGTGCGATCGAAGACCTGAACATTTTCGAAACGGGCATCGACGACATAAATGTGGCCGTCGCTGTCAATGGCGATGGCTTTGGGAAGCGCAAGATCGCCGGGCGCGTCACCGGCTTTTCCGATGACGATCGGTGCTTTGCCCTTCAGTGACACGCCCTGAACACGTCGATTTCCACTATCGACGATCCAGAGACGGTCGCGATCGAGCAACAGGTCGGAGGGATAATTGAACGTGCCCGGTGCATCTCCGCGCCGGCCTATCACGCGAAGCGTTCTACCCTTTTCGTTGAGCACCTTGACGTTGTGAGCGCCAATGTCGAGCACGAACAATTCGGCAGTTTGCGGGTTCCAATCGAGTGCGACGGCGCGCAGAAGGTCCGATTCGGTTTGAACGGTTTCTATGAGAGAACCGTCGTGCTCGTTTATCTTATAGATAGAATTGGCTTCCACGTCACAGAGATACAGTGTGCCCGGCGGGCCAACGGTGATGTCAATCGGGGCGAGCAGTTGTGCTTGTCCGATGCGGGTGATTTTTGTGGATCGCCTTTCGTTCAGGTCAAAAATATAGACACAGCGCCCGCCGGGATCGCATATCCACACACGTTGACCGCCGCGGGTGCACACGATCGACCGAGGCCCGAAGAGTGCATCGGGTTTCTCAGGGCCTGCCACCAGATCACGAAACACGTCCCAGGCATTACGACCGGGCTTGAGGTCGGCGGCGGTTCTTAGTTGGCCGACATATCGGATGCGCGGTTGCGCCGGGGCGGTCGGCCAAACGGGCGCGTTTGCGACGGTTTCAAACACCGGCTTGAGCGGCGTGCGGCAGCCGACCATACCGGGCCCGATCACGCAGGACAGGAATGTGAGCATGACGAACCGGAATAGCAGGATACGCCGTATCGAAAGTCGATCGGTTGATTCTGTTCGCAACGTTGTCCCTCCACGTCTCATGCACAGGATTCCATGTTCAGTATCGTTCTGTCTTTAATTCGGTCTGCATTTTGTCACGTCAGAATCGTCGCACGAGCTCTACAAGAATCGCCTGTGACTGGTCGTTTGCAAAAACGTTTTCGAACAAACTGTATTCGTAGGTGAGCTTAATCTTGGTTGTGCGAAAGGACCAATCAGCCGACAGATCGAAGTCGATGCCCTCATTGTCACCGCCGACGGTATCCTGTTCATTTCGGTATGCGACACCGGCTTCGATGTTGAATCTGCGTGTGATGGGATGGCGGTAGCGTCCGTCGATGGTCCAGAGTGTGACGTCGCGGGCTGCACGGTCACGAAATTGGATGTCGGACCACAGCGCGCTGATGCTGGCGGTGGCGGGGCCGATCTGTCGTGTGTATTCACCGCCGAAGCGAAGCGATTCGAACGGGCTGATCGTGGATTCGTGATCCTCGATTTCGGCGAACAGGTGGAGTGTGCCTTTGCGGTACTCGCCGCCCAGAGTCTGAGCTGTGATGTTCTCGACGGTCACGCCGCTTGCGAGCAGGGGGCTTATCGTCTGGTTCTGGCGGTAGAACCGATAGTACAGATTGAGACCGAAATCGAATTCCTGCCGGATCCCGAAGCGCTGCTGGACCGTATCCAGATCAAAGTTCCCTGCGAGCGTAACCTGGTAGCTGACGAGGACGGTTTCGTCGTCGCGGATTCGGCCTGTGGGGACGCGTTCGATTTCGATGCGATTCCCGAAATCCATAACCCGGTAGTCGCGTCCTCGGGCGTAGGTCTCGGTTCGGTCTTCGCGGATGATGGTTACGGTGCGCTGGTTGATGTTCGAATCGCTGATGATGATCGGTTCCGGGTCGCGAAGGGTGTGTGACTCGTCGATGACCGCAATGACCTGGTCGCCGCCGGTGCGCTGCTGCCGCTCGAGTCGGACGCTGAAATCGCTGCGCAGCACGCCCCAGGGGTTCTTCTTTTGATAGTCGAAAAAGGCTCCGACCGTTTGTCGCTCGATCTCAAGCCCCGAGCCGAATTCCTGTCGCTGGGCTCGTCCGGAAGAGCGTGAGACGAGGCTGTCGTAAAGACGGTGTTCGAGGTCGCTGGAAATCAAGTAGGAGCGTTCCTGAACCGGCTTGGCACCGAACAAATCGCCTTGCGTGCGGTCGATGAATTCGAACACAAATGACGATCGCAGCCGGTCGGTGTGCTTCATACGCAGCGTTTCGCGCCAGTCGATCCGCTCGATGTCGAACGTGCCTCGCTGCCTGTAGCCACGCAGTGTGCTTTCGAAGCGGTGCTGCTTGTCGACGCCGAAATCGATTCGGTGACTGAGATTGGCTCTGTCGGTGTCGTATTGAATTGTGATGGGCGTTTCTTCGAGTTGTTCGCGGCTGACCCTCAAAGACAGAATGTTGTGTTCGCTGAAGTGATAGCCGGTCTCGAATCGTGCGACCGAGTTCCGACGGCTGCCGGGGCGTTCGCCGGCTCTGAGAAACGGGTTGAAATCGACGTTGGTGCGGCTGAGCTGAAATAGCGTCGGGGTTTTGGGATCGACGTACTGCCAAGTGAAATCGAAGCTGCTGGTTTGGGTTTCCAGGCTGCCGCGAAACGGGCGCGGATCAAACGTACGCGAACGGACTCCGTGCAGCGTGATGGGGAAATCCTTGTTCTTGAACAGCGATGCCCGCACATCAAACTCCTCCAGCGTATCGTTCTGGGCGCTGTTCTGAATCATACCTCCGCGGTCCTGGTGAAATTCACTCTGCTGAAGTCCAGCCACCATCGCCAGCGAAAAATCGAGCAGATTCGGATGGTAGACGTAACCGTCCGCCTTGAGGCGAAGTCGCTGTTGAAAGATGGACTCGTCGTATTCTTCGTCACCGGTGGCCAGTTTGGAGTCGCGTTGGTTGCTTCGCTGCCGCGCCGTGATTTCGAGCTCGGTTCGGATGTTGTGCAGGGCGATCGGTTTAATCGCGTTCGTTTGAGCGGGCGGCGTGCGGCAACCCGTCGGGCTTATGATCAATGTTGCGATCGTCATCACAATGGCGACAGAGCGCGTGACGGAGCGCGACGGCGAGGCGGGGCCGGTCGAATTCTGAGTGCAGCCGCAGTTCGTCGAAGGGTCAGGGTTCACCGGTCCATTCGTTTCAAGAAATACCGGTCAGTACCGGCATGGGGATCATGACACTGAATGCAGCGTCGTTCATCGAGTTCGGCGTGGCGCGGGCCTGCGGTCAGATCCGTTTGATCGTGGCAGCGCAGGCAGGTCTCGTCCGGCGGGTAAAGCAACAGGCCGGGAATCTTGCTCTCGTGGTAGTGGTGACAAAACAGGCAATCGCGTGCAGCCACAGGCCCGTGAACGAACGGAGCGTCGCCGGGGATGTTGACGTGACAGCGGGCGCATAACCCTTCCTGAGTCGTGGCCACGAGTTCCACACCGGCGGGTTGATGGCAACGGCGACATTGAAATTCCTTGTAGGGCGGGTGGCTGATGAGTTTTTCAGCTACGACGATCGGGTGGAGTGAATCCGGAACGTCCAAATCGGCTTCGGTTTTCGCCTGTACAATTTCCTGGTCGTCTTTGGAATCGGGAGCAGCCTCCCCCGGTTTCGGCACGCCGTCGAAGAAGAACCCGAGTACGCGAAAACGCGCGGTTTCGTTACAGGCTACGGTCAGACCGGCTATCGTGACGGCGGTAACACTGAACACAAACAGGTGTCTTGCCGCCAAGGTTTGTTCCTTTTCTTTTGCCGCCGCTTCCTTGTCTCCCCGGTTGCCAACATTGTTACATGCCGTCGGGCGAGGCTGCCGGCGTCTTACCAGCCGGTTGCTTGTCGTCTGTCCGCCGCGGTTCGGGTGGCGACGGCTCCTCCGCCGGTCCGATGCCAGCACCCTCCGGCACGTCGGGAATCGCGGCGATCTCGTTTTCCGCCACGGTGAACCCTTCGGGGAACTGGCCGAACGCATACACGTTGACCAAGTGCGGGCCATACTGGTTCACGACCAAAATCAAATAATCGATATCGAACGAACGATGAGCCAAGTCCTTAAAATACGGGATCAGCGATCGATCCACGGCCAGTGACGAGGGAAGATCGAGCGCGCCCGGTGTTCTGCCAGGCCCACCGAAGTGCATGAGCGGATCGCCGTTGGAATCGTACATTTGAACGATCTCGGTAGCTCCGTCGACGACATACACAATGCCGTCCAACCCCACACGAATACCCCGCGGGCGACCGAATTGCCCCACCTGATAACCGGGCTGACCCGCCGTCCAGACAGGCTCCCCCTCGCGCGTGAGTTTTTGTACCCGCCAATTCATGGTATCGCTGACGTAAAGGAAGCCCTCGGGACCGATGCACAAACTGCTGGGCAGCCGAAACTGCCCCGGCTCCGAACCGGGTGATCCGAACGAACGCAACACCTCTCCGGTGCGGCGGTCGAGCACGACGATCTGGCAGGTCTTATCGTTGTCCAGGACGTAAAGCTCGTTCTCAAAGACAGCCACATCGACAGGCCGAGCCGGCTCGGGAAGATCGAAGGCGGTGGCGTACTGATCGTCCGGGCTGAATACGACAATTTGTTTTCGAATCGTGTCGGCCACAAACTTGTACCCGAGCGGATCGATCGCGATGTTCACCGGTTTGCGCAGTCGACCCGGGCCACGGATGCCGAAAAGCGAATAGGTTTTGTTCTTGAAATCCATCCGTGCGATAGACAGGCCTTTTGAATCGCAAACAAACGCAGCGCCGTCGTGGACCGCCAATCCGTAAGGCTTGTTCAGAACGCGCAGGCCACGCTCCTCATCGCCGAGCACGAAACGCTCGAGCGCGCCAGCTCCCTCTTCCACCTCGGCCGCTCCGTTGGCCCAGGTCAAGAACTGAACGCGAGGTTTTTCCGGAGGCGGTGGAAACAGCAGCAATGCCCGTTTTTCAGCCGCCGGAGTCTGGCATCCCGAGAGCGTCGTTAGCGCAGCGAGCGCGAGCAGTCCACAAACGGCGTGTGGCAAGCAGTGCATGCGACTGATGACTTTGGCGGCTGTCTTGATCGGACGGGTTTGCACGTTGCGTTCTCCTTGGGTGGCACAAACACTAACCCGCTTCGGTGCGGTACCGCAACGGTCGGCTGGAAGGATTTTCGGAATGACCTCCTGTCTGATTGTCCCGTCTCTCCGGGTCCGGACAAAAGGCAAAGTGGGATTCACCCCAAGGTCGCTCCGGATTGCGCGACAGCGTGCCCCGTTTCGCGGATGCGACGCGGGGCACGCTTTCAGGCTGCGATCACTTCTGGTGACACGTCAAGCACAGCGCGCTTGCGCTGTTCGAGATTCGCAGAAACTCGCCGTTGGTGTTGTTGTGCGGATTATGGCAAGAGCCGCACTCAACCCGATCGGTTTCGGCGCCCACATCGAACAGGAACAGGCCCGCAGCCTCGACGCTGGCCGCGGAGTTGTAGTCTCCGCTCGTGGGATAGGGCAATCCGATCGGGTGGTCGTCTCTCAGATCGGTCCCAAGGACTGCGTCGCCCGACATCGTGGTCGAACCGGTTTGCCCGCCGTAACTGTCCAGCGCGGTCACGCCGTCGTGGCAACTCAGGCACAGCTTGCTAGGCCCGTCAGGATCGCCGGTGCGCCCGGTCAGCGTCGTATACATCGTAAACGTCTGCGTGGTCAGCGCATGGTTCCAAAGCGGAGCGCTGTCCACCGAGGTGTCGGCCTTATGCGGCGTGTGGCAGGGCAGGCAAATGTTGTTCAGCCCCGGCACCTCGTTTCTCAGGTCATGGTCCGTGTTCGTGATTCCTGTCTGCGCCCATGCGCCGGTCGCCGCCAAACACAGCGCCATGGGTGCTATCCATCGTTTCGAAAACATCGTGGGTCTCCTTGTCCTTGTCGCAAAGCCAAACGCGAAATCGTCCAGCTGCCACGCGGGGATGAGGTGAAACCGAGTCGCACGCCACAACCCCGCAACATCACGACGTGCAGTAAGCAATTACCATGCCACACTGAACCGGTGTTACGGAAGACGCGTTCAGACCGACCCCAAAGGGGCGTAATCGCGACCGATCGCACGGTAACAGGCCATAGCGGCAGGTCGCAGGGCACCTGCGTGGCAACGAACTCTCCTGCCTGCGAATCGGTCAGAAAGCCAATCGCGACGTATTGCTTCCCACTGGTAGGAACACCTTTCTCGGAGCCGGAAAACGATGGAACCCAACGTGGCTAGGGTTCGACAATGGCGTTGGGCGTTTTGCGCTTGGGATTGACCGGCGTCAGACGGTCGTACCGTCGCGATTGATGGCAACCGGGCCCACAGGATCCGCCCGTTTGCGTAGCCTCGAAGTTCAGCGGAATGCGCCACTGACCAAAAGCCACTGAATCGGTCACCTGATGCGTGTTGCTGTTGGCGTGCGGGTCGTGACAGAATCGGCACGTCCGCCCCTTGGCCCCGGAGTTCACATGCAGGAAGTGAAGATTCCGCTGTCCGTCGCGAAAGCCGGTCGCGTCGGTCGTCTCGGCGTCCTCAAAGGCCTCGACATCGTGGCATTCAAAGCAAAGCGCATAGATATCGTCATTGAAAGCGGCGTATCGCTTCGCCGGGTAGGCGGCGGTCAGGAGCGACACGTACGCGCCGCCGTGCGGCTGGTGGCATGTAACGCAGTCGTTGTCAGCCACCGGTCCATGTCGCATGGGATGCGCGGCGAGTCGCCCTGCAATGTCGGCGATGATCCCGCGTTTTGAATTGATCGTCCGGTTGTGACACGATAGACACAACTGAGCACCGTCACCGAGAAGCAGAGTATCTCGGTCGGACGCATGGGGACTGTGGCAGGCCAGGCAGGCACGCCCCACGGTGACCAATGCGTGCGGTACGGCTGCATCATCGATAGCGTCAGCCACATCATCGTGGCAGTCGAGGCACAGGTCGGGCAAGGTGGCCGTCAGGAGCATCTTGTCGTCACCGCCGTGCGGCTGATGACACCCGAGACAGTCTTCGCGCGCAGGCTGGTGGACGGTTTTCAGGCTTTCAAGGTTCTCGAAGATTTCGTCGTGGCATTGGGCGCACAGCTTCGGCCCCGTCTCGACGAGCAGCTTGGAGAGATCGCTGGCGTGTGGATTGTGGCAACTCGTGCAAGCGCCAGCCGCCACGGGACCGTGGTGGAACTCGAAATCTTCGGCTACTTCCTCATGACACTGGGAGCAATTTTCACCTGTCGTAGCTTCCCGAAGCAATTTTGGATAGGGCGATCCGTGTGGGTTGTGGCAAATCGTACACCCGTTTTGTTCGATGGCTGCGTGTAGAAATTCGCCTTCGACGGACTCCTCGTGGCAGTCCATGCAAAGTTCTTTCGGATCGGCGGTGAGGTCGAATCGGTGGACTTTAGCGTCCGGCTGCACATGGCAGACATCGCATTGATTTTCCCCGGCTGGGGCATGCACAAATTTCGTCTGGACAAGTTTCCCGTGACACCCCGAACTTGTGCAGTCGTCGCCGAAGTCTCTGACTTGCTGGGCGACGCTCACTGGAGAGAGCACCATCGCGCCCAACAATAATGCAATCATTCGTGTCAATTCAAGATCCATCGGATCAATTGGGGCAATCCTTTTCGTAACTCTTTAGCCATGTGCAATGCCAAGACACGACCTGCCCTCGCTTGCGACGGGAAACGATCTTTTCCCCCCTTGCAAAGGGGGGATACAGGGGGGGCTGGATCGGAGTAGCGCTTCGGTTCGCAAGAAGAACCTCCCCCGGCCCCTCCTTCTGAAGGAGGGGAGAAAGAGGGCGATCTTCGCGTCCATCCAGCCCAACAGTGTTTGCTGCTATTGGGGATCGCATATGACTGAAGAATTACTCCTTTTCAATAGCCAACTCTTCCATCTTCCGGTAAAGACTCGACAGGCCGATGCCCAGCATCTGGGCGGCATCGGCTTTGTTGCCGTTGCACTGTTCCAGCGTGCTGAGAATGTGCCGCCGCTCGAACCCGCGCATCGACGCACGAAGGTCGGTTCCCGGGGCGTCCATCGAGGCTGAACCCGCCACAGCAAACAACACCTGATCGAGATCAACAGGAACGCCGTCAGCGAAAATCAATGCCCGTTCGACTACGTTTTCCAATTCGCGCACGTTGCCCCGCCAGTTTTGCCTCGCCAGAACTGCCACCGCTTCGGGCGAGAATCCCGGGCAATCGTGGTTAAGCGTCCGGTTGTATTTTTCAACAAAATGCTCAATCAAAACCGGTACATCCTCGGGGCGATCACGCAACGGTGGCATCAGGATATTGATGACGTTAAGCCTGAAAAAAAGATCCTCGCGAAATTCACCCGCTTTGATCGACGCGTTGAGATCACGATTTGTGGCTGCGATGACCCGAATGTCCACCGGCTTGGGGCGATGGTCGCCGACCGGTGTGATGGTCCGGCCTTCGATCGATCGCAACACGGTGGCCTGAGCACGAAGCGGCATGTTGCCGATCTCGTCCAGAAACAGGGTGCCCCCATCAGCCGCTTCAAAATAGCCCACCCGATCCTTGTGCGCGCCGGTGAACGCACCTCGTCGATAGCCGAACAACTCGCTCTCAACCAGCGATCCAGACAATCCACCGCAATTCACCGGAATAAACGGTTTTTCACTTCCCAATCCCCGATCGTGAATCGCCCGGGCGATGACTTCTTTGCCGGTACCGCTCTCACCGCAGATCAACACGTTGGCGTTGGTCCGCGCTACTTTGTCTATCGTCAGCATCACCTCGTTCATTGCTGGTGACGGGCCGACGATCATCGTATTCGGTTGTCTTTCGCGAATCTGTTCGCGTAGTTGCTTGTTCTCCTTGACCAGCTCGTCCTGCACGAACAGCCTATTCAGCCGAAGGATCACCTCATCGAAAATAATCGGCTTGCACATGTAGTCCTTCGCCCCGCGTTTCATGGCTTCGA
The DNA here is from genome assembly GCA_029260215.1 of Phycisphaerae bacterium. GTDB lineage: Bacteria > Planctomycetota > Phycisphaerae > UBA1845 > UBA1845 > OFTM258. The sequence goes on from JAJDDQ010000021.1 coordinate 112,681, forward strand.
CGGCGGTTTCCACCTCACCAAATGCGGTTATGACGATGATGCCCGCCTCCGGTGCCAGGTCCGCGGCACGGGCGATCAGGTCCATTCCGGTCAATCCGGGCATGCGCAAATCGGTAATGATGGCACCCACGGAGTGCGATTTCATCGCTCGAAGCGCTTCGTTGCCGTCACGACATGCAAGAACCTCGAAGCCCTCTTCTTTGAGAACAAGGGCCAGGTTCTCGCGAAGCGTGTCCTCGTCGTCAGCCAGTAGGACGGTATGTGGGCTCATTGGGTGACCTCTGGAGCATACTCAGTCCGATCAAGAGACGCGCCAAGACGTTGCAATACTCCTAGCGTCAGTGTCGCCTATCGACCCGACGGCAGTCCCTTCGTTCTTGGAACGCCGGCATTAAGCAAACCCAGCCTGCCGGGGTTTCTCCGGCAAATCGCATGCCGTCGAAATGCGATTTTACTCGAAAATGACCTGCCCGCTCCTCGGAAGCTGATCCAGGCGTTCCAAGAACGTTACGTCACCGAAGATGTGACCGGCGATTCGATGTTTTCGTCGACCGATTCCTGCGCACCCTCATCGCCGTTTTTCTATGGCAGGGAGACCATAACTGTAGCGCCTCGACCCACCCGGCTGGCGATGCGAATTTCGCCGCCATGTTGCTTGACGACCTGATGCGAAATCCACAATCCAAGACCCGTGCCCTTGCCAGGCTCCTTGCTGGTGACAAACGGTTCGAACGCGCTGGCTCGTTGCTGCTCGGTCATGCCCGGCCCGTCGTCGGCAAACAGGATGACAGCGTTCCCATGCTCGGTTTGCGTGGAGATGCGTAGAGTCCCCTTGCCTCCGTTTTCCCCAATGGCGTCGACGGCGTTGATGACCACGTTGAGAAACACGAGCAAAATCCGGTCGGGATCGCCCCACACCGGTCCCGCGCCGGTCACGGATTCGCAGGAAATCTCGACATCCCGCGTGCGACGATCGTAGCCCACCAGCGTGAGCGTACGCTGGATTACCGCGTCGATATCGACCGCCTCGCGGATACGCTGATCGCTCGGACGAGAGAAGGTCAGCAGGTCACGAATAATCTTCGATATGCGTCGGGTCTCAGCCAAAATCAGGTTGAGCTGTTCGTTCCGTGTCTCGTCCTGGCACCCGCGCTGCATGACCTGGGCGACCGCAGAAATGCTGGCGAGCGGATTGCCGACCTCGTGGGCGACACCGGCCGCGAGTGTGCCGATGGCCGCCATCTTCTCGGCTTGGATCATATTATTGCGGGTGTCTTTCAACTCACCGTAGGCACGATCGAACGCGTCAGCCAACTGGCGAAACTCCTCGTCCGCATCCGGCGACAGACGCGTCCCGCCGGATTCACCGGACCGCGCTCGGGAAATGCCCGCAAGCAGGGACTCGACTGGCTTGGTAATCCTGTTCTTCAAGTGAAAAGCCACAATCCCCCCGCAGATCAAAGCCGAAATCATGGTCGCACAAAGAACCCGCCAAGCCCGCGACACGTCGGCGGTCATGTCCTCGCTGCGCAAAGCCAAATGACGTAGTGCTCGGTCAGACAGCCCAAGAGAGCGGGAATTGAGCTCCTCAACAACTGAGAGCGCGATTTGTTCAAGTTCGGGCTTTCGATCGGTGGCCGCGATGTCGAGCGCCTGAAGCGAATCACGATACCGATCAAACGTCTGACGCTGCTCGTCGAGAAAGGCCTGAACGCGCGGTTCGTGATGGCAACTGCCGCACGCGGTCAACGAGTCGTTGAAACGCTCCACATGATCGTAAACCGTCTTGCTCGACACGGGACGGTCCGCCAATCGGGCAATCAAATCCGCCCGAAGCCTCACGCCGTCGGAGACGAGGGAGGTTCGAAGCGTCTGGATACGGTGAAATTCAACCAGATTGCGAAGCTGCGTCACGCTTCGGAAAAGAGAAAACACGGCGATCGCGTCGCCCACCACGCAGAGCATCAGCAGGATGGCCAAACAAATGACGATTCGTTTTTTCATTTCCCACCTGCGGGAACCCAATCCCCCGAATTCGGGAGAATCAACGGCATTGAGAGGACGTCAGCCGTCCTCAATATTCAGGAAACTGCTAACACGGCGCGTGCCTGTAAAAATTGCGAACGGAGGGTGTCACGGTGAATCGTCCAGTCGATCAAGGAGCCACGCCCATGAATGCAAAACGCCCCGGCTTTTTTCAAGCATCACTTCATTTGCTCGGTTCGCTCCGGCTGGGAACCGCAATCCTGGCTGCGGTAATTCTCGCGCTAGGTGTCGCAACCGTGGTTGAATCCTCGCGGGGAAGCGAACAATCGCTTGTCCGCGTGTATCAATCGTCATGGTTCGCAATGCTGCTGGCTATGCTGGGCGTGAATATGCTGGCTGCGGTGGCGGTCCGCTGGCCTCTTCAGCGCAAGCATTTCGGATTTGTCCTCACGCACGCTTCCATCGCGGTCATTCTTATCGGAGCCTGGACAACCCATCTGTTTGGCTTGGAAGGCCAATTGAGCATCGCCGAGGGGCAAATTCGCGACTCCTTCATGGCGACGCAGGAGATGCTGGCTGTTGCGTACGGCGACCAGAGCGTGACCGCCGACCTGGAACCACCGATCGGCGGTTTGGATCAGGTCGACCATCCGCAGACGCCCGAGCTGGTGTTTGAACCTCTCGACGTGCGGGCCACAATCGAACGCTATGTACCCGATTCGATCGTGGAAAAGCGTATGACCGACGATGGAACCATCGCTCAAGAGGCGGTCCAAATCGCCTTTTCGCGAGCCGGATCAGAGGAATCAGCCTGGTTTTTCGAAGGGCAGTCAGCGCATCTGGGGCCGGCGTCGGTAACTTACCGACTGGCGAACGGCGTGCAGATGATCGGTTTTCTAGCTGGCGAACATCGAAACGACTGGATCGCAGCCGGGGTAGTTTCGGTCGAATTTAACGGCGTGCGTACGGATATCCCTCTGGCGGATTGTTTGCGACAGCCCGTGCCAATTGGTGGAAGCGGATACCGGATCAAGGGGATCAACGTCTGGACCCACGCCTCCGTCGGTTCGGACGGCCAACTCGGCAACGTTTCATCGCTGCCCACGAATCCTGCTGTCGAATTGGAAATCACCGAGAGAGACGGTGCGGAAAACGAAATCGTCGATCGGCGCCTGGTGTTCTCGGAATATCCGGAATTCGATTCGAATCCGGGTGCCCGCCACCTCGATGATCTGAAGGCCACGTTTTCCTGTCCGGTCGTGCCGAAATCGGAGACGGACGTGGAAATTATCCGCGGTCCCGGCGGTGGGATTTTCGCCCGATTTGCGTGGGAAGGAACGCCCGAAGAGGTGGTTCGCCTTGACGCAGGTCAACCGGTGGAAACCCCCTGGCCAGGTAGATCGCTCACCGTATTGCGTCATTTCACCCACGCCAAGCTGAACACGGAGATCGTTCCACAGGAAGCGATTCGGCCTGACCGTGTGGCGGCCATGTTGGTACGCGTCCGGAAAGGAGAGATCGACGAACAGGTTTGGGTCCGTCGTGGTGTATCCACACCAGTACAGTTGGGGGACGAGACGGCCTATCTGGTCTACGCGGGGAAGCAACACCCGCTTGGCTTCTCCGTGAGGCTGGATCAGTTTCGCATCGACTATTATCCGGGGAAGCGGCAACCTCGTTCCTTTGAGAGCCGTTTGACGTTCACCGATCAGGCGACGGGACTGAGCGAGCGGCGTCTGGTCAGTATGAATCATCCCACCACGAACGGCGGCCTGACGTTTTTCCAATCGAGTTATGAGATGGATCGCGGGCCGACGCGAAGTGTCCTGAGCGTTTCGCGCGACCCCGGAATGATGATCGTGTTCCTGGGATACGTGGGGACGTTTCTTGGCATGCTGATCGTGCTCGTCAGTCGTATGAGGGACCGCCGCCACGGTTTGAGCACCGCTTCAGAGGCGGCTTTGGCGAAGGGTACAGAGGAGACCACTTGTGAGATCGGGAACACGCTGTCCCGATTCCCCAAGAGTGGGACCAAGACCACTGTTCGGCGACGGCGCAAGGTTGTTGAGGCGGCGATGGAGGCGAAGAAATGACCCCGCGAAAATCTCCGAAAACATGGTTATTCATCACGGTACTGATGGGTCTTCCGGCGGCTGTGCGTGCGACGCCGGTCATGCCCAAATCCACTAACGTCGATGCGATTCGGGCGCTGACCGTTCAGCATGACGGGCGCTACATGCCGGTGGACACGCTGGCCCGCGATCTGGTTCAGTCGGTCACCGGAACGCAGCGATTCGAAAACCTGGATCCGGTGCTCGTGCTTCTTTCGTGGACGTTCGACGCGGACGCCTGGCTGGATGATCCGATAATCAGGATCAACAGCGCCGAGCTTCGCCGCGAAATTCGTCTTCCGGAAAGCGTTGAAGTTTTTACCTATCGGCAACTGACCGCCCATCGATACCTGCACGCACTTGTGGACGAAGCCGGCCGGGTGCAAGAAGGCCAAAAGCCCGACCCGTTGCAGAAGAAGGTCAGCGAAATCCACCGCAAGCTGTTGTTGCTGCACGGTTGTTTTCAGGGGCGAAAAATCCCGCTCATTCCAGACGCGAACGATCCGCTCGAAGCGTGGCAACCGATCAGTGTGAATCGACCAACGAACTCCGAATCCATCGAACGGGTTCAACTGGCTTGGCAGGCGTTGGGGGCAGCCTTTCGTGCGGACGACGGCGTCGCATTCTCCGAGCAGAGCGAAGCGTTGGCGACCGCGCTCGACAAGCTGCCTGCCGCGTTTCGGCCTGATGCGACGCTGATCGCGACCGAGTTGAGATACAACAGTCTGCGTCCCTTTCATTCCGCATGGAAGGTATTGCTGGGCGGAACGGTTTTGTCGCTGTTGAGTCTTTATCTCCGTCGCCGATCCGTTGATCTGGTCTCGGGCATCGTCCTGTTGAGCGGGTTCGTTTTGCTCACCTACGGGTTGATTTTGCGGTGGACGATCGCCGGGAGAATTCCCGCATCAAACATGTTCGAATCGCTGCTGTTTCTGAGTTGGGGGGCTGGTGCGTTTGCGATCGTTACCATGTTTCTGCTTCGCCACCGGATCGTGCCAGCCACTGCGGCGGCGCTCTCGTGCATTGCGCTGTTGCTGGCTGACTGCCTGCCGATGAATCAATTCATAAGCCCGATTCCGCCGGTTCTTGCGGACACCGTGTGGATGTCCATCCATGTGCCGATCATCATGATATCCTATTCGGTCCTGGCTTTGGCGGTGCTGTTCGCGCATTTGCAACTGGCCTGTTTGGCCATCGCCCCGCACAAATTCAAAATGCACGCCACCATCGAATCGTTGCATTATTGGTACATCCACGTTGGAACGATTCTGCTGTTTGCGGGAATCGTCACGGGCAGTATCTGGGCGGCGTCTTCGTGGGGCAGGTACTGGGGCTGGGATCCGAAAGAGGTTTGGTCATTGGTGGCCCTTCTCGGTTACTTGACGATTCTGCACAGCCGAACCGGCATGCATCATGGTGTTCGCTGGAGCACGGTCGCATCGATTGTGGTCGGCGTTTGCGTTGTTGCGTTGGTTCTGGACAGCCTGGGCCAAGTGTCCGCTTACAAGATGCTGGGCGTCGCTGCCGCGTGTATTACGCTCGCGTTCATGGTGTTGGCCCACGGAATACTGGCCACTGCGCTCAAGAGCATTCTGGCGTTCTGGTCGATCATCATGACCTACGTCGGCGTCAACTACGTGCTTGGTACGGGGCTGCACAGCTACGGATTCGGGAGTGGGGCGGTGGTTCGGCATGTACTGGAATCCGCCGCCTGCGACCTGGCTTTTGTATTCCTGTGTTGTGGAATCTACTGGGCAAGAAAGCGAAACATGACGGGCCACAAACGCCCGCCCGATACGGGTTATTGGGCCGTCGGCGATGGCCTGTCCGTGGCTGGATAGGCGAGGCTCATGGTGGGCCGTTCTGGGAAATAGTGATTCACGGGGATACGCCCTCTGACATCGCAACGTCCGCTAAACGGCAAGCCACGGTCGCGCTCACTGCCCCTTTCGGGATGGAGCGGGCCACGTCACACGAAGTGGCCACCCCCGTTTTCCGGTCGTAGGTGTGCCAAGTCTTGCGTCGTCTATCCGCTAGGGGTATCGTGACGGGCATAAGCAACGGACGTGATGTCGATCGCGTGCTGAGCGTGCGATCTTTCGGAGCTTTCCAGTTGCTGTAACTCGCTATTCCACAATGGTTTAGCGGCGATGGGCTGTAGTTCAATTGGCAGAACGCCTGACTCTGGATCAGGAGGTTCCAGGTTCGATTCCTGGCAGCCCAGTCATTTCCGGTCGCCGTTGCCCACGCGGTGTGATGCCTCTCTTGTACGATAATCGCTGACGTTGAGATGTGATCTATTTTAATCCTGGTGAGGCAATCGTGGCCTCCGCAAGAACTGTTCGCGCTTTGGGGGGCCACAGACTTATGTCACCAGCCTGAACCGTTTGCTTGTGTTTCCTAATTCTGCCCATGAAAAAACCCCGCTTCGATTGAAGCGGGGTTTCGTTCGTAATGTCTCTGGATTCGATCGCCCGATGGTGGACAATCGAAGTGAGCAGCCTAGCGACGACGACGAATCAAAGCCATCGCGCCCAGACCGAGCAGTGCGATACTGGCCGGCTCGGGAATCGAGAGGTTGAAGGCGACATCGCTGGGCGCGCCGAACTCACCGTTGACGCCGGACCCGAATACGCGGGCGGTCTGTCCCGGCTGGCCGAGGTTACCGTCTGAGTAACCCAAGTAGCTGTCGACAACGCCGGTGCCCGGGAAGTTGATGAAGAGGGCGAACGTGCCCGGTCCGAGGTCCGTGGCCGGTCCCGAAGCGTCGAAGTAAATCAGGTCGCGGGTGAAGAAGTCCTGGCCTGAGTCCACCTGCGTGAGGTTGCCGTCGCCGATTGAGTACGTTGAGTCGAAAACCGGCACGCTAATGTCGAAATCCAGCTCATCCAAGCCGGTGCTGATTTCGTAGATGCGGGCACGAAAACTCTGAATCGTGCTCGTTCCAGTGCCCAGCGGCGTCGTGCCGTCGATCATTTCGACGCGGATGCCGCTAAAGGCGGTTCCACCCCCGTCCGGAAGAACGAAATCGTCGATAATTCCATTCGCATCCCAGCCGGCGGTCGGTGTGATGGCGTTCACGCCGTTGGCCACCCCGTTATCCCATACGATACTGCCATCATTAGCGCCACCGAGCACGGCGTTCTGGGCGAAATTGCTCGCCCCCAACGCGGTCGATGCGGACGACGATAGGTTGGACGCCTGCGCGCTCACCGAGGCCAGCCCAACAACCGTCGCAATCACTGCAAACTTATGCATCACGAATCTCCTCCTGATTTTAGTTTTCGCGGCGAGTCACGGTCACAACTCGATTCTCACCACGCTCATCGTTTCACAAATCAATGCCGACAACGCAACTGGCCGCCGACGTGCTCAAAAAAAATAGAGAGTCCGCCTGCAAGCATCAAAAAAGATGCCCACAGGCCGACTCTCTCTCTTTTTCCTTCAAGCCCACACCGCCCAAGGCACAGACCCTATGTCAGCCCGGTCGCCCCGAGCTAACCCCTCGGATGGCAAGTGTAGCGGTTTCGGCCCCAGCGAGTCAACACTATTTTTATCGAATCCCCCGACGTGGCCAACTCATTCAGGCACGGCTGACGGCAGCCGGAGATAAACTTAATCATAAGTCATTAATAGAACAAGCTTTACAGACGTGTCTAGTGGGAGATCACAAGAGCGGACAGAATAAGAACAGGCATGGCTGCGACCCGGTTCTCCCTCAGAATTCCACCCTCAAGACTGGTTTCAGCAGAAACGCAAAAACGAAGGACAGCCCGATCAGCCAAACGAGCCACCAGTTCGCTCCGTGAATCATCGACTCTCGCTCCGCGTAATCCACGCGAATCGAACGGAACAACGACTCCTGCGGCAACGCCGCCTCAGCCGGGTACAGCACCGCCGACCAGAAATCGCCGCGCGAGCGAATCGCGTTCGCACCCATGAACGTCGTCCCCACTTTGACGGTTTTGACCATTGTCTCATCGCCTACTCGGACATTCACGCGATAATCGCCTTCCTTCATCGCTCTCAACCGCCAAACAATCCTGCTTTCCCTTGGAATGCGGACTGGCGGGGCGTCGATTACCAGTCCTTCGGGAACCTCGAGCGTGATCTCGGCGGCTGTTACATCGACGCTGTCAGCCATCTGCGCGGTCAAAACGGTGCGCTCCGCCGTCGCCAAAGGTCGCCATTGATACCGAATCCCGAGCTGGGCCATCACCAACACGAACGGAACGAACATAATCAACATAGGCCACAGTGCGTAGCGGAGCATCTTCGTTGCCCCCCACATCACGCGTCCGAGTGACGTTGCGATGACGCCCAGATCGTCTTTGAAGAGCTTGATCGCCAGAATAGCGGCTTTGATTTGAGCCTTGGTTCGCTTGATTTCGTTCTGATTCGACGTGTACTTGTAGACCAGCAGGCCAGCCGCTCCGGTCAGCGCGGCGAAGACGGTCAGCGACAGCCACCCCGGCGCGCGTTCGAATGGTGCGAACACGACGTCGAAGACCGCGGTCATTATTCGATTCAAAATAGTCATCGCCCGCATCGCCGCACACTCGGGAAGTCAGCCACGTCGATCGTTAAGTGCGACCGAACCATCAATCGCCAATGTTTCAAATTGGCTGTGTCGGGGCGAATTATAGCGGGGCGTGCGTCAAAGCGAACCCGGTGAAGTTGATCTCTCCTCCAAATCGCCGTGGGTGCCGCCGATTTTCGGACGCAGTTCAGAGCTGGTTAGGCCGCATGGGGTATTCACCGATACAACCACACGGACCTGTGTCACAAAACGAGAGGAAAAGGCAGAGTGGACGTCCGCCTAATCAACCCATTCATCGCGGCGACGGAGAAGGTCTTCGATGTCATGCTCGGCATGAAGTTGAAGGTCGGAAAACCGTCTGTCGGTCGACAACCGCCCGAACTTCACGGCTGCGTTAGCGCCGCGATTCACATGGTCGGCGGCGCAACGGGGACAATCCTGCTGTTGTTTCCAAGAGATATTGTGTTGTCCGTAGCAAGGATGCTCGACGATTCCACCGCTTCATTCGATGATGGCTTGGACGCGATTGGCGAGTTGGCCAACATGATTGCAGGTTCCGGTAAGCGGACCATTGGCGACCGGCTTATCGAAATCTCCATCCCGCAGGTAATCGTCGGGCAATGCAGCCTTCCGTTTCTGCGTACGCCTAATCAGTGGCTCTCTATTCCGTTCAAGTCGCCGCTTGTGTCCTTCAAATTGGCGGCTAGTTTCAGCGCGAACAGCCAACGGCTCAACGCGAAGGAACAGGATTTTCAATTGCTCGCCGACCGGACGGTGGCAGCGGCGAAATCGCAATAACGTCGCATGGGCCAGCATCGTGATTATCGTTATCCGGACGCGCGCACCGGCCATTGAATCAGGTGCGGAGTTGCCCGATCAGGTCGGTCAGGCGAGGGATTCCCTTGTCGGCTAGGAATTGCCGCAGGCCTGTGCAGATTGTGTTCGGTGTCGTTGGATCGACGAACAGATTCGTTCCAACAGCCACGGCTGACGCGCCGGCGAGGTGGAATTCGACCACGTCGCGCCAATTCTGAATTCCGCCCATGCCGATGATCGGCACGCCCGCGTCGCGCGCGACTTCCGAATAAACCTTGTGAACCATCCGAATGGCCACGGGCTTGATCGCGGGGCCGCTCAAACCGCCGGTGACGTTGGCGAGCAACGGGCGAAATGTGTCGACGTTGATGGCCATCCCGCTCAAGGTGTTGATCATCGACAGTGCCTCCGCTCCGCCGCGAACAGCCGCTCGGGCCATCTCGGCGATGTCGGTCACGTTCGGCGAAAGTTTGACAATGAGTGCTGCTCGGCGGACGCGAGGACGGACCGTCGTGACGAGCGCTTCGAGCTGTGTCGCGTTTGTGCTGTAATCCAGGCCGCCCGACACGTTGGGGCATGAGACGTTGAGTTCCACACCCGAGATGCACGGGATTTCGTCCAGCCGGGCGCTGACCATCGCGAATTCGTCCGGATCGTGACCTGCAACATTGGCGATGACCGGAATGCCCAGCGTGGCGAGAAAGGGGATCTTCTCCGTGACGAATCGCTCCAGGCCGACGTTGGCCAACCCGATCGCGTTGAGCATTCCAGCAGCTGTTTCGACCGTTCTTGGTTGGGGGTTGCCTTTGCGTTCCTGGGCGGTGACAGCTTTGGTCACGAACGCACCGAGCGAAGAAACGTCGATGAACGGCGCGTACTCAGGCCCGTAACCGCTCGTGCCCGAAGCGGTCATGACGGGGTTGGCCAATCGCATGCCGGCCAATTGAACGGACAGATCCACGCCCTCCGGCGAAAGAGATGACGACATCACGTCCACCATCCGGCCCCGCCCGATTCGTGTCAAGTGCCCGTTCACATCCGCCCGCTCAGGGGATACAATCACGCTGTGTCGGGCAGCCTGTCGATGAGGATGCGCATTGAATACTCAAGAAACAATCGCCGTTTTTCCGGGTACGTTTGATCCGGTCACGCTGGGCCATCTGGACCTCATCCAGCGGGCGGCTCGGGTGTTCAACCGGGTGATCGTCGGCGTGGGTCATAACCCCGAAAAGGCGGAGATGTTCAGCCCGGCTGACCGCGTCGAGATGATTCGCGAACTGGTCGAGGAACTCGATCTCGATCACGTTACAGTGGAGGCCTACGACGGGTTGACCATGCGTTTTGTGCGTAGCGTTGGGGGGAACATCATCCTGCGTGGAATTCGCGACGGCTCTGATTTACGCGACGAGCTTCAGTTTGCGAACACGAATCTGATCGTCGGCGATGTCGAAACCGTGTTCTTTATGACCAGCGAACGACACGCTTTGACGTCCAGTACGCTGATCAAGCAAATTCTTGAGATTGGCGGAATCGACACGAGCCGATTGGCCAATCTGATCCCCTCGCCCGTCCTGAGACGCCTGCAAGCCCGCATGGGCAAGGATGAGCAATAGGATTTCGAAGATATTTTTGACTGGGTTTTGTTGAAGTGCTACGATTCAACAGGACGACATTTGATTCGGCGGCTGCCGTCGAGCGCCGAGGATCATCGTTTTGGAGACGACCATGACCACACAACTTTTGGGTATGTTCGGCCTGCCGGGCGGTCTGGAGTGGGGCGTCATCCTCGTGGTCGGTCTGCTTCTGTTCGGTCGCCGCCTGCCGGACATCGCGCGCTCGATGGGCAAGAGCATCGTCGAGTTCAAGAAGGGCTTGAAGGACGTTCGCAGCGAAATCGAGTCGGAAAGCGACAAAACGCCCCGCATCAGCCCCCACGAAGACCCCGCCAAAATCGTCAAGGAATAACGCACGCAATCTCCCAATCGTGCCTGAGTGAGCGGGGCTGGGGCGATCGTAGCCTCGGATCGACCGATTCTTTTTTCAAATCCAAAGCGCCGAAATTCCATTCTTGAACTCGGCGAAGCGGTTTCTATCGACGGTCTATTTACCGCTGCCGGAGAAGTGCTCGCGGATTGTCTCCATCGCGTCAAACGGGGCTTCCTCTTGCAGCCATGATGGTACATTTCCCGTTAATGACAGAACCCTGGTCGCGGCGTTCCGGCAGTTACCGCACGGCGAATGCTCGTACACAAACAGCATCAGGGCGTGTGCTTCTGGAGTCGGGTGACGTTCAAAAATATCCGCAAGGTCGAACACCAGAGTGTGCAAATCTTCGGTGCTCTCTGGAATGAACATCGCTCGTTCGATGGCATCATGGTCGCCGGGCTTGTAGCTTTCAATAAGCATTCGCAGGGAACCTTCGAGCATCGGTCTGGGACTCAGACGCGCGAGTGCAAGTTCGCGCACACGTGGGTCGTCAATGTGTGATAGCACGCCAAATGCAACCCACCGTATTTTCTTGTAACGGTGGTCTGCGAATGCCAACAACAGCTCGTCGAAATCCGGAACCTTTCGCCTCTTGAATACGCAAAGGTATCGAAGAATGCGACTGGGATTTGTTTCTGCAAACAATCGTTCGACGATGGCGAGTAATTCGGTCTCCGAGGTTCGGAAACCCCACGATAAGAGTTGAACACCCACGGGCCATTCCGCATCGATATCGTCGGGCGTCGTCTCCACCCACTCGATCACGTCTGCGGCAGTTCGCTCCAGGAGCCGCTTCCTCTCCAGATTCACGGTGTTCGGATTAAGCCGTAAATTCGAGACGTTCATGTGGCCGTCCGTGGCCTCTTCGCCCTGCTTGGCGGCGACATACCCGACATACGCTTTGACATATGCGTTCGTCGGGCAAGCCGATTCGAGCACGCGTGAAGCTGAGCCCTTTCCGTGAAATTCGTCGTAAAAGGTGATCGGGGCATCGTCGATCGTGAATTCGGGATCGACGGCTAGCCAGTGGCCCAGCTTTTCGCACACAAAAATCAGGCCATCAGCGCCGTCCAACTCGATAATTTCCTCACACGCCAAGAGGTCGAGAGAATCGTCGTTTTTTCGGAACATCTGGTACAATTTTTCTCTTGCCTTGGTGTACCCTTTGCGCGCAAGCGATTTCAAGATGCTGCATCGTTGGGTGTCGTGCCAAATCGAGTCACATGACTGTGAATTGTCGGCTGCTTCGATAAATCGATTCGCAACAACGCTTTCGGCCTTCGCTTCGTCAATCAGGTTGAGCATCCACGATCCTCGGTCTCCTTCGCACTGCGTATCGTATGCAAGGCTATTCAGGCAGGCGTGAAGTACATCTTCGATCCTGTCGTCTATGCCATGCCGCCTGGCATGGAGAACGGCTCGTCCGTGCCCTTGGCGCAGCGCGCGTCGAAACGCTTCGCGATTGAGCGGAAGCGTGTACGGCGAGTGACTCGTTGAAGGGAAATGTTGAAAGGTCACGCCCGAGAGCTCCTGTCCACCTAGTTCGACTTGCCGAATGCCTGGTTCATACCGTAGCTGATGCACCACCGTTTGGGCATAGCTTGGCCGCGTCCCTCGATCATGTAAGCCACTCAAAATTACGGCCTGTTTTTTGTCGAAGCGTGGCCAATTGTTTCGGCGTGCAGGAGCCGAGCAAGCAATCTGCGATGGCCCACTGGAGGCGGCTACTGATTATCGCGGTGCGATGGTGGGGTGCAACCTCGGTTGACGAACAGCCCGGCAGTCGGGTGCATGACAGCTTGGGCGGAATCCCAAGTCTCGTATCGGAACAGGAGATTGGTGCTTGGCGCTGTTTATTATCCGGCCGCTCCATAACTGTCGCGGTTCTGATAGATCGCGTACACCCCGCCGAAACTGTCATGCACCCCCGGCAGTCTGACTTGTGACGATATCGGTGAGACGGGAAATCTCGTATCGGTACGGCTGGTGCTGACGAAAACGTGTGCAAAAGATTCCCGGAAGGGCGGCTGCCAAGGTGTTCGCTCGATGAATCTCTGATAGAGTTTGGCCATTGCGACGTCGCGAATCTCGACCCCGTTGTGCGGGGGGCGACGATGTGGGCTGGTGTCTGATCGAACGGACGAAATTTTTCCAACGGTGTACACATGACGGTTGAACGGGTGGCGGTGGTCGGTGCGGGGACGATGGGTGCGGGGATCGCGCAGGCGGCTGCGGCGTGCGGGTGCTCGGTGCGGTTGATCGATGTATCTGCGGACGTGCTGGCTATGGGGATGGCGGGCATACGCAAACACGTCCGGCGTTCGGTTGAAAAGGTGCGGATTTCGCAGGCGGAGTGCGATGCGATTCTCGCTCGGATCGAGACTGCCGATTCGATTCGCGATTGGCCGGACACTCAGCTTGCGGTTGAAGCCGTTGTCGAGCGCATGGACGTGAAGCGATTGGTGTTCGCGCAACTCGACGCTTACACACCGGCTGATTGTGTTTTGGCTACCAATACGTCTTCGCTGCGTGTGTCGGAAATTGCCGAGGGCGTGAAGGATGCCGGACGCGTTGTCGGGATGCATTTCTTCAACCCGGCACCGATCATGCCGTTGGTTGAAGTCATTGCGGCTGACGCGAGCCACGATTGGGCGATCGATCGGGCGTTTGAAGTTTCCCGAGCGTGGAAGAAAACGCCTGTGCGTGCCAAGGATACGCCGGGGTTCATTGTGAATCGTGTCGCACGCGGTTTCTACCTTGAGGCATTGCGCATGCTTGGCGAGGGTGTGGCCGACGTGGCGACGATCGATCACGCGATGCGTGCGTTGGGCGGTTTTCGCATGGGGCCATTCGAGCTGATGGACCTGATCGGCGTGGATGTGAACTACGCCGTTTCGCAATCGGTTTACGAACAGTCCGGCCGACCGGCGAGACTTACGCCGCACGAGATTCAACGGCAATTGGTCGAAAAGGGTGAGATCGGTCGCAAAGCTGGGCGAGGTCTGTACGACTATTCGGGAGAATCACCGTCACCAGCGGTGCGTGTGGCTGAACGGGCGATGGCGTCTTCTTCGGAATTGGCAGGCGCGGTGGACGCTTTCGTTGAGCGGGCTGCGCTGTGCGATGAGGCGCCGCGCCGGGCTGCGCAGCCGGTCGAGTCGTACGTCTTTGCGCGAATCCTGGCTACGATTATGAATGAGGCGGCGATGACTCTTGAGGACGGCGTTGCTTCTGCCGAAGATATCGATACAGCGATGCGTCTGGGGACGAATTACCCGAAAGGGCCTTTGACTTGGGCGGATGAGGTCGGAGCGGTTGCGGTGGGGCGGTTGCTGGTTTGTTTGAACGACGCCGATCAAGATGGACGGTTCGCGCCGGCGAAGCGTCTGGTGCTTTGTTAGGCCTGAAACGACCGGTGGGTGCCCCGCCTCTTCAGAGGTGGGGAAGTCGAATAGTCCCTCGGATTCGACTCTCCCACGGCTAAAGCCGTGGGGCTCCTAATCTGTCAATTAGTTCGTGACCATGCATTGGTGTAGCGAGGCATAGTTTCAATTCCTGTGGCGAATATTCATGCGAAAATGGTTGTGGTTGGGAATGGTGCTGGGGGCTGCGTGCGTGGCTGGCTACGTTGCGCGGTGGACGAAGGAGCGTGCGTCCGACCGTCGCGTCTATCTTGACGTCTCCGGCGGGGCGAGGCCGGTGCGCGGGACGCTGACGCTGTCGACTTTCGGCGAAGAGGCGATGACAAACTCGCCGCAACGACACGCCGCCGAGTTTGTGAACGGGCGCTTTTACGACGGCATGGAAGACAACGACCTGCGCGGGTTTCTCGACGGCGGGTACAAGTACGGATGGAATCAGCCAACGCAGGTGCATGTGCGTGTCGGGCGGCGGGCGCGTCGGCCTACGCATGGCGAGCTTGAGATTTTCCGCGTCGTTCAGCGTTGGGACAAAATCTACTTCGTGCCTGAAACGCGTATCTTGTCGGCAAAACTCGTACTCGGCATCGAAGATGGGCCGCCGTTTCCGGTCGATCTTTGTCTTTACGAAGTTAAGAAGGATTGGGATCCGGGGCAGGGCGGCGTTGACGGCGACAACACCAGTCCGCCGAAACTGGGCGAGGTGTGGTGGCGAGACGTTTCACACGGCGAACGGCCTTGGGGTTTGCCGGGCGTGGGGTTTGCGTCGGACGAACATCGTGACGCGGATACCGGGGCGATGCCGCTGGCGGTTATACACTATGAACCGGGTGCGCGTGAGCTTGTGCTAACGTCCGATCGCCTGACGCAATACGTGGACGTACGGATGCGTGAAATCGATCCGCTGCTGTTCCTGCTCAAATTGGCGGACGATCACGAGGATTCGCCGGGCAGTGTGATGACGATTTATTCCGGCAGCAAGGGCGACGATCGGAACGTGTCGCGGCGGCCGAGGTTGAAAATCGAATGGGAATCCGCAGCCGAGGTGACCGGCGAGTCGCGCGAAATCGTTCTTGAACACGGGCGCGAGGAATTGCTGCATTTGGAAAAGCCGAATGTTGCGCATTGGGCGGCGGTTTCGTTCGTGGGGGAGTCGGGGTTCGAGCGTCCGACTTTGCTTATGCGCAGTGCCGGTGCGACGGAATGGCGCCGTGTGGGCAACGTGTTTGATCTCGCGAACAGTGGGGCGGAGGTAAAGGTGTCTGCCAACGTCGATCCGATCTCGTTGGGCGATGCGTTCGAGGCGTCGCTGCGCGATACGTGGGTTATGACCGCGCCGCCGTTGGAACAGGAAGTCGTGTGGACGTTCCTGTCGCCGACCGGCGAGCGTATAACGCGACAGGCGGCTTATCAGGGCGATTCGCGATGGTCGATCCGATTCGAGCCGCCAATGCTGGGGCGATGGCGTTATTGGTGGTCGCAGACTTTTACGGAAAATCGCTATCAGAGCGCGATAGGCCTGTTCGATGTGGTCGGCGGGGATGTGGCCAACGTGACCGGGGAGTTGAACGCGCTTCGCCAGCGGATTCAGGATTCGCCACTGTCAACGCACTTGGATCGCGTCTGGAAATTCGGTGTCGAATTCGCGAAGCTCGAGCGGGCAGCCTTGCAGCGTCTCACGTCGGAGTCGTTTCGATCGCAAGCGAGCGAAGAAATCCGTAACGTTATCCACGGCGTCCGCGAGGCGTTTGTCGGGCACAAGCTTTCCGGGGAATACACGCCAACGGCTATGAAACGCGATTGGTAATAAGCAGCCGGCACTGTGGCATCACCGCCGAGAAGCGTGTTTCCAAACTCGTGCATCGTTACTCTTGATTGCGTTGGTTCGCCCTCTCTGCCATTACGCTCTCGTCTGGGGCGCCCTCAGTATCGCGATCTGGAAAAGTGAACGAGTCTTGCGAGGCACGATTCACAAAGCATCGGTATCGAGAAACCGAACACGACCAGGTTCTGGGTGGCACGGAATTTGCCAGCAGGTTCGCAGAGTTGAAGTTAATGACGTTGATAGACTTCGTGGTGCATGAAGTTGGTCGGTGAATTTCAGTGGAAAGGACAGATCGATGAGGTACCCTGAGATTGGCACGGGTTTTGTAGTGGTTGCGGCGATTTTTCTGATCAACACCGGGTGCGGGACAGAATTCGTTTTTTCGGGGTTGGTGCGGGGGGATTCGGACGCAAATGGGCAGACGGGGCTTGTCACGCAGATCGCGGAGAAGGCGGCGGCGATCGGGGAGCGGATCGGTGGCGAAAACGGTTTTGGCGGAGAAGTCGTGGACGGATACCTCTCGCACATGGAAGACCACATGGGATTTCACGGGTTGTCTGACTTGGCGGACCCCGACGGCCGTATGACGGTTGTGCTCCGCAACGAATCGGAAATGGATTCTTCGTTCGATGTTGTGTATGTAACGAGCCGTATGGGGATCGAGGAGCAGATACGACAAGTCCGCGTTCTGGCGGGCGAGGAAACGACGGTTGAGATACCCTGTTCCGAGATCGTTGGACTTGGGAGTCTTACCTCTGTTGGTGAAACGGCCGTCCGGCTGTCGGACGGAGCAGAGTTCGAGAACACGATGTGCGTTCCGGCTTTTTTGGGCTCGGATTACCGTTGCGGAGATGCGTATCTCTGTTTTTTCGGTGTGGATACCGAGGATGTGGATGCAGATGGCGATGCTGAAGAACTCATCGTCATAACGGAAGCTCTTGAACTACACACAGGTCCAAACGGGATGAGGGGGCATGGTCATATGATGGTGGTTGGAAAATGACGAGTGATTGCGAACATGAACATGAATTCGGCACCTGCCATGATTCTGGATTCACGGTGGCGTGAGTTTGTCCCCTTGGGCTGTGGAGACGGGAGATTCCTTTGGGGAGGGTGGCGTCTTGTGAACGTCGATTCTCGAAGGTGGGATGTTGTTGTGGAGCGTTCCAGGTCGTGATGTGAAACGGAGTCGGATGGCGGCGAACCGCTCGGGTGGGGGTCGGTTACTCCGTTGGGCTGCAATTCTAAGTGGCGTGTCGGATTCTTCCCGCTCGGCGCCTGTGGCAATTGACCCATAAATCTGGCGAAATCACTCTGTTGTGGGCAGGACGTCATCGTAATCACGGCACGAAGCTTTGACTTGGCCTGGAATGCGCGACGAACGTTGAGAGTCGCCTCGTACGCGAAATCGTTCGCAGTGCGCCGGCAGTTGCACTGAACGAATTCGCCGTTGCCCGTGTAGGCGTGGATTCAGACGAACTGATCGTTTCCGCCCGCGTAGCTCCCGGCTTAGGATGTACCTGCATCTGTGGTTATGCTTGGCCTAGTTTGGGAATGGCCAACGAGCTTTGCCATTAGCGTTGGTGGCAACGTAGGGCCAAGAAAAAGCTTCAACTCTCTTGACGTTTTTCCCAAGCCGCGAAGCCCTTGACGCGTGGCTATACTCATCGGAATCGACGAAGCAGGTTATGGGCCGACGCTGGGACCGCTGGTGGTCGTCGGCGCGGTTTTTTCGCGTGACCAGCGAGGCAATCAAGGATTGCCCAAGGAAGCGACTGGCGGGCAGCGTTTGCGGGCGGCCGCCCCAATCGGACCATCGCCTCGCCGTTGCAGACAGCGAGAAGCTCTTTCAGAGAAGCGCGGGTTTGGGCAGGCTCGAGCGCACGGCGCTGGTGATGGCGGCTGCCGCGGGCGTCCCGTTGATACGACGCGGCGATTTCTTGAGTCCGTCGCGCCGGAGCGTTAACGGTCGTTCGAGGCGTCGTTGCGCGATACGTGGGTCTTGACCGCGCCGCCGTTGGAACAGGAAGTTGTGTGGACGTTCCTGTCGCCGACTGGGGAGTGCGTCACGCGACGAGCGGCCTACCAGGGCGATTCGCGATGGTCGATTCGGTTCGAGCCGCCGATGCTGGGGCGATGGCGACATTGGTGGTCGCAGACTTTTACGGAAAATCGCTATCAGAGTGCGATTGGCCTGTTCGATGTGGTCGGTGGGGATGCGGCCAACGTGAAGATTCCTTTTACGCTTGTCGGCAGTGCGCCGTGCGATTCGCAACAACATCTCTTACGAGCCGCGAACTTCAGTTCGCGCGGAGCCGACCTTGCCTCAAGCGTGCGTCTCGTGAGTCCCCAACAGCACGAGAGATCATTGCTCACGACTGATCTCTTCCATCGACTCAAAACCACATTCAGGACATCTGCTGCCGGATAGGCCGCGTAGTGAATACAGGCATTTCGGGCATGTGGACAAGTCGATGACGACTTCATTGGGCGAGAAAGCGTCAGCCAAACCCCAAATGAACAGCATGGCGATGAACTCAGCGCAACCGATCACAAATCCGACGAGCGGCACGACCAGGACGCGAGCGCTCGGGACTTCCTGAGACCAGGGGGATCGCCCGCAAAGCTCGCAAATTCCGAACCAGACGGTTGCATGTATCAGCAGGAAAACCAGAAGGGGGAAGATCGAGAACATCCGCCGACGTTGCCAAAATGTAAAAAAGATCGGAGGAATCACGATGCACATCAACGTGGCGATGACTCTTGGCTTGGCGGCAAATGGTGCGCCACCGACAATCCCGAGCAGGACGCCAGCCAACACGAGACCATACCAGCTGATTCGGGGTCGGAGGGCATGGTGATCCGGCCGCGGCGTCACAGCCGTTGATTCCGTTCGTATTCTTGATCCGAAAAAACGAACCGAGAGGGCCAGGAGAACCAACATGCCTATCGCGTATATCAGCGGGATCGAATCGAGCAATAAACAGAGCAGCAGGATGGCAGCCAAGCCGACGCCCCAACAACCCACGTACAGGATTACTCGCCATGCTGCGCGCACCATCAAAACTCCTGGCCAATTCCTCAGCGGACCATTATAGTCACGCGCCATGAGAAAAGCGGCAATAGTGGGTGCGGTGCGGACGCCGATCGGGCGTTATCGCGGCGGCCTGAAAACAATACGTCCTGACGATTTGGCGGCGCTCGTGATACGGGCTGCGGTCGAGCGATCGGGAGTGGATGCGAGCGCGATCGAGGACGTTTACTTCGGGGCTGCCAATCAAGCCGGCGAGGACAATCGCAACGTCGCGCGCATGGCTGCTTTGTTAGCCGGCCTGCCCGACAGCGTGCCCGGCATGACATTCAATCGCCTCTGCGCGTCGAGCCTTTCCGCGATCAACATGGCCGCCCGAATGATCGAAGCCGATCACGGTGATGTGTTCATCGCCGGCGGCGTTGAGAGCATGACGCGGGCACCTTGGGTGTTGGCCAAGACCGAGCAGGAGTTTCCGCGCGGCGCGCCGGAGATGCACGACACCACCATGGGCTGGCGATTCACCAATCCGAAGTTGGCTGCGATGCACCAACCGTATGGTATGGGTGAGACGGCCGAGAACGTCGCGAAAAAATTTGAGACTTCACGCGAGAGTCAGGATCGCTTCGCGCTGGAGTCGCAGGCCAAAGCCAAGGCGGCGATGGAATCCGGGCGGTTTCAGGATGAGATTTTGCCCGTAACGGTTCCGCAGCGCAAGGGCGATCCGATCATCGTCGATACGGACGAACACCCCCGCCCCGGCACAACATTCGAAGCTCTCGCAAAGCTGAAGCCGGTTTTCGCGAAGGGTGGAACCGTGACGGCTGGCAATTCCTCCGGGATCAACGACGGGGCGGCTGCGCTGGTCATTGTCGAACACGAAACCGCCAAGCGCATGGGGTTGAAAGTGATGGGTTTCGTCGGTGCGTCCGCCGAGGCGGGCGTCGATCCCGCATATATGGGCCTCGGACCCGTGCCAGCCGCAAACAAAGCGCTCAAGCGGGCCGGTCTGACCGTGGCCGACGTCGATCTGATCGAATTGAACGAAGCCTTCGCCTCGCAGTCGCTTGAATGTATCCGTCAGCTTGGGCTGGACGCGTCCAAAGTAAACGTCAACGGTGGGGCGATTGCACTCGGACACCCGCTCGGATGCAGCGGCGCAAGACTCGTCGTCACACTCATTCACGAAATGAACAAACGCCATGCGAAACGCGGGTTGGCCACAATGTGCGTCGGCGTCGGGCAGGGCGTCGCGACGATAATCCAAGGCACAGCATAGTCACGATCTTAATTTGCAAGGAGGCGATGCGGTGAACCACTTCGAGCATTCACGCCGGCAGTTCATACAGACCTGCGGCGGCGGGGCGGCGGCCCTTTACCTCGGCGGGTGTGCGACCAGCGGGCCTGTGGTCAGCGATCAACCCCGAACGGCTGAGGATTTCGCCATCGAAGGCGTCAATCGGGCGCGTTGGCCTGAGTTGGCCGACGTCGCCATCGGACGCATGCGCCGCGTGCGCGCGGACTACGGCGATATCCGTTTGATCGAATCGCGCGTGCAGAGAGTCGTCGCGCGCGACCGGCGTATCGACGACCTGTCTGATTCCATCGACGCGGGTTACGGGATACGCGTGCTCCTTCACGGCGCGTGGGGATTCGCCGCCGGTTCGGTTTTCAGCGCGGACGGTATTCGCGAAACAACCGATCACGCGATCAAGGTGGCTAAAGCCAGCGCGACGCTCATGCAGAAGGGCGTCCGGTTAGCCAACGAACCGGTACACCGCGCAAGCGTCGTAACCCCGTTCACAATCGATCCGTTCACCGTACCGCTCGACGAGAAATGTGCCTTACTGATCGACACCAGTGAGCGTCTGCACGAACGCAAAGGCATCGCCCAAAGTCGAGGTTTTCTCTGGGCACAACGCGATCTGAAGTATTTCGCATCGACCGAGGGCAGCGCCATCGATTTCAATTTGCTGGCCACCGGCGGCGGCTTCGGCGCGACAGCCGTCGGCGACGACGGATTCGAGTCCCGTCATTTTCAGTTGCCGTACCTGCGCATGGGCTACGAGCAGGTCGAGGCGGCGGACTTCGCGGGGCAGGCTCCTTTCGTCGCCGACCAAGCCGTCGAGAAGCTGCTCGCCAAGACCCCCGCCCCAGGCCAATACGACCTGGTGCTCGACCCGGAGCACCTCGCCCTAACCATTCACGAAACCTGCGGGCACCCTTCGGAACTCGACCGCGCACTCGGATACGAAGCCAACTTTGCAGGCACGAGTTTCTTAACGCCGGACAAGCTGGGGCGATTACGCTACGGCTCGGAACACGTCTCGCTGGTGGCAGACAATACCCAGGCGCGCGGGTTGGCCAGCACCGGATTCGACGACGACGGCGTCGCCTGCCAGCGTTGGCCTATCGTCGACCAGGGGAAATTCGCCGGTTATTCAACGAGTCGCGAGGTGGCTACGCGCATCGGCGAACCACGCTCGCGCGGATCGTGTCGGGCGGACAGTTGGGCCAGCGTACCCATCGTCCGCATCGCCAACGTCGGGCTGGAACCGGGCGGCAAGACGCTCGAAGGTCTGATCGCGGACGTCAGGAACGGCATCCTCATCGGCGGCATGGGCAGCTTCAGCATCGACCAACGTCGTTACAACTTCCAGTTCGGCGGCGACTGCTTCTGGGAAATCAAGAACGGCCGCCGTGGGGCGATGCTCAAGAACGTCATCTACCAGGGCATCACGCCGCAATTTTGGGCCGCCTGCGATGGGGTGGCTGACCGCGATCACCGGCGGCAATATGGCTTTATCACCTGCGGCAAGGGGCAGCCGATGCAGAGCGGCTGGATGACGCACGCCGCGTCGCATGCCCGTTTTCGCGATGCTTCTGTGATTCATGCTGGTGTCGGAGGAGCGATCTGATGAGTATCGACCTGACCAGCCGTGAAAAATTCGATCGGATCGCCTCATTCATCCTTGATATGTCCACGGCTGACGACGTGCTCGTGCGTTTTGAAGACGGGCACAGTGCTACGTTGCGATTCGCGAATAACGAGGTAATCCAAAATGTCTCTGTGCGCCGTGCGCGCGTGACTGTCGAGGTTTCGGTAGGGCGGCGTACCGGCAGGGCGGTTGCGAATCAGTTGACGCGCGCCGCGTTGTCGCACGCGGTGTTGCAGGCCGAGGCGATGGCCCGTCTCGCGCCGGATGATCCGGAATTCATGCAAACGCTCGGACCACAGCGTTATGACGACTTTCCAACACATTCACCGGCCACCGCCAACGCGAAGCCAATGCACGCTGCGCAGCGCGTCGCGTCTGTGATTGAACATTGCCTGTCTCATGACGCGAACGGAGCCGGCGTATTGACGAACGAAGAGCACGTCACCGGCTTGGTTTCGTCGAACGATTTGTATGCGTTTTCGCGATCGACTTCGGCGGAATTCAGCCTGACCGCCGCCATCGACGACGGCTCCGGGTGGGTGATGGCCAAGCATCGCGATATCAATTCGCTGGATCATATCGGCAGGGCGAAGACAGCCGTGGAAAAAGCCGCCCGCTCGCGATCGCCGAAACGAATCCCGGCGGGGCGGTACACGGTCATTCTCGAACCGGCTGCGGTGGCGGGGCTGGTAGGGCCTTTGGTGTACAGCCTCGGAGCGCGCAGCTACCACAAGGGGACGAACGCACTATCCGGCAAGCTTTCCAGCGCGGTGATCGACCCGCGTTTGACCCTGCGCAGCCACCCGTCGAACGGGAAACTTCTGGGCGAACCATTTGCACAGGACGGGCTGCCGCATCGCGACGGCGATTGGATATCCAAAGGGGTGCTGACGCGGCTGCACTTCGATCGCCGCACAGCTTTGGAACACGATGCGATGGCCACCGCACGTCCTGGTGCGATCGTGCTCGATTTCCACGGCCCGGCTGCCGGCAGTGTTGACGACCTCGTCCGCGAAACCGAGAAAGGCATTTTGGTCACGAACTTCTGGTACATTCGCGATGTCAATCCATCGAACCTGACCATTACCGGCATGACGCGCGACGGCACGTTTCTGATCGAGAATGGCCGAGTCGTCGGAGCGCTGCACAACTTCCGTTTCCACGAAAGCCCGCTGCACGCATTCAATTGCGTCACCGCCGCCACCGCGCCGATGGAGTCCGTCACACTCGAGCGCGATAAGATGCTCCTGCCGGCGATGAAGATTGAGGAGTTCAATCTTTCGAGTGTTACGGAGTTCTGACCGAAGAAATTTAGAGAAGTGTGCAATATTTGAAAGTAGAGGCTGCGGTACCGTGGCTGCCGTCGTGTGGCAATACATTTGCACGTATCCCCCAACAATAACTAGCAGCCTCCCCGCGTCATTCGTATTCGTTTCAGTTGATTTATTCACGTTCTTTCATTTTCTCCAACTGCTTGTGCAGAGGATGCTTTCTCGAATACCAGTTCTTACCAGTCGTATCCCCGACAAAAAAGAATTTGACATCCATCGGATTGACAACATCCGTCAGAAGTATAATGATCTTCGCTGCGTCACCTTCCTTAAGCTGGCAAGGCATGGCGGACGCGTAACTCGCCAGCGGTTGACAAGAACCATTGAAAAAGAAATGCGACAAACCATTCACTGGCCGGATTCGTTGTCCGTAGAATCCCTTAATAGTCACAGGGCGAGAACGAACATTAACAGCCTCAACAACGAGCAAATCATCTTCGTCTGACAGCCCATTCGGTGTTGGATATACCTTCATGATCGTGGCCGTGACCTCCAGTTTGGCGCTGGCGATGGCGTGAAGATAGACGTTCCAACCGAGTGAAAACAAGGCGACGGCGAGACCGCCGACAGCAATCACAAGTGTCCAAAAAGCGTTTTCGTCCACGGCTAATACCTCCTAAGTGTTCGGCCTGCATCTATCGAATGACTTGCTCGTTCGCTCAAGATAACTCCTTCAGGACGACGGTTATGTAATGCGCGCGATTCTCGTTATCATGGAACTCGTTCTTGATAAATCGGTGATAGACGTCGTGAACGATAAATTTCTTGCTGCCGGCATGAGGGTGGATATTTTCACCTATTCTTGGAACGGACAGGCAGGTTGCATCGAATTCATCTTCCGGAATTCTCTGTTCGTCAGTGCTTAGGTAGACAAAATGCACCGGAATTCCAGAGACGATTGGGGATTGCTTGCCTCGATCTTCAATGCGTAATACATATGATATACAAATAGTGATTGACAAGAATGCGATTAGTACTAGCAGGTTGCTAAACAACCTCATCGGGAATGTGTTTTCCGCGATGTTTTGCAATTATCGCCAGTGTTGATGTTGAATTGGGCGGGTTTTGCTTGCCGATTTGGCTTCGCAATGCCCCGGCGAGGCTTGGCGAAGCTGTT
>JAJDDQ010000022.1 GCA_029260215.1 Phycisphaerae bacterium
CCGGCGACTGACGAAGCGTCTGCGCCGCTATGGCGAATACATCTTCACGTTTTTGGATTATTCCTTCGTGACGGCGGACAATAACTTCGGCGAACGACAGATTCGCCCGGCGGTTATTCTGCGGAAAAACAGCCAGTCCAATCGTAGCGACCGGGGCGCCGCCACGCAGGCCGTCCTCATGAGCGTCTACCGCACTCTGCGCCTTCGCGGCCTGAATCCCACACGAACCATCGTCCACGCCATGAAAAACTACCTCACCACCGGCCAACTACCTCGATTACCCCGACGCGACATTGCAGACGGCTGATCTCTTACACGCTGGGCATAACTCGGTTTGCGGTGAGTGGAAGCACCGGAAACGTTGGTATCGGCGTAACGAGTCCGCAATCGCGTCTACACATAGCTGGCACTCCCGGCGTGGACGGAATCATGTTTCCTGACGGCACGCTTCAAGTCACCGCCATGGCGGGTGGTGGACCATCCGGGGATATTACAGCGGTCTATGCCGGCACGGGTCTCGCGGGCGGAGGTACAGCGGGTGACGTTACGTTGTCGATTGCCAATTCCGGCGTTACCAATGTCAAGCTCGCCAACAACGCGGTGAACAGCGCGAAACTCGCATCGGACGAAGCCTCGCTCAATCGCGTCTCGGGCGGAGGAATGACTGCCAACGCGGGGAACATCGGTATCGGAACCGCGTCACCGCAATCGAAATTGCACGTTGAAGGGACTGGCGTTGCTTCGCTTCGAGTGAAGGGTTCCGAGAGTCAAATCCTGCTCACGAGTACGTCGGGCGGAACGGAAGCTATCGGCCTCACCTTCAACAACGCAGCCGGTCTGTCACCGCAATTTGGAGGGCTGACGTTTCAGAGCAGGGACATGTCAATTCAAGCGGTTTTTCTGAAGAACCTGATGACTCTTGATGGCAGCAACGGGCATCTATTCATCATACCGGGGGCGACGGTTGCGTCCTCGAATCCTCTTGAAGTAGGGTTCAACGCCCTCAATGGCAACGGTGCACACTGTACGCCCGGCGGGATATGGACCAACGGATCCGACCGTAACTCCAAGCGGAAGTTCGAGTCGATCAATGCACTCGATGTATTGAGTCGAGTCGTCGATCTTCCCGTGACGCAATGGCAGTACAAGGGTGAAGCCGACGGCGTTCGCCACATCGGCCCAATGGCCCAGGATTTTCACGAAGCGTTTGGCCTCGGGACGAGCGACAGGCACATCGGTACGCTTGATTCGGAAGGCGTTGCGTTGGCTGCGATTCAGGGTTTGCATCAGATCGTTGAGGAAAAGGATTGCGAAATCGGCGAACTGGAAGCGCATCGCGCGTTGCAACAGTACCACATCGCCAGCCTCGAAGCGCGCATGGCCAAGATGGAGCAACTCCTGACCCGGGCAGCGATCGCCGGGAACGAAGGTGCCCAATGAGGCGCATCACGCTAGCCATAGTAATGTCGATGTTCGCCCTGCCCGCGTTGGGGCAGTCCGGCGGAACGTACGACTTGTCATGGAACACCATCGACGGCGGTGGTGGTATCAGCAGCGGTTGCTCTTATGTGTTGCGGAGTACCATTGGCCAGCACGACGCAGGCGACTCTGCCGGTGGAACCTTCGTACTGCGCGGTGGCTTTCTCTTGGCGAAAGCGACCATCGCCATTCCGTGC
The DNA here is from genome assembly GCA_029260215.1 of Phycisphaerae bacterium. Taxonomy (GTDB): domain Bacteria; phylum Planctomycetota; class Phycisphaerae; order UBA1845; family UBA1845; genus OFTM258. The sequence goes on from JAJDDQ010000022.1 coordinate 1,677, forward strand.
AGCGCTACAGCAGAGTGCGCCGACGTGATCGACAACGACGGCTCCTGCCAGTCGCCGCCGTGCGGGCCGGACGCTGTGACGGACGATGTCTGCCTGTGGTGGTCATGTGGTGGAGGAACGTGCAGCAACAACCCGTCGCAACCCTGTGACGCGGACGCCGATTGCGGTCTGGGCAACACCTGCGTACCGGCGGCAGCCAGCACCTGCACGTCGTTCGCCCGTGTCGAGCCGTCCGACATGGGCGGTCCGTTCAACAACTGCGAGCCGGACGGATTCTGCAACAACGCCGACGTCAACCAGGCACTGTTGTGCTTCGCGACCGTGTCGTCGTGCGAGAGCATCAACATCGACGCCGGTGGCCCTTTCGGCGATTGTGCTCCCGATGGACTCTGCAATCTGTTCGACGCCAACCACGCGCTGGCCTGCTTCGCCACACAAAACCCGTGCAGTTGCGCCTGCAACCCGTCGCCATCACCGTCGATGGGGCCGAGTGTCGTCGGCTCGACATCGCTGACCGCAAGCGCGTATCGCCGGGATCGTTGGTATCGTTCGACGTGTTCACAGACGCTCCGCTCGGCGCACTAACCGGGTATCAGTTGCACACGCAGATCAGCGGCGGCCATCAAGGCACCCTGGAACTCGTCGATATCGTCATCAAGGACCGTCGCAATTACGTGTTCGCCGGTTCGGACAATGTCTTCGAATCGTTCAACGTAGCCAACAGTCAAATGCTCGCCGGCTTGTATGGCAGTGTCGTTTCGTCCAAAGCGAACGGATACCTCGCAACGTTTGTCTACAAGGCGTCCCCCCGCGCGTCCGGCACGTTCGTTTTCGACGTGTTGCACGACGAGGCTGCAAAAGATCAGACGTTCCTGGTCGGCCCGGACGACCGTGACAAGATCGAAGTGACCGGCACGACGCCGGCAATGATTACCGTGTCGCGGATGAAGTAGAAAATCGCAGGCGCATCGCCAGCCCGCAGAATCAGGGTTGGCGATGCGCTTTTCCTTATTGGGTTCCGCCGCGTCGATGGGCGACCCGTTGCTCGCCTCTCGGATTCGCGGTTGCCGACCACAGGCGTGTCCGTCGATCCGGCGATGTCCGACGGCTTCATCGATCCAAGACGCGAGAGCTTGAACGGTGAGCTTCTTGACGGAGGGTATTGCGTCAATCCATTGGCTTCGAAATGTCCGTTCACCGGTGTCGATTGCACCCCGCAGGACGCGATTCGTCCATCCAAGCCCCACATCGTTGGAAAGAACGCAGCCACCGATGCTTGAGGCTGACGAATCCGCCCCTATAATGATATCTTGTGCTACGGTGTGGCTGGGCAACCCAAAGGACGGACGAAACTGGTGCAGGAAAACCCACAAAACCCAAATTCAGGTGTCGCTCGGCTGCGAGGGCCGCTGTGGCTTATTGGGATCAGTTTGGCGATTCTTGCGATTGGAACGGTTCTGCGGCTCGATGAGCGTGGTTCGCGGGCGCATGCCCAGATGAATCAGGCTGGTGCCGGGGGCATTTTCGCATTTACCGGGCAAATTGCGCCGAGTCAGTTCGGTGTGTTCATGGTCGATGTGGACACAATGACGCTTTGGTACTACGCCATCGATCCAAATGCGGATAGGCTACGGCTGATGGCTGCTCGAACTTGGAAATTTGATCGGTATCTGGAAAATCACAACGTTGCCGGGACGACGCCGCTACAGGTCGAGGCGATTCTCGATGAAGAGCGGGCCAGCCGATTGCGGCAGCTAGGCAAGCCATAAACCAGCACGGGAATCAACCGCGATGGCCAAAATGTATTACACGTTGGAAGAGGTGCTCGAGAAGCTCGGGACAACCGAGGACGTGCTCAAGAGCGCGGTCCGCGACGGAAAACTCCGTGAGTTTCGCGACGGCGGCACGGTGAATTACAAGGTCACGGAAATCGACCAGATGTTGTCGTCCGATGAATCCGGCGGCGAAGCTGCGCCGAAGAAGGAAGACATCGGTGCGATCCTTGAAGATCAGTCGGAATTGTCCGCCAGCATAGGCCCCATCGAGTTGGCTGACACCGGCGTGGACGTTGCGGGTACGTCGGGCGGGACGCTGAACATCGGCGATACCGGGATCAATCTGGCTGGAAGTGCGGCTGGTACCGACGCTGGCGGCAGCGGAAGCGGGTTGACCGACTTCGGCCTTGGACCGGATAGCTCGGGGTTGGATTTGTCGCTCGGTGGCGACGACATGGTCAGCCTCGACGATGCCGATTCGCAGTCGGATCAGACGACGGCTGGCAAGAGTAAGGAAGACACCGTCGTCAGTTCGGTGGGCGTGAGCGTTTTCGACGAAGAGGATCTCGACGAAAGCGCCGATCCGATGGCCAAGACGGTCATGTCCGGCACGTCCAGCGGTACGGGGCTTGAGGGTGTCGGTAGCGGCGGGTCAGGCCTGCTGGATTTGACGCGCGAGAGCGACGACACATCGCTTGGTGCGGAACTACTGGATGAGATTTATCCCGGCGGCGACGAAGGCGCGACCGTCGAAATGGGCGATGCGACGCGGGCCGGTCTGGATGCGATGCCGGACGAGGAAGAACCCGTTACTGAGGATGCGTTCGCGCCTGCGGTGTCGGATTCCGTTTCTTCTTCGTCATCGGCTGCGATGGCGGCACCCCGGCAGGTTGAGTTTGCGCCCGATGCGCTTTCGCACGGGGCGGCTGGCCTGGTGGCGGTCGCGATCGTGGTCATGGTTTTCACCGGGTTGGCGGTTGCGTCGATGGTTCGCGGCACGTGGCCTTCGATTCTGGATTTCGTTTTCGCCAAGCTTTGGATGTTCGGCCTCGGGGCGGTTGTCGCGGCGGGGGCGGCCACGGGTTTGGGCATTTTTCTGGGCAAACGATCGGAATCCTGAGGCGGTTTTCCGTCGGGGCGAATCGAGATTTTCGCCGCTGAGTGTGCAGCCGGTTTTGATTCACGCGCGGGTGTTTGCGTTGGCGCGGTTTTGGCATTTCGAGTCCCTTTTTGATAGCAAGGAGCATTGTGATGACAGCGGGACGGATGATTTCGGTGGTCGGGTTGGCTGCTGTGGTATTGGCATCGAGCGGTTGCGTTTCACAGGATCAGCATCGCCAGCTTTTGATGGCCCAGCGCAATCTGGAGTCGGAGAAGGCTTCGCTCGAGCAGGAGCTTTACGATACGCGCGTGGTTTCGGACACGCTTCGCTCGCGCGTTATGTCGCTCGAAGATCAGATCGGTGCGAAGAATCAGTTGGTTGACAATCTTCAGTCGGAAAATGACGGCTTGGAAGAGAAGTTCCACACTGCGCAAAGCGTCCTTGAGAAGATCGCGGATCGGCCGATTGGGGCGGTGAGACTGGGTGCGGGCCGGCTGCCGGCGGAGCTTGACGCTGCCCTGTCGCGTCTGGCTGCACAGGATCCCAGTATTGTGGTTTACGACAGTGAGAACGGCATGCTCAAGTGGAGTGCCAACCTCGTGTTCGCGCTCGGCAGCGACGTCGTTCGCGAGTCGGCCACCGGCATGTTGCGGCGTTTTGGAGAGATCATCGGCTCGCCCGTCGCTTCTGACTTCGATCTCGTCGTCGTCGGGCACACGGACAATATTCCGATTCGCAAAGCCGAGACGCTCGAAAAGCATTCCACGAATCGGCACCTGGCAGTGCATCGTGCGATCGCTGTGGCCTCTCTGCTCCAGAACTATGGCGTCGATCCGTCGCGCGTCGGGGTGATGGGGTACGGCGAATACAGGCCTGTCGCACCGAACGATGATGAAGCCAGCCGCGCGAAGAATCGCCGCGTCGAAATGTACATCGTCCCGCGCGGGACGTTCAGCGCCGGGGCCGATGCCCGGTCAGCCATGTCGTTCACGGGCGAAAAACAGGACGATCCGACGAAATAGCGAAGTTTCTACAAACGCTGCCCGAATTACCCCCTTGTGTTGTAATGGGGGGAGGGTTGTCTCTTATCGCAAAGCCGGTTGGCGGGTTGGCAGGGGGTCGCGGAGGAACGGTTCGAACAGGCTTCGCAATTCTACCCACCAATCCTCGCCGACGGAGAACGTTACCACGTCGGCCAGTTTGTCCAGCCGGAGCACCGCCGACCGATTTGCGTCGGCTTCGGCGATGCTCTTGAGTCGCTTGGCGAACGATTCGTTGACCTTGCGAATCTGGCGGTACATTTCGATGAACTGTTTCAGCTTCCAGTCCGCGCTTTTGTTTTGGGAATTGCGAAAATACTGGGCAAGCAGGTAGGTCGATACGGATCGGAACGCAGTTTCCGAAGGCGACGAAAACGGAAGGTGCATCCCCGCCATCGGCTTCAGATAGTCCAGAACCGGGCAACCGCTGGCGGCCATGATCAATCCGAAAAACGAGCGAAGCCCTTCCTGAAGACTGCAATCGCGCACAATCCTGCGCTGCGCGGTAACGACCTCAACCACGACGGATTCGTCGGCTGGCCGGTCGTTGAACGCGGTAATTACCGGAGCCAGATTTCTGGCCACCGGGCAGAAGGGGTGCGCATTGGGTGAGAGTGGACAGTTCTCGCATTGGCAGAATTCCATTTTCGTCCAGGCTGGCTTGTCAGTGTTGTGGGGGGGCAGCAAGCCCAGGTTCTCCGCGTCCAGAACGACGCGAAATGTTCTCGGCCTCGTGTTCGGCAGCGAAAAGGAATAGACGATTTCGTTGGTGTGCAGCATGGCTTTGACCCTCGGGTTTGGTGCCCCGTTTATCGGCCAACGGTCAGTACGAATGTAGTTTCGGGTTATCCGTCGTCGTTTTCGCCGGGTGAACCCGGTTATCACCCAGCGAGCCGTGGACTTCAGCCCGCGCGGATCAGGCGCAGGCACCAGCGGCCACCAGATCGCCATGCCCCTCGCGTCGCTGCACCGTGGGCCAATCTACGTCAGGCGCGTACCATCGCTTTATGATCGTCGCAAAGTCACCGTCCGACGACATGGCCACGAACGCGTCGCGTACATTGCGTGCGTGTGGATGATGCTCGCTGTACTTAATGCCGAATTTTCGCATGAAACGGCTGGCCTGTCTGGAACCGTACACGTTCACCAGTTCCGCGAAGTGCTCCGAGACCACGCGCGACTGTTCCGTGACATCCGGCGGGGGCGGCAGGGCGTTTCCAAGTGCCAGTGCGCGGCACTCCGCGAAAATCCACGGGTTGCCGATGCAGCCCCGCGCAATGGTCACTCCGTCCACGCCCGTCTCGGCCATCATGCGCGTGCAGGCCTCTGCGCTGAACAGGTCGCCGCTGCCCAGAATCACGCCGTCCCCCGCGTGCCGCTTGACCCGTGCAAGAAATGACCAATCGCTAGGCCCCACGTAGCGCTGCGTTACCGTTCGGCCATGCACGGTTACGCCCGATACGCCGATCTCGAATGCCCCGTCCAGGATGGCGAAGAAATTCCGTTCGCTCTCGGGGGAGTCGTCCATGCCCCGACGCATCTTTACCGTTACCGGATGGGTCGCGCCGACCGTGTCGTAAACGCGACGCACGATCTCCAAAGCGTCTGTCGGCTGGGAGAGCAAGAACCCGCCGCGACATCGGCCCAAGACCTTACGCACCGGACAGCCGAAATTGATGTCAATAATATCGTAACCCGCGTCAGCCATCGCCGCCGCCGCCGGGGCAAAGTCGTCGGGATTCGCCCCCATCAATTGCCCGCCGACGGGATGGTCGTCCGCCTCGACGGACAGAATTCGTTTGCGCTTCTTGCCCTTCTGCGTTACCGTCTTGTCGAGAATCACCTCGTTAAGCGCATACGAGGCTCCAAGCCGACGCGCGATCCGCCGCATCGGCAAATCGCTGTACCCGCTCAGGGCAGCCTGCACGAACGGCGTGTCAAATTCGAAATTACCAATACGCAACACTGATGATTCATCCGCAGATTCGAGACATCAATTTCTATTTTGGACTCTTCTTCGGCGGAAGCAAATCGGGGACAAGCATGGGCTTGGGGTTTTGGCGGGGTATGTTGCCATCGTATATCGCGCCCTCAACGACGGAGTCCGCCCCGATCAATCCGCGGCTTCGCGCTTCCTCGACCGACGAAAACAATCGCCGCCGCTCGGGCGGGATGTCAACGTGCTCCTTGCTGTTCCTCGAAAAATACACGCTTCCGTCCAGCGATCCGACAATATGACCTCCCTGGCCGTCGCCCACATGCTCTTGCATGAACCGGGCGATGCGTTTTTCGATGCCTTCAACGGCTCCGAACATGCGCGTGCCGTGAATGCGACCCTTGGCTACGATGTCCATCTCTACGATGGAATTCAAACCAGACAACTCATCGCACGCAACCCGCTCGTCCTCCGTGGCGAGCAGCAGCACGGACCGCCCCGCGCCCAAGTCCGCCACATGCTCGCGGGAATTCACGCCCAGATAATTCGTGCCCGGCGTGAGTGCGACGACGACGTCCACCGATCGATCGCGCCGTGCATAGTCAAATGCAACGCTGCAGCCCACGCTTGCTCCCACGGTGGCCAGACGACTCAGATCGACGTTCGGCTGGCCAGCCAGAAACGCATAGGCCGCCTCAACGTCCAGATGCATCGCGTTGTACAGGGTGGCATCGCGCGCCACGGACCGTTCTTCCATCCGCGCCGACTTTGGTGACAAGCTGTCTCCGTGCCCGCGCAGGTCGATGGCCAACACCGCGAAGCCGGCCTCCGTCAAGCGCGGCACGAGCGGCTTGTAGGCCGCGCGCTGCGACCGATGCATCGGCAGGAGAATCGCGACCGGGCTGTCCTTCGACGCAGGCCTGTAGTAGTCCCCGACAATGGTCACGCCGTCGCTTGTTCGAAATTCCACGATCTCCGGCTGAACGCCCAGCGCGTCCATCGCCAGCACCGCGAGCACGATAGCCGTCAGTTTCCCAAATCCACTCATAAGCTGTCCTCGCAAAATCTCACCGGCTCATTCAACGCAGTCCGAAATAGGTCCGAACGCGCACGCGCTGCCGTCGCCCGCAACCGGCGCTCTCCGACGCATCGTAACCTGTTTCGCATCGCGGCGGAGCGCGAAGAACGGTTGTTCCAACGTGAAACGTCGTGTACAACGTCGTTCATGCCCGAGGAATTCAAAGCCAAACTCGCCAACATGCCGGACGCCAAGCGGATGGCTGTCGCCATCTACGGCGAATCCATCGCTTCTTATCGCTATGGACTGCTGGCTGAGAAAGCAAGTTCCGAAGCGCACAAGAAAATATTCGAATCTATGCGCCGGGAAGAACTCGAGCACCAAAGCGCACTCGAAGAACTGGCCCGGAAGAACTTTCCGGACGACGACTTCGTTCTCACGTCCAAGGACAAGGAACTCGTCATCGTCGGAACCCGCCTGCTCGAGCTGAAGGACGAAGCCTCCTTCCACAAGGCGATGAAATTCCTCCACGACACCGAGCTGCGCACGTCCGCATTCTACCAAGCCATGCACGAATTGATGCCGGCCGGCGAAATCGGTCGCATTCTTCAGGAAATGTCCGACGAGTGCATCGAGCACGCAGCCTCGCTCCTGAAAATAAAGCCCGCATAATCCGTACGTTCGCTACACTTGGATCGTGTCATTTGGCGCAAATTAAGGTGCCATTGTCGGGATTCCAGTGCCGGCATAAACCCTGGCGACGACGCCCGAATGACAGGCTAGGGTAAGTACTTGTCGCGACGAATCTTACAATCATTTCACAGCCCAGGCGGAATCATCCAACGATCACAACTATATTGAATTAAATAATTTGCATGAATTCCCGAGTTCAATATCGCTATTAGAAAAATCGGGTGGTAGGATTCTGGTGACGAGTCCTGACAGGCACGTGCGGGGTAGTGGTGACGCGTCGGACCGGATCAATTCAGAACGTCGTTCGGTCATGCGCCCATCGCCCATCCCGGGAGGAACACGTCGCCGGAGGTTCAAAATAGGGAAGAAGCAGCCCATGAAACGCGAGAATCTCACGTCGACGCTTTCGTGCGTCGTGATCGATCTGAACACGCAAAGAGATTTCTTCGAGGCAGGCGGTGCCGCACCGGTCATCGACGTCAGAACCGCCCACCGGCAGGTGCGTCGGGTTGTTGCGTGGGTCAAGCGCAATCAGGTACCCGTCATATCGACGCTGGACATGAATCGCTCCCGCTCGAACTCGCCAGCCGATCCACCATCCCAATCCGATAAGATAAAGGCCAAGCTCGAATGCACGTTGTTGCCCAATCGCCTGTTCGTAGCGGGCGATAACACGCTTTCGATTCCGATGGACCTTTTTTCCCGACACCAGCAAATCATTTTCCCGCAACGCACGTCCGATCTGTTCGCCAACCCCAAAGCCGACAGATTCATTACGCAGCTCAAAGTTCAGGAGTTCATCGTGATGGGGGCTGCGGCGGAGCAGGAAATCAAAGCCGTCGTGCTGGGCATGATCGCACGCAACAAGAGGGTGACGCTCGTATCCGATTTGTGCGTCACCTGGAACCCCGCCGAGCGAGAGCTTTCACTCAGGCAGATGGAGGCCAAGGGTGCCTGCGTGACGACGACCGACGAGCTGCTTGCCCGAAAACTTCCGCGACGGTGGCGGTATACGACCGATAGCCTCGTCAGTTCTTACCGCCCGATAGGCTATCGGAACCCCAAGCTGACCTTGCCCCGAAACGGCCAACAGGCTGCGACCCCGCCGCGAAACGGCCTGCCGATTCGTTGATAATCTGATTTCCTTGCTGACCCCGGCGTTTTGATGCATTTCATCGCATCAGCCAGCCGATCCATGTCAGGTACGCGCCGGGCAGATCGGGGGGCGTTTGTGCGCATCGGTTGCGGCGAACCGGCTTGTCGAACGGCTGAATCGACTCTAAACTGCCCTTCGAGCAACGCTCGCTAATGGGCGCGGGATTCGGGCGACGTCGAAGGACAAGAACAAGGCTTCCTCAGATTCATGGCCAAGAAGAAGAAAAAACTACCCAAGCAGCTCGCCATTCTGGATGAGGACTTGTGTACGGGGTGCGATGCGTGCGTCACCGTCTGCCCGGTGGACTGCATCGACAAGATCGCCGATCCGAAGCACCCCGGGTACGCCATGGGAATCTGCACGATCGACCTGCCGGTGTGCATCGGCTGCAAGCTCTGTGCTCAGGTCTGCCCTTGGCATGTGATTACCATGATCCCCACCGATCAGGTGCTGATGGTGCCCGAACTCGCCGCCAAAATCGCGTAGCCCGGCGACAGGGGCTCCAAGTCCTGTGGCCGAAGCATCCGCCATCCGATGTTCGTAATCGCGAATGTAGTCCCCGGTCGCCGCCGTGCCGCCGACATTGACCGCGGAACCGGCAGGCACATCTGTATAGCTCAGGCCAAGATCAGCCCGGACCGATGAATACTTCTTCCACAAGTCCACTTTGGTCGAACCAGATATAGCAAATCAAATCTGCCTGCTGGTAGATAAAGACTCTTCCCGAGATCGGCCTTTCTCGTCGGGCGTATCCGTCGACGTAGTAGTTTGGCGGTGCATCGTCGGCGTTGTAGGAAAATCGCGGTGGCCCGAGCGCGATGCGTACGGATGAGGCGTCTTGTCCGATTGCGACCGTATTCCAGTGAAGTCTCGTTGGTTCGCGCCAGTTTTCCATCTGCGAGCGCACGGCTATTGCCAATACCGCGATAGCGCCAAGCGCAATCGTGCCGTTCAGGATTTTGCGACCGGGGTTCTCCATTCAGTCCTCTTGTGCGTGCGCGAGGTGCCGAGATGATCGGTGGCTGTGTAGGTCACCGCGTCATCTTTGCAGCTTTCGCCGGCGTTGCAATAGTCCACTTCCGCCAATCCGAGGCTGTAGCTGCGTTCGTTGGCCTTTACGTACCCGCCCGGTTGGCCGCAGTTGGTCACCGTGTAGTCAGCCGTGGGCAGGTCGCCGTCGTAGTCCGTCCACACCGCCTCATCCGGCAGCGGCGACAGCGTCACCAAATCCCTCGGCCGAAGCATTCGCCGCGCTCGGCCATCGACGCTTACTCAGGTTCGTCTCATGAATCGCCAGATTGACATTTCGCACGACGGGCGCGTCCTTCTCGGAAGCCGACAATGCCCGAGATAGCTACAATCATCACGCAGAAGAAAATCAATATGCGATTTGTTCCGCGCTCAAGCTGGGCCGCTACCTCAAATGGGTAAAGCAAGAGATAGATCGACGCAATCCACCTCCAAATTTTCGACCGCCCTCCCATCGCATACGACATCGCGAACGGCGGTACTGCCGCTAGTTTAGCCACGGGGATAATCAGATCGTCCCAGAACAACATCTTATGTTTCCTCACACACTTCGTATTACCGGAACCTCTCAGGAGACCAGCCTGACGGCGGATTCCAGCCCGATGGAGGCGTCCAAGTTGGATTATCTGGAATCATACTATCAATCACTTTCTTTGCTTTTTTCGCGACCATCTGCGCGGCCTTTGTGCAACCGACCGCAATCCCTGCCGCCGCAACGATTACTTCTGATGTACGCCTTGCGTCGGCTCGGTTCTCAGGGTCAAACGTGTGCCCACCCACGCGCACCTTGACGATCGAACCAATTTTTGTCGTGTCAATGGCACCATCAATAGTCCCAAGGAATCGGTCATTGAAACTCCTGGCGAATTCATCCCTGCCCGCCTCCCAAACCTCATCGCTCGGACTCCATTGCCCGGTAACGATAATATCTATGGGTCCCTCACCTGTTGGATCAACTTGAGTCGCCGGGTTGGAATGCGCATATTCGTAAACATTCGGTCCGCCACTGATTCCGATGGGATCGCGCTGCAAGAACCGCCCGATCGCCGGATCGTACCACCGCGCACCGATATGCAGAAACGGCATGACGACATTTTCAACCGCACCACTGCCGTCAGGATCCCACTGCCCCCAATTGAGGCGGGCCAGCGATTCATAACCGCTCTTACCGACGTACCCGTAGCGCGTGTCGTAGCCACCCTCGGACACCGGCTCGCCGAAGGCGGTGTACACCGGCTCGGCCACGAGTTTGGCTGTGGCGTCGGTGTGCGTGCGCGACGTGCCGATATGGTCGGTAGCCGTGTAGGTCACCACGTCATCCTTGCACGTTTCGCCGGCGGTGCAATAGTCAACCTCCGCCAATCCGAGGCTGTAGCTGCGCTCGTTGGTCTTTACGTACCCACCCGGTTGGCCACAATCGGTCACCGTGTAGTCAGCCGTTGGCAGGTCGCCGTCGTAGTCCGTCCACAACGCCTCATCCGGCAGCGGCGACAGCGTCACCAAATCCCTCGGCCGAAGCATCCGCCGCGCCCGGCCATCGCCGCGAAACTCGTAAATGCCGAGGTTGGTCACAAGGCTCGTGGAGACGAATCACTATGTAAGGCGCTTGCATGCGCCCTATTTGCGAATGAGATCGCCGCGACCGAATCCAACAGTACAAGAATACAGACAACTACCTCGCACCAGCCTCGCCCGGTTATCACGAGGTGCCACACAGCGAGAATAGACACAGGAGTGCTCATTGTCGCAAATACGAGCATTAAGCGAGTGTGAGCGCGTCTTAGTGATCGACCAGCCATGACTCCAATCATGCCGTATACTACGGCACCCACACATACTGCCGATGACAACGAAGGTGAGTAATTCTGGTCGACAATAGGTGGCCACTGTCCCGTTACCAATCGTCCCGCAACTCCAAACACGCCGCCAATAAGAAACAAGGCTGAGATCAATTGAATACTTGTCGCACATCGGCGAACCTCGACGGGCGGGCCCACTTCGCGCGATTCGTCTTGTGTAGAAGTCACTGAGGTTTTCCTATCTCAAAATGCATTCCAATTGGCTCCTCGCTGCTCTACTTTGGAAGCGGATCCTTCCCCTCTTGTGATCTGCGAACGATGCGCCACGACGAGTCGCCGCGTCGCGCTTCTCGGTCTGTTGCGTTCGATCATGCCTTGATCGCTTCGATTGGCCCCTGCCAGCATTCTTGGGTAATGCGTGTAATCGTTTAGGGAACATGGTGATCGAGACGCACCAGCGAGTCGCGATCGGTTTACGTCCCAAATTCGCGTCGCCCAAGCGATCTCGTGGACCGTGGGGTGGGAGCGCGCTGACCTCCTCGAAACTGTTTGAGAACCGGGTTTCGTTGTTGGCTCACCAACACTAGTTCGAGAATCCATACGCTGTATTCCCTTCAGTTCAACGCCTATCTAATTCCACCACAATTGGAGAGGATGCGGGGTTTGCATGTTGACCCATTGAATCGGGACATATGCGGCTGTAGCGGGCCCTTTGAGTTGCTCAATCAGCTTTTTCGCATATGTGACTTTCGACGGAGCAGAAACGCATTGCATCGCAAACCATCCGCCCCACTGGCTGGCTCCAGTGCCGCGATCAAACCTAGGATCATACACTTGCAGGACGTCTTCAAACGGATCAAAGATCGGAATCGCGCCGTCAGCAGTTGCCGCTGCACCTCTCCCGATGTCCTCCCAGAAAAAGCCTGCCCATTCACTATCGAACCTGAACCCCAAAACATCGATCCTGCCGGTGGGATCTATTCTCGTCACAGGCATGCTTCTCGCATAGACAAATGCATTGGTTCCTCCTCGAACACCGATCGGATCGCGCTGCAAAAACCGCCCGATGCTCGGATCGTACCAGCGAACACCAAGATGCAGGAACGGCATCACGACGTTTTCCATTGAGCCGCTGCCGTCGGGATCCCATTGGCCCCAATCGAGGCGGGCTAGGGACTCGTAGCCGTGCTTACCGACGTACCCATATCGCGTGTCGTAACCGTCCTCGGACACCGGCTCGCCGAAGGCGGTGTAGACCGGTTCGGCCACGAGTTTGGCTGTGGCGTCGGTGTGCGTGCGCGACGTGCCGAGATGGTCGGTGGCTGTGTAGGTCACCGCGTCATCCTTGCACGTTTCGCCGGCTGTGCAATAGTCCACCTCAGCCAATCCGAGGCTGTAGCTGCGCTCGTCGGTCTCCACGTACCCGCCCGGTTGACCGCAATCGGTCACCGTGTAGTCGGCCGTGGGCAGGTCGCCGTCGTAGTCCGTCCACACCGCTTCATCCGGCAGCGGCGACAGCGTCACCAAATCCCTGGGCCGAAGCATGCGTCGCGCTCGGCCATCACCGCGAAACTCGTAGATGCCGAGGTTGGTCAGTGCGCTCTGGTCGTGGTTGCCCTGGCCCTGGAACTCCGTATACGTCCACTTCCGAGCCGTGATGACCCGAACTTCACCCTTCTTGTTGTACATTAGGTGAAAGCCCAGCACGTTGAAAAAGTTCGGATCGGTCGGGTCCGAATTATCGAAGCGCGGCACCATGTTCATCACCTGAGCCACGTTCCCGCCCGCATCGTCGTACGTGTTGTACTCGTACGCGACCCGCCCGAGAACACGGTTGTTCACATCGCGCGTCTCGGAGCGCATCAGCCGGTTGGCCATCGAACCATGCGCCGATGGGTCGGACACGTCGTACGTGTACGTCGTGGTCACATCGCTGACGTGGTCGATCTTCGCCGTGCGGTTGCCGCCGGCGTCGTACTGGTATTCAAGGTCGAAAACCACTTGCAGCGGGTCGGCGATCGTCCGCGTCTCGGACACCAGCCGACGTCGCGCGTCGTACCCGTAGACAATGTTCGTCACCGTCCCGCCCGCATCGGTCTCGGTAATCTGCTCGATCAGATTGCGACCGTCGTAGAGCGTGTAGTCCATCTTCAACAACGTAGCCCCCGTCGCATCCTTGTGGTGGATGCTCGTCGCACGGTCCGCCGCATCGTATTTGTAGACAATCTCCGCCCCGTTGCCAAAGGCGTCCCGCAGCCCCCTATGCATAAGTCGCGCGCATGTCAGGAACTACGATTGGACTCATCTGCCAATCGGTAGAGCGAACTTGATTCAGAGACGTCCTTCTTCCAAGCCGAGCGACCGATATTGGTCAGACGAAACGATCGTCCGCCTGAACCCGCATCCGCCGAATATCCGCTCGTTGCAAACGAAACGGCTAGTCCATTTTGTTCGAAGAGATTCAGGTGCCTGATCACATCGGCAAGCCTGAATTGCTCCTTATAAGAATAGAGCACGTCATCCTCGCGCAGATAATTGACGCCGAGGTAGACTTCTTCAAGTTGTTCGTCGTCATCTATCAGCATGTCAAGAATACGTTTGTCGACCAATTCCATATTTGAGTTCCTACCAGAGAAACCAAGGTAGATCGGGCCAAGGCGGAGCAGCCTTCCAGTGAGTATGCACGAATTTTCCTCCTCGCACGATTGCGTCGTAGACCATATTGCGGCCTTGCCACGTACAGGAGACCGTTAATTTAATTCCCCCTCGATAGGCATTCCCAGTTGCAATTTCAGCAGTCACTGCCACAACCTCCGCGCTCGCAGCTGTTGCAGCACCGCTTGACGCTATAGCAATGGCTCCTGCTGCGATCGCTCCGCCAACCACTGATACTCCAACGGCCTCCAAAGTGGCACGAGCACCCGACATCTCGGCAAGCGTTTCGTCGCTGTGGATGCGTCGCCAGAATTGGTTACCGATCCACTCGTGAAACCCGTTGTCTCCATCGAAAAACCCGAGCCCGGAGGGGTCAATCAGAGAGGTCGGGTTTCGATGCGCGTACGCATAGACGTTTGAACCGTCTAGAATCCCTGTGGGATCGCGCTGCAAGAACCGCCCGATCGCCGGATCGTACCACCGTGCCCCGAGGTGCAGAAACGGCATAACAACGGTTTCGAGCGTCCCGCTACCGCCGGGATCCCACTGCCCCCAATCGAGGCGGGCGAGGGACTCGTAGCCGTGCCTGCCGACGTACCCGTAGCGCGAATCGAAGCCTCCTTTGGACATAGGCTCGCCGAAGGCGGTGTACACCGGCTCGGCCACGAGGTCAGCCGCGGCGTCGGTGTGCGTGCGCGAGGTGCCGAGATGGTCGGTGGCTGTGTAGGTCACCGCGTCATCTTTGCACGTTTCGCCAGCGTTGCAATAGTCCACCTCCGCCAATCCGAGGCTGTAGCTGCGCTCGTTGGCCTTTACATACCCGCCCGGTTGGCCGCAGTTGGTCACCGTGTAGTCCGCCGTGGGCAGGTCGCCGTCGTAGTCCGTCCACAGGGCCTCATCCGGCAGCGGCGACAGCGTCACCAAGTCCCGTGGCCGAAGCATCCGCCGCGTCCGGCCATCGCCGCGAAACTCGTAGATGCCGAGGTTGGTCACTGAGTTCTGATTGTGGTTGCCCTGACCCTGGAACTCCGTATACGTCCACTTCCGAGCCGTGATGACCCGAACTTCGCCCTTCTTATTGTACATTAGGTGAAAGCCCAGCACGTTGAAAAAGTTCGGATCGGTCGGGTCCGAATTATCGAAACGCGGCACCATGTTCATCACCTGAGCCACGTTCCCGCCCGCATCGTCGTACGTGTTGTACTCATACGCGACCCGCCCGAGAACACGATTGTTCACATCACGCGTCTCGGAACGCATCAGCCGGTTGCCCTGGCCGCTGTTCATGTTGCTCATTCTTGACGCGCGAGCCGATCGTCACACAAGACGCCTCGTAACTCTTCAGCCATGTGCAATGCCAAGCCACGACCTGCCCTCGCTTGCGACGGGAAACGATCTTTTCCCCCCTTGCAAAGGGGGGATACAGGGGGGGTCTTGATCGGAGTAACGCTTCGGTTCGCACGAAGAACCTCCCCCGGCCCCTCCTTCGCAAGGAGGGGAGGAAGAGGGCAATCGTTGCGTCTCTGCGGGGTTTATCGTCATATGACATTGCATACGGCTGACCTGTTACGACGCCTCAACAGCTTTGACCCAATTCGTGAACACGAAACCCGTCGTCACGACGCACGTGACCAAGTACGTGATTTGTATGTATCCCACAAATGGGGGAAGTTCACGCGACGACGAAAGCACGATGCCCAGTACGATCATGCACTGAAACATCAGGTACAGCATCAGGATTGCTGCACCACCATTCCATTTTCCATTCCGTAACCGGTTCCCACAATACACCAGTAGCGCGCAGACTATAATCGTATTGATATATGTTCCGAAGAACGCCACATAGGGTCGACGCACCTGTGTCGCGTTAGGTGCACCAACAGCAGTATGAAGTGCGTAGAGCAACGCCAAGACGTTCATGAGCAGCGATGAGATACGACGACACATTGCAAACGATCTCGATTAGCTAGGAGTTCAATACGAACGTTTCGAAGAATCTCTACCGCCCAGCCGTCCCTGGGAACAAGTGCGACCAACACCCCTCGGATCGTTCGTCAGAGATTGTCACCGCCCTGCCATGAATAGTCCGGAACAAGCGGCATGCGCAGAGTTTGAGCTGACTATCGGACATTTTTCACACCTCACTCGGTGTCACGCGCCGAGTTCGAATGAACACCCGAACGCTTCGCCGCCGCCGTCTTGATGCCGAGGCCGTACGCGTCGCTGGGGCGGTCATTCAGGAACATGTCGAACCAGTCCACGATGTGTTGCAAGCGTTCGATGCGCAGTGACGGCTTGCCGTTTCGGGACAGGTTGTGGCTGGAGTCGGGGATGCGGACCATTGCGACCGGTTTGTCCAAGGCGATCATGGCGCGGAACAGGGCTTCTCCCTGCGAAATTGGTGTGCGGTAGTCGTTCTCAGAGTGGAGTATGAGCAGGGGTGTCTTGATGCGTTTGACGTAGTTGATCGGCGAGCGTTGTGAATATTCGCCGGGATCTTCGAAAGGCCTGCTCAGGAACCACGAAGGTGTAAAGAGTGTCAGGTCGGCTGTGTAGTAGAACATGGACCAGTCCGAAACGCATCGCTGGGTGATGGCCGCCGCGAAGCGATCGGTGCGTGTGATGGCCCAGTTGGTGAGCAGGCCGCCGCCGCTTCCGCCGGTGATGCCCATGCGTGATTCGTCGATGTATCCGCGCGACACGACCTCATCGACGGCGGCCATCAAATCAAGATGGTCATTGCCAGGGTAGTTGTATTGGATGAGGTTGCCGAACTCCTGCCCGTAACTCGTGCTGCCGCGCGGATTGACATACACGACCACGTATCCGCGGGCGGCGAGGAGATGGAACTCCTGATAGAAGCCGTACCCGTAGGCCATGTGAGGCCCGCCGTGGATTTCGAGAATCATCGGGTATTTGCGTGTCGGATCGAAGTTGGCCGGCTTGAGAATCCAGCCGTGTACGGTGCGATTGTCGTGGCTTTTGTACCAAAATGACTCGGGTGTGGTGAGGCGAATGTTCGCCAGTGATTGGCTCTTCAGATCAGTCAGTCGCTTTGGTTGGCCATTCTCGATGAAATAGATTTCACCTATGGACGAAGGGGATGCGATCACGGCTGCCACGCGCGATCCGTCCGCATTGGCACTGAATGCGATCACTTGAAAATCGCCTGCGAGCACGTCCTTTCTCTCGCCCGAACGCAAATTGAATTCCACCAGAGCGCATCGGCCTTGTTTCGATACGGTCGTCAATAGGCGGTCGTTGCCAATGAACTGAATGGGCGTGGAAATGTTTCCGATCGGCGGCAGTGCGTCGGAACCGATGTCGTCGCCGAGTGTGAAGTCAAAGTGCTCCGTCGCGTTGACGGCCTGACCGTTGCGCAGAAAGAACAAGTCGGTCTGGTTGAACGAACGCGTTTCAACGCCGACGTCGTAACCGAGGGCAGCCACAGTCTTGCCATTGGGCGCGACAGCTGGCGAGTGCAGGGGGCCGTTGATGTCGAAGATTTTTCGCGTCGGGCCGCCGTCGGTTGATACGGCGAAGATGTTCTGGTCCCTGTGCCCCAGCCAGGGTTTCGCGCGACGATCGCTGGCGAAATAGACGCTGCGCCCGTCGGGGGCGAAGACCGGATTGGTCTCGTCGAAGATGCCCGAGGTGATTGGCTGCGGTAACGCGTCGTCAATTCCGATGACCCACAGATGCGTATGTTCGTTCGGATCGATAAGCCCCATCGCACCGTCACGTTTGAATTCGGGGTCTGTAATGATGACGGATTTGCGTTCCGACTTCGGTTTGATCGAGGACAGGTCGGACGCTGTCGGCGGCGGTGATTCCTTCGAGGTGAATACGAGTTGCTTTCCGTCGGGCGACCAGGCAAACGATTGGACGCCGCTGCTGATGCGCGTAATACGTCGCGCCTCGCCGCCATTCATCGGCAGGACGAATATCTGACTACCCTTGTGGTCTTCGCCGTTATTGTTTTCGCGTCGAAGAAAAGCCAGTTGGCCGCCGTCGGGTGACCATCGCGGGCTGGTGTCGTGTGAACCGAATGTGATGGGGCGGGAGGCTGCCGTTTTCGTGTCGACGACCCAGATGCTGCTCTTGTAATCGTCGTTTTCGACGTCGATATGCACACGCGTGAATGCGACGGAGCCACCGTGCGGAGCGATGCGCGCGTCCGCCGCCCAGACGAACCCAAGAAGCGATGCAGACCTCATTTCGGAGGCGATTGATACGCGTTGCGTCGCGGCGAGGGCGACGATGCACATGAGAATGGCGCGATTGAGCTTATGCATTGTCGATCTCTCAAAGTTGGCAACGCGATGACCAAAACCGGGGCTGCGTCGCAAGAATCGCGGGATTGTAGCAGAAAATCGTCGTTTGTTCATCGTACGCACCGATTCCGGGGCGATTTGGAACCTACGCGTCGCGGCACTCGTTTTCGTACTCCGCCGGGCACCGCAGCCGGGATTCGACCATCGCGGGCGTGCATGATTCAGTCTGCGTCGTCGGCGAGAGCGCGGGACGCAGGGAATCGAAAAAAAAGGGCGGTCGGACAGCTCCGGAGTCTCGGTGTTGAAAAACGCTGTAACGCCATGATTTTGCGATTGTTAGCAAAAATCGGACGGCTGGCGGTTTGGGGGAAATCGGAAAAAGAGTCCCGCAGCCAGAATTTTTTCGCCGGGGCTATTGACGATCGGCCCGGGATGGATACTCTACCCGAACTCCGACGCGGGGAGGCCAGCCGGTCACCGCGAGTCGGGGCGGCTCTTTGGCAAGTGAAGAAGCAGACTAATTACGAATCGACCGTAAGGTTCGGTCTTCGCGTGATTTATGCACGTGATGGCTTAGGACTGATGTGGTCGGTTCGGGCATGTTAGATGAACCAATTGATCGAGTTCGGCTCGAAGCTGTGATGGCTGGCGTGAGAGCGTCGGCTGGAGCAGTGGAGAGCAAGAAAACGAGTGCAATGGCGATGTAGGCGGCTTGGCTTCATATTTCGAAGGTTGGTCCGGGAAGCGTGGTTTTGACCTCGCGGAGCGGCTCAGCTTCTCATTAATGTGGTTAAGCTATAAAGGGTGCATGGTGGATGCCTTGGCGTCGAGAGGCGATGAAGGACGTGGTAGGCTGCGAAAAGCTCCGGGGAGCGGTCAAACGCGCTTTGATCCGGAGATGTCCGAATGGGGAAACCTCATGTCACTGGGCAACCAGGTGACATGACCTGTGGATGAATTCATAGTCCACAGGGGCCAACGCAGGGAACTGAAACATCTAAGTACCTGCAGGAAAGGAAATCAACCGAGACTCCGTAAGTAGCGGCGAGCGAACGCGGAATTAGCCCAAACCGGGAGGCTTGCTTCCCGGGGTTGCGGGCCCTTGAGGAGTTACAAAGGCCTCGTTAGAAGAACGGCATGGAAAGGCCGGGCATAGAGGGTGACACCCCCGTATTCGAAAACGAGAGCCCTCCTTTGAGAGGTGTCCCAGAGTAGCACGGAGCTCGTGGAACTCCGTGTGAAGCCGGGTGGACCACCATCCAAGGCTAAGTACTACTCGACGACCGATAGCGTATAGTAAGGCGACTGAAAGGTGAAAAGAACCCCTATAAGGGGAGTTAAAAGTACCTGAAACCATGTACCTACAAGCAGTGGGAGCACTATGTCGGTTTACCGATATGTGTGACCGCGTGCCTTTTGCATAATGAACCGGCGAGTTACTGTTCGTGGCAAGGTTAATCCGTTCCGCGGAGGAGCCGAAGCGAAAGCGAGTCTGAATAGGGCGACATTAGTCGCGGGCAGTAGACGCGAAACTGAGTGATCTACCCATGGCCAGGTTGAAGCTTCCGTAAAAGGAAGCGGAGGACCGAACGGGTTAACGTTGAAAAGTTATCCGATGAGCTGTGGGGAGGAGTAAAAGTCTAATCAAACTCAGAGATATCTCGTTCTCCCCGAAATAGCTTTTGGGCTAGCCTCGGGCAACTACGTCGTGGGGGTAGAGCTACTGAATGAAACGAGGGGGCCACCAGCCTACCTCCTTCAATCAAACTCCGAATACCACGACGACTATCCCGGGAGTCAGACTGCGGGGGCTAACCTCCGTAGTCAAAAGGGAAACAACCCAGATCGTCGGCTAAGGTCCCAAATCCATGCTCAGTGCGTAAGGAAGTCTTTTTTCTGTGACAGCGGGGATGTTGGCTTAGAAGCAGCCACCATTTAAAAAGTGCGTAATAGCTTACCCGTCGAGAAATTAGGCACCGATGATGAACGGGACTAAGCATGGAACCGAAGCCACGGGCTTGATATACCTTCGGGTGTGTTGAGCGGTAGGGGAGCGTTGATAGGTAGATACAGGCCGTACCGGAAGGAGCGGTGGTGGACCTATCAAGTGAGAATGCCGGTATGAGTAACGATAAAGAAGGTGAAAATCCTTCTCGCCGTAAACCTGAGGTTTCCTGGGGAAGGTAAATCCGCCCAGGGTTAGGCGGTCCCTAAGGCGAGGCCGAAAGGCGTAGTCGATGGACAGCAGGTTAATATTCCTGCCCTTTGTTGTGAGATCAATCCATAGTGCGTGCCACTGAAACGCAGCCCACTACAAGCGAGGGTTCCCGAAAGGGCGAGGCCAATTTGTTGCTGAAGTGCGTGGATGTGGGGCCGAGAAAAGCTATGGTGGCGAGCAGCGAAACCGTACTAAAACTGACACAGGTAGGTGAGGCGCGTAGCCTCAGGCGCTCGAGAGAACCGTCCTTAAGGAACTAGGCAAATTCACCCCGTAACTTCGGGATAAGGGGTCCCTACCCACTTCGGTGGGAGGGCGCAGAGAA
>JAJDDQ010000023.1 GCA_029260215.1 Phycisphaerae bacterium
ACAGAGACCCTCCTTGGTCCAAGTCTTGCACAGACAAACCAAGGAGGGCCTTTGAGCGGGAATCAACGCCAAGGAGGGCTCCCGCCGTAAATTGAATCGGCTGTTGACGTTCGCACGGGCCACGAAATTTCCGAATCACCAGTCGGTGGCATCAGCCCCGCGCGTTTCGCGCAACCTGTACGCGCTCAACCCGCACCGGCACCTCCGCTGCGACGCCAAAAACCCCGGCAGTGCCATTCGGGACAGTCACCCGTTTTTCTGCCATCCCGCGCGCCTTGCCGTTGTCCTTTGGGACTGTCTTGCGCTTCTTCGGTCGGCCGATCGGCAGCGGGCGCAGCGGCATTCCAGCTTGCTCTGCAAACTGCCCGAGGCCGGCGGTCGCCCAGCGTGTGGCGAGCCGGATCGATGACAACTCGGCTTCCTCCACGCTGGGTCACGTGGAGCGGCTCACCCGCGACAACGATTCGAGCAACACAAGGCACGTCGAAATCCTATCCGATCGACCGCCAAGGGCCAAGAAAATGCCCCCCTCTGCAAAGGAATAAGAAGAACCTCCCCGCCCCTCCTTCTGAAGGAGGGGAGAAAGAATGTAATCGTCGCGTCTGTGCGCGAAGGGGCCGCCCAAGCGATTGTGGTCGCCGTCCAGCATTGCACATGGCTGACCTGTTACTCAACGACTAAACCTGCGAGCGCTCCACCGTCGCGTCTGGACCGGTGGGGGGCCGTCGCTATAGTCCCATCAATGGCTGCTGGATTCCCATGGGTCGGCGAAGCGTGCGCGCTGGCCGCTGCGTTGTGCTGGTCGAGCGCGCTTGTTCTCTTCAAGCGTTGCGGCGAGACCGTCGGGCCTTTGCCGCTGAATTTGTTCAAAAATGTCGTCGGCATCCTCCTGCTCCTCGCGACGCTTCCGTTCATCATCAACACCACAGACCAGCCGTGGTCGCCAAACCGGGACGACGTGTACCTGCTGATTCTCAGCGGTGTGCTCGGTGTTGCATTGGCGGACACGCTGCTGCTTTACGGCTTGAATATGATCGGCGTCGGTTTGCTGACGATCGTGGAGTGTGCCTACACGCCGAGCGTGGTATTCATCGCGTGGGCCTACCTCGGCGAACGGGTTGAAGCACACCACTATGTGGGCGGGGCGATGATTCTGGCAGCCGTCTTCCTATGCACGACGCATCGTACGCCCACTGCCCGCACACGATGGCAGATCATGATCGGCGTTTTCCTGTCGGCGACCTCGGTCGTGTTGATGGCGTTCGGCATCGTGGTGGTGAAACCGATTATCGAGCAGTCGCCGCTTATCGAAGTTTCGCTGGTGCGTCTGGTCGGGGGCACAGCCATACTGGCGATGATTCTCGGTGCCAGTCCGCAGCGAAAAGAGCATTTCGCCGTGTTCAAGCCATCTGCGAATTGGAAGTTCTACGTGCCTGCGTCGATTCTCGCGACGTACCTGGCGTTGATCTTCTGGGTCGCGGGATTCATGTACGCCAAAGCCGCCGTCGCAGCCGTTCTCAACCAGACATCCACGATTATGGCCACCATTCTCGCGACTGTTGTGCTGAAAGAACCGTTCACCACACGCAAACTCGCGTCCGTTGTGTTGGCGCTCGGCGGCGTTGTGGTCATAACCTACTGGAGTGCGCTCTCCGGTGAGGGCGGGTGACGAAATTCTATCAGGAGGACAATCATGTCAGCCAAAAAAGCAGACTGGTATTATCACCGCGACGGGTGAACGAGCTGTGGTAAATCGCAGGGGTTCCTTGCGCAGAAAGAAATCGAGGTGCGCGAGACGGTCAACGCGCGCAAAAACACACACAGCCGCGACGAGGCGCTCGCGCTCGCGGGGCAAGCGTCGAAAGTCGTCGTGGCCAAGGGAAAAAACGTCGTTTCCTTCGACATGAAAAAATCACGACCTGACGATGAGACGCTGCTCTCGCACATGCTGGGGCCGACGGGCAACCTGCGCGCTCCCACACTGCGGATCGGCAAGACGCTGCTCGTCGGGTTCAACGAAGAGGTCTACACGGAAACGTTCGGGTAGGGCGGTTTCAGTAAATACGCAGCGAGCCGGTTATTCGTCGTTGGTTTCCGGTTCCGGCGCCGAACCGTTGAGCAGTTCGCTGAGTTTCGTGACGAATTGCATGCGCAGCGGGTCGGCGTGGTCGGCGGGATCGCAGGCGAACAGCATGTGTCCGCTGCCGGCGAAACCGCGTACGTGATTCAGAACGTGATGCAACCGCCGCACGCATTCGTCCACGACACCGGTCATGCCGCCCACAGCCGTGTTCAGCACGATGATGTCGCTTTCGATCAACCCGTGGTGCGACGGCTGAAGCAGAATGCGCGTGGCCAACTCGTCACCCAGCGGGGAGTTCATCAAACCGCGAAGCTGGGAAGCCGTCAGCGACGACCGTTTCTCCGAGGCATCGGGGTCGATCGCGTCGAGGCGATCGCGGTCTTCCACGAGGCCGAAGATTTCTCCGGCGAACGCGGCTGTATCGTCCAGCGACCTCCGGAACGCTTCGGTGGCCTGCGAGCTGGTGCGGAACACTTCGCTGGCTTTGCGTGGCGCGGGCATGACGAATATGCGATGATCGTAGGGGTAGGCGTGTCGCAGGATCGGGTCGGAGTCGGCTTCGATGACGACGACGCCGGTTCGGTCATTGCGATGAATCTTTCGCAGCACTTCCGGCAGGAACTCGAAAACCCGATCTTCCTCGTAGTGGACCCAGGTCGCGCTGGCAACGCCGCAATGGTCGCGCGGTGTTTTGGCGGTGACCGGTTCTTTTTTTTCGCTGTCGATAGATGTGACGCGCAGGTAGTGGGCGGGGCGATCGAGACACTCGGTCGAGATTTGTTCCACGACCGTGCTCTTGCCTGACCGCCGTGGGCCACTCACAAACAGAACCTTAAGCGCCATAAATGCCCGATCACCGATTGGCTGAACGGCGATCGACCGCATCCGTGCGACCCGCGCGACGTTCACGATGTGATTATAGCAGGGGTGCGGCTGAGCGTGCAGCCGATTTGCGTGCGATTCAACTGTTCGCTGTCGCGGCGGCCTGCTCCTTCATGCGCCGGACGGAAAGCACGAGATCGACTTCGGCTGCGGGAACGTGGAGCTTTGCGGCGATGTGTGCTCGGGAGCCGCCCGCGTCAGCCAGCTCGAAAATCCGGGCTCGGTTGGCTTCGCGGTCAGCCTTGGTGAATGTTCTGAGTGTCGGTTTGGATTCGTCGGAAACTGTAAGATCGACTTTGGGCTTGCCCTCGGCGCGGCGGATCATGGCTTCGAGCGTCTGGATGCGTTCGTCCGCGTCGCGCAGCGTCTTTTCAAGCTTGATGAACTTGCCGTCCAACTGGGCACTCATCTCGCGGGCGACCTGCTGGACCTCGGCAGCGACCTCAACCATCTGGTCATGCACGACGCGTTCCTCGCGCAGCCGACCCATTTGCTCGCGAGCGTAGGCACGCGGCGACGGGCCTCCGTCGGCCAGGCGACGCTGTGTCCGGATGAGCATCAAGGCACCGAGCGCACCCAGTACAGCTACGATCGCGATTTGAGAGCCGGATATGCCCTCGACTCCGATAAGTGAGACTGACAACCCGTTAAAGAACATGGCTTTTCCGTGTGGCACCGGTTTGCAACCGGTGCGATCGATGACGCGTTACGCGGCACAGTTTTCTTAACCGGTGAAGACACGGGTTGAAAACCCGTGCCACACTTTTGAACAGCCTGCTTAGGATCCTACCGCGTCTGCCACACACGGCGGGCTTCGTCCATAACGATTCGCAACGCGACTTTGTGCCGGATGCCGGCGGCTCGACAATCCTCAAATTCCGGCGACACCGTGACGACACGACCGTCCAGCATCCCGATTTTCACGTTTACGGGACCGAATTTCGTCTCGACCGCCTCGACGCGGCGAACGAGCGTGGTCCGGGACGCATCGTGCCTCCGGATTCCGAAGGTCGTCGTTTCCTCAAAAACGATGCGAGCCAGGGCGTCCGCTTGCTCCGGCTTCGCCAAAACGCTCAACAGCACTCCAGGCCGCGATTTCTTCATGTGTATCGGCACGCACCACGCGTCGAGTGCACCCGTATTGAGCAGTCGATCGACGGCGTGTCCGAGCATTTCGGCTGTTGAATCGTCGATATTGGCCTCCAGAACGACGATTTGGTCGGATTCCGGGTCGGTTGCAGCGTCCCCCAGTGTGACGCGCACGACGTTGGGCCGGTGTTTCCCCTCACGCGAACCGGCACCCATCCCGACCGCGCGTACGGTCATGGCCGGCATCGATCCGAAGGAATCGGCCCATTCGGTCAGGATTGCGGCTCCGGTCGGGGTCAGAAGCTCCCCGGATTCGTCGGATTCCGCCACCGGCACCCCGCGAAGCAGCAGGGCGGTGGCTGGTGCGGGTACGGGCATTTCGCCGTGGGCGCATCGGACGGTCCCGCTGCCGACGGCGAACGGCGAGCATACCACCCGCTGAATCCCCAGCCGATGGAAGCCCCAGCAGGCTCCGACGATATCGACAATCGCGTCTACCGCACCGACTTCGTGAAAATGCACGGTTTCGATGTCGCAGCCGTGGACCATGGCCTCTGCCTCGGCAAGGCGGGTGAAGACGGCTGACGCCTGTTTTTTGACCGTTTCGGGCAACTCCGCCTGCGAGATAATGGCCAAAATCCTGCTCAGGCCACGGTGGTGATGGTCTTCGGTGGTGGTGACCTCGACGCGGACGGCGGTCAGCCCCATCTTTTTCACGCGGGCGACGTTGACGTCGTAGCCCTTGAGATCGAGTTTGGCGAGGGCGGCGGTCAATTCGGACGGGTTCAGGCCTGCGTCGATGAGCGCGCCGAGGATCATGTCTCCCGCCGCCCCGCTGAAACAGTCGAAATATGCGACCTTCACCCAGCCCCCCAAACCCGGTCAAAACCGGTCCAAAGGCGTCAATCGTGCGTCGTCCGATGGAAGCCAATCTTCCCTCTCGACAGATTGTCCTTATTCAATAATAATAGCGGATTCACCACAAGGAGCGAGGGCGCACACCACGCCCCGTCAGGAGCGAACGGTTCTTATGGATGTATCGGCTGCAGTTCAGCTCATCGGATCAGGAAATCTAAAAGACGTCGAACAGCGCTGGATCGGCTTCGTTGCGGAGAAAGACCGCAGCGCCGCGGACGTCATTCAAATGCTACCCGTGCTCGAAGCGCTCGCCTCATCGAACAAGCTCGATGAGGCTGGTGCGCTTGCGTGGACGGCGGTCGAGGCGTTGGCTGAGAATAAGGATCCTGCGGAAGCGCTGGAAGCCTCCCGCAAGTTCCTGCTCTTCCTCAACAAGAACGCCGATCTGAAAAAAATCACAGCCGACCTGTACCGCAAAGTTCATTCGGATGTCGAGGGTCTCGACCCGCTTCTTGAAGAGGCAGGCGTGGGCGGTGGCAGGCCTCCGCGACGGGCGTTGCGCACGATGGACGTTTGCCTGAATCTCAAGCCCGGCATGTACGCGAGTGCCCGGCGTGAAGAACGGGCAGTGCTGGTGGAATCCATCGATCGCGCCAACTGGGAAATCACGTTCAACACCGGCGATGATTCACAGACTTTGGGGCCGGTCGAGTTCGCAGATACGTACCAGCCGTGTTCCGAAGACGATTATCGCGTGCTTGCGGCGTTCGATCGCAAAAAGCTTGCTGGGAAGCTCGACAAGGATCCAGCCACGATTATCGAGAACGTCCTCATCGCCAAGGGTGGGTATCTGGACAGCGACGAATTGCAGGAGTTGCTGACGCCCGCGATTATCCCGAATTCGGACTGGACGAAATGGTGGACCAAGGCCCGCACCGCGCTGCGCAAATCGACACACATTAAGATCGGCGGGCGATCGCCTTACGATCTGGAATACGTCCCCGGCGGCGAAGACATTCAGACGAAATTCGTGTTGCAGTTCAAGATGCTTGACACAGCTGGCGAGCGATTGGTCGCCGTCGAAGCCCTCGTGCGTGAATGTTCGGTTCGTTCCGAAGCGCCCAAGGCGGACCTTCTCGCACCGATACGCGAAGTGCTTTCCAATCGCGCGCAGCGTATCGAAGGGAGGAATCCCGCTGGTGCGTTGGCTGAGCGTTTCGTGGATGCGGAGCTGGCCCGGGCATTGGGAGAAGATAACGCGGACAGTGCCGTCGATAAAGTGATGTCGAAGCTCGAGAACCCGGCTGAGGTACTGGCCAATACCTGCGAGAACTCGTCGCTTTGGCGGGGGGTTTGCCGCCGTCTTCCGATCGCCAGGCCCGGTGACTGGTCACAGGTTTTGGCGGAAATATTCGCCTACGCACCGGCCAACGTCTGTGACGAGTTGGCCAACATGATCGACAAGTGCGAAGCTCCGGCTCCGTCGCCCACGCGTATTGTGACCTCGATGACGAACGACTCTCTCGCGTCCTTCCACGCGCTGTGCTGGGTGTGGCAGAAGGGGTTGGATCGCAAGGGCTGGCAGGAAGTCCCTGCAATCACGATTCTCACGCGTATGCTCGGTGTCCTCGGCGATGTTCAACGCGACGACAAAATCCCATCTCATACTACCAAATCGGTTTGCACAGCCGCACGGGCTGCTTTTTCCGCCGGCAAGTACAAGCGACTCAAAGCTTGCCTTACAGAAATCGAGACCGGCGTCGCTGTCGCATTGCGAACACAGATTCAGCGTCTTGAAAACCTCGGTCGAAAAGTCTCCGACGACATGCTGAGTCGCATCAACGAACAGTTTCCCTCGCTTCATCTCCGCAAGGAGGAACCGCCCTGGGCACGCGAGAACATCGTGTTCGCCACGCGGGAGGGAATCTCCAAGCTCGACTCGGAAATCAAGGAACTGGTCAACGTCAAGATGCGCGAGAACGCCCGAGCCATCGGCGCAGCAGCCGAAAAGGGCGATCTCAGCGAAAACTCGGAGTACAAGTTCGCGCTGGAAGAACGCGACCTGCTTCGCGCTCGCCTGGCTCAGATGCATGAGCAGATGGCCAAGGCTCAACCGATCGATCCGGATGGCGTACCCGATGACCATGTCGGAATCGGCAGCCGCGTCACTTTCAAGAACAGCAAGACGGGCGAACAGATCGAAATGACTTTTCTCGGACCTTTCGATGCCGATGTTGATCACGGTATCTACAACTACAAAGCCCCGTTTTCTCAGGACTTGATGAGCTCGCGCGTTGGTCGCAAGATCGAACTGCCCATGCTCGACGATCCTGGTCCGTACGAAATCGTTGGTCTGGGTTCCTGGAAAAAGCTGGGCGAGTAGCCCGATGCGACGCGGCTTCCGGCATGTTGTGTCGCAAGCACTCCCGGTCGGCGCAGAGGTTCGTACTGCGTATGATGGGTGCATGACGCGACGATCGTATCGAACATTCCTGCCCGTCCTGATTATCGTGACCGCGGTCGTTTCCTGGTCTTGTGCTCGCTATTCGAGCGGAATACGGGCCAAATCGTCCGAGCACCCGGATTGGGGCGTGTATCAAATCTACTGGGGGTCGCAACGGTTTCAGGGAAAGCTGGACGACGCGCTTTCCACATTCGCGTCGAAACCCGACTACATCATGTACTATCGCGACATGGGCAGGCCCTTTCCAGCCGACGGAATTCAGGTCATTCGCGATGCCGGGGCGACGGCGATCATCTCTCTCGAACTGTGGCGGTGGCACGACAGCAAGACCCGTCAGCTGCCGCGCATTCTCGCTGGCGAGTGGGACGCATTTTTCCGAAAGTGGGCGACGGATGCCAAACGGTTCAGAGGCAGAGTGCTGCTGCGGTTCGGGTTTGAGTTCAACGGCGACTGGTTCAGTTGGGGAGGTGAGCCGGAGTTGTTCGTAGAGGCTTGGCGGCGGGCGCGGGGGATTTTCGATGACGTCGGGGCGGACAACGTTGAGTGGGTGTGGGCTGCCAACATCACCAGTCACCCCGGTGGTCCGGAGAACGACATGCATCGCTATTATCCGGGCGACGCCCTGGTCGATTGGGTGGCGGTGGACGGCTACAACTGGGGCGACGACCACGAACCCTGGCACACATGGACGTCATTCGAGAAGCTGTTCGAGAGTCCCATGCGTGAATTCGCGAAGCGATATCCGTCAAAGCCGGTGATGATCGCCGAATTCGGATGCCCGGAGGGGGACGACGGGCAGAAAGCGGCTTGGATTCGTGCTGCCTACCGAACCGCGAAGCACTGGCCTCAGCTCAAGGCGTTGGTGTGGTTCAATCTCGACAAGCGTCGCGAGGGCGAACTGAACTTCCGGATCGATTCTTCGCCCGAATCGCTTCAAGCCTTCAACGAAACATTCGCCGCATCGCGCGGCGATGGCGGTTGATGGTCCGTTGAAAAAATGGGGACTCCCTTCCGAGAATGTGGCGGGGGTTGTCAACCCGTGTATTCACCGGCCAGGAATCCATCGTCACATGGAACACCACATCTATTACACCGGTTGTAAACCGGTGCCACACAAGAAGCCTATGTTTTTCGACGAATGACTCAGTGCGAGGATTTTCCGGCGCTGCGACCCTCCGGCGATACCGGAACCATGATGCGCGCCGCGTCGAGCAGTCGTTTGACCGTGCCGTCGTCGTTCTTGGCGGACTTGTAAGCACGCTCCAGAACGCTCGCACCGAGTTCCGGCCTGTTGGAGAACAGGCAGAAATATCCGTAGACTGACCAGATTCTGAATTCGTTGGGGTTGGCTTCCGCGTCCGCACGCACCTGTTCGATACGCCGCTCGAATTCCGCCACATCCGCGTAGAACGTGCGGATATCCAGCGGGACGTAGGTCAACCTGGGTTCAAGCTGGAGTGCTCGGCGAATCAGAAGAAACGCGTCCTCGTAGTGGCCCAGCGCCGCCATCGCGTGTGCGGCGTGGAGGCGGCTGACGGGGTCGCCCTGATTGTTCTTGGCTGCGAACATGAAATCGCGGACGGCTGGTCCGTAGCGTTTCGCTCGAAACTGCTTCAATCCGGAATCGAGTGCCGCCTGGTACAATCCGCCGCGCTGTTGGTCGGCGGCTGCACGTTCTGCGGCGAGCCAGCCCTGCTCGAAGCCGTCCTCGTACCCTCGATCGTAGGCCCCCGAAGCGGCCATCGCCCGACTCCAGTCTTCCGAGGAGTAGCCCGGTGGGATGTCGCTGTTGTCGAATCGCTCGCGTCTTGAGAGCGATTCGTCCCGCCGGGAGCGATAACCCCGGTTCTGCTCGATGGGCGGGGCGGGCTGCACCTCCGCCGACGGCTGGTTGGGCGCGTGTGATTCAGGCTGTTGCGCGACGATCGCCACCGCGAGCACGAACAGACAAACGATGGGAAGCGATTTCGGTGTCATGCCTGAATTTTACACCGAATCTCGATCAACCGAAGCGAAATTTTGTCAAGAACCAATTAACCGCCGGCTGGCGGGGAATTCAAGCCACCGCCGGGAGCCTAGAGGCAGCCGGGGTCGCCGGCTGGTCCACCGCCCGTGGAGGAGCTTGACCCGGAACATCGCCCCGCGCGTGCGATATCGAATTAACCCGTGAGGGTGCGACACGTGCGCGCCATGCCCATTGGCGATCAATCCGACTCTGGAATAGCTTTCGTCATCCCGAATTCGAGTATCGTGTCAATCTCGGGGTCGGCCAGCGCGACGCGTTCCGATGTGCGCATCGTGACCGTGAACGGGCCGTTTGCCTCGGGCGATCCCGTGGCGTGGATCTGGAGACGGTTGGCAGCATTAACCTTGAGTCCGTAGTACCACTCATGTGTTTCCTCATTGCGAAACTGGTCCCATCCGCCACCCGGTACCTGCGGCTGCCCATCGGGTGAAATGGTCAGATCGAATTCCCCGACCAAGTTCCCGTTGACATCCCGAATCCCGCATTCCAGTGCGAGGAAACTGAACTGCTTCTCGAAGTCGGCCAGGAGGCGCCAGAACCCTCCGAATTCAACACCGCCATCAGAGGTTCTCGCTGGAACCCACTCCAACCGCTTGATGTCGATTTTCTTCACGGTTTCGGCTGCGAGTTGCTTGTCAACGATACGGTCAACCAGCGACTTGACGGGTGTGGCTATTTCCTTCGGCGCTGTGGAATAATTCGCGCCTCACTTTACTTGCGCAGGGCGCGGGGGGCTGTCAGAATTCCGGGCGTGTTACGATCTTTTATTCAATCGGGAGATAGTCATGGACAGGGAAGTTTTG
>JAJDDQ010000024.1 GCA_029260215.1 Phycisphaerae bacterium
GTGCGATCAGGCTGGTATCAACCCCACCCTGTTCTATCGCTGGCAGAAAGAGCTGTTCGAGAATGGGGCGGCGGCGTTTGGCCGGCGGAGCAATGAAGGCCCGAACCGCCGACTCGAAGCCAAGGTCGAAGCCCTGGAGAAAAAACTGGCTGACAAGGACGAGGTGATCGGCGAGATCATGGAGTCGCACGTCCGGCTAAAAAAAAGTCTTGGCGAAACCTGACCGGTGGCTGGACGGAGCCGGACACACGCGATGCGGTCGTCGATTACGTCGGTTATTGGACCGGTCGCACGGGGCTTCCGGCGGATCGTCTGGCCCGTTAGCTGAGCATTGGCCGGAGCAAGTATCACACATGGAAGTGTCGCTATGGCAAGGTTAATGAGCACAATGCGACAGTGCCGCGCGATCATTGGCTCGAAGACTCAGAGAAGCGAGCCGTCGTGTCGTACGTTGGCGAACATCCCGGCGAGGGGTATCGACGTTTGACGTATATGATGATGGATGCCGACGTCGTCGCAGTCAGTCCGGCCAGTGTGTACCGCGTGCTCAAAGGTGCCGGACTGATGGCATCGTGGAATCGCAAACCCTCCAAGAAGGAAACCGGTTTCCATCAGCCGATCAAAGCCCACGAACACTGGCATGTGGACGTTTCGTACGTCAACGTGTGCGGCACATTCTACTACCTGTGCAGTGTTTTGGACGGTTTCAGCCGGTACATCGTGCATTGGGAGATTCGTGAAGAGATGAAGGAACGGGACATCGAAATCATCTTGCAGCGCGGGCGCGAGGCGTTCCCGAACGCTCATCCGAGGATCATTTCGGACAACGGCCCGCAGTTTATCGCCAAGGATTTCAAAGAGTTCATCCGCGTATCGGGCATGACTCATGTGCGGACGTCGCCGTATTATCCGCAGAGGTGAACGCGACCAGGACGGGAGTGTGAACGGAAAGATCGAGCGTTGGCATAAGTCGTTGAAGACGGAGTGTGTTCGGCGTCAGACGCCCTTGACGCTTGATGACGCCCGGCGGGCTGTCGGCGGATTCGTGACACATTACAATACAGCGCGATTGCACAGTGCGATCGGGTATGTAACGCCGCGCGACAAGCTCGAAGGCCGAGCCGAGACGATTCACGCCGAGCGTGATCGCAAACTCGCAGCCGCTCGTGAATCGCGTCGCCAGCGTCGCCAAGCCGCGCGAGCCTCGTGCGTATCAGAGCCAGGCAGCATCCAGACGTTCGGGCCTGAAAGCCCCTGTAGTTCCGTCGCCGCGACAACGCCGCACCCGGTGCTGGGCGATGTAGAGGCGACGGGACGGAAGGGGCGGCCCTCGGTAGTTCCCGACCCGAGGCCGAGCACGCCCGCCGGAGGCAATGATGAAAACCGAAAATCCCGTCACGCGCGTGACGGGGAGTCGCTTAACACAATGGACGGATTGTCCAATTCACGCTGAACCAGTACAATCGAGAGTATTACAAGCACATTGAACAACGTGTAAACCGTGTGGCGGCGGCGTGCAAGTGGAAACAGATCGCGGACATCAGACCTCAGGGATTTATCGAGTGGCGGTGCAACCAAGACATCGCGCCTCGCACATTGAATCACTATCTCGACGCGTTGAACGTGTTCCTTCGCTGGCTCATTGAGTGCGGTCGCTTGACGACCAATCCAGTCGAGTCGATCAAGAAAGTAGACGCACGCGGTCGAGCGACTTTTCATCGCCGGGCATTAACCCGCGATGAAGCCGCGAGTTTGCTCGCAGTGGATGAGAGGCGGCGTCCTGTGTACTTGCTGGCCATGAAGACCGGCCTTCGTCGCTCTGAGATTGGAACACTAGAATGGCGCGACTTGCTTCTCGATGGCGAACATGTCGTTGTTTCCGTCCGTGCTGCAAATACCAAGAACCGGCGTCATGCAGTGCTTCCACTTGCCTCGGACGTTTCCGCTGCGCTTCGAAAGATGCGTCCCAATGGCGTTGAGCCGTGCGAACGCGTCTTCAAGGGCCGGATGCCCAATCGAACAACCGTTCAACGTGATTTTGAGCGGGCCGGAATTCAGCGGGTCGATGATCAGGGGCGACGTGTCGATTTTCACGCACTGCGTAACACATGCATCACTTGGGCAGGTGCCGCCGGCGTTTCAGAGATTGAACGCAAGGAGCTTGCCAGACATAGTGATGCGCGGTTGACGGCCAACGTTTACACCGATCCGGCGGGGTTGAACCTTCGGAAGGCGGTGGACTCGTTACCCTCGTTCCCGGACGAGCCGACAGACGGAGCCTCACCCATAGCCTCACGCGCCGTGGTCCCGACGTGTCAGGCGGTGGCACCGACTGACACGTCAAAACGGGGCGTGGATGCAACGCAACACCTTGCAAAACCTAAGGTTAGTCGCAATGTGGCACGGGGTGACACGGAAGGGCACTTAAGCCCGAAAAACTGGAGGCGGGGGGAATCGATTTTGCGGGGTACCCTCTCTAATCGGCCGTAACACCACATTTCGTATGCACCGCCATTCGATGCATGACATAGAGTGACACCGGGGTACACCGACGGACACAGATGGACAAGGAATTCAGGCGGACTACACATATTTCTCAACAAAAACCGCGATCAACTCGCCGTCGTTTGAGGTCACGCTTCCTTAGTTTGGTCATGCCGATACGCCTCGTGCCCACGGGTGAAAACGCCGGCGAGCCAGAGTCCCGAAGACGTGTTCAGCCTGCTGGTCGTGCAAGACTCATCGTTCTTCGGCTGGCGGCGTAATCAACTGCCGAGCGGGTGGATTCGTCGGGCCTGCGCTTCTGCCCAGACCAACCACTCCTCGAACGATTGGTCCACTTGGCTCTGGTCCTCGGGCACCCGCCCAAATCGTCGCACCTCCTCGATTTTGTCCGTCAGGATACGATACTGCTGCAACGAAGCCGCCGCTTCGTGCATGGCCTCCACCCGCTCCTTCTCGTGCTCAGCCTCCATCCTGCAGTCCCACTCGTGGCGCTGGGCTGCCTCCTCCTCTTCTCGTTTCTTCCGGGCACGCGCCAATTCCTCGATCACATCAGCGACGGCCTTCTTGATGAACTGATCAAATGCCTGCTCACTCGAAAAGTCTACAGTTCCGCCCGGCGTAAGCACAAGCTCACCCGTCGGCACATCATCCCACTTGGGGATTCGCGTTCCTGGGAGCTGCTCCTTCTCGCGAAGCTCCTTGGCAGTTGGCTCATGCTTGACGCGTTTGTTCTTCTCATGGACATGGACTTGAGTACGATCCCGACCTTCGCACGCGAACGTACCGGCGTCCTGGTATCCGTCAGTGACTTCAACTCGCAGGTCCTCGGCCTCCATGCCCTTGATGAACCGATCCATCACAAATAGCGCGGATCTCAGGGTTGCCTTGCTGGCTCGAATATCGACAGCCTTGGACGTGTTGCGGCCTGCGTATCCGCGCGGGTTGCGGCTTCCCCATGAATCTCGCGTTGCCTGGATCAAGCGGTGGGGCTTTGTCAGACGCAGCTTGAACGCTGGCGCCGAAGCGGGCTCCACAACACCGGTGGCCTCGCCGGCGGCGCGTTGGAGGAAAGTGCGGTGGACGAGATCGGCGAACTCGAGCACTTTGCTAAGCTGGCAGCGACGAAGCGGCTCGGGCCGGGAGAGTGTGCCTCAATCGCGGCAGCCGTCGCGCGAGGCTGCGCACTTGCGATCGACGACAGGGTCGCCGCCAAGAGCGCGCGCAAAGCCTCGAAGGCCCTGATCATCGTCGACACGCAGCAACTCGTAGTCGAGCTCATTCGGGACGGAATGCTCGACGTTGCTACCGCGGATGCCATCAAGGACACGTGGGAACGGACGTGTCGCTTCAAGCTCAAAATGGCCAGCTTCTCTGAGCTGGTTGCGGAATGGCGAGGCCGTGTCCGGCGATACTGTCTCGGATCTACTCGCACGGCGGCAGTTCTCCGAAGCGCACGCTGTTGACGCCCGAGAACGAGCGTCACGTTGCATCGGGTGATCGGACACGTCTAGTCGAGATCGAAGCACTCGGAGCCAGGCCGAGGCGACGCCTCGCTTTCCCGAGAACAGCGCGCTTCAACCTTGCCGCAAGTGTGCGAAGCGAGCACGAACCAGGGTGGCGGACCGGTTCACAATCGTTCACATTGCGCGCTTGCTACAGCCACGCCCCCTCGCAACAGTTTCGCGGAAGCGGAAACCAACGCGAGGAGTCGCCGCTTGAGTGGAGAGCCAACGGGCGCAAGCCATGCCGCATAGTGTTCAGATTTCACAAATGGGAGGATTTGCCTATGGCCTTATCCCGCATCCGGATTGCTCTTCGGCAAGCTGTGCGATATACCCTGACCGATGATCTCAGGATACGCCCGATTTCACGATGGCCGTGGTGAGCCCCTCGCTTCCATCCAAGACCTGCGCCGGGCGTGGACCGAAGAGGAGTCTACGTTCTGGGCGGATTTCGAGGAGCCGGCCGAAGCTGACCTCTTTGCGCTGAGGGATCTGATAGGCCTTGACGAGGCATCAGTTGACGACTGCCTCCACGGAGACCAGCGTCCGCGCATCGACGAGTTCAAAGAGTACATGTTCATCGTGGTCTATGGTCTTGGGGGACTCGACGAGCCCAGCGAGTTCAACCCGCGAAAACTTGCAGCCTTCTGCGGCACTCGGTTCCTAATCACCGTTCATCGAGAGCCGTTGCGAACCGTACGGACCGTGCTTGACCGCTGTAGCCGTAACGCGGCCAGCGCACTGGCGAAGGGCGTTGATTCTATCCTGTACGCCATCATCGACGGAATGGTCGACAAATACGTCGGCTTCGCCGATCGCTACGAAGTTCAGCTGGAGGAACTCGAGGGTAAGTCGCTGGACCTGACCGTGGACGAGCGTATCCTCGCCGACTCTGCGGCGCTGCGGCACGACCTGCTCCGCTTGCGCAGCCTGGCCACGTCGCAGCGCGAGCTGCTCACGCCCGTCGCAAATGGCGAGTATGATTACGTATCCGAGGCGCTCGAACAACGATTCAGTCACGTTCAAGATCACCTCAGTCAGGTCATCGATCTCGTGGACACGCTCCGGGAACGGCTGCACGGCATCCGCGACAACTACCACACCGCCCTGGCCAACCGAACAAATGCCATCATGAAGACCCTGACGATCTTCGCGACCATTCTGCTTCCACTTACGTTCATCGCCGGTCTGTACGGCATGAACCTTCCCCTTTGGCCCCCGCCGGACAACCCGATGAGCTTTTGGGGTGTGCTCCTGTTCATGGTTGTAGTCGCCGCCGTACTGCTCGGGTACTTCCGCCGGAAGAAATGGCTATGAGGTGACGGGCCAACCCAATTCCCGGGAGGAGACGGCACACTTCGGCGTGATCGTGTGCTGCCCATTTCCCCCTTTCTAGTGTACGATCACCACTCAGATCGGACACATTTGGCGTGCGGAGTACAGCAGTCATGGTCACCCGTGCCGAGGACATATTCAGCAACATCGTGGTCGGTGTTGGTGGGTCGGAATCATCGTTTTCTGCGCTTCGGTATGCATTCGACCTGGCGGATTCCGTCCAAGGTCGAGTGACCGTAATCACCGTTGAGGAGATGATCCCGCCCAACGTACTCGCCATAAGCGGCGGCGCAGCCTTCGCAGGATTCGTCGACCGGGCGAGCGCCGCCGCCAGCTTACTTGCCGAGCAGATTGACGACACAGTACGAACAATCGCACGCAAGCGAAACTCGGGCCTGGAAGTACGGTTGGAACGGGGTCGAGTCGCGGATCGTCTCGCGATCGCCGGCGAGACCGCCACGCTCGTCTGCCTCGGCAAACACGGCCACGGGGAATCCCACGGCGGGTTGCTTGGTTCCAACGCGGAGCAGCTCGTGAGGCGGCTACGCCCCCCTGTGTTCATATCCCCTCCCGAGCATGAGCGCGTCGATGAGATTATCGTTGCGTACGCGGCCAAAGAACCTGGCCGAATGAACCTGCGAGTCGGCCGACGTCTCAAGCGCAGCCTCGGATGTCCGCTCGTTGTCTTTACAGCACAGAAGAGCGAAGACACGTGCAGGCAAATACTCGAAGAATCGCGCGAGCAACTCGGTGTCACCGGGCAGGTTAAAAGCAGCCACGTGCGGGCGGGTTAAAACCGGCCAATGATGTTGGTTCCTTTGTACTTCATTTTCCAGTCTTCCTGCAAGCCTGTTTTACTTTTCTGCTTTCTTGTCGGCCTGATCCGCGGCG